>NZ_JAHBZI010000002.1:0-750000 GCF_019635515.1 Sphingomonas sp. | reverse complement strand
CCCACGAAACGCACGCGATTGCACGGGCTAATCGACATGCTTCAGCCGATAGCGCAGCTGCGCGGTGCCGTTGGCGGGCACTTCGACGATCCAGACGTCGCGGCTCTTGCGCCGGATCAGCCGCGCCGATGCCTTGCCCAGCCTGTAGGAATCGCTGACCTCCAGCTCGGCCTCGTAGCGCACCGGATAGGGATTGGCGTTCGACACCTGGAGCAGATGCTCTTCCCAGCCGCGTCCGCTCTCGCCCGCCTCGATCGTCGCGCCGACCTGAGTCGCCGCGCTCATCTCGACCTCGACTTCCTCGCCGATCGCCTTGTCGGTGATCGCGCCCTCGCCGATCAGCAGCCGCTGCCCGCCCTGCGGCTCGAATACCGCGACCGACCCCTGGGGCAGCGGCAGCCCGAGCCCCTTCTCCTTCCTGTTCTGCGCGCGCAGCACCAGCTCGACCGGCCGATCCTCGTCCCGCAACTCGTCATCATAGACGCGGCTGCGATAGACCACCTCGACCGGAACCGAAGGCTGATCGAGCAACGCCACCTGCTTCTGGCTCAGCGACGCGACCGTCGTGTTGTGTGGAATCCGGTAGAGCTTGAAATCACCGAGATTTTCCTGCCGCACCAGCGATCCGGTGACGATGATGTCACCAATCCCATCGGCGGAGACCCGCTGCAAAGCTTCGGCGACCGTATTGATGCCCCTCGCCTCAAGCTCGGGCGCGGGTAGTACGGTTACCGAGATTTCTGGCGCCGGCAGCGCCAGGCACCGAAAGCTCAGCGGTTCCGCCTCGGGCGCTTCCGGCTCGTCATAATCCTCGCGATTGGGCCGCCCGGCGATCACCATCGCCTCGGCATTGTCGAAGCTCGTCACGTCGCCATTGGCGAGCGTCACCCAGGCGAACAGATCGGCGGTCTTGCCGCCGGGGTGCATCGTCGCGACGTAATTGGCCTGCCAGTCATAGCCCCAGGCGAGATAGGACAGCGTCAGCCGCACCCGCCCCGAACGCGGGCTCTCGGTCTCGACCGACAGCGTCGGCTTGGCGGACAGGCCCGCCGGCACGCGATCATAGACGATCTCCTCGGGCCGGCGGCAATCCGCCGCGAAGAAACCCTGCGCGGTTTCGAAGATCGCCGCGCCGTCCGCGCCGGAGCGGATGATCGCCCGCTCCTCGATCTGCTTGCCGTCCACGGTCCGGCGGATCGTCACCGGCCGGTTGAGGCTGCGCGCATACAGGCTGGCTTCGGACAGCAGATCGGCGTCCATATTCTTCTCGCGCACCCCTTCGGGCAGCCCGGTGACGATCACGCTTTCGGGCAGGATGCGTCCCGCCACGCCTTCGAAGCGGATCACGGCGCGGCCCTGCGGGATGGTCACGGTCCGCGTCTCGGTGATCAGCGCATAGCCGCCGAGCCATTGCAGCTCGATCGGATCGTCGGCGCCGCGATCGGTCGCGCGGTAGATCGAGACCGAGACGCTGTCGGGCTTTTCCGAGGTCACCGTCTGCGCGCACGCCGCGTCGGCCGCAAGCCATGCCGCGGCCAGCACCAGCAATGCGCGGAGCACGCGCATCCGCCTTAGTAGCGCGTGATGAAGACGGCGGTGACGATCGTCTCGCCATTCGCCGGCACCGCGACTTTCCACAGCGCCTGATCGGCATCGCTGCGGTCGCTTGGTTGGGATTCGCTCTCGATGCGGGTATCCTTCCACCAGCTGTCGAGCCCGGCCTGGGCCAGCTCGACCGTCACCGCCGCGTCGCGGGCGTTGGTCAGCCGGTAGCGCATCGTCGTGCGCCATTTGCTGTCGCCCAGCTTCTCGCGCTTCTCGACGGTCGGCTGCACCTTCACGTCGAACGCCTCGCCGGTCTTGAGCGCGAGGCGCGATCCCATCGGGGTGTGATCGATATTGCTCTCGCCGATGAACTGCGGCTGCCCGCGCGCATCGCGCATATAGACGCGCACCGTGCCCGCCGGCAGCGCATCGCCGAGGCCACCCTCGCGCGACGACGAGAAGCGCAGCACGGTGTCCACGCTCTGCGCCTCGTCGCTGCGGCCCAGCCAGTTGTTGCGATAGAAATAGGCCTTGTTGGCGGGAGCGCCGCTGACGTCGAGGAAGCTCACCTGCTTCTGCTGGGCGTTGGCGATCGTCGTCCGCTCGGCCAGCGGATAGACATAGAAGTCGCCGAGCCGCTCGCGGCTGGCGCTCTCGGTCCCGGCGGCATTGCCCGGCGGCGGGGGCGGCGGGCGGTAGTAACGCGGCCGGCCATTGTCATTGCCGCCGACCGCACCGGCGACCAGCAGGGTGCTCGCCTTGCTGAAGGTGGTGCCGCTGTTGTTGGTCAGCGTGATCCAGCCCTGCACGTCGATCTTGCCGGCGGCCTCGTCGAACAAGGCGACATAATCGGCCTTCCAGCCGAGCCCGCGCGACAGATAGTTGAGCGTCACCGGCCGCGCCCCGGCGCTGGCGCTGTCGAGCGTCACCGACAAGGTCGGCCGCGCGCGCAGGTTCGGCGGCAGCGAGGAGAAGACGACACGCGCGTTCATCCGGTCGAGGATCTCGATACGGTCGCCGACCTGGAGGATCGTCCCGCCATTGTTGGCGAGCACCCTGGCGGTCTCGCGCGGCTGGCCATCCTTGCCGATCAGCGTGACGTTGCGGCCCACCGCCTTGCTCATCAATTTGTCGGGCGTCAGCAGGTCGAAGTCGAAATTCTGCTCGACGATATTGATGCCGGCGCCGCTCAGCGTCACCGTCTCCGGGCGGATGCCCGCCGAGACATCGGGGAATTCCTGGCGGGTGCGGCCATTGGGCAGCGTCAGCGTGCGCTTGTCCTGCACCAGCGCCAGATCGTTGTTGTAGATGGTGACGGCGACATCGCCCTGCGCGGTGGCGTCAGGGTCGGCAGCGGCGGCGGTCTGCGCCTGCGCGGCAAGGGGGAGTGTCGCGGACAAGCCCGCCAGAACGAGTGCGGCCAAACGCATAGCATCCTCCCGACTGTGGTCAGGGAGGATGCTAGCAGGTTGATATGGAAGGGCTAGGCCCTTCGCGAGCTATCAGGCGATCGGAGCTTCACTGTCGTCGCTGCGGGCGCGGCGGCGGCGGGGCTTCTTCTCGGGCGCTTCGGCCTGCGGCTCGGCCGACAGGTCGGCGCCGAATGCCGGCGGCAGCACCGCGGCGTCGATGCCATGATCACCCTCGGCGGCTTCCTCGCGGCGCGGACGGGCGGCGCGGCGCGGACGCTCGGCACGTTCCTGACGTTCGGGACGCTCCTGACGCTCGGCGCGCTCCTCGCCAAGGCTTTCCTGCGTGCCCGGCTCGCCTTCGCTGCCATGACCATTGGCATAGCCATTGGCGCGACCGTTGCGGCGCGGCTCGCGGTCGTCGCGGGCACCACGCTCTTCGCGGCCAGCGTCGCGGTTGCCACGATCGTCGCGATTGCCGCGATCTTCGCGATCGCCACGGGCTTCGCGGGGCTCACGATAGTCGCGCTGCTGGCGCTCCTCGCCGCCGCGGTTGCCATCGGCCTCGTAATCGAAGTCGTCGTCCTGGTCGTCGTTCGCTTCCTGCGGACGGCGGGCCTGGGGATTCTGCTCTTCGAAGCGTGAACGGCTCTCGCTCAGCACGCGGAAATAATGATCGGCGAACTGGAGATAATATTCGGCGTTGACGCGGTCGCCCTGCCGCTGGGCGTCGGCTGCGAGATTCTTGTATTTCTCGAGCAGCTGCGCGGCGTTGCCGCGGGCGCGATTGTCAATGCGGTTACCATTGTCGCGCTGGCCGGAATTGCCACCGGTGCGCTGCTGACCGCCACGGCCGCGACGGCGGCCGTTATTAGCCTGACGATTGTTCATCAAGGTCTGTCTGTCCTGTCTTACCAAGCTGTCCGTCGGTCCAATTTCGGGTCCCGGATGCAGTTTACCTGTGCGAAGGCGCCTCGCCCGGCGCATCCGCGTGTCACGGCTGCCGGACTGCAGCAGCTCGCATGACTATGGAGTGGAGCTGAGCGTCGCCGCCCATTCGTTCAGTGGCTTTGTTTGCGAAAGCTACCCTGCCCCGTCGCTGTCTTAGCGGGCGCAACACCAAACTCCAAGCACAAATATGGGTTGTACACAGGGAGATTCAAGTCAGCAGCACCGCTCTGGGACGCCCGCCAAGGTCGTTTCGCACCCGCAGCGAAAAACCCTGGTCCAGGGCAAGTCGCGATACCGCCCCGGCCTGGGTCCAGCCGATCTCCAGCACCGCGCACCCGCCCGGCGCGAGCAGGCCGCGAAGCTGGGGAATGACGCGGCGATAATCGTCGAGCCCGTCCGCACCGGCGAACAGTGCCGACGCCGGTTCGAAGCGCCGCACATCCTCGCCGATCGCCTCCTCGGTGCCGATATAGGGCGGATTGCAGAGGATAAGGTCGAACCGCTCCTCGATACCCCCGGCCCAGTCGCCGAGCCGCCACGCCACGCGATCCGCCATGCCCAGCCGCGCGGCATTGTCCCGCGCATAGCCGAGCGCCACCGCGGACCGGTCCACTCCCAGCCCTCGCGCCTCCGGCCAATGGTCGAGCGCCGCGAGCAGCAGCGTTCCCGGCCCCGTGCCGAGATCGAGCACCGCCGCCGGCGCGCCCGCACCGAAATGCGCAATCGCCGCTTCGATCAGCGCCTCGCTGTCGGGCCGCGGGATCAGCACCCCCGGCCCCACCGCGAGATCGATCGACCAGAAGCCGCGGCTGCCGGTGATATAGGCCACCGGCTCGTGCGCCAGCCGCCGCGCGACCAGAGCCTCGAACCCGTCAGGCGCCGACGCCTCGATATGCCGCATCAGCAGATCGTCGCGCGCCACTCCCAGCGCGTGCGCCATCAGCAGCTCGGCATCGAGACGAGGGGTATCGCTGATTTCGGCAAGACGCTGGGTCGCGGCAGCGAGCGCCGCGCGGATCATGAATCCAGCTGCGCCAGCCGGTCGGCCTCGTCCTGCGCCACCAGCGCGCCGATCAGCTCGTCCATCTCCCCCGCCACGATCTCGGGCAGGCGGTGCAGCGTCAGGTTGATGCGGTGGTCGGTCACACGCCCCTGCGGGAAATTATAGGTGCGGATGCGCTCCGAACGGTCGCCCGATCCCACCATCGACGATCGCGCGCCAGCCCGCTCATTGTGCAGCCGCTCGCGCTCCTGTTCGTACAGCCGCGTGCGCAGCACCTGCATCGCCTTGGCGCGGTTCTTGTGCTGCGATCGCTCGTCCTGCTGGATCACCACCAGCCCGGTCGGCAAATGGGTGATGCGCACGGCGGAGTCGGTGGTGTTGACCCCCTGCCCGCCCGGGCCCGACGCGCGATAGATATCGATGCGCAGGTCCTTGTCCTCGATCCTGACATCGACCTCCTCGGCTTCGGGCAGCACCGCCACCGTCGCCGCCGAGGTATGGATGCGCCCCTGGGTCTCGGTCGCCGGCACGCGCTGGACACGGTGGACCCCGCTCTCGAACTTCAGCTTGGCGAACACGCCCTTGCCGGCGACCGAGGCGATGGCTTCCTTGAACCCGCCGGCGTCCGATGCCGAGGACGAGATCAGCTCGACCTTCCACCCCTGAGATTCGGCATATTTCTGGTACATGCGGAACAGGTCGCCCGCGAAC
This sequence comes from Sphingomonas sp., assembly GCF_019635515.1. Lineage (NCBI taxonomy): Bacteria > Pseudomonadati > Pseudomonadota > Alphaproteobacteria > Sphingomonadales > Sphingomonadaceae > Sphingomonas > Sphingomonas sp. The sequence continues at coordinate 744,381 of NZ_JAHBZI010000002.1, read as the reverse complement.
AACGCCGCCTCGTCGCCACCGGTGCCGGCGCGGATTTCGAGCATCGCCGCGCGCTCGTCAGCGGCATCGCGCGGCAGCAGCGACAGCGCCAGCGCCCGCTCGGCCTGTTCGAGCGCGAGCGCATTCTCGTGCAGCTCCTCGGACGCCATCTGGCGCAGTTCGTCATCGCCGTCCTGCGTCATCGCCTGCAGCGATTCCGCCTCGGCGCGCAGCCGCCGCACCTCGCCCGCCGCCTTGGCGACCGGCTCCAGCTCGGCATATTCCTTGGAGACCGCGACGAACTTGTCGCCGGGCAGGTCGCCGGTCGCCATCTGCGCCTGCAACTCGTCGCGGCGCGCTTCGATGGCGGCGATGCGATCGGGGGGGATGTTCATTTGATCAACCCCGTCACCAGCTCCGCATCGACCTCATTGGCGCGCAGCACGCGCGGGCTGACGGTTTGCTCCTGGAACGACACCGTCATCGCCGGGCCCGCCTTCAACGCGCGCTCGTATCGCTTCTTGGGGCTGCCCGCGGCGAACAATTCGGCACGCACCCCGGCGCGGCGAATATCGGCGAGCAGCGCCGTTGCCGCATTCTCGTGACCAACCGCCTCCACGACCACGGCGACCTGCATTGCCTCGACAGAAGGCTCCGCAATCAACATCGCCAGCCGCTCAACCCCAGCCGCCCAACCCACGCCAGCCGTCTCCGGCCCGCCCAGATTGCCGATCAGCCCGTCATAGCGCCCGCCGGCGAGCACCGTTCCCTGCGCGCCGAGCCGGTCGGTGACAAACTCGAACGCGGTGTGGCGGTAGTAATCGAGTCCGCGCACCAGCCGGTCGTTTCGCGTCCACTTGACCCCCGCCGCGTCGAGCCCGTCAGTCACCGCCTTGAAGAAGGCCGCCGCCTCTTCGGTCAAAAACTTGTCGATCCCCGGCGCGCTGTCGGCGATCGGGCGGTCGCGCGGATCCTTCGAATCGAGGATCCGCAGCGGGTTCTTGTCGAGCCGCGTCACGCTGTCCTCGGACAGTTCGCCGCGATGCTGCTCGAAATGCGCCACCAGCGCCGCCCGCCACGCATCGCGCGTCTCGGCATCGCCGAGCGTGTTGAGCTGCAGCGTCACCCCGTCCGCAATCCCCAGCTCGCGCAGCAGTTGATCGGCCAGCACCAGCAATTCGACGTCCGCCGCCGGCTCGGCCGCGCCGATGATCTCGGCGTCCAATTGGTGGAACTGGCGGAAACGCCCCTTTTGCGGCCGCTCGTAGCGGAACACCGGCCCCGAAGTGACCAGCTTCATCGGCGCGTGCTGCTGCCAGCCCTCGGTGATGAACGCGCGGCAGATGCCGGCGGTGAATTCGGGCCTGAGCGTGATCAGGTCGCCGCCCTTGTCCTCGAAGGTGTACATCTCCTTCGAGACGACATCGCTGGTCTCGCCCATCGAGCGCGCGAACACGCCGGTCGCCTCGAACACCGGGATTTCGACGCGCTGGAAACAGTACAGACGGCGCACGCGATCGAATGCGTCGAGGACCGCGGCGAACCGCCGCTGCTCCTCGCCGAATATGTCCTGGGTACCCCGGATCCGCTTGGGCGTTTCGATACGTGCCATTGGGGCGGGGTACCTAGCAGATTCGCGGAACGCTGCAACGCGGTAGAACAGTTATCCGCAAGGTGCCCGCGCCAACAGCGCCTCGGCCTGCTTCAGATGCGGCCGATCGATCATCTTGCCGCCCAGCTTGAGCGCCCCCGCACCGGGATTGTCGGCAAAGGCCTGGACGATCGCGCGGGCATGCTCGATCTCCGCCTCGCTCGGCGAAAACCCGGCGTTGATCGCCGCCACCTGCGCCGGGTGGATCGCCATCATGCCGGTGAATCCGTCGCGGCGGCCGCGCGCGACATAGGCGGCGAGGCCCTCGGCATCGGCGATGTCCGGATAGACCGTCTCGATCGGCGCCACCCCCGCGGCATGCGCCCCGAACAGGGTCAGCGCCCGGACCATCTGATAAGGCGGTGTATAGCCGCCATCGGCCTCGCGCGACGATACCGCGCCGATCGCCGCGGGCAGGTCTTCGGCACCCCAGGTCAGCCCGAGCAGATGCGCCGCGACCTCGCGATAGCTGCCGAGCTGGAACACCGCCGCCGCCGTCTCGGTGGCGATCGGCAGGACCGGCGGGCAATCGCCCATCGCCAGCAGCGCCCTGACCGAAGCCGCGCCCTCGGCCTTGGGCAGCACGATCCCGTCCGCGCCCTTTGCCGCGTCGAGATCGGCGCGGACATGCTCGCTGTCGATCGGGTTTACCCGCACCAGGCAGGTCGTGCCCTGCGCGCCCGCCAGCCATGCCGCCACCGCCGCGCGTGCCTCGGGCTTCTTCTCCGGGCTCACCGAATCCTCCAGATCGAGGATCAGCGCGTCCGCGCCGCTCGCCTCGGCCTTGGCGAAGCGCTCCGGCCGGTCACCGGGTACGAACAGCAGCGAGCGCAGCCTCATTTGCCGGCATGCTCCCGCGCCAGCGCGCGCATATTGGCGAACTCCATCAGCTGGTCCGCCATCGCCGCAACCTGTCCGCGAACCGCCGCATCGGCGAAATGACCCTCCATATCAAAGACCGGCTTGAGCGAATTGATGGTCACGCCCAGCGGCGTCGGCCAGCCGCGCAGGGCATGGGCGATGGCCCTGAGCGTCGCCAGCGTGCTGCCCGTCGCCTGCCAGCCGGCCGCCACCGCCGCCAGGCCCACCGCGCGGCCGTCGAAATAGGGCCGTTCGTCCTTGGCCATGTCCTGCACATAATCGAGCGCGTTCTTGAGCATCCCCGAGATCGTGCCGTGATAGCCCGGCGAGACGATCACCACCCCGCCCGCCTCGCGCAGCGCCGCGACGAGTTCACGGGCATTGTCGCAGCGCTCGTCGCTGGTGCCATAGGTCGGGAAATCGAGCTCGGGTCCCGCGAACAGCCGGGTGCGCGCGCCGCGCTCCTCGCACGCCTCGAGGATCTTGCGGGTGATCCGCTCGGACGAGCTGGCGACGGCGACGGTGCCGCCCAGCCCAACGATAAGGGGGGCCTTGCTTTCGGTCTGCATGGTGCCCCTGTTGCCCCGAACCGAAGCCAAGCGCCAGAGGTTAGCGGTGCGTCAAACTGCCGATCAGCGCCGAAAGCGGCCATTCGGGCTCGGCATCGGTCCAATAGGCGCGCACCGGGAAGCGCGCGCCATTGGCGAAGACGGGCAGCACGGTCACATCGGCGGCGAGATGCGCGACATGGCTCTCGCAGATCAGCGTCACCCCCGCGCCCGCCGCGACCCGATCGACCAGCCGCGCCGGCCCGACATCGACGATGGTGGCGTCGAGCGCCGCGCCGGCGGGCAGGATCATCCCCGCGAGGAAGCGGTGCATGTCGCTGCCATATTGCTGGCGCGAGACGAGGACGGGCTGATCGCGCAGATCGGACGGAAGCACCGCGGCCTTGGCGGCGGCGAGCCTGTGGCCGTGCGGCACCGCGACCATCACCCGATCGTGCCACACCTCCTGCGAACGCGTGCCCGGCTCGTCGCCGCCCGGCAGCACCGCCAGCGACAGATCGCCCCGTCGCAGCGACGCGAGCAGAGCGCCGCGCCCCATTTCGTGCACGCCGATATCGACCTTCGGGCACACCCGCGAGAATTCGAGCAATTCGTCGGCCAGCCGGTCGCGGCATATCGACGCGAAGCAGCCGACGGCCAGATCATGCTGTTTCTCGCCCGTGCCGGCGGTAATCGTGCCGGACCCGGCGGTTGCGCTGCGCATGACCAGGGGATGCGGCATTCGCGCGGGCACGCGTCACGCCTTGCGACGGATGCGACGAAACTGCGACGAACGTGCGGGGTGCCGCGACCGGGCCGACAAACCGCCCCTTAGCAGCGTAACGACTTTTCGCTACGAATGGCGGCGAGGGGATCCATCGGATGCGGGACCGGGCGCGCGAGCCATTTGCCGGACTAGAGTCGCTCGACGCGCTGACGCCGCGCGAGAGCGAGGAGCAGTTCCGTCATCTCGCCGAGAACATCCAGGGCCTGTGCTGGGTCGGCGGCGACAATGGCCGGCTGATCTGGGCGAATCAGCAATGGCACGACATGTTCGACGGCACCTCGGCCGAGCGCGGCGATCCCCGCGGCGTCGTCCATCCCGAAGATCTGCCGGTCGCCATCGCGCTGTGGGACCGGATGCGCGCAGAGGGCGAGATGGCGGCGGTGCATCTGCGCATGCGCGGGCGCGACGGGGTCTACAAGCCCTATCTCAGCAAGGCGGTGCCGATCCGCGACGATCATGGCGCGATCGCGCGTTGGTGCGGCGTCCAGATCGATCTGAGCGACCGCCACGCGCACGACCGCCGCCAGGCGGTGCTGCGCGCCTTTCACGATCAGTCGCGCGACCTGACCGAGCCCGCCGCGATCCTCACCGTCCTCGCCAAACTGCTCGCCGAGCACATGCAAATCCCGCATTTCCTCTACGGCGAGACGGTCGGCGGCGATCCCGAGACGCTGGAGGCGTTCCACGCCGCCGACGGGGTCGAGCAGTCCAACCCCTCAGCGCGCTTCAGCCTGATCCAGGCGTTCACCAGCCTCGCCGAGCGCTATTCGTGGAGCGAAAGCCGCGTCGTCGCCGACAATCGCATGCTCGGCCGCGCCGGCGACGATCCCGTGCAACGCGCCGCCAATCTCATGGGCGTGCGCTCGAGCATCAACGTGCCGATCGTCAAGGAAGGCAAGCCGGTGGCGATGCTGGCGGTCCTCGATACCGATAGCCGCCACTGGAGCGCGGACGAGATCGAACTGGCCGAGGAACTGGCCGAGCGGGTCTGGGCCGCGCTTGCCCGCGCCCGCGCCGAGGCCCAGCTACAGGAGCGCGAGCGCCACCAGGCGTTCGTCATCGACTGGGGCGACCGGGTGCGCGGCGAAACCAGCCCGCAGGCGATCATGGCGGTGACGCTCGAATGGCTCGGGCGCCATCTTGGCATCACCCGCGCCACTTATTCGGAGAGTGATGCGAGCGGGCGGATCTTCTCGATCCTCGGCGAATGGCGCGATGAGCAGGTCAACAGCATCACCAACACCCAATTCTCGCTCGACGATGTCGGCGAGACGGTCGAGCGCGAATGGCTGGCCGGCGCGATCGTCCGCTACGACGATGTCGTCAGCGATCCGCGCGTCGAGCCCGATTACGTCCCCGCCTATCTCGGCGCGCAGATCCAGGCGTTCGTCAGCGTGCCGCTGATCGAAAATGGCCGTGTCCGCTCGGCATTGTCGGTCCAGCACAATGCGGCGCGGCACTGGCGCGATAGCGAAATCCAGCTGCTCCGCGATATCGCCGAGCGCACCTGGGTCAGCCTTGAGCGCGCCCGTGCCCAGGCCGAGCTGGCCGAGCGCGAGCGGCATCAGGCGTTCCTGATCGACTGGAGTGACCGGGTGCGCGGCGCAACCTGCCCCGATGCGATCATGGGCACCACGCTCGAATGGCTCGGCAACCATCTCGGCGCCACCCGCACCACCTATGCCGAATGCGACACCACCGGCCGGCGCTTCACCGTCACCGGCGAATGGCGGGACGCATCGGTCTCCTCGATCCGCGGCAACAGCTTCTTCCTCGAGAATGTCGGCGCGGCGGTCGACCGCGAATGGACCATCGGCGAAGTCATTCGCTACGACGATGTCGCGCACGATCCGCGCCTGGAAACGGCCGCGAGCGAGCGCTATCTCGGCGCGCAGATCAGCGCATTCATCTCGGTGCCGCTGGTGCAGGGCGGACAGATGCGCTCGGCGCTGTCGATCCAGCAGAGCGCGCCGCGCGGCTGGCGAGACGGCGAAATCCAGCTGATGCGCGACATCGCCGAGCGTACCTGGGTCGCGCTCGAGCGCGCCCGCGTCCAGACCGCATTGCAGGAACGCGAGCGCAATCAGGCGTTCCTGATCGCGTGGAGCGACAAGGTCCGCCGCGAGACCAGCCCGCAGGCGATCATCGCCACCACGCTCGAACGGCTCGGTGCCCATCTAGGCATCGCCCGCGCCACCTATTCGGAAAGCGACGCCGAAGGCCGCGTCTTCACCGTCGAGGGCGAATGGCGCGACGGCGTCTCCAGCAATCTCGGCGCCAGGATCACGCTTGGCAGCATCAGCGCGTCGGTCGACAAGGAATGGGTGAGCGGCGATCTCGTCTGCTATGACGATGTGATCGACGATCCCCGCGTCGACGCGGCCGCCGCCAGGCGCTACCGCGACACCAGCATCCGCGCCTTCATCAGCGTGCCGCTGGTGCGGGACGGGCAGATGCGCTCGATCCTCTCGGTTCATGACAGGAATCCGCGGCAGTGGCGGCCGAGCGAATTGCAGCTGATGCGCGACATTGCCGAGCGCGCCTGGGTCGTGCTCGAACGCGCCCATGCCGAGGCCACGTTGCAGGAGCGCGAGCGCAACCAGGCGTTCCTGATCGCGTGGAACGACCGCATCCGCGACCGTACCAACGCTCGCGAGATCCTTGGCGAGACGCTGGCGGCGCTGGGCGAGCATCTCGGCGTCATGCGCACCAATTTCGCCGAGACCAGCCATCAGGGCCAGGAATTGCGCGTGCTCCAGGAATGGACCGAGGGCGTGCTCAACGCGACGCATGAGCGCTATCCGCTGAGCGTGCTCGGCGACAAGCTGGCGGCGGCGCATTCGAGCGGCCTGCCGGTGCGCGTCGACGACACCGCCACCGATCCGCGCTTCGACGCGAGCAACAAGCCGCTGTTCGACAGTCTCAACATCCATGCGGTGCTGACGCTGCCGATGATGCGCGGCGGGGAGATCGTCGGCGTGCTGTCGGTCCAGCAGAGCAGCCCGCGCCGCTGGAGCGACGGCGAAGTCGATCTTGTCCGCGATCTTGCCGACCGCACGCTCGCCGTGCTCGAACGCGCCCATTCGGAAGAGCGGCTGGCCGAAAGCGAGGCGCAGCTATCCGCGTTCCTGGAGAACGCGCCCGTGGCGATGCACCTCAAGGACGCCGATGGCCGCTATGTCCGCGTCAATCCCGAGTTCGCGCGCGGCGTCGGCCGCGCCCGCGAGGAAGTTCAGGGCGCCGACGCCGACGAGGTGTTCCCGCCGCGCATCACCGCCGAGGTCAAGCGCCTCGAAGCGCTGGCGCTGCAAGGCGAAGTCGCCAGCGCCGAAATCGAGATCGGCGAGATCCTCGGCAATGACGGGCACGTCCTCTCGATGGTCTTCCCGATCACCGGCGCCGGCGTCGCCCGCACCGGCGGCTTCACGCTCGACCTGACCGAGCGCAAGCGCGCCGAGGCCGCTTTGGCCCGCTCGCGCGAGACGCTCTACCAGACCGAGAAGCTCTCCGCGCTCGGATCGCTGCTCGCCGGGGTCAGCCATGAGCTCAACAATCCGCTGTCGATCGTCGTCGCCCAGGCGGTGATGATGGAGCGCCAGTCGCAGGGCGGCGAGCTTGCCGAACGCGCCCAGAAGATCCGCAAGGCCGCCGATCGCTGCGCGCGCATCGTCCAGACCTTCCTGGCGATGGCCCGCCAGAAGCGCCCCGAGCGCGAGCCGGTCGATCTCAACGCGGTGGCGATGGCGGCCTACGACCTGGCCGAATATGGGCTACGCACCGACGGCATCGCCGCGACGCGCGAGCTGGCCGCGGCGCTGCCGACCATCTCGGCGGATTCGGATCAGCTCCACCAGATCATCATCAACCTGCTGGTCAACGCCCAACAGGCGATGGGCGACACCGCCCCGCCCGACCGCAGGCTGATCCTGCGCACCGCCGAGGGCGAGACCGCCGGCACGGTGATCCTCGAGGTGATCGACAATGGCCCAGGCATTCCCGACGATATGCGCCGCCGCATCTTCGAACCCTTCTACACCACCAAACCGCAGGGCGAGGGCACCGGTGTCGGCCTCAGCTTCTCGCAGGGGCTGGCCGAGGCGCATGGCGGCAAGCTCGAACTGCTGCCCGCCAAGCGGGGCGCGCATTTCCGCCTGACCCTTCCGGTCGACCCCGCGCAGGGCGCACCCGAGCTGGCCGAGGCTGCCCCGGCGCGAATGGAAGCGCCGCTGCGCCGCGCGCTGGTGATCGACGACGAGCGGGAAATCGCCGAATCGCTCGCCGACTTCCTGTCGATCGAAGGTTTCGCCTGCGATATCGCGGTCGGCGGCGCCGAGGCCCGGAAGCGGCTGGCCAAGGGCGACTATGATCTGATCGTCAGCGACCTGCGCATGCCCGGCATCGATGGCCCGCAACTCCACGCCTGGCTCAAGGCCGAGCGTCCCGATCTCGAAAGCCGCATGGCCTTCGCCACCGGCGACACGCTCGGCACCGCCGCGGCGCGCTTCCTTGAGGCCGTCGATCGCCCGGTGCTCGAAAAGCCCTTCATGCCCGATGCCGTGCATCACTTTCTTCAGCAGATGGACCTCGCATGACCACCGCTCCCGATCAGACCGCCCCCGCCCCCTATATCATCATGGTCGATGACGAGGAGGATCTGCGCGAGCCGATCGCCGCCTATCTGCGCGAGCAGGGCGTCGAAGTCGGCGAGGCTGGCGGCGGCGCAGAGCTCGATACGCTGCTGCTGCGCCGCGTGCCCGCGCTGGTCGTCCTCGATGTGACCATGCCCGAAGAGGATGGCTTCAGCATCGCCCGGCGGCTGCGTGCCAGATACGAAAGTCTCGGTATCGTCATGCTGACCGCGCGCCGCGACGTCATCGACCGCGTCGTCGGCCTCGAACTCGGCGCCGACGATTACGTCATGAAGCCGTTCGAGCCGCGCGAATTGCTCGCGCGCATCCGGTCGGTGTTGCGCCGGCTGAATGCCTTTGCCGAGGCGCCGACAGTCCTCGCCCGCGCCGATCGGGCGGATTTCGAAGATGAGGACGACGAGGGCGAAACCCCGGCGCTGCGCGGCGACTATCATGAGGAATTCTGGATCCCCACCACGCGCGGGCAGATCCGCGTGCCGGTCGACACGATCGAGTGGATCGAGGCGGCCAAGGATTACGCCCTGCTCCACACGCCCGAGCGCAGCCACATGATCCGGGTGACCATGTCGGCGCTGGAGGACGGGCTCGATCCCCGGCACATGATCCGTGTCCATCGCTCGGCCTTCGTCCGCCCCGCATCGGTCCAGCGCGTCAGCGCGATCGGGCGGCACATGGCGCTGGAGATGAAGTCGGGCGCGGTCGTCCGCGTCGGCCCGCGCCACTGGAGCGAGGTCCGCCACCGGCTGAAGCTGTAAACCGCAGCTTCGTCGCACCCTAGTCGCAGTGCTGGGGACACTCTCCGCAAATGCGCGCATAGGGTTCGCACGCCGCCGAGCCATCCCCCGGCCTTGGCGGCGCACGAGCGCCCGTCGCCCCCTAGAAGACGGCGCCCACATAGCGGCCACCCGGACGACCCGTCCGGGTGGCCGTTTCGTTTTCCGCTCTCGCGAACCCCTGATCGCACCGCGTTTTCGTCGCTTCGTCGCGGCGCCGAAACGGTCTCGCCGCAGCTTCGTCGCGCCGGTCGCGGGGCGCGTGCCGCCCGCGAATCCGCCGCCTAACCGAGCCCCAGACGGTCGCTTCCGGCCGCTCACACACCCCGGCATCGACCGGACAATTCAGGGAATGCCAATTATGCGTACCGTTCTTTTCCTCCTCGCCGGCGTCTCGGCGCTTTCGTTCGCCCAGCAGGCGAGCGCCCAGGACTTCACCGGCCCCCGCGTCGAAGTGAATGCCGGCTATGATTCGACCAACGCCGATGACGGCGTCGCGGCGACCCCGAACACGCTCGACGGCGTCCGCCTCGGCGGCGCGATCGGCTACGACATCGCGCTCGGCAACACCTTCCGCGTCGGTCTGGAAGCCGATGCCGGTTTCCTCGCCTCGGGCGATAACCGCTATGCGGCCGGCACCAGCAGCTACCGCATCACCACCGGCCGCGACCTGGGCGTCTCGCTGCGCGCCGGCGCCAAGATCGGCGACAAGACCTTCCTCTATGCGAAGGGCGGCTACGCCAACAGCCAGTACAATGTCCGCGCCGTGATCGGCGGCACGACGGGCAACACCGTGACCAACGTGCGCAGCAACGAAGACGGCTGGCGCATCGGCGCGGGCATCGAGCACATGATCACCGACAAGATCTACGCCAAGGCCGAATATCGCTACACCGACTACGGCAACGACGTGTCGCGTCACCAGGCGCTGGTCGGCATCGGCTACCGCTTCTGAGCCCCTCGCTCAGTATCCCCGGGTGGGGCGGCGTTTACTCGGCGTCGCCCCACCCCTTTTCGGAGAACCACCATGCTCAGGAACTTCCTGACCATCGTGCTGGCGGGTTTCCCGCTGCTGGTCATGCTCAGCGTCTGGAACGCGACGGTTTGACCTGTCGCTTCCCGCCGCGCGCGCTAAGACCGCGTCCATGCCGATTCAACTGATCTGCCTCGATGCCGACGATACGCTCTGGCACAATATGCGCCATTTCGAGGCCGCCGAAGACGCGCTGCACCGGATGCTCGCGCCCTTTGCCGGGAGCGATGCCGTCCGCACCCGCCTCAACGCGATCGAGAGCCGCAACCTTCCCACCTATGGCTATGGTGCCAAGGGCTTCACACTCTCGATGATCGAAGCCGCGATCGAGATTTGCGGCGACGCACTGCCGCGCAATGCCATTCCCGAGATCCTCGCCGCGGGCCGCCAATTGCTCGCGCATCCGGTCGAACTGCTGCCGGGCGTGGAAGAAACGCTGGAAGCGCTGGCCGAGCGCGCTCCCTTGGTTCTCGTCACCAAGGGCGATCTGCTCCACCAGGAAAGCAAGCTCGCCGCCTCCGGGCTGGGCGAGCGCTTCGCAGGCATAGAGATCGTCAGCGACAAGCGGCCCGAGACCTTCACCCGCGTCTTCGCCGCGCACGGCGTACCGGCCGATCGCGCGTTGATGGCCGGCGATTCGATGCGCTCGGATATCCTCCCCGCGCTTGCATCCGGCGCCTGGGCCGCGTTCGTGCCGCACGAGCTGGTCTGGTCGCACGAGGCGGCCGACGCACCCGAGCATCCGCGTCTCCGTCAGCTCACCAGCCTCGCCGAATTACCCGGCTGGATCGACGCGATCGCCTAGCGCGCATATGCCAGCTTGCCGCGCAGATAGGTCGCGGCCACCGCCCGGTCGTCGCCCAATACCTGCAGCGCGAACAGCTTGTCGTGGATCGACGCGCCCTTGGTCCGCCGTGCCAGCAGCGGTGTCGCGGCGGGATCGAGCACCACGAAGTCGGCCTCCTGACCCGGCAGCAGCGCCCCCACCTTGTCGGCGATGCCCATCACCCGCGCGCTCCCCGCCGTCGCCAGATGCAGCGCCCGGAAGGGATCGAGCGAAACCCCGCGCAACTGGCAGACCTTGTACGCCTCGCCGAGCGTATGGAGCAGCGAGAAACTCGTCCCCGCGCCGATATCGGTCCCCATGCCGAGCTTGACGCCGTGCCGGTCGCGCTGCGCCAGATCGAACAGGCCGGAGCCGAGGAACAGGTTGCTGGTCGGGCAAAAGGCAATCCCCGCCCCCGCTTCGGCCATCCGCTCCATCGCCCGCTCGCTCATATGCACGCAATGCGCGAACACCGATCGCGGGCCGACCAGTCCGAAGCGGTCATAGACATCGAGATAGTCGGCCGCGTCGGGAAAACGCTCGGCGACCACAGCGATCTCGCCCTGGTTCTCGGAGAGATGCGTGTGCATCAGCACATCGGGATGCGCCGCCAGCAATGCGCTCGCCTCGGCCAGCTGCTCGTCGCTGGAGGTCAGCGCGAAACGCGGCGTCACCGCATAACCGAGCCGGCCCTTGCCCCGCCATCTGGCGATCAGCGCCTCGCTGTCCGCACGGCCGCTTTCCGGCGTGTCGCGCAGGCCCGGCGGGCCGAGATCCATCAGCACCTTGCCCGATACGATCCGCATGTCGCGCGTCAGCGCCGCTTCGAACAGGGCATCGACCGATTGCGTGTGCACCGTCGCGAACACCAGCGCGCTGGTCGTGCCGTTGCGCAGCAATTCGTCGAGGAAGAACGCCGCGATCGCCGCCGCGTGATCCATGTCGGCGAATGCCTGCTCCGCCGGAAAAATGTGCCGCTCAAGCCATTGCAGCAATTGCTCGCCATGCGAGGCGATCCGCTCGGTCTGCGGATAATGGATGTGCGAATCGATGAAGCCGGGGACGGTGATCCCATCGAGCTTTTCAACGGGGACGCCGGGATCGGCATAGGGCCCGCACGACGTGACGATCCCATCTTCGACCAACAGCAGCCCGTCCGGATAGTGGCGGACATCGCCCTCTTCCGGCACGCTCAATATCTCGCCGCGAAACGCCTTCATGCCGCCTGCCTCAGCGTCAGCAATTGCGCGAGGGTGGCGATGGCGATCACCTCGGGCTCCTTGCCATCGATCCCGGCCAGCCCGATCGGGCAGGTCAGCCGGCCCGCATCGATACCAGCCTTGTCTAGCCGCGACACGAATCGCGCGCGCTTGGTCTGCGAACCGATCAGCCCGACAAAATGCGCCGGGCTGCCGAGCGCCGCTTCGGTGAGGCGGTAATCGAGCCCATGGTCATGGGTAAGAATCACCACCGCCGCATCGGCGGGCGCTTCGCCTGCGCAAGCGACCATCTCATCCTCATTGGCCAGAACCACCCCCGGCGTCTCTGCGGCTTCGGGCCGCGTATCGAACCAGGCCAGATGCAGCGGCAGGCCCTGCGCCCGCGCGGCGATCGCCTGCCCGACATGGCCTGCGCCGAACAGGAACAGCGGCATGGCGTCGGTTTCAGTAGGCTCTGCGAACGAGTTCCCTGAAACTGGCAATGGCCCCCTTGCCGAAATGGCTCCCCGGCGAACGCCGGGGTCCAGTTGGGAAACCTCCGATGCTGGGTCCCGGCCTTCGCCGGGAAGCCGGATACGTTGGATAGTGCCTCCTAAAGTGATGATCGCAGGTTCCTCAATGACCTCCGCCAGCCGCTCGACCAGCAGCCGAACCCGCCCGCCACAGCATTGGCCGAGCAGCGGCCCAAGCGGATAATCCTGCACCCGCCAGCTTCCCGGCGGCAGGCCAAGGATCGCGCGCGCTTGCGCCGCCGCCTGATGCTCGAGCGCACCGCCACCGATCGTGCCGTGCTGGCAGCCGGCGGTTACCACCATCCGCGCGCCCGGCCCGCGCGGCGCCGAGCCTTCGGTGGCAAGGACGGTGACCAGAGCCACCGGCTCCGCCGCCAGGGCGGCACGCGCAAAACCAGCCCAACTCATCGCCCGCGCAGTTCCTCGACCGCCGCCAGGATGCGCTCGGGCGTGGCGGGCGCATCCAGCTGGGGGAAGCCCTTGCCCGGCGCCGCTGCCGCCACCGCCTCGGTCAGCGCCGAGAAGACCGAGATCGCCAGCATGAACGGCGGCTCGCCCACCGCCTTGGAGCGGTGGATCGTCGCCTCGTGATTGCGGCCCGCTTCCCAGATCGCGATCCGCATCTCGGGCCGGTCGTTGGCGGTGGGAATCTTGTAGGTCGAGGGGGCATGGGTCAGCAGCCGCCCCCGGTCGTCGAACACCAGTTCCTCGGTGGTCAGCCAGCCCATCGCCTGGATGAAGCCGCCTTCGATCTGCCCAAGATCGATCGCCGGATTCAGCGAGCGGCCGACATCGTGGAGGATATCGACCGAGACCACGCGGTTCTCGCCGGTCAGCGTGTCGATCTCGACTTCGCTCAGCGCCGCGCCATAGGCGAAGTAAAGGAACGGCCGCCCGCTATGGCTGGCGCGGTCGTAATGGATTTTGGGCGTCGCGTAGAAGCCGGTCGCCGATAGCGACACCCGGCCCATATGCGCCATGCGGCAGAAATCGGCGAAGGGGATGGTCCGCCCGCCCGCCACCACGCCATCGGCCGTGAATTCCGCCTCGCCGCCCAACTGCTCCACGGCGAATGCCGCCATCCGCTCGCGGATGGTCATCGCCGCGTTGAACGCCGCCATACCGTTCATATCGGCGCCCGAAGATGCCGCGGTCGCCGAAGTGTTGGGCACTTTGTCGGTCCGCGTCGCGGTGACGCGCACCTTGGCGATCGGCACCGCGAACAGGTCCGCCACCACCTGCGCCACCTTGATGTGCAGCCCCTGCCCCATCTCGGTGCCGCCATGGTTGAGCTGGATCGAGCCATCGGCATAGACCAGCACCAGCGCGCCCGCCTGGTTGAGATGGGTGGTGGTGAAGCTGATCCCGAACTTGACCGGCGTCAGCGCAAGGCCGCGCTTGCGGACAGCGTGCGAGGCGTTGAACGCCGCCACCGCCGCCCGCCGCCCGGCATAGTCGGTGCGCTCGGCCAGTTCGGCGATGATCTCCGGCGCGACATTGTCCTCGACGGTCATGTCATAGGGCGTGACGTCGCGGCCCGGCCCATAGAGATTGGCGCGGCGCACTTCGAGCGAATCGCGGCCCAGCGCTGCGGCGATCGCGTCCATCGCCCGCTCGATCACGATCATCCCCTGCGGGCCGCCGAACCCGCGAAAGGCGGTGTTCGAGCAGGTATGCGTCTTGAGCCGGTGGCTGACGATCTCGACCGCCGGCAGGAAATAGCAATTGTCGGCATGGAACATCGCCCGATCGTTGATCGCCGGCGACAGATCGGTGGTGGCGCCGCAGCGCGACGCGAGCTCGATGCGGATGCCCTGGATGCGGCCTTCCTCGTCGCAGCCGACATCGTAATGGGCGGTGAAATCGTGGCGCTTGCCGGTAAAGGCCATGTCGTCGTCGCGATCGGCCCGGAACTTGGCGGGGCGTCCGGTCTTCGCCGTGACCAAAGCGCACGCCGCCGCGAACGGCGCGGCCTGGGTCTCCTTGCCGCCGAACGCGCCGCCCATCCGGCGAATCTCGACGGTAATATCGGCATGATCGCGGCCGAGCAGGTGCGCGACGAGATGCTGGACCTCGCTGGGGTGCTGGGTCGAGCAAAGGATATGGATCTGGCCCTGCTCGCCCGGCGTCGCCAGCGCGGCCTGACCCTCAAGATAGAAATGCTCCTGCCCGCCCATTTCGAACCTGCCGGTGACCCGGCGCGGTGCCGCACGGATCGCGGCATCGGCATCGCCACGCCCCATGAACTGGCTGGCCTCGATCTGCGATCCCGCCGCCAGCGCATCGGCAATGGTGACCAGCGCCGGGCGCGGCTCGGCCGCGACCTTCGCCAGCCGCGCCGCTCGCCGCGCCGCGCGCGTGCTGGTGGCGGCGACGAGGAACAGCGGCTGGCCGGGATAGAGGATCTCGCCGTCCGCGAGCAGCCGGTCGTCATGCTGGACCGGACCGACATTATTCTCGCCGGGAATATCGGCGGCGGTGAACACCGCGACCACGCCGGGGCAGGCTTTCACCGCGTCCAGATCGAGGCCGAGCAGCGTCGCATGGCCGTCACGCGCATGACCGAAGGCGAGGTGGAGCAGGTCCGGCGGCTCGGGCAGATCATCGACATAGGTGGCGGCACCCGCGACGTGCAGCGCGGCGCTGTCATGCGGATGGGGCCTATGCACCTCAGCCATCCTGCCGCTCCGCCCAGATGCGCCGCAACAGATTGGCGGCGGCGGTGCGGCGATAGGCGGCCGAGCCGCGCAGATCGTCGAGCGGCGTATAATCGGTAGCGAGCGCCAGCGCCGCCGCTTCGACGGTTTCGGCGTTCCACGGCTTACCGGTCAGCGCCGCCTCGCATCCGGCGGCACGCAGCGGCGTGCCCGCCATCCCGCCGAACGCGATCCGCGCCTCCCTCACCACGCCCTCGGCAATCGTGATCGCGAAGGCCCCGCACAGCGTCGAGATATCGCTGTCGAAGCGTTTGGAGAGCTTGGAGATCCGCACCAGCGTATCGGGCGAAGGGCGCGGAATCCGCACGCTCTCGACGAATTCGCCGGCCAAGCGATCCTGCTTGCCATAGGCGATGAAGAAGCTTTCGAGCGGGATCGTCCGCCGCGCGCGCCCGTGCCGCAGCGTCAGCTCCGCGCCCAACGCGATCAGCGCCGGCGGCATGTCGCCGATCGGCGAGCCATTGGCGATATTGCCGCCGATCGTGCCGGCATTGCGCACCTGCACCCCGCCGATCCGCCGCACCAGCTCGCCCAGCTCGGGGTGCAGCCGGGTCAGCGCCAACCGCGCCTCCGAGTAGCGCACCGCCGCACCGAGGGTCAGCGCCTCGTCACCTTCCTCGATCCCGCGCAGATCGGCGATGTCGCCGATGAACACCGTCGGCCCGAGCTCGCGGTGCTGCTTGGTCACCCATAGCCCGACATCGGTCGCGCCCGCGACGATCCGCGTCTCGGGGTTCGCCAGCAGCAGCTCGGCCAGTTCGTCGGCAGTCGCCGGATTGGGCCATGCCCGCGCCGGCAGTTCCAACCGCTCTTCCTGCGCCCGCACGCCCACCGCCTCGCCCGCTTCCAGGATCGGGCCATAGCCGGTGCAGCGGCACAGATTGCCCGCCAGCACATCGCCGACCGGAACGCCTTCGGTCCCGCTCGCGCCGATGCTGCGCCCGACCAGCGACATCACGATCCCCGGCGTGCAGAAGCCGCATTGCGAGCCGTGCCGCGCGATCATCTCACGCTGCACCGGATGATCGCCGCCCAGGCTCTCGACCGTCCGCAGCACCTTGCCGTCGAGCATCGGCGCGAACAGGATACAGGAATTCACCGCCCGCCACCCGCTCTCGTCCCCGAGCAGCACCGTGCACGCCCCGCAATCGCCTTCGGCGCAGCCTTCCTTGGTGCCCGTCCGGCGCAGCTTGTAGCGCAGCAGATCGAGGACGCTGTCAGTCGCCTCGACCTCCGCCTCGATCACCTCGCCGTCGAGCAGGAAGCGGATCATTGCGGCGTTCCCGATGCGATCCACGCGCCCAGCTTGGCGCGCTCCTCCTTGGTCATGGCGGTGTCATTGCCCAGCGGCATGATCTCGGAATCGACTGCCATCGCCTTGATCCGCGGGGCCGCCGCCTTGGCCTGCGCATAGCTGTCGAGCTTGAGGCCGAGAGGCGCGACCGGGAATCCGGGATGCGTCGGCTTGGCGCTGTGGCACCCCGCGCAATGTCTGGCGATCAGCGGCTGGACCTCGGCAAAGGGCACCGCCTGCGCCGCCACCCCGCCGCCCTTCTCCATCGACACATAGGTGACGCTGACCAGCGCCATCAGCGCCGCCACCGCGATCGCATGGGTCGTCGATTGCGCGCGGTGCCGCAGGTTGAAGACATGACGCACGGCTACCCCGGTCAGCCCGAGCAGCGCCAGCACCAGCCACGGCCGCTCGGCGCCATAGGTCATCGGATAATGGTGGCTGATCATGATGAACAGCACCGGCAGCGTCATGTAATTATTGTGGAGCGAGCGCTGCTTGGCAGCCGCGCCAAGTGCCGGATCGGGCGTGCGCCCGGCGACAAGATCGGCGACCACCTTCTTCTGATTGGGGATGATCACGAAGAAGACGTTGCCGACCATCACCGTGCCGATGATCGCGCCGACATGGAGATAGGCGCCGCGCGCGGTGAAGACGCTGTTGAGCGCATAGGCCGCGAAGAGCAGGCACAGGAACCAGCAGATGCCGAGCACCAGGTTGCTCGATCGCAGCGACGAGCGGCACAGCAGATCGTAGATCACCCAGCCCGACGCCAGCGACGCCAGCCCGATCGCGATCCCCGCCGCCGGGCTCAGCGCGACCTTTTCGGGATCGATCAGGAAGCTCTTCGCGCCGACATAATAGACCAGCACCAGCAGCGAGAAACCGCTGATCCACGTCCAATAGGCTTCCCATTTGGACCAGTGGAGCGTCTCGGGCATCTCGGCGGGGGCGACCATATATTTCTGGCTGTGGTAGAAACCGCCGCCATGCACCGCCCAATCTTCACCCGAGGCGTCGCCCTTGCGCGGCTTTTTGAGGCGAAGGTCCAGGCCAATGAAATGAAAGGACGCGCCGATCCAGGCGATGCCGGCGGTCAGATGCAGCCAGCGGATCGCGAGGTTGAGCCACTCCCAAAGATCGAACCCGCCCATCAACTGCCCCGGTAGGTCGAGTAGCTGAACGGCGAGACCAGCAGCGGCACATGATAATGGCCGCCATCATCGGCCATGCCGAAGTCTATCGTCACTTCGTCGAGAAAGGGCGGATCGGGCAGATCGACCCCCTGCGCGCGAAAGTAAGCGGCGACCGAGAAGCGCAGCGCGTAGCGCCCCGCCGCCAGCGCCTCCGGCAGCAGATCGGGGCAGCGGCCATCCTGATTGGTGACGCCGCGCGCGATCTCGCCCTGCGCGCCGCTCAGCGTCAGCGCGAGGCCAGCGGCGGGGCGGCCGTGCATCGTGTCGAGGACATGGGTGGAAAGCGTGTTCATTCGCGCGCTCCAAGAGATGCGGCGCGTCCTTGCTGCCAATCGTGATAGGTCCGGCGTTCGCCCTCAACTTTCCACTCAATTCTACCGTTGCTGTTGCGGTCAAGAACTACGGCTGCGGCCGCGGAAGGGCTTTTGAAGCTATAGGGTTTTGCAAAAACATATTTACCGTCAATGGTCGGCTGCAGCACACCGGTAGCGATAAGGCTTTGCTTCAAATCGCCGTAGCTGAGCTGAACGTAGCCAGTATCTTTCAGTGCTTGCGATCCCTCAAGAACGATGAACTCTCCGTCCTCCTCAACCGCCTTGGCGGTCACCCCCGTCTTGTGCCGAATCTCAAACACCGTTTCGAGCGCGGTTCGTTGCGCTATCGGGGTGGCAGCCCGTGCCACAGCGCGAGGTTGTGGCTTGAGCAGGTCAAGCCCAACAACGGGCAACATAATTTTCAGATTGGCTAGAAACTGTTCCATATTTGCCTGATCGGCTTCAGGAAGCCGCCGGCGCAGTCCGGCAGGACTGGTGCCGTTGTCGAGCGCCACGCGATTGGCTGCGAGCGCCAACTCGATCAGTCGCGCTTCGAGATATTCGACATGCCCCTTTGACAGGTCATCATCGCTGGTCGTGACCGCGATGGCAGTCTCCCAGAAATCGCGTTGCTGCGCACTCTGCTTGACGCGTTCGCGAACACTATTGGCCGATCCGATATAGGCGCGGATTCCCCCCGTCGCTTCGATATCCGGACCCCAGAGAATATAGATCCCTGTTCGATCAAGTTCCAGACGAGCGGTCAGCGCCGCAAATGTTGCGCTGGTGGCAACAAAGATCAGCCCGGTCCAGCCATGGATCGTCGCCTTACGAAGGCCAGTCGCAGTACCATCCACCAGAAAGAGCTGGATCGTTCGGCCGAACATCTCCGTGCCTGCTTCGCTCATGCCTCGGCCTCCAGCCGTAACCGGACAATCTCGCCGATCTGCTCAAGCGCGGTGGCGATCTCGGTGTCGCGGTCGTTGCCCAGCCGATGCTCCATCGCGGCGAGGATGCCCGCCTTGTCGGTCAGCCGCACGCAGATGATGAAGGGCATGCCGAACTTCTCCCGATACGCTGCATTGAGCGTATGGAAGCGCTCGAACTCGGCTCGGGTCAGCCGGTCGAGGCCAGCGCTGGCCTGTTCGGCGGCGCTGGCTTGGGTCAGCGTGCCATCAACCGCCGCCTTGCCCGCCAGCTCGGGATGCGCGCGGATCAGGGCGAGCTGCTCCTCGCTCGACGCGGCATACATCGCCGCCATCAGATCGGCATGGCTGCGCGACGCCGCGCGCTCCTCGACCCAGGGGCTATGCTCGAACAGCGCGCTCACCGGACGATCCGCCCGACCATCCGCAAGCGGCTGACTCCGCCATCGGGGATGATGTTCAATCGCACGAAGCGCACCGACCCGAGATCGGCGATCTCGTCACGGAAGACATGCACCGTGTCCGCCGCGAGCTTCACTTCGGGCAGCAGCACCGGCCAGCTTTCCGACGCGGCGGCGATTTCCTCGGGCGCGCCGGTCGCGACCGGCGCGGCCTGGATGAAGCAGCGGTCGGGGTAATTGCCCTTGAAGTGGGCGGTATCGACGGTGATCTCCTCGATCACTCCTGCCGTGCCGAGTTCGAGCACCGCATAGTCATGCCCCGGCTCGCGGCGCCGCCGGGTTTCCCAGCCATCGCCCATATTCACCCCACGCCCCGGTGCGGTCAGGTTTTCGGGACTGCCATAATGCTCGTCATTGGCGATGATCCCGCGCCCGCCATGCTCCATCGCCAACAGGTCGAGCGCCACATCGGCATCGACCGCCGACCAATCCTTGGCGATCCGCCCCCACACCCTGAGGCGCGCGACGCCGCCATCGGGAAATATGTGCAGGCGGATATGCGTGACGGGCGTGTTGTGGGTGATCGGCACATAGATGCGGTCGTCGCCCTTGAGCGCCAGCCGCCCGGTGACCTTGATCCAGCCGGCGTCGTCGCCCGGCACTCGTTCGTCGCTGCGGCAGACCTCGATCTCGGCGCCGGGCGGGTAGTTGCCGGTGAAGTGCGACGTGTCGATCTCGAAGCCCGCGACCAAGCCCGCCGCGCCCAGCCGGATCACGCACCAGTCATGCCCGGGCACCCGCTTGCGGCGGCTCTCCCAGCCGTCCATCCACTTGCCGTTATCGTCATACTTGCCCGGGATGAAAACCGGCGCGGCGGGATCGATCAGGCGCGCCTTGTCGGCGAAGAAATCGTCGGTCGCATACACGACCTCGGCGCCCAGGCGCGGCTGAGCGAGATTGACATATTGGCTGCGCAGATCGTCGAAGATGCTCATTCGGAAACCTTGAAAGGATGCGTGGCGCGCCAGTGACGGGCGATATCGATGCGGCGGGCGAACCACACGTCCTGGTGTCCGCTCGCATATTTGAGGAAGCGCTCCAACCCGGCCATCTTGCCGGGCCGCCCGGCCAATCGGCAATGCAGCCCGACCGACATCATCTTCGGGCTCGTGTCACCCTCGGCATAGAGCACATCGAAGCTGTCGCGCAGATATTCGAAGAACTGGTCGCCGGTATGCATGTTGGCGCTGGCGAAGCGCATGTCGTTGGTCTCCAGCGAATAGGGCACGATCAGATGCGGCTTGCCCGCCGCTTGCGTCCAGAAGGGCAGATCGTCAGAATAATCGTCGGCGTCGTAGAGGAAGCCGCCTTCCTCCGCGACCAACGCCCGCGTGTTGGGCCCGGTCCGCCCGGTATACCAGCCGAGCGGGCGCTCGCCGGTCAGTTGGCGATGCACCTCGATCGCGCGCTGCATATCGGCGCGCTCCTGCTCCTCGGGCACGTGCTGATAATTGATCCAGCGCCAGCCATGCGAGGCGATCTCGTGACCGGCCTTCAGGAACGCATCGACCACCGCCGGATTGCGCCGCATCGCCAGCGCCACGCCGAAGATGGTGACCGGCACATCGTAGCGCTCGAACAGCCGCAGCAGCCGCCACACCCCGGCGCGCGAGCCATATTCGTAGATCTGCTCCATGCTCATGTGCCGCGCGCCCATCACGGGCTGAGCATTGGCGATGTCGGACAGGAATATCTCCGACGCGGGATCGCCATCGAGTATATTGGCCTCGGCGCCTTCCTCGTAATTGAGCACGATCTGCACCGCGATCCGCGCGCCGCCGGGCCATGCCGCGTGCGGCGGGTTCGGCCCATAGCCGATGAGATCGCGTGGGTAGCTAGCGTCGTTCAAATGCACCGCCTATCAAACGCGGCACGATGGAACCGAGCACCGCCCCGCACAAGCCCGCAAATGCGATGCGACGATGCGCACGCTGAAGCCCGAACCGCTGACCGCCGAGGCGTTCGCGCCGTTCGGTCATGTGATCGAGGCATCGGATGCGGCGACGCGCATCGAGATCAACCAGGGCCATGCGATCCGCTACGACTGTCTCGCCGAGACCGACGTAAACGATGGCGGCGGAACGGCCGCGATCAGCATTTTCCGCGCCAGGCCGCTCGCCGCGCTCGAACTCAAGACCTTCGAGCGACACCCGCTCGGCAGCCAAGCGTTCGTGCCACTCAGCGGCAAGCCCTATCTGGTCGCCGTCGCGCCTCCCGGCCATCTCAATCCCGCCAGCATCCGCGTGTTTCAGGCGGAGCCGCATCAGGGCGTGCAATATAGCAAAGGCACGTGGCACCATTTCCTGCTGGTGCTGGAGGAAAGCGATTTCCTTGTCATCGACCGCTCCGGCCCCGGCGACAATTGCGAGGAAGTCGAACTCGCCCCCGCCGACCAGATCCGCGTGATCCTCTAGAACCAATGGCTCTCCTGCGAAATCAGGAGCCCAGGGTCTCAAGCGAATCCTTTGTGATCCTGGACCCCTGCTTTCGCAGGGGAACATGGCACCCTTAGTCCGGCAGCGCCGCGACGAACGCCGTCACCACCGCCGCCGCATTGCCCGCAGCCAGCCCCATGAAGGTCAGCATCTCGTTCGGCCCGGCATCGCCGCCCGCCAGATCGGAAACGCTGCGAAAGGCGAGGAAGGGCACGCGATTGGCCCAGGCCACCTGCGCCACCGCCGCGCTCTCCATATCGACGACGCGCGCGCCGAAGGTGGCGGCCAGATAGTCGCGATAGGCGGCGTTATCGACGAATGCCGATCCGCTCATGCCGGTGCCGCCGACGATCAGCTGCGGCGTGTGATCGAGGCAATGATCAACCGACAGGCACCGCTCCAGCACCACCTCAAGCCTTTTCGCCACCGCCAGCATCGCGGCATCGACCGGAAACCAGCGCCGCTCGGCCACCGCCTCGTCCACCCTGCCAATCACCACGTCGCGCGGAAACCAGGCGCCGTGCCCCGGCAGATCGGTCCCGCCGGGAATGCCCGTCGGCGGCGCATACCCGCCGGGGATTTCCCGCGCGAACGCGACCTCCATATTCTGCCCCCAGCGCTCCGGCACGCTGACATCGCCGACCCTGAGTGCCGGATCGACGCCACCGGCGATTCCCGAAAAGACGATCGCGGAGATTGCGTGCCGCTCCAGCAGCGCCTGGGTGTTCATCGCCGCGTTGACCATCGAAATGCCGCTCAGCATCAGCGCCACCGGCTTGTCCGCGAGCCAGCCGAGCACCAGCGGCATGCCGTTGATCGCCGTGGTTTCGGGCTGCCCGATCCGGTGCGCCAGCGCGTCCCATTCGGGCGGGAAGGCGGTGAGGATCGCGGTGCGCGGGCTCACCCCGCCGCCAGCCAGGCGAAGCGCGCGACGAACAGCAGGGCCAGCGCCAGCAGCAGCCAGTCGGTCCGGGTGATCCGGCCCTTGAGCAGCTTGAGCGCGGCATGCGCGGTGATGCCGAAGGCGAGACCGTTGGCGATCGAGAAGGTCAGCGGAATCATTGCCACGGTCAGGAAGGCGGGAATCGCGATTTCGGGCACGTCCCAGTCGATATCCACCAGCGGCGCCATCATCAGCGCGCCGACCAGGATCAGCGCCGGCGCGGTCGCGGCCAGCGGCACCAGCTGGGCGTATGGCGCCACCAGCATCGCCGCCAGGAACAGCACGCCCGTCACGATGGCGGTCAGCCCGGTGCGCCCGCCCGCCTGCACGCCCGATGCGCTCTCGACATAGGAGGTGACCGTGCTGGTCCCGGCAAGGCTGCCGAACATCGTCGCGATCGAATCGGTGAAGAGGATGCGGTTGAGCTTGGGAATCTTGCCGTCCTCGCCGATCAATCCGGCGCGCCGCGTGACGCCCACCAAGGTGCCGATATTGTCGAACAGATCGACGAACAGGAACACGAACAATATCTCGAACAACCCCAGCCCATGGCTCCCCGAAAGACCGAACACGCCGACCAGGTCGATTTGCCCGAAGGTCTGGCCGATCGCGCCCAGATCATAGGGTTCAGGCTTGAACGCCACCTGCCCGAACATCCATCCCGCCAGGGTGGTCACGACGATCGCGATCAATATCGCCCCGCGCACCTTCCATGCGCTCAGCGCCGCGACCAGCGCCAGCCCGAACAAGGCCAAAGCCGCACCGGGCGCATGCAGATCGCCCAGCGCCACCGAAGTCGCCGGGCTCGACACGACGATTCCCGCATTCTTCAGCCCGATAAAGCCGATGAACAGCCCGATCCCGCCCGCCACCGCGGCGAACAGATGCGTCGGGATCGCGGCGATGATCAATTGCCGCACGCCCACCAGCGTCAGCAACAGGAACGCCACCCCCGAGATGAACACGCAGCCCAGCGCAACCGGCCACGGCACGCCCATCGCCTGCACCACGGTGAAGCTGAAATAGGCGTTGAGTCCCATGCCCGGCGCCAGCGCCAGCGGCATGTTCGCGGTCAGCCCCATCAGGATGCTGGCGAACCCGGCGGCGAGGCAGGTCGCCGCCGCCACCGCCGCGACCGGCATGCCCGCCTGCCCCAGGATCGCCGGGTTGACGATGATGATGTAGGCCATCGTCAGGAAGGTGGTGACGCCCGCCAATATCTCGGTGCGGACATCGCTGCCGCGCGCGCGCAGCTCGAAACGGGTTTCCAGAACATTGGCCAGCAGGCTGGTCTTGTCGCTATCCATGTGCCCCCCCGACCCATCAATCCGGGGAGCATAGCGGCTCAGGCCATCGCGTCGAGACCGTCGAGATAGCGTTCGGCGTCGAGCGCCGCCTGGCATCCGGTCGCCGCGCTGGTCACCGCCTGGCGGTAGATCTGGTCCTGGACATCGCCCGCCGCGAACACGCCGGTGATGCTGGTCTCGGTCTGCTGATGCCCGCGCCCGCCATGGGTGACGATATAGCCATGCTCCATGTCGAGCTGGCCCACGAACAGATCGGTGTTCGGCTTGTGGCCGATGGCGATGAACACGCCATGCAGCGCGACATCGTCGGTCGCGCCGGTCTCGACGCTCTTCAGCCGCATGCCGGTGACGCCACTGGCATCGCCCAGCACCTCGTCGAGCGTGGTGTTCCAGCGGATCGTGATCTTGCCGGCCTTGACCTTCTCGGCGACCTTGTCCTGCAGGATCTTCTCGCCGCGGAACTTGTCGCGGCGGTGGACCATCGTCACATGGCTGGCGATGTTGGAAAGGTAGAGCGCTTCCTCCAGCGCGGTATTGCCGCCGCCGACCACCGCCACCGGCTTGCCCCGATAGAAGAAGCCGTCGCAGGTCGCGCAGGCGGAGACGCCCTTGCCCATGAAGCTCTGCTCGCTGTCGAGCCCGAGATACATCGCCGATGCGCCAGTGCAGATGATCAGCGCGTCGCAGGTGTAGGTGTCGGCATCCCCCTCCAGCACGAACGGGCGCTGGCCGAGCCTGGCGGTATGGATATGATCATAGATCATCTCGGTGCCGAAGCGCTCGGCATGCTGCTGGAACCGCTGCATCAGCTCCGGTCCCTGCACGCCCATCGCGTCCGCCGGCCAATTGTCGACATCGGTGGTCGTCATCAGCTGGCCGCCATGGGCGATGCCGGCGACCAGCACCGGCTTGAGATTGGCGCGCGCGGCATAGACGGCGGCGGTGTAGCCGGCCGGGCCCGAGCCGAGGATGAGCAGCTGAACGTGACGCATGGGTGATTTCCGCCTGACGGGATGCGGGGCGAAGGCCCCTTCGATTCGGCTGGAAGGTAGTGGCGGGCGCAAGGCGCAACAACCCGCCGGCGCTTGTCTTCGCCCGGTAATCCACAGAAGAAGTTGCGCATGACCCACGCCTTCATCCGCGACGCGGTGCGCATCCCGATCGACCGCTAGGACGGCAGCCTGCCCTCGGTCCGCGCCGATTCGCACGCTGCGCCGGTATCCACTGGGCCGTGCACGATGACATGCTCCACGGCCATGCCACTCAGGCTGACGACGACAATCGCGACGTCGCGCGGATTGACGCTCTGCCGCTGCCTGTGGCAGGGGGCACCCGGCTCGCGGGTATAGCACAATGGTAGTGCAGCAGCCTTCCAAGCTGAATACACGGGTTCGATTCCCGTTACCCGCTCCACGCTTCCGTGCCGAATTCAGCCACGCTGGATTCGGTACTTCAGCGGAAGCTCGGCCGGCCTCGCGCTTCGCGAGGACCGACGGCACGGCGTTGCCGGGCCGCGACAGGCCAAATCGCATTGGCCCCACACCCGAATCGGCTCAACCCGCATCCAACCCATGACCGGCCAAACTCCCCCGCTCGCGCTATACGTCCACTGGCCGTTCTGCGTGTCCAAATGCCCCTATTGCGACTTCAACAGCCATGTCCGCGAGCGCGTCGATCAGGAGGCGTGGCGCGCGGCGATGCTCGCCGACCTGGCGCATGAGGCGGGGTTGCTGCCGGGCCGCACGCTCGGCTCGATCTTCTTCGGCGGCGGCACGCCTTCGCTGATGCCGCCCGAGACGGTCGCGGCGGTGATCGACGCGGCGGAGCGGGCCTGGGGCCTTGAGCCGGGCGTGGAGATCACGCTCGAGGCCAATCCCTCGTCGGTGGAGGCGGCGCGCTTCGCCGACCTGGCGGCGGCGGGGGTCAACCGCGTGTCGCTGGGGCTGCAGGCGCTCGACGATCAGGCGCTGCGCTTCCTCGGCCGCGCGCATGACGTGACCGAGGGACTCGGCGCGCTCGACACCGCGCAGCGCCATTTCGGGCGCGTCAGCTTCGACCTGATCTACGCCCGCCCCGGACAGACCCAGGCGCAATGGGAAGCCGAGCTCGCCCGCGCGCTTTCGTTCGGCACCGAGCATCTCTCGCTCTACCAGCTGACCATCGAGCCCGGCACGCGCTTCGCCACCCTGTTCGAGAAGGGCGAACTCGCCGCGTTCGATCCCGATGCCGCCGCCGATCTGTTCGAGGCGACCCGGGCGCTGACCGCCGCCGCGGGCCTGCCCGCCTATGAAGTCTCCAACCATGCCCGCCCCGGCGCGGAGAGCCGCCACAATCTGACCTATTGGCGCTATGGCGATTATGCCGGCATCGGCCCCGGCGCGCATGGCCGCCGCACCGGCCATGCGACGGTGCGGCACAAAAAGCCCGAAAACTGGATGTCGGCGGTCGAGCGCAACGGCCACGGCACCCAGATCGAGGACGCGCTGCCCGGGCACGACCGCGCGGTCGAAGCGCTGGTCATGGGGTTGCGCCTGGCCGAAGGCGTGGACCTCGCCCGCATCCCCGATGCGCCGATCGACGCCGCGGCGCTCGAGCGCGTGATCGCGCTTGGCCTGATCGCCCGCGAAGGCGCGCGGCTGCGCGTCACCGATGCCGGCATGCCGGTGCTCGAGGCGATCCTGCGCGAGGTCGTGGCCGCCTAGAGTGTCCGGCTATGCGGGCTTGCAATGTAGGATTTGGCCTGCTTGGGTTCGGTGGCCGGATCGCCCCGGCCGCTCTTAGAACCGCTGAATATCGATGGCATGTCGCCTTGGTGTCGCGCATGGGGCGCACACCTGTCGCGTCGGTGTCGCCTGCCTGTCGCGTATGTGACGCCCGCCTGTCGCGTCCGTGTCGCGAAACCGTCGCGTCGTCGCAACCGCCTCAGAGCGCGCGAATGTTGCGTACCCCGAAAACACTAAACTTCCTCAACATTCGCGGCTGCGGCGCCCGGCCTAGTTGCCCTTGAAGTTCGGCGGCGCGGTCGAGACCGTCACCGTCGTTCCGCCACGCACTTCCTGCACCTCCAGCGCCCGCTCGGCGACGCCATCGCGGCCGAAACGGAACGCGCCGTCGAGGCCGGAAAAGCCCTCGCGCTCGCTCAACCGCGCTTCGGGGAAGATCGTGCCGGGACGCCAGTCGCGGGCGATGCGGATCGTCAGCAGCACCGCGTCATAGCCGAGCGTCGACATGCGGTACGGCGCGGCGCCGAAGCGGGCGCGATATTTGGTGGCGTATTGACGGTAATAATTGTCGGGCACGCTCGCGAACCAGGCGCCATTGAGAACGGCGTTGGCGCCGATGCCCGAATCGGTGTTCCACAATTCGGTGCCGAGGATCCGCGCGGTCTTGCCGCCGGGCGAGCGCCGGATCACCGGCACCGCCGCCACCGCGCTGTTGCCCGAACCGGCGATCAGGATCGCCTGATAGGGCACGCGTCCCAGCTTGGTGATCGCGCTGGTCATCGATCCCGGGCGGCTGTCGAAGGTCTCCATCGCCAGCACCCTGCCGCCATTGGCCTCCACCGCCCGGAGCATCGCCGTCGACGCGCGCTCGCCATAGAGCCCGGTCGGGATCAGCCCGGCGAACTGGGTGATTCCGGCGGACTTGGCGTAATCGACGACGCGCTCGATCGATTGGGCCGGCGAATAGCCAAGCAGATAGGTGCCGTTGCCGGCGACGCTGGTGTCGTTGGAGAAGCTCAGCACCGGCACGCGGGCACGTCGTGCGATCGGCGCGACTTCGCGAGCATCCTCGGCCAGCAGCGGCCCCAGGATCAGCGTGTTGCCATCGGCGATCGCCTGATTCGCGGCATTGGCCGCGCCGCCCGCCGCCGTATCGTACGTCGTGATCCGGATCACATCGCTCTTGGTGTCGAGAATGGCGAGCTGGGTGGCGTTGGTCAGGCTCTTGCCGACTCCGGCGTTGGGCCCAGTCAGCGGCACCAGCAGCGCGACGCGGTGGCGCTCGACATCCTGCGGCAGCGCGTTGGTGATCGGGCGCGGCGCGACCGGCTTTGGCACTTCGACCACCGGCGGGCGCTCGGCCTCGGGAATGATTCGTGGTCCGCTCGAGCAGGCGGCGACCAATGCCGCCAGACCCAGCGCCGCAAAGCGCATGACCTTCGAAAGCTTCCGTTGCGGATTTGCTGCGCGGTCTGCCATGACTCTCCCCGATGGACTCTGTACTTTCGCCCGGCCTCTACATCGTCGCCACGCCTATCGGCAATCTCGGCGATCTTTCTCCGCGCGCTTCGCAGATACTCCTGAACGCGGATGTGGTCGCTGTCGAGGACAGCCGGGTGACAGCCGGACTTTTTCGTCACTTGGGGGCCAAGGGCAAAATGACGCCCTATCACGACCACAACGCCGATGCGGTCCGCCCCGGGCTGATCGCACGGATGAGCAGCGAAGTGGTGGCCCTGGTCTCGGACGCGGGCACGCCCCTGATCTCCGACCCCGGCTTCAAGCTGGTCCGCGACGCTCGCGCCGCCGGGCATGCGGTGACGACGATCCCGGGCCCCTGCGCCGCGATCGCCGCGCTGACGCTGGCGGGCCTGCCGACCGACCGTTTCCTGTTCCTCGGCTTCCTGCCCAGCAAGCAACAGGCTCGTGCCGAATCGATCGCCGAGATCGCCGGCGTGCGCGCGACGCTGGTCCTTTACGAATCGGGCCCGCGCCTCTCCGCCTGCCTCGCCGCGCTGGCCGATGGTCTGGGCGACCGCGAAGCAGCGGTGGCGCGCGAGATCACCAAGCGATTCGAAGAATGCGTGACCGGATCGCTGACCCGGCTTGCCGAACGCTATGCCGAGGCGCCGCCCAAGGGCGAGATCGTCATCATCGTCGCGCCGCCCGGCGAGGCTCCACCCGCCAGCGCCGAGGATGCCGACGCCGCGCTGGCCGAGGCGCTGACCCGCCTGCCCGCCTCGAAAGCGGTGGGCGAAGTCGCCAGGAAGTTCGGGCTGGACCGCAAGGCGCTATATGCCCGCGCGATGGCGATGAAGGGCGAATGAGGGATCGCCGCGCCGCCGAGCTGAGCGGTCGCGACGGAGAGCGCCGCGCCGCGTGGTGGCTGTGGCTCAAGGGTTGGCGCATCCTCGATCGCCGCGTCCGCACCCCGGCGGGCGAAGTCGATCTCGTCGCGCGCAAGGGAAACCTTATCGCATTCGTCGAAGTGAAGACCCGCGCGACATCGGCCGATCTCGACTTCGCCATCGACGAGCGCCGGCTTTCCCGCGTGGCACGTGCGGCAGAAGTACTGATGCCGCGCTATGCCGGGCCGAACGATGATGTGCGTATCGACGTGATCCTCATTGCCCCGAAGTCGCTCCCTCGCCATATCGAGAACGCCTGGATAGGGTGACTTATTCGAATAAGTCACCTAAGAGGCTCCACAAGGAGCAATCGATGCCGCTTACCGTCGCCGTGCAGATGGACCCGCTGGATGCGATCAACATCGCCGGCGATTCGACATTCGCGCTGATGCTGTCGGCGCAGGCGCGCGGGCACCGGATATTCCACTATGCCGCCGAAGACCTCAATTACCGCGACGGCCGGGTCTGGGCGAAAGCCCATCCGGTGACGGTCCAGCGGGTGCAGGGCGATCACTTCAAGTTCGGCGAACCCGTCAATCTCGATCTTGGCGAAGAGGCCGATGTCGTGCTGATGCGCCAGGATCCGCCCTTCGACCTCGGCTATATCACCGCCACCCATCTGCTCGAGCGGATCGCTGACAAGACCCTGGTGGTCAACGACCCCGCCAGCGTCCGCAACGCGCCCGAGAAGGTCTTCGTCCTCGATTATGCGCGCTTCATGCCACCAACGCTGATCACCCGCAGCCTCGACGAAGCCCGCGCCTTCCTCGCCGAGCATGGCGAGATCGTCATCAAGCCGCTCCACGGCAATGGCGGCAAGGCGATCTTCAAGGTCGGGTCGGATGGCGCCAACCTCTCGGCGCTGATCGAAGTGTTCAACACAGCCTATCGCGAGCCGCACATGGTGCAGGCGTTTCTCCCCTCGGTGGCCGAAGGCGACAAGCGCATCGTGCTGGTCGATGGCGAGGTCGCCGGCGCGATCAACCGGATTCCCGGTGAAGGGGAGATCCGTTCGAACCTCGCGGTGGGGGGCTCGGCGGCCAAGACCGAGCTGACCCCGCGCGAGCGGGAAATCTGCGAGGCGATGGGGCCAGAGCTCAGGCGGCGCGGACTGCTGTTCGTCGGCATCGACGTGATCGGCGGCGAATGGCTGACCGAGATCAACGTCACTTCTCCCACCGGCATCGTCGCGATCGACCGCTTCAACGGCACCGACACCGGCGCCGTCATCTGGCAAGCGATCGAACGCCGCGTCGCCGAGCGGAGCTGAGCCACTTACGTGATCGATTGGCTGGCCTGGGGGTATTTCGGCATCTTCCTGCTGATGGTGCTGGAAAATGTGATTCCGCCCGTTCCGTCCGAAGTGATCATGGGAGTGGCAGGCATCGCCGCGGCGCAGGGGGAATTCAATTTCCTGCTGTTGGTGCTGGTCGGCACTTTCGGCTGCATTGTCGGCAACCTCTTCTGGTTCGAGATCGGCCGGCGCTTCGGCTATGAGCGGCTGCGGCCGTTCGTCGATCGCTGGGGCCGCTGGCTGACGATGGAGTGGCGCGACATCGAGAAGATGCACGCCTTCTTCCTCAAACATGGCGGCATAACCGTTTTCATCTTCCGCTTCATGCCGATCGGCCGCACGGTGATTTCGATCCCCGCCGGCCTGATGCGCATGCCGTTCTGGACCTTCGTGATCTACACGACGCTGGGCAGTCTGGTGTGGAACCTGATCCTGGTCGGCGTCGGCTTCTGGCTCGGCACCAATTTCGATACGATCGAGCATTGGATCGCACCGATCGTGATCGGCATCATCGTCGTGCTCGTCGCCATCTATCTGTGGCGCGTCCTGACCTGGAAATCGCGCAGCTGAACGATCACGCCCGGGGATGGGCGTTGCGATAGACATCGAGCAGATGCGCGGCATCGACCGCGGTGTAGATCTGGGTCGAGCTGAGGCTGGCATGGCCGAGCAGCTCTTGCAACGCGCGCAGATCGGCGCCGCGCCCGAGCAAATGTGTCGCGAAGCTGTGACGCAGCGCGTGGGGAGTGGTCCGCTCAGATAGCCCCAACGCCGTGCGGGCCGAGCGCACCGATTTGCGGATCGCGCCGGGCGGCAGCGGTCCGCCCTTGGCCCCGCGAAACAGCGGCGCGTTGGCGGATGCCGGCCAAGGATTGCTCCTGGCATAGGCTTCGATCGCATCGCGAACCTGCGGCAGCAACGGCACGATCCGGGTCTTGCCGCGCTTGCCGGTCACGCGCAGCGTCGCGCCGAGCGGCAGCACCGCGCCGGTCAGGCCCACCGCTTCGCCGATGCGAAGCCCCGCGCCATAGAGCAGCAACAGCACCGCCCAGTCGCGCGCGGCGATCCACGGCGCGCTGGCTTCTTCGGACGCCAGTTCGGCCAGCGCCACCGCCTCGTGCGGCGCGATCGGCCGCGGCACGCCCTTCTTGACGCGCGGCCCGCGCAGGCGGGGCAATTCGGCACCCTCCTCACCCACGAATTTCAGGAACCCGCGCACCGCCGAAAGCTCGCGCGCGGCGGAGGCGTTGCCGATCCCGTCGTTGCGGCGGGCGGCGAGGAAGGCGCGCAGATCGGCGGCGGTGATCGCCGCGAGCGCTTCGCGCGTGACCTCGCCGCCCCAATGCCCTTGCAGGAACGCCACCAGCCGCACCGCCGTCGCTTCATAGGCCCGCACGGTATGCGCCGAACGCCGCCGGTCGCGGGCGAGGTGCTGGGCGTAGAGGAGCGGAAGGGATTTGATCAGCTCACCCGATCTTCTGCCCGGTCTTCGCCCAATCGGCGAGGAAGCCTTCGATGCCCTTGTCGGTCAGGACATGCTTGACCAGCTGGCGGATCACCGCCGGCGGCGCGGTCATCACGTCGGCACCGATCTTGGCGCTTTCGAGCACATGGATCGGGTGGCGGACGCTGGCGACCAGGATCTCGGTGTCGAAGTCGTAATTGTCGTAAATCGTCCGGATATCGGCGATCAGTTCCATCCCGTCGAAGCCGTTATCGTCGTGCCGGCCGACGAAGGGCGAGACGAAGGTCGCGCCGGCCTTGGCCGCGAGCAGCGCCTGGTTGGGCGAGAAGCAGAGCGTGACGTTGACCATCGTGCCGTCATTGGTCAGCGCCTTGCAGGTCTTGAGCCCGTCGATCGTCAGCGGCACCTTGACCGCGACATTGTCGGCGATCTTCCGCAGGATCTCGGCCTCGCGCATCATCCCGGCATGATCGAGCGCGACGACTTCGGCCGAGACCGGCCCGTCGACGATCCCGCAAATCTCCCTGACCACTTCGAGGAAATCGCGGCCCGCCTTGTGGATCAGCGACGGATTGGTCGTGACGCCGTCGAGCAGCCCGGTTTCGGCCAGGTCACGAATGTCGGCGGTGTCGGCGGTGTCGGCGAAGAACTTCATTTGGGGCTCCGTGGCTTCTTTGCCCACCGCCTACCCATTTAGCGCCGCGCGGGCAAACCATGCACCAGCATCAGCCGCACCTGCTTGCCGTCGAGCCTGGCGACGGTGACGCGATACGCGCCCGGCCGCAACCGGTAGCGGACGATCTTGCGGATCCCCGAGCAGCGCGGCCCGCGATTCTCCGACGCCATCCGCAGCGGCTTGCCGCGCGCCGGCGCGACATCGATCCAGCCTTCGCGGTCGATCGCGATGCCGAAAATGCCCGCCTTGCGGATCGTCACCCGCGTCTCGATCCGTCCGCCGCGCGGGCTGAGCAGGGTCGCGTGACGGGTGTCGAGGCCCTCGCCTGCGCGCGCCCATCCGGAAAGCTCGCGCGGCAATTCCGCCGATTTCGTACAAGGCTGCGCCGCCATCGCCAGCGCCATCACGCTCAAGATCATCGGGCCTCTCCCTCATTCAAGTCTCCGTGTTCTCTAAATGTTCTATTACACTTTTGCAACAAACGCGACGCGATCCGGTCTAGGAGGGCCGAATGTTCCGCTATCTTTTCCCGCTCCTGCTGATCGCCGCACCCGCCGCCGCGCAGCAGGAGGACGAGCAGCTCTGGCTCCAGACCAACGGCACGATCGCGATCGGCGACCGCGAGAAGGTGACGCTGGAAGGCATCGGTCGCTTCAGCGACCGCGCCGAGGGCTTCGCGCACGCCGAGGCTGGGGCATTGTTCACGCACACGACCGAAAGCGGCATCGAGCTGTCGATCGGCTATCGTCATGTCGAGGACTGGAACAAAGGCGTGCGCCTGCCCAATGAAGAGCGGCTGCGCCAGATGATCCTGGTGCCCCTCGGCTCGGGCTTTTCGGGAAGGCTGCGCACCGAGCAGCGCTTCAACAGCCTTGGCGGCGCGGTCGGCCTGCGGGTACGCCCGCGGCTGGCCTTCGACACGCCGCTCAACGATTCCGGGCTCAAGCTGTTCGCCACACAGGAGCATTTCTGGAACGTCAACACCACGTCCTGGGGCCAGAGGGGCGGATATGAGCGCATGCGCAACGCGGTGGGGATTTCGCTGCCGCTGATCGGCAAGGTCCGCGGCGAGATCGGCTATCTCAACCAGTATCGCTTCGGCCGCGACGGCCGCCGCGACCAGATGGACCATGCCGCGACCTTCACCCTGGCGTTCAACGTCGCCAGCTTCAGTGGCAGCGGCGATTAGGGCCGCGAATGTTGAGGAAGTTTAGTGTTTTCGGGGTACGCAACATTCGCGCGCTCTGAGGCGGTTGCGGCGACGCGACGGTTTCGCGACACGGACGCGACAGGCGGGCGTCACATACGCGACAGGCAGGCGACACCAACGCGACAGGTGCGCGCCACATGCGCGACACCAAGGCGACATGCCATCGATATTCAGCGGTTCAAAGAGCGGCCGGGGCGATCCGGCCACCGGACCCAAGCAGGCCAAATCCTACATTGCAAGCCGGGCGAGGGGAGCGCCAACGCCCGCCCGTCCTATTCGCGAACGAGCATCGCCTTCACCGTATCGGCCTGCAGACCGGTGACCGTCAGCCGATAGGTCGCCGGCTTCAGATCGAACCAGACGATCTTGCGGATCGACGAGCATTCGGGGCCATGCCCGTGGCGCACCGACTTGAGCGGTGTCTTGCCCTTTATCGGATAGAGGTCGATCCAGCCGCCCTTATCCAGCGCCACGCCATAGGTACCCGGCGTATCGACGCGGAATGCGATCACGCTGGCTTTGCCCGGTTTGGGGTTGGCGACCGGCCAGGCGAGCTTCGCGGGGTCACCAGCCCTCAGCCACATCGCCTTGCCCGGGCTCAACCCGTCGCCCGGCGCCGTCCATGCCGCGAGCGGCGCCGGCAGGTTGACATCGGTCGCCGGGCATTGCGGTACGGTCTGGGCGAGCATCAGGGCCACAAGCAACATATGGAATCCTCCTCGGCCGACGATACGGGATTCCGCTTCGCTCACAAATCCCCATATGAGGCGGCGATGACCCGTGCCCGTGTCCTCGTCATGAATTCCGCGCTCGGCCCGCTCGACTACCGTGTGCCCCAAGGCATGCAGGTCAAGCCGGGCTCGATCGTCGTCGCGCCCCTGGGCCCGCGCCAGCTCGCCGGGGTGGTGTGGGAAGCCGAGCGCATGCCTTCGGACGCGGAGGTCGGCGACAATCGCCTGCGGCCGTTGCTCGGCGTATCCGACGCGCCGCCTATCCCGGCCCCCGTCCGCCGCCTCGTCGAATGGACCGCCAACTATTATCTCAGCCCGCCGGCCGCGGTGCTGGCGATGGCGCTGCGGACCTCGGCGGCGTTCGAGGCGGCGCCGACGATCACCGAATATCGCGCCACCGGCATCGTCCCCGATCGCCTCACGCCCCAGCGCGAACAGGCGCTCGAACGCATCGGCGACCGCCAGGGACTGGTCCGCGAGCTGGCGACGATCGCCGATGTTTCGGAAGGGGTGATCCGCGGACTGGTCAAGGCCGGCGCGATCGAGGCGGTGGTGGTCGATACCGACACGCCCTATCCGCTGCCCGATCCGCATTTCGGCCCGCCCGACCTGTCGCCCGAGCAAGCCGATGCCGCCAGCATCCTGCGCCAATCGGTCGGCGCCGGGGCGTTCCAGACCTTCCTGCTCGACGGCGTCACCGGTTCGGGCAAGACCGAAGTCTATTTCGAAGCCGTCGCCGCGGCCTTGGCTTCGGGCAAGCAGACGCTGGTGCTGCTCCCCGAAATCGCGCTGACCGAACCGTTCCTGACCCGCTTCGCCAAGCGCTTCGGCTGCGAACCGGTCGCCTGGCATTCGGGGCTGCGCACCTCACAGCGGCGGCGGGCGTGGCGGGCGATCGCCAGCGGCGAGGCGATGGTCACCGTCGGCGCGCGCTCGGCGCTGTTCCTGCCCTATCCGAACCTCGGCCTGATCGTCGTCGACGAGGCGCACGAGACCAGCTTCAAGCAGGAAGAGGGCGTCCATTACCACGCCCGCGACGTGGCGGTGATGCGCGGTTTCTTCGAGGAATGCACCGTGATCCTCGCCAGCGCGACGCCGGCGATCGAGACCCGCCACCAGGTCGAGCTCGGCCGCTATGAGGAGCTCAAGCTGCCGATCCGCTTCGGCACCGCCGAGATGCCGCGGATCGAAGCGATCGACCTGATCCAGGAACCGCCCGAGCGCGGCCGCTGGCTGTCGCCGCGGCTGGTCAAGGCGCTAGAGGAAACGCTCGAACGCGGCGAGCAATCCTTGCTGTTCCTCAACCGCCGCGGCTATGCCCCGCTGACGCTGTGCCGCCATTGCGGGCACCGCTTCCAATGTCCGAACTGCACGGCATGGATGGTCGAGCACCGGCTGATCCGCCGCCTTTCCTGCCACCATTGCGGGCATGTCGAGGCGACGCCGGAGATCTGCCCGGAGTGCAAGTCCGAGGACACGCTGGTCGCCTGCGGCCCCGGCGTCGAGCGCATCGCCGATGAGGTCGCGGCGATCTTCCCGGAGGCGCGCACCGCCGTGGTCACTTCGGACACGATCTGGTCCCCGGCCCGCGCGGCCGAGTTCGTCAGCCGCATGGAGCATGGCGATATCGATATCGTCATCGGCACCCAGCTGGTGACCAAGGGCTATCATTTCCCCAACCTCACGCTGGTCGGCGTGGTCGATGCCGATCTCGGGCTCGACGGCGGCGACCTGCGCGCTTCCGAGCGGACCTTCCAGCAGATCATGCAGGTCTCGGGGCGCGCCGGGCGCGGCGAGAAGCCCGGCACCGTCTATATCCAGACCCACGCCCCCGACGCACAGGTGATGCGGGCGCTGGTCTCCGGCGACGCCGACAGCTTCTACGCCGCCGAGACCGAGGCGCGCCGCGACGCCGGCGCCCCGCCCTATGGCCGCTATGCCGCGATCATCGTCAGTTCCGAAGACAAGGCCGCCGCCGAGGAAATCGCGCGGATGATCGGCCGCACCGCCCCGCGGCGCGACGAGATGCATGTCTACGGCCCCGCCCCCGCCCCGCTGGCGATGCTGCGCGGCCGCCACCGCTTCCGCCTGCTGATCCATGCCCGCCGCGCCTTCGACGTGCAGGACATGATCCGCGAATGGCTGGGCGGCCTGAGCTGGGGCCCGAAGGTCCGCGTCGCCGTCGACGTCGATCCCTACAGCTTCGTCTGAACGTCCATTTTGGCGCTATCCCGAGACGCCGAGCGCAATTAGCATCCGCAGGACCGGGGGATTCGATGCGCTTCGTCTTGCTATTGCTTGCCATGCTGACGCCGCTGGCCGCGCAGGGCGATTGGCGCGAGGCGAGCACTCCGCATTTCGTGATCTATTCGCAGCAGAGCGTCGAGCGGCTCCGCGAATTCGCCACCCATCTCGAACGCTTCGACAAGGGCATGCGCGTGCTGCGTGGTCTGCACGACGAACCCGTCGGCCCTTCGGCGCGGGTCACCGTCTATGTCGTCGACGATAGCGACGATGTCGCGGCCCTGATCGGCGACCGGATGGTCGCGGGTTTCTATTCGCCCCGCGCCGGCAACTCGCTGGCGGTGATCCCGCGCACCACTGGCGACAGTAGCGACATCGCCCTCAAGCCGCTGGCGATCCTGCTCCATGAATATGGCCACCATTTCATGAGCGCGATGTGGCCCAATTCGGCGCTTCCGGCATGGTTCATCGAAGGCTTCGCCGAATTCCACGCCACCGCCCTGTTCAACAAGGATGGCGGAATAACCTTCGGCGAGGCGCCGCTCTATCGCGGCGTCGGGCTGATGCGCGGCAATCTGCTGCCGATCGACAAATTGCTTGTCGCCGACGGGTTCAAGCTGAAGGGCGAGCAGCGTGACGCGCTGTACGGACGCGGCTGGCTGCTCACCCATTATCTGATGATCGGCCAACCGGCGCGCGCCGGCCAGCTCGGCAAATATGTCGCCGCGATCAATGCCGGCACCGAGCCGATGACGGCGGCAACCGCCGCGTTCGGCGACCTGCGCGCGCTCGACAGGGAGCTGGAGCGCTACAAGCTCGGCAAGTTCGCGATCAATCGCCTGCCCGGCCCGCTGGCGATCGGCGATGTTTCGATCCGCGAGCTTGGCGCCGGCGAGGCGGCGATGATGAAGGTCCGCATCCGCTCCAAGGCCGGTGTCGGCGCCAAGGAAGCGGCGGCGGTCTATGCCGATGCCCGCAAGGCGGCCGAGCCCTATCCGAACGACGCCGCCGCGCAGATCGTCCTCGCCGGCGCCGCGCTCGACGCCGGCGATTTCGCCGGCGGTGAGGCAGCGGCCAGCCGCGCCATCGCCGCCGATCCCAAGGCGATGGACGGCTATCTGTTCAAGGCGCAGGCCCAGTCGCTCGCCGCGCGCAAGTCCGGAGATCGGGACAAGGCCCGCTGGGCCGCGATCCGCCAGACGATCATCGCCGCCAATCGGCTCGATCCCGATAACCCCCGTCCGCTGATCCGCTATTATCTGAGCTTCGGCGACGCGCGCGAGGCGCCGAGTCAGGCCGCCCGTAACGGTCTGGTGCGCGCGCTCGAACTCGCGCCGCAGGATCGCGGCCTGCGCTTCCTCGGGGCGGCGCTGTATCTCCGCGAAGGTCAGGCGCCGTCGGCACGCGTGCTGCTAGCCCCGCTCGCCTTCCAGCCGCACTCTCCCGCACTTGCCGAACGCGCGCAGAAGCTGATCACGCTGATCGACGCCGGCAAGGCCGAGACGGCGCTCGCCGAGCTTCAGGGCAAGCCGGCCGACGACACCGACACGCCCGACGCGAAGTGACGTCCGCCGGGCCGCTTGCCGCGGCATGGCCAAAGGATATACAGGTCGGACTCGACGGGGGGGGGAGGAATCGACATGTTTCGCAAGATGATACTGGCGTTTGCGCTGCTGCTTCCGACGGTCGCGCAGGCCGAATGGAAGAAGGCGGAATCGAACCACTTTATCGTCTATGGCGAGATCGGTGACGAACGCCTGCGCGCGATGGCGATGCGCCTGGAGAAACTCCACCTGACGCAAAGCGCGATGACTGGACTGGCGAACGAGCCCAAGACGATCAAGGTGAAAATCTACGTCGTCGACAGCTTCGACGCCGTCCAGAAGACCATGCCGCATCCCAGCCGCGGAGTCGCGGGCTATTACAGCGCCACCGCCCGCGGCCCCTACACGGTGATCAGCACCGAAAGCTATGCGGGCCAGGGCTTCTCGTCGCGGCTGGTGCTCTTCCACGAGCTCACCCATCATTTCATGTTCCAGTATTTCAATGCGACCTATCCGCTCTGGTATGTCGAGGGGTTTGCGGATTTCATCGGCACCACCGACATCAAGGATAACAGCCTGACCGTCCGGATGGGCGACGCTTCGGCCAGCCGCTATATCTCCTTCGCCACCACGCAATGGTATCCGGTGCGCAAGCTGCTCGAGGCCCGCGACTATAGCGCGCTCGGCGAAGACGTGCACATCCTCTATGCCGAAGGGTGGCTGCTTACCCATTATCTGCACTTCGGCGGGAAGCGCGATGGTCAGCTGGAGAAATACCTGCTGCTGATCAACCAGGGCAAATCCTTCGCCGAAGCCGCGACCACGGCTTTCGGCGATCTCGACAAGCTCGACAACGAGCTTCAGGCCTATAGCAAGCGGCGCAACGCGCTTCCCGGCCGCGCGATCACCTTCAAGCCGGTCAGCCTCGGCGATGTCGAAATATCGTCGCTCTCGCCCGCACGTCAGGCGCTGATGCTCTACGACATTCGCCTGTCCTCCGGCATTCCCAAGGCAGACGGCGAACGCTTTTTCGAGCGGCTCCGGCGCGACGCCGCGCCGTTTGCCAACGACCCCTTCGCGCTGCAACTCCGTGCCGAGGGCGCGTATATGGTCGGGAACGACGCCGAGCTGAACGACGCCGTCGATCGCTGGATCGCGGTGGCTCCCAACGATCCGAAGGCGCTGGCCTTCGATGGGCTCCGCAAAGCGCGTGCACTGGTTGCTGCCAAATCGACCGACGCGGCCGCATGGTCGGCCGCACGGGCGCCGATCATCGCCGCCGCCAAGCTCACCCAGGACGACCCTCAGGTCTTCAAGGCCTTTTACGACACCTTCGTTCTCCAGGGCGTGGCGCCGCCGCGCAGCGCCCAGGCAGGACTGTTTCGCGCGGTCGAGCTCGTGCCGCAGGACGACGAGCTGCGCTACCAGCTCGCTAAGGACTATGAACAGCGCGGCATGATCCAGGATGCGATCAACACGATCCGGGTCGCTGCGCTGCAATTGCCCGACAAGACAAAAACGGATGCCGAACGGGAAAAGGAAGACAAGGCGCGCGAGAAGCAGGCACTGGCCGGCATTGCGACGCACGAGACTGCGCGTGAGATGCTGAATCGCTTGCTGGAAAAGGCCGGCAAGCCGGCGGAAGACGGCGCCCAATGACAATAGCCACGGGCGCTTGAACGGCGCGCGGTTTTGCCCGAAAGCTCTGCGCCTCGATTTTGCGTAGGGCGGAGTTATGATGCGGCGGTTGCTGATGCTGGTGGCGCTGGTGCTGGTCTGGGGCGCCTCCCCCGCGCGCGCCGACGATATCTCGGCCTCGGGCCGCGGCGTCGTCCGCATCGTCACCATCGCGGTGGTCGGCGACGAGGTGGTCGGCTTCGGTCATGGCAGCGGCTTCGCGGTCGCGCCCAACCGGATCGTCACCAACGCGCACGTCGTCGATCTCGCGCAACGCTATCCCGACAAT
This sequence comes from Sphingomonas sp., assembly GCF_019635515.1. Classification (NCBI taxonomy): domain Bacteria; kingdom Pseudomonadati; phylum Pseudomonadota; class Alphaproteobacteria; order Sphingomonadales; family Sphingomonadaceae; genus Sphingomonas; species Sphingomonas sp. The sequence continues at coordinate 703,688 of NZ_JAHBZI010000002.1, read as the reverse complement.
GTCGTGATCGGCGTCGTGCCGAGCGAGGGCGACAAGTCGTTCCAGGGCAAGCTGATCAAGATCGACACCAGTCGCGATCTCGCGCTGATCGAGTTCACCGGCGCCCGCCTGCCCGCGCTCACGCTCTACACCGGCGCGCCTTCGGACGGCGAGGCGTTGTTCGCGCTCGGCTATCCGGGCAATGTCGATATGGCGACCGTCCGCTCGGCGGGCGATTTCATCCGGCCGCAATCGCCGGTGCGCTCGCAGGGCGGGTTCGCCGGCATGCGTACGCTGCAGGGCACGAGCGTGCTGCTTCACACCGCCAATATCGCCCGCGGCAATTCGGGCGGCCCGCTGCTCGATCGCTGCGGCCGCGTGCTCGGGGTCAATTCGGCGATCACCCGCGCCGACGAGGGCGACGCGACCTTCGCCTTCGCGATCTCGGGCAAGGAACTGGCCGCCTTCCTCGCCGAAGCCAAACAGCCGGTCGGCCAGGTCGCCGTGCCGTGCACCAGCGTCGAGGAGCAGATGGCGCAGGAGCGCGACGCCGACGAAAAGGCGCGCGCCGATGCCGAGGCGCTGGCCCGCAGCAATGCCGCCAGGACCGAGTCCGAACGCCAGGACGCCATCGCCCAGGCGCGCAACCGCAACGAATCGACGCGCGAGAATTATATGGCCGGCGCGGCCCTGCTGCTGGTCTTCGGCGCGCTGGCGCTGGGCGGCGGCGGGCTGTTGCTGTCGCGCGACCGCCAGCGCGAGGCGATCTGGGTGGCGGCCGGCGGCGGCATATTGATGCTCGGCGCCATCGCTTTGTTCTTCAGCCGCCCGAGCTTCGACGAATCCAAGGTGATGCCGGTCCCCAAGCTCGGCGGCGGCACGCTGCCCGGCGAGGCCGCGAAAGGCCGCCTGGTCTGCACGCTGGTGCCCGAGCGCAGCCGCGTGACCGTCACCGCCACCGACAAGGTCGATCTCGATCTCGGCGAGGACGGCTGCATCAACGGCCGCACCCAATATGCCGAGGCGAGCGGACACTGGCAGCGCATCCTCGTCCCCGATCAGGAGCAGACCGTCTCGGTGCTCGACTATGATCCCGGCACCAGCACCTATACCCACACCCGCTATCTGCTGTCGTCCGAGCAGATGGCCAAGGCGCGCGGGCTGCGGAAGGGCGTGCCGCTCAAGACCTGCTCGCCGGACCAGGCCAAGCGCGCCGAGCTGGCCACCCAGCAACAGGCGATCCGCGCCGCGCTGCCAGCGGTCTATAACGAGAAGCTGGTGTATCGCTGCACTGCGGGCGCCGAGGGTCCGCCGGCCGTGAAGTAACTCTCTTCTCCCTCTCCCCTTGGGAGAGGGTCGGGGTGAGGGTTAGGTCGAAACGGCTGGTAACTGATCGTTTCGACCTAACCCTCACCTTCGCCGCTACGCGGCTCTCCTCTCCCGAAAGGGAGAGGATTTTTCAGTCCTCCACACCTTCGCGCTTTAGCAGCGCCCGTTTGCGGTCTGGGCCCCAGGCATAGCCGCCGATGCCGCCATCCGCCCGTTGCACCCGGTGGCATGGCACCACCACAGCTACTGGATTGGTCCCACACGCGGTTCCCGCCGCGCGCACCGCGCCTGGATTGCCCGCCGCCGCCGCCAGCTGCGCATAGCTGAGCGTCTCGCCCGCCGGGATCGCCCTGAGCGCATTCCACACCGCTTCCTGAAACGCCGTGCCCTGCACATCGACCGGCAGATCGGTATCGCGCCCGGGCGATTCGACCTCGGACACCACCCGGGCCGCGAGCGCCGCCAGCGCCGCGCCGCCGGCCACGATCTCGGCCGCCGGAAAGCGCCGCGCCAGGCTCAAGCTGTCCTCATCGAACGCGACCCGGCACAGCCCCTTGTCGGTCGCCGCGATCAGCAGCGGGCCAAGGCTGGTCTCGGCGACGGTCCAGCGGATCGTCACCCCGGCCCCGCCGCGTTTCCATACGCTCGGAGTCATCCCCAGCCGGGCATTGGCGGTCTCGTAGAAACGGCTCGGCGCCGAATAGCCGGCCTCGTAGATCGCATCGGTAACGCGCTCCTCGCTGGCCAGCGCCCGCGCCGCGCGCCGCGCCTTTATCCCGCGCGCATAGGCCGCCGGGGTCACGCCGGTCGCGCGCTTGAACAGCCGGTGGAAATGGTGCGGCGCATAACCGACCGCCGCCGCGACTTCATCGAGCGACACGCTCTCCTCCGCCGCCTCGATCAGCGCCACTGCCCGCGCCACCGCGATCCGGTCGCGCCCGACCTCGTCGGGCTTGCAGCGCATGCAGGCGCGGTAGCCGGCTGCACGCGCCGCTTCGGCATCGGCGTAAAACACGACATGCTCGCGCTTCGGGCGCCGCGCCGGGCAGCTCGGCTTGCAGTAAATGCCGGTGGTGGTCACCGCCCCGATCACCCGCCCGTCAAAGCCGCGGTCACGCGCCTCGAAGGCCGCCCAGGCGATATCGTCGCTGATGGGGTCGTTGCTCATGGGAGGGATATAGGCGCGCGGTGGAAGCGCGGCATCCCGCGCTTTGCGTTCAAACATCATTCGCAACGCAAATTGTCACCCCGAACTTGTTCAGTATTTATCCCATTCGAGCATGTGTCTCCTGTGGTTCCCCGGCGAAGGCCGGGGCCCAGGTGGAGAGGTCGCCGTAACGAAGTGCTGCACTCGCCAATATCCGTCCCCCAACTGGGCCCCGGCCTCCGCCGGGGAACCGCACATGTTCGAGCGGGATAAGCACCGACTTGTTCCTGGGCCCACCAGGCGGCTTGATATGAAGCGAGCGGTTCCAGGCCATCGCGCGCGGCACGATGGATCCCGGAACAAGTCCGGGATGACAAGGTCGGACGCAAACGCCGACAATTCCCCTTGCCCTCCGCGCCGCTTCCCCGCACTGTTAGCGCTAACGGACCAAAGACGTCCGAGGGGAGAGGCCATGACCTTCTGGCAACGCACGCGGGCACTCCGCTGGTGGATCATCGCCATCGTGATGCTCGGCACGATCATCAACTATCTTGTCCGCCAGACCCTCGGCGTCGCCGTCGCCACCGACGCCTTCAAGGCAGACGTGCCGATGACCAAGGAGCAATATAGCTGGGTCACCGGCGTGTTTCAGGGCTTCATCATGATGCAGCCGGTGGTCGGCTATATTCTCGACCGCATCGGCCTGCGCACCGGCATGGCGATCTTCGCCACCGCCTGGGCGGTGCTGATCGCGGCGCATGGCTGGGTGGTCAATTGGCAGGGACTGGCGGCGCTGCGCGGCGCCCTGGGCTTCGCCGAAGGCACCTCGCACACGCTGGGCCTCAAGGTCGTCTCCGAATGGTTTCCGGCGAAGGAGCGCGGCTTCGCCGGCGGCATCTACAATCTCGGCGCCTCGGCGGGGATCGCGCTGGCCGGGCCGCTGGTCGCGATCTCGATCGTATGGTGGGACTGGCGCGCCGCCTTCTACATCGCCGCCGGTCTGGCGTTGCTGTGGGTGCTGCTGTGGCTGCGTTACTATCGCGCGCCCGAAGCGCATCCCGAGCTTTCGCCCGAGGAACTGAAGCTGATCCAATCTGGTCAGGAAGCGCATATCCAGGCGGCGGGCGACAAGCCGCCGGTGCTGTCGCTGCTCGGCCGCCGCAATTTCTGGGGCATCGCCTTGCCCCGCTTCCTCGCCGACCCGACTTGGGCGACGCTGACCTTCTGGCTGCCGCTCTATCTCAGCGAGGTTCGTGGCTTCGACCTCAAGGAGCTCGCGATCGCGGTGATCCTGCCCTTCATCGCCGCCGATCTCGGCTGCCTGTTCGGCCCGGCAGTGGTGGTCTGGCTCGAGCGCCGCGGCATCGCCCTGATCGACGCCCGCCGCTGGACCTTCACCCTCGGCGCGGCGCTGATGACCAGCATGCTTTTCGTCGGCAGCGTCACCAGCCCGTATATGGCGGTGGCCCTGCTCAGCATCGGCGCCTTCGCGCACCAGACGCTGTCGGTCACCTGCATCACCCTCGCCACCGATCTGTTCCGCAAGAACGAGATGGGCACCGTCGCCGGCATGGCCGGGACGATGGCGAACCTTGGCGTGATGATCTTCACGCTGCTGATCGGCGCGCTGGTTACGCAGATCGGCTACACGCCCTTCTTCGTCGCGCTGGCGGTGATGGACCTGATCGCCGCCGCGATCCTGTGGACGATGGTGGTCAAGCCCGGCGTGGCGCAACGCGAGAGCGGCATCATCCCGATCGTGCTCGGCGGCGCGACCGCGGCCTATCTCGGCTGGCACGGCATCGGCACGGTCGGGGTGGCGGGCTATGTCGGCTTCGGCTTCGGATTGCTGCTGCTCGTGCTGGGCCTGGCCATCGAACTTCGCGCCCGGAAAGCCGCATGATCCGCAATCCGATCCTTCCCGGCTTCAATCCCGATCCCTCGATCGTGCGCGTCGGCGAGGATTATTACATCGCCACTTCGACCTTCGAATGGTTTCCCGGCGTCCAGATCCATCACAGCCGCGATCTCGAGAACTGGACGCTGATCGCAAGACCCCTCAACCGCGCCAGCCAGCTCGACATGCGCGGCGACCCCGATAGCTGCGGGGTATGGGCGCCGTGCCTGAGCCATGACGGCGAGCGCTTCCACCTCATCTACACCGATGTGAAGCGCTATGGCCGCACCACCACCGGCGGCGCATCGGGGGCATCACTCCGCGACTTCCACAATTACCTCGTCACCTGCGACACCGTGGACGGCGACTGGTCCGATCCGATCCACCTCAACAGCTCGGGCTTCGATCCCTCGCTATTCCATGACGAAGACGGCCGCAAATATCTGGTCAACCAGCTCTGGGACCACCGCCCCGGCCGCAACCGCTTCGCCGGCATCGTCCTCCAGGAATACAGCCCCGCCGAGCAAAAGCTGATCGGCGAGCGCGTCAACATCTTCCCCGGCACGCCGCTCGGGCTCACCGAGGCCCCGCACCTCTATCGGCGCGGCGGCTATTATTACCTGCTCACCGCCGAGGGCGGCACCGGCTGGAACCACGCCGTGACCATGGCCCGCGCGCGTGCGCTGACCGGCCCCTACGAGCTCCATCCCGACACCTATATCCTCAGCGCGCGGACCCGCCCCGACGCGCCCCTCCAGCGCGCCGGCCATGCCGATCTGGTCGAGACACCCGACGGGACACCCTATCTGGCCTATCTATGCGGCCGACCGCTGCCCAATCGCGGCCGCTGCGTGCTGGGCCGCGAGACCGCGCTCCAGCGCATGCGCTGGGATGATGACGGCTGGCTCTACACCCTCGACGGCTCGGGGCTGCCTAGCGTCGAAGCCGCACCCAAGGCCGATACCCACCAGCGCGACGAGTTCGACCGGCCGGAGCTGCCGATCGATTTCCAATGGCTCCGCACCCCCGAGCCCGGCCGGATCTTCAGCCTGTCCGCCCGCCCCGGCCATCTCCGCCTCCATGGCCGCGAGACGATCGGCAGCCTGTTCGTCCAGTCGCTGGTCGCCCGTCGCCAACAGGCGTTCTGCTATACCGCGACCACCGCGATGGACTTCGAACCGCTGCATTTCCAGCAGGCCGCCGGCCTCGTCGCCTATTACAACGCCGCCAAATTCCACTACCTCCATGTCAGCCATGACGAAGAGATCGGCCGCCACCTCCGCGTGATGTCCGCCCTCCCCGACAGCCCGCAGGCCGACGCCTTCACCACGCCCGTCGCGATCCCCACAGGCCGCATCGAATTGCGCTGCGAGGTCGATTACGAACGCCTCCGCTTCGCCTGGCGCACGGACGGCGAATGGCGCTGGCTCCCCGGACAGTTCGACGCCTCGATCCTCTCCGACGAAGCCAGCGCGCCGGGCCAGCCCAATTTCACCGGCGCGTTCATCGGCATCGCCTGCCAGGACATGAGCGGCGCCGGCCGCCACGCCGATTTCGACTGGTTCGACTATCGCGAGCGGGAATTTACCCCCTAACCGTCATCCCGGCGAAGAATGGTTGTGTGCGTAACGTAACCAAGCCACCCTCGCCCCATGCGCATCCTCCTCCCCACCCCGCTCCTGCTCGCCGCCACGCCGTTGCTCGGGCAGGACAGCCTCCCTCCGCCGCCTGACCTCAGATACGACATCCTCGCCGGCGCCGGCCCCACCCAGGTCCAGTTGCGTGGCGGCATCTACAAGCCCGGCGAAGGCGTGCCGCTCCATGTCCATCCCGGCGTCGAGATGGCCTATATCGTCCAGGGCAGTATCGAATTCCGCATCGGCGATCAGGTCATGATCAAGCACGCCGGAGACAGCACGCTGATCCCGCGCGGCACCCCGCACGCGGCCAGGAGCGTCGGCCCGGAGACCGCGCGCGTCGTCAGCGCCTTCGTCATCGATCAGGGCAAGCCACTCCGCGTGCCGGTCGGCGAGGATGGGAAACCATTGCCGTGAAGGAACTCTCGCCCGCGCTGACGGCGATAGTCTGCCTGATCGCGGTCGCCGCGATCGCGCTCCCAATGGCGGCAGTGCGCTTTTATGTAGCGAGGCCGAACATCCCCAAGCTGCAGCGCCTCGCCGAGAAATCGTGCAACTGCGCACGGAAAACCGCAGGATCGGGCGCCAAGGCATGCTGGAGTGATTTCGAAAAACAAGCGGCGGAAAATGGTTTCGGTCAGGAGTTTGCATATGCCTGCGCAGGTCTGACCCCGCGCAAGCGCTGCACCGAAAGCGGCACGTGCGTAACCTTGGGATATGGTGCCCGCTATATCCCTTATGTGGGGGAAGACGCCTTTTGCTCGCCAACCGAATTTTCGGAGGCGGAGACACTGTACGGCCAAATCTCAGCAACGCGGAACGACGAAATTGCAGGACGCGCGCTGAAGGAGCTCTCGTTGCGTTTTGCCAATGGCCGACAAGCCGCCGGCTCGGCCAAGTCGTCCGGCTGCGGCGGCTGAGCGGCCCCTAACCTTGACATAAGTAAGCTTTCCTGCCATATCCCCGGCATCGAGGCATCATGCAGCGTGATGGAGCGGCCAAGCTCCGGCTCTGCCTCGGTCCATATTCTCCGGCTTCCCTTATCACGCGGGTCGTCATTTTTTGACCCCGCTTTCGCGCGCCCGTCATGCTGCGCGCCGAGCCGATTCATGAAGGTTCATAATGCAATTCAACCAGCTCGGTCTCTCGCAGACCGTTCTCGCCGCGCTTGAAGCCAAGGGCTACAGCAAGGCCACCCCGATCCAGGAACAGTCGATCCCGTCGCTGCTCGAAGGCCGCGACCTGCTCGGCATCGCCCAGACCGGCACCGGCAAGACCGCCGCGTTCATGCTGCCCTCGATCGACCGTCTCGTCGCGTCGGGCAAGCGCGCCCAGCCGCGCGGCTGCCGGATGCTCGTCCTCGCGCCGACGCGTGAGCTCGCCAGCCAGATCGCCGAGAGCGCCCGCCATTACGCGAAGGGCACGCGCCTCAGCGTGATGACCTGCTTCGGCGGCACCTCCGTCCACAAGAACAAGACCGATCTCGCCCGCGGCGTCGATATCCTCGTCGCAACGCCCGGCCGCCTCGTCGATCTGCTCGACCAATGCTATGCGATCATGCTCGGCATCGAGATCCTCGTTCTCGACGAGGCCGATCAGATGATGGATCTGGGCTTCATCCACGCGCTCAAGCGGATCGTCCGCGAGCTGCCGGCCAAGCGCCAGACCCTGTTCTTCTCGGCGACGATGCCCAAGACGATCCGCGAACTCGCCGGCCAGTTCATCAAGAACCCCGTCGAAGTGAAGGTCACGCCCGAGGCGACCACCGCCGAACGCGTCGAGCAGCGCGTGACGCACGTCCAGCAGGCCGAGAAGCAGTCGCTGCTGACGATCATGCTGCGCGATCCCGCGATCGACCGCGCCCTGATCTTCACCCGCACCAAGCATGGCGCCGACCGCGTCGTGAAGCTGCTCGCCGGCAGCGGCATCGCCTCGAACGCGATCCACGGCAACAAGTCGCAGCCGCAGCGCGAGCGCGCGCTCGGCGAGTTCAAGGCCGGCAAGGTCAAGATCCTCGTCGCCACCGACATCGCCGCGCGCGGCATCGACGTGTCGGGCGTCAGCCATGTCTTCAATTTCGAGCTGCCGAACGTGCCGGACCAATATGTCCATCGCATCGGCCGCACCGCGCGCGCCGGCGCCACCGGCCTCGCCATCAGCTTCTGCGCCGATGACGAGAAGCCCTATCTGCGCGATATCGAGAAGCTGACCCGTCAGAAGATCACCGTCGTGCCGCTTCCCGAGGGCTTCCTGGCGGAATCGGCCAGGATCAAGGCGAGCCGCTCGCCGGTGCCGATGAGCCGCGACGAGCAGAACGGCCGCAACGGCCGCGCCTTCCAGAAGCCGAATGGGCAGCATGCCTCGCAGCGCGGTCCGCGCCCCAATCCGGCACGCGGCGATCAGCCCCGCCGCGAAGGCGGCCCGCGCGCGGATCAGCCGCGGCGTGAGGGCGGCAATTTCGAACGCCGCGACGGGGGCAGCTTCGAACGCCGCGACGGCGCGCCGCAGGGCGAAAAGCCTCGCAATTACGCGCGCCCGAAAAGCAAGTGGCATGCCCGCCCGGCGCGCGCCGGCCAGGGCGGCAACCGCCCGCGCTAAGGCTCGCGCATCGTGAAGACAGAAAAGGCCGGGGCGAAAGCTCCGGCCTTTTCGTCTGGTTGCCCGGCGCGGGGCGGCTATTTGATCCGCAGCGCCTGCGTCTCCGCAAGCTTGCACTGCGCGGGTGCGCCTTCCACCGTGATGGTGCCGGTCACGGTCCTGCCCGGCGCGGCTTCGATATCGATCCGGCCGGTGCCCTGCCCCCGCACGATCTTCCCTTCGGAAATGCTCCACCTCCATTTTGCGCCGGAGAATTCGGGAAACAATTGCGCGCCGAAGATACCCTTTCCGCGCGCCGGCGAATCGGTCACCAGCATCAGCAACGGACAATCCGATGTGTCGGCGGGCTGCGCTTCCTCGGTCGCGCTCTGCGAGGTCGCGCAGGACCGGTCATAGCCGCCGACATCCAGCGTCGCGGTCACGAATTCATTAGGCTCGGCCTCCACCTCGATCGCCGGCGTGCCCTGGCCCGACACGATGGTGCCGGCCGAGATCGTCCAGTTGAAGGTCGCCGAGGCATCGGGATCGCCGCCATCGACCATGCCGGTATAGGTGATCCTGCCGCCCGGCTGCGCACCCGAACTGACCACGACATGCGGGCACTGGTCCTGCGCCGGCGCGATCGCCGGCGTGGCGAACAAAAGCATGATTCCGAACATCGCGTCTCTCCCGGCAACTGGCCTATGGCATCTCGAACGTGGTTGAGGCGGTCGGGTCGCAACTTTCGGGCGTCATCCCGGCCAGCTCGACTTTGGCCGTGATCCGAGTGCCCTTGGGCGCCTCGATCGTCGCTCCCAGCCCCTCCTGTTTGGTGACCCTGCCCGCCGAAACCTCCCACAGGATCATCTCGACATTTTGCGGATCGGGCACCGCCGACACTTCCAGGATCATGTATCCCGAGGTGCCGCCGAAATGCGAGGCGTGGATCTCGATCTTCGGGCATTGCTGCGCGGGCATGGCGGCCAGCGCCAAGGTCATCGCAATCATGTCGGACCCCTCAATTCCGCCGCGCGCGGGCCGTCGCATCCTCGCGGCCGGCGATCAGCCGCGACGCCCGGCTCGCCCCCTCGCCGCCCTCGCTCGCGCCATATTGCGACGACTGGCGGTACAGCGCCACCGCGCCGTCGTAATCGCCGCGCTGCTCGGCGCAGAGCCCGACATTGAACAATATCGAGGGATGCGGCCCCTCGGCCAGCATCGCTTCCCAGCCCGCGCACGCGCCGCGCGGATCGCGCTTGGTCAGCTTGACCAGATCCTTGAAGCGCTTGGCCGCGTCCTTCGACAGCCCCTTGGTGCTCTCGCGCACGCGGATGTCATAGGTCTGGACGCTCGGCGCGATATCGTAGCGCACGTCGTTGGCGATCTGCTGGATCCCCGCGATGACGCTGTCCTCGACGCTGCGGAACGGATTCTGCCCCTCGCACCAGCTGGTCTCCTCGCGAAACGGCTTGCTCTCCGAATAGACCACGCGGCCATCCTCGTTGCGCACCATCCGCAGATCGGCGCGCAGGTTGATGATGCGGCTGCGGCACCGCACATCGACCTCGGCCTCCTTGAGGCACTTGTCGTCCTTGTCCTTCTCGACGCAGCGCTTCTCCTTCTTCTTGAAGGGATTCTCCTCGACGCCCGTCGTCACCGCGCCGGAAAGCGACGCATCGGCATTGTGGCGCCCGGCGCGCCCGCCCATCAGCTCGAAATGGGTGCTGCCCATCCGCCGTTCGATGGCATTGGCCAGGGCGATGCCATCCTGCCCGTCGAAACGGTCGATCGACAGCGAATGGAGCAGGCTCGCCTCGCGGAATCGCGCCGGGAATTCGCCCGTCACCCGCAGCACCTCGGCCTGGGCCACGCCCGCCGCCACCGCGATGGCCAACGCCGCCACCGCCCACATCTTTCGATTTGCCATCGGATCGCCCCCCGTCTGGTTTCGGCACGCACACAAACATTACGCCGCCGCAATGTCCAGCCGCGTGTTTCCTGGGCGGCGCCCGGTTCCCCAAGGAGTCGGGTTGCATCGCAGCATCCGCAATGCTAACCGCGCCGCGACCCATCGGGGCTGCCTCTCGGGCGTGCCCCTTTTTCGTATGGGACGACATTTCAGACCCCTCCAAGAGGAACTCGATCGCGTGGAGAATTCCGGCGGTATTCAGGCCAGCCTAAGCGGACGCTACGCTACCGCTCTGTTCGAGCTGGCACGCGATTCGAAATCGCTGCCCCAGGTGGAGGCCAGCCTTGGCGCGGTCCGCCAGGCGCTCGACGAATCGGCGGATTTCAAGGCGCTGACGGCGAGCCCGCTCGTCGCGCGCGGCGCCGCCGCCAGGGCGGTTGCCGCCGTCGCCGCCAGCCTCAAGCTCGACGCGACCACCGCCAAGTTCCTCGGCGTCCTCGCCGACAATCGTCGGCTGAGCCAGCTTCCCGCGATCATCCGCGCGTTCGGCCAGCTGGCCGCCGCGCATCGCGGCGAGACCAGCGCGCAGGTCATTTCGGCGCACCCCCTCACCACCGATCAGGTCGACGCGCTGAAAGCACAGCTGCGCACCCGCATCGGCCGTGACGTTTCGGTCGACCTCTCGGTCGATCCCTCGCTCCTTGGCGGGCTGGTCGTGAAGATCGGCAGCCAGATGATCGATTCGTCGATCAAAACCCGACTGAACTCCCTCGCGAATGCGATGAAAGGCTGAAAATGGACATCCGCGCCGCAGAAATCTCGAAGGTCATCAAGGACCAGATCGCCAATTTCGGCACCGAGGCCCAGGTCTCGGAGACCGGCCAGGTGCTCAGCGTCGGTGACGGCATCGCGCGCATCCACGGGCTGGACAATGTCCAGGCCGGCGAGATGGTCGAGTTCGCCAACGGCATCCAGGGCATGGCGCTCAACCTCGAGGCCGACAATGTCGGCGTCGTGATCTTCGGCTCGGACGCCGAGATCAAGGAAGGCGACACCGTCAAGCGCACCGGCACCATCGTCGACGTTCCCGTCGGCAAGGGCCTGCTCGGCCGCGTTGTCGACGGTCTCGGCAACCCGATCGACGGCAAGGGCCCGATCGTCACCGACCAGCGCAGCCGCGTCGAGGTCAAGGCGCCGGGCATCATCCCGCGCCAGTCGGTCTCGGAGCCGATGCAGTCGGGCCTCAAGGCCATCGACGCGCTCGTCCCCGTCGGCCGCGGCCAGCGCGAGCTGATCATCGGCGATCGCCAGACCGGCAAGTCGGCCGTCGCCATCGACACCTTCATCAACCAGAAGGGCGTCAACGCCGGCAAGGACGAGTCGAAGAAGCTCTACTGCGTCTATGTCGCCGTCGGCCAGAAGCGCTCGACCGTCGCCCAGCTGGTGCGCACGCTCGAAGAGAATGGCGCGATGGAATATTCGATCGTCGTCGCCGCGACCGCGTCGGAGCCAGCGCCGCTGCAGTTCCTCGCGCCCTATACCGGCACCGCGATGGGCGAATATTTCCGTGACAACGGCATGCACGCGCTGATCGTGTTCGACGATCTTTCGAAGCAGGCGGTCGCCTATCGCCAGATGTCGCTGCTGCTGCGCCGTCCGCCGGGCCGCGAAGCCTATCCCGGCGACGTCTTCTATCTCCACAGCCGCCTGCTCGAGCGCGCCGCCAAGATGTCGGACGCGATGGGTGGCGGCTCGCTGACCGCGCTGCCGATCATCGAGACGCAGGCGGGCGACGTGTCGGCCTATATCCCGACCAACGTGATCTCGATCACCGACGGCCAGATCTTCCTCGAGACCGACCTGTTCAACGCCGGCATCCGTCCGGCGATCAACGTCGGCCTGTCGGTCAGCCGCGTCGGCTCGGCCGCGCAGACCAAGGCGATGAAGAAGGTCTCGGGCTCGATCAAGCTCGACCTCGCCCAGTATCGCGAGATGGCGGCGTTCGCGCAGTTCGGTTCGGATCTCGACGCCTCGACCCAGCGCCTGCTCAACCGCGGCGCCCGCCTGACCGAGCTGCTCAAGCAGCCGCAGTTCAGCCCGCTGCCCTTCGAGGAGCAGACGGTGTCGATCTTCGCCGGCACGCAGGGCTTCCTCGACGCGGTCGCGGTGCAGGATGTGGTGCGTTACGAAGCGGCGATGCTCGCCGATATGCGCGCCAACCACGCCGGCATCCTCAGCGCGATCCGCGAGAGCAAGGACCTCAAGGACGACACCCGCGCCGAGCTCAAGGACGCGCTCGAAGCGTTCGCCAAGACGTTCGCGTAATTTCAGTGCCCCTGCGAAAGCAGGGGCCCAGAGCCGCAGGCGGCTCGCTGGATAACCCTGGGCTCCTGCTTTCGCAGGAGCACGAGAAGGAAGAAGATGGCCTCTCTCAAGGCACTCAAGGTCCGGATCAACTCGGTCAAGTCGACCCAGAAGATCACCAAGGCGATGAAGATGGTCGCCGCCGCCAAGCTGCGCCGTGCGCAGGAAGCGGCGGAGGCTGGCCGTCCCTATGCCCAGCGCCTCGAAAGCGTCGTGGCGTCGCTCGCCAGCAAGGTGACCGTCAGCGAGAGCAGCCCCAAGCTGCTCGCCGGCACCGGCAAGGATCAGGTCCACCTGCTCGTCGTCGCGACCAGTGACAAGGGTCTGGCCGGCGCGTTCAACACCAATATCGCCCGCCTCGCCCGCAAGCATGCCCGCGACCTCGCCGCCACCGGCAAGACGGTCAAGATCTACACGATCGGCCGCAAGGGCCGGGCCGTGCTCAACCGCGAATTCCGCGCCAACATGATCCACGGCATCGAGCCCAACGATCTCGGCAAGCTGACCTTCGCCGATGCCCGCGGCTACGCCGACGATATCATCGCCCGCTTCGATGCTGGCGAGTTCGATGTCGCGACCTTGTTCTATTCGCACTTCAAGTCGGTCCTGACGCAGGAGCCGACCGCGCAGCAGATCATCCCCGTCGCGCCACCCGTGGCCGGCGCCACTGGTGACGTCACGTCCTCGGGTGCGGCGATCACCTATGAGCCCGACGAGGAATCGATTCTCGCCGACCTGCTCCCCAGCAACGTCGCCGTGCAGCTCTACCGCGCGATGCGCGAGAACGCCGCGTCGGAGCAGGGCAGCAAGATGACCGCGATGGACAACGCCACGCGCAACGCGGGCGATCTGATCAAGCGACTCAACACCGTCTACAACCGCCAGCGCCAGGCCGCGATCACGACCGAGCTGGTTGAAATCATCTCCGGCGCCGAAGCGCTCAAGTAATCCGAAGCGAGGAAGAACCGATGGCATCCGCAGCCCCGACGACCAAGAAGCCCGCCGCCAAGCGCGCGCCCAAGGCGCCCGCCGCCACCAAGGCGCCGACCTCGGCCGCCCCGGCCACGACCAACAATGTCGGCCGCATCAGCCAGGTCATCGGCGCGGTCGTCGACGTGTCGTTCGATGGCGGCGTCCTGCCCGCCATTCTCTCGGCGCTCGAGACCGACAATAACGGCAACCGCCTCGTCCTCGAGGTCGCCCAGCATCTCGGCGAGAACACCGTCCGCACCATCGCGATGGATTCGACCGAGGGCCTGACCCGCGGCCAGAGCGTCACCGACACCGGCTCGCAGATCCGCGTCCCCGTCGGCCCCAAGACGCTCGGCCGCATCCTCAACGTCGTCGGCGAGCCGATCGACGAGCGCGGACCCGTAGGCGCCGAGACCAGCGCCCCGATCCACGCCGAGGCCCCGCTGTTCGTCGATCAGTCGACCGAGAGCTCGATCCTCGTCACCGGCATCAAGGTCATCGATCTGCTCGCGCCCTACGCCAAGGGCGGCAAGATCGGCCTGTTCGGCGGCGCCGGCGTCGGCAAGACCGTGCTTATCCAGGAGCTGATCAACAACATCGCCAAGGGCCATGGCGGCACCTCGGTGTTCGCGGGCGTCGGCGAGCGTACCCGTGAGGGCAACGATCTCTATCACGAGTTCCTCGACGCCGGTGTTATCGCCAAGGACAAGGACGGCAACGCCATCTCCGAGGGCTCGAAGGTCGCGCTCGTATACGGCCAGATGAACGAGCCGCCGGGGGCCCGCGCCCGCGTCGCGCTGTCGGGCCTGACCATCGCCGAATATTTCCGCGACGTCGAAGGTCAGGACGTGCTGTTCTTCGTCGACAACATCTTCCGCTTCACCCAGGCGGGCGCCGAGGTGTCGGCGCTGCTCGGCCGTATTCCTTCGGCCGTGGGCTATCAGCCGACGCTCAGCACTGACATGGGCGCGCTGCAGGAGCGCATCACCTCGACCAACAAGGGTTCGATCACCTCGGTGCAGGCCGTCTACGTTCCCGCCGACGATCTTACCGATCCGGCGCCGGCCACGTCGTTCGCCCACCTGGACGCGACGACCGTGCTCAACCGCGCCATCTCGGAGCTGGGCATCTATCCGGCCGTCGATCCGCTCGATTCGACCTCGCGCGTGCTCGAACCGCGCGTCGTCGGCCAGGAGCATTACGACACTGCCCGCGCCGTTCAGGCGACGCTGCAGAAGTACAAGTCGCTGCAGGACATCATCGCCATCCTCGGCATGGACGAGCTTTCGGAAGAGGATAAGCTGACCGTCTCGCGCGCGCGCAAGATCCAGCGTTTCCTCAGTCAGCCGTTCCACGTCGCCGAGGTCTTCACCGGCATCTCGGGCGAGTTCGTCCAGATCGAAGACACCATCAAGTCGTTCAAGGCGGTGGTGAACGGCGAATATGATCACCTGCCGGAAGCGGCCTTCTACATGGTCGGCGGCATCGACGGCGCCATCGCCAAGGCCGCCAAGCTGGCCGAGGAAGCCTGAGCCTCATGATCGGCCGTC
Source organism: Sphingomonas sp. (assembly GCF_019635515.1). Lineage (NCBI taxonomy): Bacteria > Pseudomonadati > Pseudomonadota > Alphaproteobacteria > Sphingomonadales > Sphingomonadaceae > Sphingomonas > Sphingomonas sp. The sequence goes on along the minus strand of NZ_JAHBZI010000002.1, from coordinate 688,327 downwards.
TCGTTCTCGCCGCCGCCGCGCTGCTGGCCTCGCCAGCCGTGTCGGCGCAGAACGCGGACAAGCCGATCGCCGAGGTCGCCGCCGATCTGGCGTTCGGCTATTGCCCGCTCTATCTGGCCGGGCAGTTCGCGATCACCGGCAATCCGGTTCTCAAGGACTTCGGCTTCACCGAGACGATCGATACGCGGCAGCATGCCCGCGGGGAGATCAAGGTCGTCGGCGCCAAGCGCGGCGATGGCGAGCTCGGGTTCGGCGGGATCGAGGGCCAGATTTGCCAGGTTATGGTAATGGGCCCGAACCGCGCCGCGGCTTGGGACATGCTGCACAAGAACATGGCGTTTGCGGGCTTCGATCTGAAGCCCGATCCCGCCAATACCGGCCCCAAGAACGGCGCCAAGGTCGAGACCTACAAGGCGCCGGTCGAAGGCCAGTTCATCTATGTCCAGCTCGTCGAGGCCGATGTCGCGCCGACGCCGATGGTCATGGCGCAAATTTTCGTGATGGATCAATAAGATGGCTCTGCACTTCGAACTCGTCACCCCGGAGAAGCTGGTCCGCTCGGAAGACGTCCACATGGTCGTCGTCCCCGGCAGCGAAGGCGATTTCGGCGTACTCCAGGGCCATGCCCCGCTGATGAGCACCGTCCGCGACGGCAATATCGAGATCTACCGGACCTCGATGAACGAGACCCCCGAGACGATCCGTGTCGAAGGCGGCTTCGCCGAGGTCAACGAGCGCGGCCTGACCGTGCTGGCCGAGCGCGCCGAGTAATCCGGATACCGTCATCCCGGCGAAAGCCGGGATGACGGAAAACGCTCATTTCGCCTTGCGCCGATACGTCCAGCGGTTCGGCTTGCTGCCATCCGCCAGCGAAATCTCCGCCATCAGCACATCGCCCTCCCGCCAGTAGCGCACCACTTGCGGATAATCGTGCGCGCGATTCTCGAAGCGCACCGACTGCCCCTCCACCTTCACCGCATAGAAATCCGCCGGCGCCTGCTTGGCGGGTTCGGCATGATAGACCAGCCGCGCCGGTTCGACGGTGATCCGCATCCGCTCGGCGTTGAAGAAGCGCTCGTGCCAATAGACGGTCCGGCCCTGCATCACGCCATCGGCCATCGGCTTCCATTCCTCGCACGTCTGCTGAACGCCGGTGCCTTCCTGCCTCTCGGTACACCAATTGCCGGCCAGCCAGCCCAGCCCGGCATCCTGCGCCGAAGCGGGCGCCGCGAACACGAAGCAGGCGAATGCGAAGGCGATGCGGGTCGTGGTCATGTCGTTCCTCCCCTGATTTGAGCTGGGATATCCGCCTTCGCATGAAGCTGGCTTGAACCGACGCGACATGCCAATCCCGCGCATGTGGATTATGCCGAGCATCCCGTGCCGCCCGCTCTGGACGGGCTGATCGCCGCGATCTGGACCTTGTCGGCCAATGCCGCCGACTGGATCGAAGCGCCACCCGAATTCGCCGCGCTCACCAGGGGGGATATCGCCGCCAATCTCGAAGCCGCGCTGGCGAGCAAGCCGCCACCGCCCATCGCCCGCGCCATCCTCAGCGGCACCAGCGTCGCCCGGATCGCGAAGCCGCGGGCCTGTCGCACCGCCAGCTCCAGCGCTGGTTCGCCGCGCATATCGGGCTGCCCCCGCGCTCCTATCTGCGGCTGCTGCGCTTCCGCGACGCGATCGGCGCGATCCATGGCAAAGATTCGCCCGCCGATGCCGCCGCCGCGCAGGGCTATGCCGATCAGGCGCATATGGCCCGCGACTTCCGCGCGCTCGCGGGTGTCCCGCCCAGCGGCGCCCGCCGCCGTGCCAGGGGGCCGTTTATCTAGGCCGGGTGCGGTTCGAGCAGGATGTGGCGGGTTGCCAGCAGCCGCCCCGCTGCCGTCCGTCCCAGGCGAACGATGCCGGTGCCGCCGCGATTCTCCCGCGCGGCGCGGTATTTCGCATCGACCAGGGGATCGTCGTCGAACACGATATCGTCGATCCAATAGGCCCGCCGGCCCGGCTCGAGCACGGTCAGGTGAATATGCGCGGGCAGCGAACGATCGGGGTAGGGCGCGGGCTTGATCGTCTCGAAACGATAGACGCCGTCCGGCCCGGTCTTGACCCAGCCGCGCAGCCGTCCGTGGCGGCGACTCCATTCGGTCTCCGGCGTCCCGCCCGCATACAGCCCCTCGGCATTGGTATGATAGGCATAGAGGACCACGCCACGCCCCGGCTTGCCGTCCAGCCCGAGCACGCGCCCGGTCACGTCGAGCCGCTCGCCCGGTTCGCCGGGGCGATCGATCCGCGCCGTCGCCGCCATCGCAGCCGCCGGCCGCTCGCGCGCGCCCTCGCACCCTTCGCAATCATAGAGGTCGGCGCGCACATCGGGCGCCAGCGCGCTTGCCCGGCATGCCGCCAAGGCCGCGGTTCCGGTGAATGCGGCGATCAGGTTGCGGCGGTCCATGATACGGCCTCCCTCAGAGAAGCGGCTAGTCTATCCTATTGTCGGCGCTTGCGCCAAACGCCCGCAATTTGCTGCGGCACTGCGCTTGGGTTAACCTGTAGCCTGGGAGACAGATGATGCGCGTGGCTGATTTAGCGGTTGCACTGACGTTGGTTCTGGCGGCGGAAACGGCCTTGGCTCAGACCACGCCGGCGCCGGCCTCCGGCCCTGGCGACTTCGCCGGAACCTGGACCCTCGGCGGAGAGGTCATGGCCCGCAACGGGGGCGGCTATTATTACGTCCACGGCGTCGCCAGCGCCAAGCATATCGGCGGCGGCGCCTATACGATCAGCATCGTCGCGGTCGAGCCGCACTGGAAGCCCGGGGAGGTGATCCAACCCTTTTCGGCACGGCAGAAGTGCACCGGCCAGCAGACCGGAACCGCACTCAGCATAAGCTGCACGGTCACGACGGGCACCCCGGGCTATTATCCCGACGAGTTCAAGCTCGATCGGACCAACAGCAGCAGTTGGGGCGGCTCCATGGCGATCGGCAACACCGGGCGCCGCATGAAGGTCAATTTCTACAAGATCTGAGCGTCACTGCCCGCTCTTGCGCCACACGCCCCCAAACAGCTTCGCCGCCGCCGCCGAGAGGCCCGGCCGCACGAACAGCCAGTCGCGGATCGCCGGGCCCTTGGCGGCTCCGATCACGCCCTTGTAGCCGCTGTCCCCCGCGCCCCAATCGACCTGGGTGATGCAGTCCTCGAGCGCGCGGACGAGGTTGCGGTAATAGAGCAATTTCCCCGGCGAATGCTTGGCGAAAGCCGGATCGTAGCTGTTGGCGATCGCGTATTTCAACGCGCCCGCATTGATATCGAACGAAAACGCCGCCGGCGCGCCCTCGACGCGCAGCACCGCCGCCCACATCATATCCGCGATGACCGGGTCGGCCGCCGCCGCGCGCCAGAAGGCGCCGTGGCCGGTCTGGGTGAACTTGGCGTCCGAGCCATCGGTCCGCGCCGCGATCCAGCTTTTCTCCTCGACCGCCGCCAGCGCGTCGAACGCGGCCTCGCTCCAGGCTTCGCCGGTCACGAAATCCCAGTCGAGCGCGCCATGCCCGCCGAGATGCTTCTCGTGAAACCGGTTCTTGCGCAGCGTCGAGTTGCGCGGCCAGCCGCCTTCCTCGCTTTGCGCCGCCTTCATATCGAGCAGATAGGAATCCGCCACGAACCGGTCGAGCACCGCCCAGCCTTTGGCCCGCGCGGCCTCTTTCAAAATCTCCAGCCCGGGATCGCCGTCATAGACCGGCCCGACCCGCAGCGCGCGAACCTCACGGCCGAGCCGCGGCAGCAGCGCCTCCACCGCCTCCGCCCCGGCATCCTCGCGCACCGGAAAGCTGCGGAACGGCCAATAGCAGCCCGGCACTTCGGCCAGCCCCAGCCAGTCCGGCCCCTTCGGCACCAGCGGCAAGGCGGCCACCGGCTCGCCCTCGCGCGACACCATCAGCGTCCGCGCCGAGCCGCCATAGGCCTTCAACGCGGCGGCGAACCAGCCATAGCGCAGGAAGCGGTGGGTCGGCGCCGCGCGGCCGGCGACGGCGTCGATCGCCCCGGCCAATCCATCGACACAATCGACGGCGTGCGCCGGCGGCAGGCGCGTGAACTGATCGAGCGGCATCGGTTTCGACATGGCCGCCAGTGTAACGAAAAGGCGTTACCAAGCGGTGGAGGCCCGAATCGGCTTGCCAGACCGGGGCGGACACGCGAGCGTGGGCGGCAAGGGAGAACCGACTTGATCCGAACATTCGCCATCGGCCTCGCGGCCTCTCTGTCGCTCGCCGCGCCGGCATTCGCGCAGACCTTCGCCAATATCGGCTTCGCGGCGGACAAGCTCACCCACCGCATCAGCGACGACGATGTCCAGGTGACGCTCACCGCCAAGCCGCAGGCCGACGATGCCGGCCTCGTCACGGTCAGCGCCGCGATCCGCATGCCCGGCTATGCGCCGTTCACGCTCAGCGAGGAGGATTTCGCCAACATCGTCTTCGATCGCCAAGTCGCGATCGGCAAGCTCGCCAGCGGCGATCCCGCGCCTTCGGTCCTGTTCCAGACCTATACGGGCGGCGCGCATTGCTGCGCCCAGCTCTGGGCGGCGGTGCCCTTCGGAGGCCAGCTCCAGCTGGTCAAGTTCCCGCTGCTCGACGGCGAAGGCATCCGCGCCTTTCCGGAGGATCAGGACGGCGACGATATCGTCGATTTCGTCTTCAAGGACGATCGCTTCAACTATGCCTTCTCATCCTATGCCGGCAGCTATGCGCCGCCCCAGATCTTCAATGTGACCGGCGGCAAGATAGTCGATGTTTCGGGGCGCGACGGCTTCACCGGCCTGTTCGAGGAGACCGCCGAGGAAACGCGCAAGATCTGCGCCGACAAGGAGAATGACGACCGCAACGGCGCCTGCGCCACCTATGTCGCCGCCTCCGCCCGGCTCGGCCGGTTCGATGCGGCGATCAAGGAGGCGGTGGCGATGGCCGCCCCGCCGCAGGAATTTTTCCTGCCGCGATCGTGCAAGGTCGCGCCGGTCGATGGCGAATGTCCCGACGGCCAGGAGATCGTCTTCCCCGATTTCGAATCCGCTTTGCGCTGGTTCCTGCGCGACACCGGCTATATCCGCTAGGGCCATGTTCCCCAGCCCCTATCTCTCCACCGTCTCCGAGACGATCCAGGCGGCGATCGCGCCGGTTTTCCTGCTCGCGGGCATCGGCGCCTTCCTCAACGTCATGGTCGGGCGGCTGTCGCGCATCGTCGATCGCGCCCGCCAGATCGAACAGCTCCATCCGCGCTCGACCGGTCCCGAGCATGACCGCCACGTCTGGGAGCTGCGAATCATCGACCGGCGCATCTCGGTGATCAACAACGCGATCTTCCTGTGCACGATGAGCGCATTGGTGATCTGCGTCGTCGTCGCGCTGATGTTCGTCTCGCGCCTCGCCAATCTCCATGTCGGGCTGTGGGTCGCGGCGACCTTCATCCTGTCGATGCTGCTGCTGATGGCCGGGCTGATCTATTTCCTGATCGAGGTGCGCATCTCGCTGGGCGCGATCCACATCCGCGAGGAATTGCTCGAGCTCGACGAGAAGTGAGCCACCACCGTGAGAAGCAGCTGCTTCAGGCGGTGATGTCGATCATGCTGGCTTTGCCTTTGTTCGCGGCATTTTCGGGGGCCGTATCAGGACCCGGATTCCTCGATCATGAGAGCGTGCCGACCCGCGATCTCGACAGCCATTTCCGGTATTTGAACGGCATCTTCCTCGCCATGCTCTGCTGCTATGCCAGCTGCATTCCCGGTATCGAGCGCAACGGCGCAAGGCTCCGCCTGCTGAGCATCCTGGTCATCACCGGCGGGCTGATGCGCGCGCTTTCCTGGGGGATCGTGGGGGCGCCTACGCTCGGCCACAAGATCGGCCTCGGCATCGAGCTCGGCGTGGTGCCGCTGGTCGTCCTCTGGCAGGCGCGCCTCGCTCGCCGCTTCACTTGATCGAGCGCGGCCCCAGATCGACCTGCAGCGTCTCCAGCCCCAGCGGCATCCGCCGGGCATGCGTCGCCTGCTCATAGGCATAGCCGGCGCTCAGCAGCAGCCCGTCCGAATATGCCGGTCCGATAAAGGAGAGCCCGGCGGGCAGCCCGCTCACCAGCCCCATCGGCACGGTCAGATGCGGATAGCCCGAGATCGCGGGCAGCTCGCTCGCCGAAGGCCCCTGGAACTGGTCGCCATGCGCGGGATCGTTGAGCCACGGCGTGCCATAGGTCGGCGAGACCAGCAGCTGGACATTCCCCGCCTTGAGCATCGCGTCGATCCCCTCGGCGCGCGCCTGCCGCAGGGATTTGGCGCGCGCCGCTTTATATTCGGGATCGTCGAGCCCCTTGGTCTGCTCGGCCTTCAGGAACGTCTCCTGCCCGAAAAACGGCATCTCGGCCTCGGCATTGGCGAGGTTGAACGCGATCACATCGGCCAGCGTGCGCACCTTCACCGTCGCCGGGGTGGTCGCCAGATAGGTCGCGAGATCGGCCTTGAGCTCGGTATAGAGCACCAGGCTCTCGGCCTCGCCGATCCCGTCCAGCTTGGGCATCTTCACTTCGACCAGCACCGCTCCCGCCGCGCGCAGTTCATCGAGCGCCTGGTCGAATCGCCTGGCGAGGTCCGCCGCCATCTCCGGCTTCCAATAGCCGACCCGCATGCCCCTGAGCGCGTCGGCGGAAAGCCCCGCGGCATAGTCACGGCGATATTTGTCCGCGTCCTTGGTCGCGGCATCGGCGGGGTCGCTGCTGATCATCGCGGAAAATAGCAACGCGGTATCCTTTACCGTGCGTGCCATCGGCCCCGGCGTATCCTGGCTATGGCTGATCGGCACGACATGCGTGCGGCTGACCAGCCCGAGCGTCGGCTTCAATCCCACCAGCCCGTTCATCGCGGACGGGCACACCACCGAACCATCGGTCTCGGTCCCGAGCGCGACCGCGGCAAGGCCCTGCGCCACCGCGGCGCCCGATCCGCTCGACGATCCGCACGCGCTCCGATCATGGACATAGGCGTTGCGCACCAGCCCGCCGACCGCGCTCCACCCGCTCATCGAATTGTTCGAGCGGATATTGGCCCATTCGCTCAGATTGGTCTTGCCGAGGATCACCGCACCCTGCGCGCGCAGCAGCGCCACCACCGGCGCGTCCCGCCTGGTCATATTGTCCTTGAGCGCGAGGCTCCCCGCCGTGGTCGGCAATTCGCGCGTCTCGATATTGTCCTTGATCAGCACCGGCACGCCGTCGAGCGGCCCGAGCGGCTTGCCCGCCTTGCGCCGCGCGTCGCTCGCCCGCGCGGCCGCGATCGCATCGGGGCTGACCGCGATCACCGCGTGCAGCCTGGGGTCGATCTCGTCGATCCGGTAAAGATAGCCGCGCACCAGCCGCTCGCTGGTCATATCACCGGCATCGAGCCTGGCGCGCAGTTGATCGATCGACTTCTCGAACACCCAGATCGCGTCGCCCTTAACTTGCCGCGCATCCTGTGCCGCCACCGGCGTGCCCGCCATCAGCGCCACCGCCAAGATCAATCGCCGCATCCCCGCCTCCATCCGTTCGGAGCGAGGCTAGGGCCCGTACTCGATACCCACAATGGTCGCATCCGCCGCGATGTTCGGCGCCGCAGCCGAACCCCACAAATTGTGTCCACAGGATTCACATCGACGGAAAATATTTTCGGTTCCGCATTTCCCCTCTTGCCTTTCAAGAACCCTAGGAAGGTCCACGCGTCGCGGCATCGCAGCACGATTTCGGGCACCATGAGACGAGTCATTTTAGCGACGAGTTGAGTCCGTCATTAACCATTTACCATCTTGTGCCCGGACCCGCTTTGGCACAATCTGTAGTGGTTGCACTGAGGGGCAAGCTCAAGCACTGGTATAACCAGCGCCGCATAGCTATATGCGGAACGGGTCATGCTGTGCCTGGCTTCGTAAGCGTGGACATCTTTTGTTCTCGTTTGATCATCGCGCCGATGCTAGATTTGGCGCCCGCCCCCGAGTCGGCCGGAGCTTCCCCGTGATGGAGGCGCGTGAAGGGCAGTAGGGGCTTGTACGAGATGGAATTCAGGGACACCGAAAGCGTGAGTGAAAGCGTCACCGAAGCGCCAGCCGCCGCCAAGGCGGAGCTGAATCAGGCCGCGAAGGCTCCCGAAGACGCCGCCCAGGCGGCGAAGCCGGCCAAGGCGAAGAAGGATTCGAAGACCGTCGATGTCCAGCTGTTCGCGGTCGAGGTCGATCATTCGCGCGATGCGCTGCTCACCGATTTCGGCAAGGATACGCTGAACGATCGCTATCTGCTTCCGGGCGAAACCTATCAGGACCTCTTCGTCCGCGTCGCCTCGGCCTATGCCGACGATCAGGCGCACGCCCAGCGCCTCTACGATTATATCTCCAAGCTGTGGTTCATGCCCGCCACGCCGGTTCTCTCGAATGGCGGCACCGGGCGCGGCCTGCCGATCTCATGCTTCCTCAATTCGGTGCCCGACAGCCTGAATGGCATCGTCGACACCTGGAACGAGAATGTCTGGCTCGCCTCGCGCGGCGGCGGCATCGGCACCTATTGGGGCAATGTCCGCGGCATCGGCGAGCCGGTCGGCCTCAACGGCAAGACCAGCGGCATCATCCCCTTCGTCCGGGTGATGGACAGCCTGACGCTCGCGATCTCGCAGGGTTCGCTGCGCCGCGGTTCGGCCGCCTGCTATCTCGACATCTCGCACCCCGAGATCGAGGAGTTCCTCGAAATCCGCAAACCCTCGGGCGACTTCAACCGCAAGGCGCTCAATCTGCACCATGGCGTGCTGATCCCCGACGCCTTCATGCACGCGGTGCGCGACGGCGCCGAATGGACGCTGCGCTCGCCCAAGGACGGTTCGGAGCGCGGCAAGGTCGATGCCCGCGCCCTGTTCCAGAAGCTGGTCGAGACCCGCCTCGCCACCGGCGAGCCGTACATCGTCTTCGCCGATCACGTGAACGACAACATGCCCAAGCATCACCGCGATCTGGGCCTCAAGGTTTCGACCTCGAACCTCTGCTCGGAAATCACCCTGCCGACCGGCAAGGACCATCTCGGCAACGAGCGCACCGCGGTCTGCTGCCTGTCGTCGCTCAACTTCGAGACCTGGGACCAGTGGAAGGACGAGAAGGGCTTTATCGAGGACGTGATGCGCTTCCTCGACAATGTCCTCCAGGATTATATCGACCGCGCCGAGCCCGGCATGGAGAAGGCCGCCTATTCGGCGATGCGCGAGCGCAGCGTCGGCCTCGGCGTGATGGGCTTCCACTCCTATCTCCAGGCGCGCGGGCTGCCGTTCGAAGGGGCGATGGCCAAGAGCGCCAATCTGCGCATGTTCCGTCACATCCGCGCCCAGGTCGACGAAGCCTCGATGCAGCTCGCGATCGAGCGCGGCCCCTGCCCCGACGCCGCCGAGATGGGCGTGATGGAGCGCTTCAGCTGCAAGATGGCGATCGCGCCGACCGCGTCGATCAGCATCATCTGCGGTGGCGCCTCGGCCTGTATCGAGCCGATCCCCGCCAACATCTACACCCACAAGACGCTGAGCGGCTCGTGGTCGGTCAAGAACCCGTATCTCCAGAAGCTGCTGCAGGAGAAGTCGAAGGATTCGGACAATGTCTGGAACTCGATCCTCGAGCAGGGCGGCTCGGTCCAGCATCTCGATTTCCTCAGCCAGGAGGAAAAGGACTGCTTCAAGACCAGCTTCGAGATCGACCAGCGCTGGATCCTCGAGCTGGCCGGCGATCGCACGCCCTATATCGATCAGGCCCAGTCGCTGAACCTGTTCATCCCCGCCGATGTCGAGAAGTGGGACCTGCTGATGCTCCACTTCCGCGCCTGGGAACTGGGCATCAAGTCGCTCTATTATCTCCGGAGCAAATCGGTGCAGCGCGCCGGCTTCGCGGGCGGGGTCGAAGCCGACAACACCATCGACGCGCCCAGGTTCGAGGTGGAATCGCGCGATTACGACGAATGTCTGGCATGCCAGTGAGGTGGTGGCTCGGCTGAGCAATCCGGGGATGCGTCATAGCGGGCGGCTTGGGTAATGAAGCCACCAGGCATGACGGTGTGGCTGAAGGAGCAGCGGTCGAAGCCGCCGCTGGGCGGCGAGGATGGAAGCATGGATCAAAGGACGGGATGCACGCTGATAGCGATCGTCGTTGGCGCGGTTGCCTTGGTCATCGCGCTGTTCGGCTATCCGCAATACCGTGTCTATTCGCAGCGGTTGGCGGGCGAAGCGGCGCTCGCCGAAGCCCAGTCGTCGAGACAGGTGGCGATATTGGAGGCGCGCGCCAAGAAGGAAAGCGCGATCCAGCTGGCGGAGGCCGAGGTTATTCGCGCGAAGGGCGCCGCGCAGGCCAACGCGATATTGCAGAACAGCCTCGGCGGCCCCGAAGGCTATTTGCGCTACCTGCAGATTCAGGCGCTTGAATCGAGCCGGGCATCGTTGATTTACGTACCCACCGAGGCCGGTCTACCCGTCACCGAATCCCGTCGTCTCGTACCTGTAAAGCCGGCGGCGGAATGATGCACGCATGCCATCCCGATCGCCTCGGACCGGACGCGGAAACCGCATCCGGTCGGGAAATGGCGTGCTCAGGCTTCCTCCTCGAAAGTCACCGCGACATCGGCGTTGGCGCTGAGCCGCACCTTGTCGCCCTCGACACCAGCGATCAGGCCGGTCGAGATGTAGTGGTGGTGCCCGGCATGGCGGCCCTCCGCACCTTCGATATCGGCGCCGCTGTCCTTCTTGGTGAGCTTGATGCGGTCGCCCTCGATCTTGTCGACGGTGCCGACATGGACGCCGTCGGCGCCGATGACTTCCATATGCTCGCGGATGTTGCTGGTATCGGCCATCTCAAATCTCCTGTCTGGGGTCCGGCCGCTCAACGCGCAGCCACCGGAATCGCTGCATGAGCCGCGCCCGCGCCCTTCTCGCTGTCGCCGCGCTGCTCGTGCTCGCCGCCTGCGCCACCCAGAGCCCAGAGGCCGTCCAGCCCGGCGCGCCCGGCTTCCTGTTCGGGCTGTGGCACGGCTTCATCTTCCCGGTCGCCTGGGGCTTGTCGCTGATCGTGCCGGATATCGCGGTCTATGCCGTGCCCAATAATGGCGGCTGGTATGATTTCGGCTATTTTCTCGGCATCTGCGTGTTCGGCGTCGGCGCCAATCGCGGGCGCAAGGTGATCTATCGCGAGCGCGTGGTGCGCGAGCCGCGCGGCCGGACCATCGATCACGAATGAGCGACCGCTTCGCCTTGATCCTGGCCAGCGCGCTCGCCTCCGCCGCCGTCTGGGCCGGCTTGCTGGCGGCGTGGGTGCTGCTCGACCGCGCCGTCGCGCCGCGGCTGCTCCAGCAGCGCCGCCACCGCCTCGCCCGGCGCGCCGCCACCGCTTTCGGCATCGACTCCCCGCAATATCAGGCGGAAGTGTCACGGCTCGACGCGCTCTACACCGACACACCGTCGTCGCCGCCGGAAATCGCCCGCCACTTCATCCGGGCGCTTCGCCACAATATCCTGCTGCTGATCGCGGTTTCGGTCGGTGTGCCGCTGCTGCACTGGCTCGCCCGGTGACCCGCAGCCTCGCCTTGATGGCCGGTGTCGCCACCGCCGCCGGGATTGCCGGCCTGACCACATTGGTCCGCCCGTCGTTGACCCGCCGCGCCCTGCGCCTGCCCGACGCGGAGGCGACCACCTATGCGCTGCGCATCGCCGGCATGATGCTGTTCGCGCTGGGCCTGTTTCTCGGCGGCTTCGCGGCGGTCGCGACGATGGCGAGCGCGGCATGAGCACCGGCGCCGCACTCGCGTTGCTCGGCATCTGCGCCTGCATCGCATGGGGCGCGCATATAATGCTGCGTCCCCAAATCTATCTCGGCAAGGGCACTGCCCCTGTCACCGATCCGCGCGTCATTCGCGGATTCGGCGCCTTCCTCATCGTTCTCGGCGTCTCGATCGCCGTCCTAAACCTCACCCAGTTCGTCTCGGAGTAGCCCCAATGTCCCTCACCGAAGCCCGCAAGCAATACAAGCCGTTCGAATATCCCTGGGCCTATGAGTTCTGGAAGCGCCAGCAGCAGATCCACTGGATGCCGGAGGAAGTGCCGCTCGGCGAGGATTGCCGCGACTGGGCGCAGAAGCTCACCGATCAGGAGCGCAATCTGCTCACCCAGATCTTCCGCTTCTTCACCCAGGCCGATGTCGAGGTGCAGGATTGCTACCACGAGAAATATGGCCGCGTCTTCAAGCCGACCGAGATCAAGATGATGCTCGCCGCCTTCTCCAACATGGAGACGGTGCACATCGCCGCCTACAGCCACCTGCTCGACACGATCGGCATGCCCGAGAGCGAATATGGCATGTTCCTCGAATATGCCGAAATGAAGGACAAGCACGACTATCTGCAGCGCTTCACCGTCGATACCGACGAGGATATCGCCCGCACCCTCGCCATGTTCGGCGGCTTCACCGAGGGACTCCAGCTCTTCGCCAGCTTCGCGATGCTGATGAACTTCCCGCGCTTCAACAAGATGAAGGGCATGGGCCAGATCGTCTCGTGGTCGGTCCGCGACGAGAGCCTCCACTGCGAAGGCATCATCAAGCTGTTCCACACCTTCGTGAAGGAGCGCGACTGCCTGACCAAGGCGGTGCGCGAGGACATCATGGACGTCTGCCAGACCACCGTCCGCCTTGAGGACGCGTTCATCGACCTCGCCTTCGAGCAGGGCCCGGTCCCCGGCATGACGCCGAAGGAGATCAAGAAGTATATCCGCTACATCGCCGATTGGCGCCTCGGCCAGCTCGGCTTCAAGCCGATCTACATGATCGACGAACACCCGCTGCCCTGGCTCGCCCCGCTGCTCAACGGCGTCGAGCACGCCAACTTCTTCGAACAGCGCGCGACCGAATATTCGAAGGGCGCGACGCGGGGGAACTGGAACGAGGTGTGGGATTCGTTCGACAAGCGGCAAAAGGCCAAGGCCGGGCCGGTGGCGAATGAGGACGTCGCCGAGGGCACGGATATGTTCGCAAAGGCGGGGATTGCGGCGGAGTGAGGCGGTTACCGCGAGCGCCCAGACTGACCGCTCGCAACGCCCGCCTTGCCATCAGGTCGAAGGGCGCTAGCGGCCGTCAAGTTAGTTACTTGACGGCTGTTGAGTCGCCACATAAGGATCCTGTTTTGTTCTCACCTGCGCTTTGCGAGGAAACGGTTATGCTGGATCCTATCGGACATGTGTCGCCGAACATCGATCTGCTGAGCCTCGGCCAAGATCAGAAATTCGGCACCATCCTCGCCGATCCGCCTTGGCAGTTTCAAAACCGCACTGGGAAAGTGGCTCCCGAGCACAAGCGACTCAATCGCTACGGTACGATGACGCTTGATGAAATCTGTGCGCTCCCCGTCGCGGAGGTCGCAGCCGATCCGTCACATTTATATCTCTGGGTACCAAACGCCCTTTTACCTGAAGGCATGAAGGTGATGGAGGCTTGGGGCTTCCGTTACATTTCGAATATTGTCTGGCATAAGATACGCAAGGACGGCGGATCAGACGGGCGCGGAGTAGGCTTCTATTTCCGTAACGTCACCGAACTCTTGCTGTTCGGCGTTCGCGGCAAGAACGCGCGCACGCTTGCTCCCGGTCGCAGTCAGGTCAACATGCTCCAGACTCGTAAGCGCGAACACAGCCGCAAGCCCGACGAACAGTACAAACTTATCGAAGATTGTAGTTGGGGGCCTCGCCTCGAAATGTTTAGCCGGGGCGCGCGCAAAGGCTGGACAGTGTGGGGCAACCAAGCCGACGAGAGCTATAGGCCAACTTGGGATACCTATGGCTATAACAGCGCAGCAGATATCGCCGCAGAGTAAGCGACTGCCGTACTTCCGATTAGATATAAGGTTGGCCGTTCCAGGTCGCCTCAGTCGCGGCGACGATTAATACCGGGCATGAACCCATCACACCTCTACGAACTCTCAATTTCGCTTTGTCGAACGCTGTCACTGTAGAGGTCGTCAGGTCGATCGGCAGCCTGGGGTTTTGAGCTTCTTTATCGAGCGTCGCCTGATAGTCCGACCAAAGTTTTCGTGCCAATTTAAGGAGTGCTGGCCGATCTTTCGTAATGATCACGCCAGCGGAAATAACGCCAGCTTCGTACCACGATCGATAAGACGCAAGATCTCTATCGAGATTACCATCTTTTGCATTCCATTCGACATCTAAAACGATGCGGTTCTTAAAGTTATCTACCAAGTAACCCTCTTGGTAAACCGGTGGCAGCTCTCCAAGTTTTTCGCCGCCTTTAAGATATAAAATGCCCTTGGTCTCAAGATCCAGCCTCGTCTCACACCAACCTCGTTGGGCGAATTGCTCATCGATCTGCTCGGCAATGTCGCCCCGGTTGCCACCAGCTTTGAGCCAAGAGCCTGGATCAAGACGATAGGTTGAGAGAACACTGACGATATCTGCCCATTCCTGCGGACACACGGCCTGCATCACTGCCGCTGCAGAATTCGATTCCATGAAGGCCCAATGGTCTCTTGCCTCTGGAGGAAGGACAGTCGGAAGATCATAGGTAAAAGTCTCGAACATGGCCGGTTTATGTAGGATCGCCCAATGAAGTCCAAGACCTATCGTTGACGCACTCCCTTCAAGCACATCGCCCCGCAAATTCCCGCTGTCCTACACCGCGAAACCCCTATAACTGGCCCCGCTCCTTCCACCGACAGGAGCAGATCCCATGCCCTATTATTCCTCCAAGGAAATGACGAACGAGGAGCTCGACGCCTGGACCGCCGCGAGCGACCGGCAGGACGCGATCGCGGAGGTCGCGGACGAGGAGGGCGGGCCAAGCCTGTCGCTGGTCGTCACCGCCGATCGCCCATCCCCTTATCCAGCCGACCTGTTGCCGCCCGCCGCCGCCGCCGGCACCCTTGTCGACGATGCCGAACCGGCAATCGCCGCGGAGCCGTTCGACGGCGTCCCCCTCACCAGCAGCCGCAAGCGCCTCGCCGGCTGGAGCGCGGAGCGCCAGCGGCTGTTCCTCGCCAGCCTCGCCGAAACCGGTTCGGTCCATCTCGCCGCCGCCGATGCGCGCCTCTCGGCGCGCTCGGCCTATCGCCTGCGGATGCGCTCGCCCGAATTCGCCGCCGCCTGGGATACGGCGGATCAGCTTGCCGTCGGGCGGCTTTCCGCGCTCGCCTTCGATCGCGCGATCAATGGCCGCACCGAACAGGTCTGGCATCGCGGCGAGCTGATGGTCGAGAAGCGCCTGCCCAGCGACAAATTGCTGACATGGCTGCTCGCCCGGCTCGATCCGCGCCGCTTCGCCGCCCCGTGGGAACAGCGCAAGGATGCCGCCGATCCCCAGCTCGCGGCTGGAGCGGGTGGCGGCGATGCGCTTACCAGCCGCTTCCCGGCCCGAAGCTGACCTCCACGCGGCGGTTGCGCGGTTCGCTGACGCCGTCGGTGGTCTCCACCGCGCGGCGGCTCTCGCCATAGGCTGCGGTGGTCATCGCCCCGTCCGGCACGCCGCGCCCCGCCAGATAGGCGCGGACATTGCTGGCCATGCGCTGCGACACGCCGATATTATAGCTTTCGTCGCCCCTGCGGTCGGTATGCCCGGCGATGGTGATCTCGGCCCGGCCGCACGCCTTGTACGCAGCGGCGGCCTGGTCGAGGATCGCCGCGCCCGCCGGCGTGATCGAATTCCTGTCGAACTCGAAATAGATCGTGAATGGCCCCGCCTTGCAGTCCTGCGCCGCCGCCGGCTGCGCAAGGGCGAGCGTGCCCGCGGCGATCGCCGCCAGTCCCAGGAACTTGCACATATGCCCTCCCGATCGTTTCGTTGCCGCGCATGGGTGATGGCGGGGCCTGCGGGAGTCAATCGCGCGCAGCCGCCGGGAAACCCGCCCACCTTCCGCGCCGCCCGCGCCTCGGCTAGGTTCGCGCGATGCCGCTTACGCTAACGCTCGCCGCCGCGCTTCTCCAGACCGCGCAGGATCCCGCCGCCGCCGAGCGCGGCTGCGTCATCGAGGCGCTGGCGCCGGACAAGCGCATCGATCTCGCCGAGCGCTTCATCACCGGCGAAATGCAGGCGGTGCAGGCGATCGCCCAAGCGCCTGCCGCCGCATGCGCCGCCAGATGGAAATGGAGCGACGAGGCGCGCGACTGGCACATCGTCCACAACGCCACCTATGCGGCGATGGTGACGCTCGAGGCGCAGCTGCCCAAGCCCTATGACGGCGCCCGGCTCGAGGCGCTGTTCGGCAAGCTCAGCCAGGACGATCAGATGGGGCTGACGCTGGAGGGCGGACCGAAGCTCGATGCGGCGCGCCATGCCGCGCTCGGCCAGCGCATCGGCGCGATCCTCGCCGCCGAGAAGCTCACGCCTGAGGACGTGAACACCGCCGGCAACTGGTTCGTCGCCTATGCCCAGTTCATCGAATCCGATGCGCACCTGAAGGCGCTGGCCGGCGCCAAATAGGCTAAGCGCGCAGCTTGAGCCCGCCGGTCACGCGGATCTCGCGGACGCGGCCATGATCGCACGCGGCTTCGCCATGGCAGATCAGCCGGTCGTAGCCGCTGCCCGGGCAGATCGCATGTGCCGCCACCGGCGCCGGCAGCAGCCCATAGAGGCTGAAGCCGCGCGGGCGCAGCAGCCCCGCCAGCCGCCGCGTCTTGCGCGCCCCGGCCCAAGGACGATGTGCCTGGAGCTCGCGCCGCACCGAACCGGTGGTGACGCGCTCGCCGACCGGCTGATAATCGGCGGTGGCGAGCTTGGGAAACAGCGCCCGGGCAAGGCTGCGGACGAAGCCCGGCGCCTGCGGCCCCGGCGGCAGGTGCGGCACCGGATCGCCGTCGAGCTCGTAGCGCAGGCAGGCGATCCGGCTCTCGGCATAGGCTTTGGCGAACCGCGAATTGCCCGCCTTGGCGGCGGCGATCGTCGCGACGCTGATCTGCAGATCGTCCCACCGCGTCTGCCGCGCCGCGCGCACCGCGAACAGGTTGGCGAGCGCGCCGCCCTTGCTGTGCCCGGTCACGAACAAATGCCGCCGCGAGCGCCGGTCGAGCAAATTCTGGTCGAGCATCGCCTGCACCGCGGTGTGCACGCCGGGCTTGCCGTCGAGGTCGCCCCACAGCCGCCGCAGCGAGTCCGAAAAGCCGAGATGGACCCCACCGCCATATAACGGATCCTCGACGCACAGCGACAGCGAGTCGTTGAGCCAGTCGAGCACCACGTTCCAGTCATCATTGCCGGTGCCGAAGAAGGGCGGCAGCGATCCGCGAAAGGCGACGACCACGCCTTCGTTGACGCGGCCGACCAGCGCCAGATCGATGCCGCGGGCGATCACCACCGGCTGCTCGATCCAGCCGACGCGGCGCTGCTCCACTTCCATCCGGGGCTGATAGGTCTGCGATGCCGCGTAGAGCATCCGCCGTTTCATGCAGTCGCGCATTGGTTCATTCCTTCGACGCCCGCTCTGGCTTGCCGCCCGAGCGCCGCATGTCTGCCGCCTCGTCGCCGAACCGCCGATGAACGGTTGACGCGCGGCCGCCAACGGGAGCGGGCGGTTAGTCGAGCGCGATCCATACCGGCGCGTGGTCGCTGGTCTTTTCCCAGCCGCGCGCGAAGCGGTCGACCTGGGCGTCCCTCAGCCGCTTGGCCGCCGGCGCGTTGAGCAACAGGTGATCGATGCGCAGCCCGGCATCGCGGGCGAAGGCGTTCCGGAAATAGTCCCAGAAGGTGTATATCGTCTCGCCGGGATGAAGGTGGCGGAGCGCATCGCACCAGCCCTGATCAAGCAGCCGGAACCAGGCCGCGCGCGCTTCGGGCGCGAACAACGCATCGTCGCGCCAGCGTTCGGGTTTGTAGACGTCGAGATCGGTCGGCATCACATTATAGTCGCCCGCCAGCACCACCGGCGCGTCCATGCCGATCAGCCCTTCGGCATGGAGGATCAGCCGCTCCATCCAGCGCAGCTTGTAGTCGAATTTCGGCCCTGGCCGGGGATTGCCGTTGGGCAGGTACAGCCCGCCGACCAGCACGCCGTTCACCGCCGCTTCGATATAGCGGCTGTGCAGATCCTCGGGATCGCCGGGCAGCCCGCGCCGCGTCTCGACCGGATCGCAGCCGCGCGCGAGGATCGCGACGCCGTTCCAGCTCTTCTGGCCGTGCCACACCGCGCCATAGCCGGCGTCGCGGATCGCCGCCTCGGGGAATTTCTCCTCAGGCGCCTTCAGCTCCTGCAGGCACACCACATCGGGCCGCGCCTCGGCCAGCCAGCGCAGCAGCACCGGCAACCGCCCGTTGACGCCGTTCACATTATAGGTCGCGATCTTCACGCCGGTTGATGCTCTGGCGCTCGATTAGGTTCCGGAAATGATTTGCGGATGTGGTTAGGCAATTCTCAAGGCTTGGCCGCTAACCCTTTCGTTCACCAGGGATAGGCAAGGTCTTACGTGAGCGCTTTCGGACGACGCAGCGGATTGGGAGGCGGTACGGGCGGACGCCCGGCGTTCGGCGTCGCGCGCCCGATGCAGAGCAGCGGTTCCGCGCCGCGTCCGACCGATCCCATGCCCTCGGGCGGCGAGCAATTCCCGCCGATCGGCAGCGTGCCGCTTCCCGGTGGTGGCGCCAGCCCGCCGCCTCCGGCCGATCCGATGATGGCCGAGCGCGATCCCGCCGGCGGCAGCCTCGCCGCCAGCGACGCGCTCCAGCGCCTCGCCGAGCGGCAGGCGACTTCCGGCGACGCCGGCAACAGCCGCGTCGAAGGCTTCGAAGCCTCGATTCACCGCATCAAGGAACAGGTGCTGCCGCGCCTGCTCGAACGCGTCGACCCCGAGGCCGCCGCCACGCTCAGCAAGGATGAGCTGGCCGAGGAATTCCGCCCGATCATCGGCGAAGTCCTTGCCGAGCTGAAGCTGACCCTCAACCGCCGCGAACAGTTCGCGCTCGAAAAGGTGCTGGTCGACGAGCTGCTCGGACTCGGACCCTTGGAAGAGCTGCTCAGCGATCCGGCGATCTCGGACATCATGGTCAACGGCCCCGAGCAGACCTTCATCGAACGCAAGGGCAAGCTCGAACTCGCCAACATCTCGTTCCGCGACGAGGAGCATCTGTTCCAGATCGCGCAGCGCATCTGCAACTCGGTCGGCCGCCGCGTCGATCAGACCACGCCGCTGGCCGATGCCCGCCTCAAGGACGGTTCCCGCGTCAACGTCATCGTGCCGCCGCTGTCGCTGCGCGGCACCGCGATCTCGATTCGTAAATTCTCGGCCAAGCCGATCACGCTCGACATGATGGCCTCGGGCGGATCGATGTCGGTCAAGATGGCGACGATGCTCAAGATCGCTGGCGCCAGCCGCTTCAACATCGTCATCTCGGGCGGTACCGGCTCGGGCAAGACCACGATGCTCAACGCCTTGTCGAAGATGATCGACCCGGGCGAGCGCGTGCTGACGATCGAGGACGCCGCCGAACTTCGCCTGCAGCAGCCGCACTGGCTGCCGCTCGAAACCCGCCCGCCCAACCTCGAAGGGCAGGGCGAGATCACCATCCGCGACCTCGTCAAGAACGCGCTGCGTATGCGCCCGGACCGCATCATCCTCGGCGAAATCCGCGGCGCCGAGTGCTTCGACATGCTCTCGGCGATGAACACCGGTCACGATGGCTCGATGTGCACGCTCCACTCCAATTCGCCGCGCGAGGCGCTGGCGCGTATGGAGAACATGGTGATGATGTCGGACATCAAGGTGCCCAAGGAAGCGATCTCGCGGCAGATCGCCGATTCGGTCGATCTGATCATCCAGGTCAAGCGCCTGCGCGACGGCTCGCGCCGCATCACCAACATCACCGAAGTCATCGGCATGGAAGGCCCCGTCATCGTGACGCAGGAGCTGTTCAAGTTCGAATATCTCGACGAATCCTCCGACGGCAAGATCATCGGCGAATATCGTTCGATGGGTCTGCGCCCCTATACGCTCGACAAGGCCAAGCAATATGGCTTCGATCAGGCGATGCTCGAGGCATGTCTCTAGAGCCGGATTCCGCTTCGCTGAACTGGTGACGGCGCCAGCCCGCTCCCACGATATGGATCAAACCATGCCCGCCGCTTGATCCGCGGCCTCCCAAGCGCCACATGGCGCACATGCTGATCGAGACCGAACCCACGCCCAATCCGGCGACGCTCAAATTCCTTCCCGGCCGCACCGTGATGGATGCCGGGACGCGCGACTTCGCGACCCCCGAGGAGGCCGAGGCATCGCCGCTCGCCAATGCCCTGTTCGGCCTCGGCGACGTCACCGGCGTGTTCTTCGGGCGCGATTTCATTTCGGTCACCGCCGCGCCCGGCGTCGAATGGCAGGGCCTTAAGCCCGATGTGCTTGGGCTATTGCTCGATCATTTCAGCGCCAACATGCCGCTGTTCCATGCCCCCGCCGCCGGCTTCACCGTGCCCGGCGAGGATCAGGATTTCGGCGACAATCCGGAGGACGCCGAGATCGTCGAGCAGATCAAGGAACTGATCGAGACGCGCATCCGTCCGGCGGTCGCCAATGATGGCGGCGACATCGTCTATCGCGGCTTCGACCAGGGCAAGGTCTATCTGCAGATGCAGGGCGCCTGCGCCGGGTGCCCGTCGTCGAGCGCGACGCTCAAGAACGGCATCGAGCAGCTGCTCAAGCACTATGTTCCCGAAGTAACCGAAGTGAGAGCAGTATAATGGCGACGCCCCTCAACGACGAAGCCCTCGACCGGCTGTTCCGCACCGCGCGCACCGCCAATGGCTATACCGACGACCCGGTCACCGAGGCCGATATCCGCGCGATCTATGACCTGCTCAAGATGGGGCCGACCTCGGCCAACCAGCAGCCGGCGCGTTTCATCTGGATCACCAGCGAGGAGGGCAAGGACAGGCTCGCCGAGCTGTCGAGCGGCACCAACGGCGCCAAGATCCGCAAGGCGCCCGCCGCCGTGATCATCGGCATGGACCTCGCCTTCAACGAGCAGCTTCCCTGGCTCTTCCCGCATGCGCCGACCGCCAAGGACTGGTTCCCGACCGAAGAGATCCGTTACACCCACGCTTTCCGCAATTCCTCGCTCCAGGGCGCTTATTTCATCATGGCCGCCCGCGCGCTGGGCTTCGATACCGGCCCGATGTCGGGCTTCGACAACGCCAAGGTCGACGCGGCCTTCTTCGCCGATCAGCCCAATGTCCGGTCGAACTTCATTTCGACGATCGGGCACGCCGATCCTGGCACCATCTTCGAGCGGCTTCCCCGTCCCGAATTCGAGCAGTTCAACCGGGTCCTCTGAACTGTCCCGCACGCTCGTCATCGAAACCGCCACCGCCGCCTGCTCGGTCGCCCTGATCGAGGGCGGCACGGTGATCGCCAACACCCATGAGGTCGTCGGGCGCGGCCATGCCGAGCGACTGGTGCCGATGATCGCAGCGCTGCCGGGCGAAGGGCGCGCGGAGAGCATCCTCGTCGATGTCGGCCCGGGCAGCTTCACCGGCGTGCGCGTCGGGCTGGCGGCCGCGATCGGCCTCGGCATCGGCTGGGGCGCGCGGGTTCGCGGCTATTCGTCGCTCCCCCTGATCGCCGCTGCGGCGTTCGCCGCCGATCCTGCCTGCGGCCACCTTGCCGTCGTCCTCGAAGGCGGGCACGGTGAGGTCTTCATGCAGGCTTTTCGCGCTTCCCCGTTCGGCGCCGACGCGGCGCTCCAGTCGCTGGCGCCTGATGCGGCGCTGGCCGCGCTGGGCGGCCTGCCCGCGATCGGCAGCGGCGTCCGCCGTCTCGCCGGGATCGCGCCCGATCGCCCGCTGCGCGAAGCCTGGCCTAATGCCGTGGATGCGGTGCTGCTCCCGCCGGGTTTCGCCGCGCTCGCGCCGAGCCCGATCTATGGCCGCGCCCCCGACGCCAAGACATTGGCCGAACGCGGCCTGGCATGAGCACGATCCTCAATCAGAGCGAGCTGCGCGAAGGCGGGGTCCATGATCTGCCCCATGTCGCCGGCATCATGCGGGACGCGTTCGATCCGCGCTTCGGCGAGGCGTGGACCAGCGCCCAGTGCATGGGGATGTTGTCGCTGCCCGGCGTCTGGCTGGTGATCGCCAGCCTCGGCGAGCAGGATATGGGCTTCGCGCTGGCCCGGATCGCCGCCGACGAAGCCGAGCTGCTGCTGCTCGCGACCCGCCCTTCCGCGCGCCGCCGCGGCATGGGCGGGGCGCTGCTCCGCGCGGTGATCGAAGAGGCCCGCGCCCGCCACGCGACACGCATTCACCTGGAGGTACGCTCGGGAAACGATGCGGTCGAGCTCTACCGCCGTGAAGGTTTCGCCAAAGTTGGCGAGCGTCGTGACTACTATCGCGGAAAGGCCGGGCAGTTATTTGATGCGCATACCTATGCCCGCGATTTGAATTAGATCGAATCTATTCACAAGATTACATATATTTTCGGGATTGCCGCTTGCCATAGGGCCGAAATGGACCGATATGGTATCGCGAAGCGGCGAACATAGTCGCTCAAAACGGGTCGAAAGGGATAATCATGGATACGATGTCGGATATTCAGGAAACGCTGGTCACGCTGACCGCGGATATTGTTGCGGCGCATGTCAGCAACAACAGCGTCGCCGTCTCCGATCTTCCCGTCCTCATCGCCAATGTACATGGCGCGCTCGCCGGTCTTGGCGCTCCCGCGGCCGAGCCGGAAGTGAAGCAGGAGCCCGCGGTGTCGGTGCGCGCCTCGATCAAGCCCGATTACATCGTCTGCCTCGAAGACGGCAAGAAGCTCAAGATGCTCAAGCGCCACCTGATGACGCATTATCAGATGACCCCCGAGCAGTATCGCGCCAAGTGGAATCTGCCGGCCGACTATCCGATGGTCGCGCCCAACTATGCCGAGCAGCGCCGCACGCTCGCCAAGAAGATCGGCCTCGGCACCAAGCGCCGCAAGCGCTGAGTTCTCCGCTTTCGGGCGCCACAATGCAAAACGCCGGTCCGGGCACAATGTCCGGGCCGGCGTTTTGCTGTCCGCCTCCCCTTCCCCCCTGCCGACGATGACGCTACATCTACGCCATGGCACGCAAGATCGACCTCGAAGCCCTTTGTCACGAAAAGGGCCTGCGGATCACCGAGCAGCGCAAGGTGATCGCCCGCGTGCTTTCCGACGCCGAGGATCATCCCGACGTCGAAAAGGTCTATGAGCGGGCGTCCGCGATCGATCCCGGCATCTCGATCGCCACGGTCTACCGCACCGTGCGGCTGTTCGAGGAAGCGGGCATCCTCGACCGCCATGATTTCGGCGACGGCCGCGCCCGCTACGAGCCCGCGCCCGAGGCGCATCACGATCATCTCATCGATGTCGAGACCGGCCGCGTCATCGAGTTCGTCGATCCCGAGCTCGAACTGCTGCAAAAGCAGATCGCCGAGCGGCTGGGCTTCCGCCTCGTCGACCACCGCATGGAGCTCTACGGGGTTGCTCTCGACCGCAAGTCGTAGCGCTTTTACGCGGAGACTCAAAAATGAGTCGTAGAGAGGCCGCCGCGCGCGGCGCGCCATATCCGCTTACAACCATCGAGACGCTGCGCGTCAGCTGGCGCGTGTTCCTGCTGGTGCTGCTGATCCTCACCCATGTGCCGATGCACTATCTTTGGAAGCTGCTGCATCTGCCCTCGGCATGGCCGCGCTGGTTCCTTGCCCGGGTCGGCTGGATCGCCGGCGCCCGCGTCCGCAAGATCGGCGTGCCGCTGCGCAAGAACGTATTCTACGTCGCCAACCATCTGAGCTGGATCGATATCCTCGCATTGGGCGGCGCGAGCGGCACCGCGTTCATCGCCAAGGCCGAACTGGCGCAGGCGCCTCTGGTCGGCTGGCTCGCCGGGCTCAACCGCACCGTCTATGTGAAGCGCGAGAACCGGCTCGGCGTCGCCGAGCAGATCAACGAGCTGCGCGACGCGCTCGACGAGAATTGGGCGGTGACGATCTTCCCCGAAGGCACCACCACCGATGGCCAGTCGCTGCTGCCCTTCAAGACGCCGATGCTGCGCGTCCTCGAGCCGCCTCCGCCCGGCGTGATGGTCCAGCCGGTGCTGCTCGATTACGGTGCGGTCGCCGAGGACATTGGCTGGATCGGCGAGGAGAGCGGGATCGTCAACGCCAAGCGCATTCTCGCGCGCAAAGGCCGCTTCCGGCTCGACATCCACTTCCTTGAGCCCTTCCACCCCCGCGATTTCCCCGGCCGCAAGGCGATCGCCGCCGAGAGCCGCCGCGTCATCGAGGGTGCGTTGATCGCAACGCTCGGCAAACCGCTGCGCGACTTTGCCCATACCGTGGAAGCGGTGCGCTACGAGGGCAAGCCCGCCGACTTGTAGGCCGCCATCACGTCGTCACAGCCCTTGGCCAATTCGGCCTTGCCGCCATAGGTGGCAACCAGAACCCCGGCGATCTCGTTGCCACGACCACGCAAGACATGCGGCATGACGACCGCACCCGCATCACGAATCGTGATGCCGCGATCCTTGGCCACCCGCGCCATGGCGGTAGTCGCGAAGGCTTGCGTCTTCGCGCGATCCTCGACCGGTTGGCGATGGACGGCGGCGCAATCGGCCAGCACCACCCACCACGGCTCGATCTGCTCGCGATACGACATCTTCAGCGGCGCCATCTTGTCACGCGAATCCGCTGCGGCTGGTACGGTCTGGGCGCCAAGCGGAACCGCCATCGTCAGCAAAGTGATCGCAAAACCCGCTACCCGCAGCATCGCCTTCTCCCCAACGTGACGTATCGCGCCCGATCCGCTATGGGCGCCCGCAAATGACTATTCCCAAGACCTTCCACGTCAAGTCGTTCGGCTGCCAGATGAACGTCTATGACGGCGAGCGCATGGCCGAGCTGATGGCCGCGCAGGGCATGACCGCGACCGACGACGCCAATGCCGCCGATCTCGTCGTGCTCAACACCTGCCATATCCGCGAAAAGGCCACCGAAAAGGTCTATTCGGACATCGGCCGTATCCGCAAGCACGCCAGGAACGATCAGGGGCGCGAGCCGATGATCGCCATCGCCGGCTGCGTCGCCCAGGCCGAGGGCGAGGAGATCGTGCGGCGCGCCAAGGTCGATGTCGTGGTCGGACCGCAGGCCTATCACAACCTCCCGGACCTCGTCGCCAGGGCCGCGGCCGGCGAATCCGCGCTCGATACCGACATGCCCTTCGCCAGCAAGTTCGGCGCGCTCCCCGCCCGCCGCAAGGTCGGCCCCTCGGCGTTCCTCACCGTGCAGGAAGGCTGCGACAAGTTCTGCACCTATTGCGTCGTCCCCTATACGCGCGGCGCCGAAGTCAGCCGGCCCTTCGCGGCGATCGTCGACGAAGCCAGGGCATTGGTCGATGCCGGCGCCCGCGAGATCACCCTGCTCGGCCAGAACGTCAACGCCTGGGACGACGAGGCGGGCACCGGCCTGCACGGCCTGATCCGCGAACTCGACAGGATCACCGATCTCGCCCGCATCCGCTACACCACCAGCCATCCCAATGACATGCGCGAGGGTCTGATCCGCGCCCATGCCGAGGTCGAGAAGCTGATGCCGTTCCTCCATTTGCCCGTGCAGGCCGGTAGCGACCGCGTCCTCAAGGCGATGAACCGCAGCCATAGCCGCGATTCCTATCTGCGCATCCTCGACCGCGTCCGCGCCGCCCGCCCCGATATCGCGCTGTCGGGCGATTTCATCGTCGGTTTCCCCGGCGAGACCGAAGCCGAATTCGCCGAGACGCTCAGCCTGGTCGATGCGGTCGGCTATGCCCAGTGCTTCAGCTTCAAATATTCGCCCCGCCCCGGCACTCCCGCGGCCGAGCTGACCGACGGCTTCATCGCGCCCGAAGTGATGGACGACCGCCTCCAGCGTCTCCAGTCGCATCTCAACCGCGATCAGGCCGCCTTCAACGCCGCAACGCTTGGCCGCACCTGCACCGTTCTGATCGAGCGCAAGGGCAAGCTGCCCGGCCAGATGCTCGGCAAGTCGCCCTGGCTGCAGTCGGTCCATCTGACCACCGATGCGCAGATCGGCGATCTCGTCGAAGTCGAGATCGTCCGCGCCGACCCCAATTCGCTGGCCGGTGTCGAAAAGGTCCGCGCGGCCGCCTGACAAAGACAAAGAGACGTGGTAGTTTCCTAGTGAAAAGGGAGACTCCGTCGATGCTGAAGCATTTGATAGCCGCCGGCGCCGGCCTGGCCCTCGCGAGCTGCGGTAGCGGCGCACCAACGGGCAACGCCGCCGCACCCGCCGAGACCCAAGCCGCCAGCGGCGGCTTCAACGCGCTCGATGCCTGCGCGACTTTGCCCAGAGAAAAGGTCGCCGAAATCGCCGGCACCAAGGTCGAAAGCGCGACGCTGAGCCGCGTCACGCCCGGCACCGCCGGAACCGCGGCTTTCTCGCAGTGCAGCTATGCCTTTGCCGGCGGCGCCACGCTCGATTTCTTCGCCCGCCAGTCGCCCGTCGACGACAACACGCCGGATGCGATCCAGCGCACCAAACAGGGCATGATCGACAATCTCGGCGCCAAGCCGGTCGATATCGCCGGTCTCGGCACCGCCGCGTTCAGCGTGGAGCAGATGCACCAGCTCCACGTCTTCTGGAACGGCAATCGCTACATCTATTTCATGTCGATGAACCCGCCGGCGGGCAGACCGGTCACCGAGGTCGAGCGGGCTTTGGCCAAGGCGGTTACCGGCTGACCCGTCGGCCGCTGTCGCCCAAATAGCGCACTCCACAGCTTTCGTGATCAGGCGGCGGAATTCGCTGTTCTGTTGGGATTCGCTCTGCCAATCTGCGCGTCGCACATGCGCTACGGAACCACCCGCTCCGCTTCCGGTTACGCCCATACGGGCCACCGCGCACGCACTTCGCTTTATCGCACTCTACAGCCCGAAAGGATCGCATGAGCCGCAAGCCTGTCCAGGCCCAGTCCGGGGATCGTTCCCGCACCGAGGTGACGTTCGACAAGCCCCAGCTCCTGCCGCAGCTATTCGGCGAGTTCGATAGTAACCTGCTCGCGATCGAGGAGCGCCTCGGCGTCTATATCCACGCCCGCGGCCAGAAGGTGCAGATCGAGGGATCGGCTGAAGCGGTCGCCCATACCCGCGAGGTGCTCCAGGAACTCCACAGCCGCGTCATCCGCGGTGAGGATATCGATACCGGGCTGATCGAGGCGGTGATCGCCATGTCGAGCGAGCCGATGTTCACCGGCATCGTCAAGGCCGAGGTCGCCAACGGCAATTCGCCCCCCGGCATCATGATCCGCACCCGCAAGAAGACGATCGTACCGCGCTCGCTGACCCAGACGCATTATATGCGCGAGCTGGTTTCGAACGACATGATCTTCGCGCTGGGGCCGGCGGGCACCGGCAAGACCTATCTCGCCGTCGCGCAGGCCGTGGCGCAGCTGATCACCGGCAGCGTCCAGCGGCTGATCCTGTCGCGCCCGGCGGTCGAGGCCGGCGAGCGGCTCGGCTTCCTGCCTGGCGACATGAAGGAGAAGGTCGATCCCTATCTCCGCCCGATCTACGATGCCCTCTACGATTGCCTGCCCGCCGAGCAGGTCGAGCGGCGCATCGCCAGCGGCGAGATCGAGATCGCCCCGATCGCCTTCATGCGCGGCCGCACGCTGGCGGATGCCTTCGTGATCCTCGACGAGGCCCAGAACACCACGCCCGCGCAGATGAAGATGTTCCTCACCCGCTTCGGCCAGAACAGTCGGATGGTGATCTGCGGCGATCCCAACCAGACCGATCTGCCGGGTGGCACAAATGCCAGCGGCCTCAACGACGCGGTCAACCGGCTGGAAGGCGTCGAGGGCATCTCGATGGTCCGCTTCTCGGCCCAGGACGTCGTCCGCCATCCGATCGTCGGCCGCATCGTCATGGCCTATGAGGGGCCCGATGCTTGATCTGCTTAAATCCTCCCCCAGAGGGGGAGGTGGCAGCCAGAGGCTGACGGAGGGAGCCTGCCGCGAGCGATACCGCTCGGGGCCTGCCCCCTCCACCGCTTCGCGGTCCCCCTCCGGGGGAGGATTTTAGGGCATGCTCGACGTCGCCGCACTTCCCGAACCCCCCTGGCCGGAGCGCGATTGGGAAGGCCTTGCCATCCGCGCTGCCGAAGCCGCGGTGCGCCAGACCCCTTATGTCGAATGGATCGATCACGACGCCATAATCGAGATCGCCGTCCGCCTGACCGGCGATGCCGAGGTCCAGATTCTCAACCGGCAGTATCGCGGCAAGGACAAGCCGACCAACGTCCTGTCCTTCCCGATGGTCCAGCCCGACCTTCTCGAAACCGTCACGCAAAACAGCGACGATGGCGAGGTCATCCTCGGCGACATCATCCTCGCCCATGGCGTCTGCGTGGCCGAGGCGGCCGAGCGCCAGATCGGCGTCGAGGACCATGCCACACACCTGATTGTCCACGGCGTGCTGCATTTGCTAGGCTATGATCATCAGGGCGACGCGGAGGCCGAGGCGATGGAGGAAATGGAGCGCGCCGCGCTCGCCTCGCTCGGGCTGCACGACCCCTATTCGATACGCGAGGACTGAACCGATCCATGCCCGAGGGCCAAAGTAGCACCGCCGACGCCGACACCAGCGAAGGCTCCAGTAGCAACGGCGGGATATGGCGATCTCTGCGCGCCCTGCTGTTCGGGGACGAGCAGGGCGAGACGCTGCGCGACAAGCTCGAGGACGCGATCGACGAGCATGAGGAGGATGGTGGCCGGGCTCCGGCGGGGGATCTCGCCCCGATCGAGCGCCAGATGCTGCGCAACCTCCTCCATTTCGGCGAGCGCGATGCCGGCGATGTCGGCGTGCCGCGCGCGGATATCATCGCCGTCGACGAGACCACCAGCTTCGCCGATCTCGTCGCGCTCTTCGCCGAGGCCGGCCACAGCCGCCTGCCGGTCTACAAGAACGCGCTCGATACCGTCACCGGCATGATTCACATCAAGGATGTGTTCGCGATCCTGTCGAGCGGCGCCGAGCATCCCAAGACGCTCGCCGGGCTGATCCGCCAGCCGCTCTATGTGCCGCAATCGATGGGTGCGCTCGATCTGCTCGCCCAGATGCGCTCGACCCGCACCCACCTCGCCATCGTCCTCGACGAATATTCGGGCACCGACGGACTGATCACCATCGAGGATCTGATCGAGGAGATCGTCGGCGAGATCGAGGACGAGCATGACGAGGCGCCCGCTGCCTTGCTGATCCCGATCGACGGCGGCGGCTGGGAGGCCGATGCCCGCGCCGAGCTCGAAGATGTCGGCGAGACGGTCGATCCGCGTCTCGCCGAGGTCGAGGAGGATGTCGAGACCATCGGCGGCCTCGCCTTCGTCCTCGCCGGGCATGTGCCGCAGGCCGGCGAATGCCTGGAACATGATAGCGGCTGGAAGCTTGAGATCGTCGATGCCGATGCGCGCCGGGTGACGCGGCTGCGGCTGCATCCACCCGAGAAAATGGCGGAGGCCGAAGAATGAAACCCTGGCTCAAGATCACCCTGTCGGCGCTGGCCGTGATCGTCGTCGCCGGCGGCGGCCTGATCTGGTGGATGACGCGCCCCGATATCGCCCGCGTCGCCGAGCTCGACACCACCGGCCGCGCGCCGAAGATGACCGAGACGCGCACCCAGAACTTCCCGACCATCAATATCGCCAAGGCGACCGGCTGGGAGAATGGCGGCAAGCCGGTTGCGGCCGCCGGGCTGCAAGTCGCCGCGTTTGCCGACAAGCTCGATCATCCGCGCTCGCTATACCGGCTGCCCAATGGCGACGTGCTGGTCGCCGAAGCCAATTCGCCGCCGCGCGAGGGTGGTGGGATCACCGGCTGGGTGATGGGGATGATGATGAAAAAGGCCGGCGCCGGCGTGCCCTCGGCCAATCGCATCACCCTGCTGCGCGACACCAATGGTGACGGCGTCGCCGATCAGCGCTCGGTGCTGCTCGACGCGGCGAATGGCCTCAACTCGCCCACCGGCATGGCGCTGGTCGGCGACTGGCTCTATGTCGCCAATACCGACGCGCTGGTCCGCTACCCGTTCAAGCCGGGCGAGACCCGGATCACCGCCAAGCCCGAGAAGATCTTCGCCTTGGCCGGCGGCGGCAATCACTGGGCGCGCAACCTGCTCGCCTCCACCGATGGCAAGAACCTGTTCGTCGCGGTCGGCTCGTCGTCCAACATCGCCGAGAACGGCATCGAGGCCGAAGGCGAGGCGCTCTACGCCACCAACGGCCTGCCCTCGCAAATGGCCAGGCTCGGCGGCGCCACTCGCGGCGCCCGCGCCGCGATCCTCGAGATCAATCCCGAGACGAAGACCGGGCGCGTCTACGCCTGGGGCTTGCGCAATCCCAATGCGATGGCGTTCGAGCCCAAATCGGGCGCCCTGTGGACCGTGGTCAACGAGCGCGACATGCTCGGCTCGGACATGCCACCCGATTATCTGACGCAGGTCGATATGGGCGCCTTCTATGGCTGGCCGTGGAATTATTGGGGCGGATATGAGGATGTCCGCGTCGAGCCACGCCGTCCCGATCTGCGCCAATATACCCGCCGTCCCGATTTCGCGCTCGGCTCGCACACCGCCCCGCTCGGGCTGGTCTTCGCCAGCGAGGCCAGGCTCGGCGGCACCTTCGCCAATGGCGCGTTCGTCAGCCTCCACGGCTCATGGAACCGCGAGCCGGTCACCGGTTACAAGCTCGTCTATGTGCCCTTCGGCGATCACGGCTATCCCGCCGCGGGCGCTAAGCCGATCGACCTGCTCACCGGCTTTCTCGGCAAGGACGGCAAGACCGCGATGGGCCGCCCGGTCGGCCTGATCACCGACGCGACCGGCGCGCTGCTCGTCGCCGACGATGTCGGCAACACGATCTGGCGCGTCAGCGCTGCCCGGTAACGCAATCAAAAGGGGGAAAACAGATGATCCGCAGCGCACTCCTGCTCGCCGCCACGGCCCTGCTGGGCAACACGCAGCCGCCTGACGATCCCGCCGCGCTCACCGACTGCATCCTCGGCTATGCGCAGCAGGCGGCCACTGCCGCCAAGCTCGATGCGTTTCGCACCCGCCCCGGCGACCTGATGACGGCCGAGAAGGACGAGGTCACCGACTATGACGCCAGCGGCCTGCTGGCGCTCGACGTCACGCCGACCAAATTCAGCGTCAACGACATTCTCGACAAGGGGCTGGAGGAACATCGTTTCATCGCCACGCTGGACATGCCCTATCCCCAGGCGCGCGCGGCGCTGATCGCGCGGATGGACCGCGAGTGCGACCACGACAACACCGGCATCGTCAAATCCTGCTTCTTCGATCTGCCGCGGGATGACGCCTCAGGTTTCGACATGTCCTTGTCGATCCGCCGCGTGAACCTTCAGGAAAGCCAGCTGATCTGCCGCTATAGCCGCAAGACCGGCGGCTGACCGCTACTTAAGCAGCGCGGTGGCCTTGGTCGCCAGCTTGTCGCGGATCTTGCCGGCGAACAGCGCCAGCATCGGCGGCAGATCGACCTCGGCATGGACCCGGTCGTCGAACACCTCCAGCCGGCTGGCGATCGTCTGACCCATCGCGCTCAGCGTGAAATGCAGCGTGTCGCCGTCCCAGCGCTGTTCGAGATGCCCGCCGCCGGGAAACATCTCGGTGAGCTTGCCGACCCCGCCCGCGATCCGGCCGCGCGCCGCCTCGCGCCCGAGCTTGTGCGGGATATCGACCTTGACCGGCTCAGTCATCAGCGCGCGAACAACATGTCATCATCGGCAAACGCCTTGAACTCCAATGCGTTGCCGCTGGGGTCGCGAAAGAACATCGTCGCCTGCTCGCCGGTCTGGCCCTTGAAGCGGATATGCGGCGCGATCCCGAAGGTCACGCCCGCCGCCTCGACCCGCGCGGCCAGCTTCTCCCAATCGGCCATGGTCAGCACCACCCCGAAATGCGGCACCGGCACGTGATGCCCGTCGACCTCGTTCGCCACCGCCGCCAGCTTGGCGTCGGCATCGAGATGCGCGACGATCTGATGGCCGAACAGATCGAAGTCGATCCAGTGATCCGACGAGCGCCCCTCGGAACAGCCCATCACCCCGCCATAGAAGGCGCGCGCCGCGGCGAGATCGTGGACGGGGAATGCGAGGTGGAACGGACGAATGGCCATGCCGTCCAGCCTAGCCGGGCGCTTGACCGGGCACCACCCGGCATGGGAGGGCTGGCGCGATTGCTCGCAGGGGATTTCCGATGCTTCTTCGCCTTCCGTTGATCCTGTTGCTGCCCGCCGTGCTCGGTGCCGCGCCCATGCCGTCCAACGCGGATGGCAACGCGCTGCTCGAATGCCGCCAGACCCGCGAAGGCGCGGACACGGTGCGAAAGACGCTCAAGGAGATCAGCCATTCCGGCAGCCCGGGCGGGTACGAATATATATATGACGTGTCGAAGCTGCGCCCGTTCGGCACCACCAAGCCGCGCTTGATCCTCACCCAATATGAAAACCAGTACGGCTCGCTCGATTCCTATTCGGTGGTTTTGAACGGCCAGTATCCGGCGGTGCTCAAGAAGCTTCTGGCGTTTCACGGGCGCAGCGCCTGCGAGAAGAGCGTCGGGCAGACCTGCTCGTTCTCGGCAGGCGAAACCGAGGTGGAGCTGGCGGTGAATGCCCGCAAGGAACTGGTGCTGACCTGCAATTACGAAGAAGATAATTGATCCGTTATCCGCGGGCCGCGGCGCTTGTTGCCGGCCTGATTTCCGCCACTGGCTTCGCGCCGCTGTCGCTGTGGCCGGTCGCACTGATCTGCTTCGCGGTGCTGCTCTGGCTCGTCCACGAAGCGCCCAGCCTCAAATCGGCGCTGCTGCGCGGCTGGCTGTTCGGCGTAGGGCATTTCACGCTCGGCAATAACTGGATTCAGCACGCCTTCGATTATCAGGACAAGATGCCGCCCGCGCTCGGCTATTTCGCGGTGGTCCTGCTCGCGCTCTATCTCGCAATCTATCCGGCGATGGCGGCCGGCCTGGCATGGCGCTTCCGTGGCGTGAAGCCCGATCTGCCCTTCATCCTCGCCGCCGCCGCCGCGTGGATCGCCACCGAATATCTGCGCGGAACGATGTTCACCGGCTATCCGTGGAACCCGCTCGGGGTGATCTGGGTGCCGACCTATGTCGCCGGGCTCGCCGCCTGGATCGGCACCTATGCTTTGTCCGGCGTCACCATTATCGTGACCGGAGCTTTGTATCTGGCGGCACGCAGGAATTACCGCCCGCTTTTGAGTATAGCGGTCATTGCGGTCCCCATCGTGGCAGTGGGTTGGCTCAACACGTTCGACATTCAGCAAACCAAGCCGAACAATTGGGTCGAGCCTCCCCATGTCCGCGTCGTCCAGCCCAATGTCGGCCAGGAGCAATGGGCCGATCCCGACGCGGCGCAAAAGATACTCGCCAGGCTGGTCGCGGGCAGCGGCACCCCCGGCGCGATCCCCCGCCTGGTCGTCTGGCCCGAGGGCATGGTCGATTATTATGTCGAGGACGGCTATCCGGACCGCCGCTTCTATTACAAAGGCGATCCGCGCTGGGTGCGCGGCAACATCGCCGCGATCCTCGGCCCGAGGGACATGGCGCTGATCGGCGGCAACGCCCTGTTCTTCGATCGGGATGCGAAGCTCGGCGGCGCGGGCAATTCGGTGTGGGCGGTCGATCCGGCCGGCATGCTCGGGCGCCGCTACGACAAGGCGCACTTGGTACCCTTTGGCGAATATCTGCCGATGCGCCCGCTGCTTGAGCCGCTCGGCCTCGCCCGACTCGTCATGGGCGATATCGATTTCATCGCCGGCCCCGGCCCCGCCGCGATTCCCGTCCCCGGCTTCGGCAATATCGGTGTCGCGGTCTGCTACGAGATCATCTTCTCCGGCTCGATCGTCGATCGCGATCACCGCCCGGACCTGTTGTTCAACCCGTCCAACGATGCCTGGTTCGGCACATGGGGCCCACCCCAGCATCTCGCCCAGGCGCGTCTCCGCGCGATCGAGGAAGGGCTGCCGATCCTGCGCGCCACCCCCACCGGCATCTCGGCGGTGATCGATGCGCACGGGCGGCTGCTCGGCACCGTTCCCGCCGGACAGGAAGGCGCGATCGAGGTGCCGCTGCCCGCGCCGCTGTCGCCGACCCTGTTCGCCCGGCTCGGCAATCTCCTCGCCCTCGCGGTGGCGCTGCTGTTCGTCGCTTCGGCGATTGCGCTGCGCCGCAACCCCCGCTAGGAGGCACATATAAGGAAAGCTTTATATGGCATGGCAACGGCCGGCTTTCCCTCCACGCCGTAGAGGAAAATCATGCGTTCCAATTATCTCTTCACGTCCGAATCGGTTTCGGAAGGCCATCCCGACAAGGTCTCCGACCAGATTTCCGACGCCATCGTCGATCTGTTCCTGAGCAAGGATCCCGAGGCGCGCATCGCCTGCGAGACGCTCACCACCACCCAGCTCGTCGTCCTCGCCGGTGAAATCCGCGGGCGCGGCATCATGGACGAAGCCGGCAACTGGGCGCCGGGCGTCAAGGAAGAGGTCGAGAAGACCGTCCGCGATACCGTCAAGCGCATCGGCTACGAGCAGGACGGCTTCCACTGGCAGACGCTCCGCTTCGAGAACAACCTGCATCCGCAGTCGGCGCATATCGCCCAGGGCGTGGACGCTTCGGGCAACAAGGACGAAGGCGCCGGCGACCAGGGCATCATGTTCGGCTTCGCCTGCGACGAGACCGCCGACCTGATGCCGGCGACGCTCGATTACAGCCACAAGATCCTCGAGGCGATGGCCGCCGACCGCCATTCGGGCGCGGCCCCGTTCCTCGAGCCCGACACCAAGAGCCAGGTCACGCTGCGCTTCGAAGACGGCAAGCCGGTCGCCGCCACCGCGATCGTCGTCTCGACCCAGCACGGCAAGGGCTATGACGAGGGCGACAAGGAAGCCGAGCTTCACGATTATGTGAAGGGCGTGATCGCCAAGGTGATCCCGGCCGATCTGCTGAGCGACGAGACCGTCTATCACATCAACCCGACCGGCTCGTTCGAGATCGGCGGACCCGATGGCGACGCCGGCCTCACCGGCCGCAAGATCATCGTCGATACCTATGGCGGTGCGGCCCCGCACGGCGGCGGCGCGTTCAGCGGCAAGGACCCGACCAAGGTCGACCGTTCGGCGGCGTACATCACCCGCTATCTCGCCAAGAACATCGTCGCCGCCGGCCTTGCCAAGCGCTGCACGATCCAGCTGGCGTATGCGATCGGGGTGTCGAAGCCGCTGTCGCTGTATGTCGATACCCACGGCACCGGCACCGTCGCCGACGACAGGATCGAAGCCGCGATCCAGAGCATCGGCAAGCTCGGCGGCATGACCCCGCGCGGCATCCGCACGCATCTGGGGCTCAACAAGCCGATCTATGCGCGCACCGCCGCATATGGTCACTTCGGCCGCAAGGCCGAGGGTGACTTCTTCCCCTGGGAGAAGACCGACCTGGTCGAGGATCTGAAGGCCGCTCTAGCCTGATCTTCGGATAGCGAACAAAAACGGCCGGGAGTGCATCGCGCTCCCGGCCGTTTTTGTTTGCGATGCCGTGGGCCATCGCTTTGCCATTTCCACAAACAGCCCCGCGGCGATCGCCTTCCGTGGTCAACTCGCCCTGCGCGGGAGACCATGAGGCTGACCGAATTCCGCGAACGCGCTCAGATCACGCCCTGCGCCAACATCGCATCCGCAACCTTAACGAAGCCCGCAATGTTTGCGCCGTTGACATAGCTGATCGTGCCATCCGGCCGCGCGCCATAGTTGAGGCAGGCATTATGAATGCCGCGCATGATCTCCAACAGGCGCGCATCGACTTCCTCACGCGGCCAGGACAGGCGCATCGCGTTCTGGCTCATCTCCAGCCCCGAAGTCGCGACCCCGCCGGCGTTGCTGGCCTTGCCCGGTCCGAACAAAACGCCCGCAGCTTCGAAAGCATCCACCGCCGCTGCGGTCGACGGCATGTTGGCGCCTTCCGCCACGCAGATGGCTCCGTTTGCGATCATCGCCTTGGCCGCATCGCCATCCAGTTCATTCTGAGTCGCGCAGGGCAAGGCGACGTCGCACGGCACCACCCAAGGCTTGATCCCCGCTTCGAAGCGCGCGCCAGTGCGCTCGGCATAGTCGCTCACGCGACCATAGAAATTATTCTTCACATCCTGGAGCACCGCCAGCTTGTCGGGCGTAAAGCCGTCGGGCTCGATGATCGTACCGCTCGAATCGGACGCGGTGACGACGATTGCGCCCAGCTCCATCGCCTTTTCGATCGCATATTGCGCGACGTTGCCCGAACCGGAGACCGCGACGCGCAGCCCTTCCAGCGAGCGGCCCGAATGCAGCAGCATCTCCTGCGCGAAATATACGGTGCCATAGCCGGTCGCCTCCGGTCGGATCAGCGAGCCGCCAAAGCTGAGCCCCTTGCCGGTGAACACGCAGTCCGAGCGATTGGTCAGCTTCTTGATCATGCCTGCCATGAAGCCGACTTCGCGCGCGCCCACGCCAATGTCGCCTGCCGGCACATCGGTATCCGATCCGACATGGCGGAACAGTTCGCTGGCGAATGCCTGGCAGAAGCGCATCACCTCGCCCGGGCTCTTGCCCTTGGGGTCGAAATCGCTGCCACCCTTGCCGCCGCCCATCGGCAGCGTGGTCAGCGCGTTCTTGAAGGTCTGCTCAAAGGCCAGGAACTTGAGCACCGACAGATCGACCGTGGGGTGGAAGCGTATCCCGCCCTTATATGGCCCGATCGCCGAGCTGTGCTGGATCCGGTAGCCGCGATTGACATGCGTATCGCCGCGATCATCCACCCAGGAGACGCGGAAGATGATCACGCGCTCGGGCTCCACCAGCCGATCGAGCAGCGCATGCTCAGCATAGCGCGGATTGCGCCGCACATAGGGCCAGATGCTGTGGAGGACTTCGGTCACGGCTTGCATGAATTCGGCCTGCCCCGGATTGCGGGCAGCGATCGACTGAAGGTGATCGTTCAGATTGGTATTGGGCACCGCGACTCCGTTCGTACTTTTCGCATTGCCCTAGAATGTGAGCACGTAATCAAGCCAGATAATTTCATTATCGAGCGTGTATAGGATACTTTCCTACTGCGAAGCTCGGGATAGATCGCCCGGCCTCGCCCCGCGCTTGCGCTTCGCGCGGCGAGCGCTACGGACCGCGACGATGAACGATCCCACCACCATCCGCCGCCTCTACGGCCGCAGCACCGGGCGCAAGCTCCGCATCGGCCAGGCCGGACTGGTCGAGGATCTGCTGCCGCGAGTCAGCGTGCCGGAGGAAGGCCCGGTCGATGCGCGAACGCTGTTTGGCGAGGATCGCCCGCTCGAATTCGAGATCGGCTTCGGCGCCGGCGAGCATCTCGCCGGGCAGGCCGCCGCCCGCCCCGATCACGGCTTTATCGGCTGCGAACCCTTCCTCAACGGCGTCGTCGGCGCGCTGATGCACATCCGCGATCGGGACCTCGACAATGTCCGCCTCCATATGGGCGACGCGCTGGAAATATTGGAGCGGGTGCCGGACGAGAGCCTCGACCGGCTCTATCTGCTCCATCCCGATCCGTGGCGGAAGGCGCGCCATGCCAAGCGCCGCATGGTCAATCACGGCCCGCTCGACATGATCCACGCCAAGCTCAAGCCCGGCGCCGAGTTCCGCCTCGGCACCGACGATCCGACCTACTGCCACTGGTCGATGATGGTGATGAACCAGCGCCGCGACTTCGAATGGCAGGCCAGGACCGCCGCCGATTTCCTCACCCGTCCCGCCGACTGGCCAGAGACCCGCTACGAACGCAAGGCCCGCAAGGCCGGCCGCGAGGTCTGGTATTTCCGCTACACGCGGGTCTGAGCGCCTAGCACCATGGCTGGCGCCGCCCCGTCCAGCGCCGCGCCAGCCCTTCGCTGACCAGTTGCGCGCCCAGGGACTTTCCATCACGCGTCACGATCCTGAGCGCGCGGCCATATTGGTCGGTGTCGCGATCGGCCGTGACCAGCGTCACCGGCCCCGCGTTCAGCAACGCCCGCAGCCGCTGCGTCGCGGCATTGCCGAGCCGCTCTTCCTCGGCGCAGCGCGGCGGATGCGTCTCGGGCGCGTCAATATCGGCGACGCGGATCTTGGTGCCGTCCATCCAGAAGGTGTCGCCATCGACGACGCAGTCGATGCCGCCGCCGCTATGGCAAAAGCCGAACGTCCGCGCGGCGGCTGTCTCCGCCGCGCCGTGCGGAGCCATCACCGGCATCTCGCCATGCGGCGTGGCCAATAGCCAGCCGCCCGCGGCGGCAGCGGCGATGAGCAGTCCTTCGAGCACGTAGCGCATGCCCGCGACTCTGCCGCCGCACGGCTAACAAAAGGTGTGCGGTCGCCTCCGCTGTGGAGGTTTCGGGGCCGAGATGCGCCGGTTTCGGACCCTATTTCGCGCTCGGCTTGCGATAGGCGTCGTGACAGGCGCCGCACGTCTTACCCACCACCGCCCATTGCGCGGCGAAGCCGGGCTTGTCGCCGGCCTTGGCCAGATCGGCGAGCTTGCCCGCCGCTTCGGCATAGGCCGCGGCCTTCGCCTCGAAGCCGGCGCGGTCGCTCCAGATCGCCGGCAGCGCTTCGGACGCCTCGGAGACGCTTCCCGCCGGGAACATTCCCGGCAGCGCCGCCGCCCAGCGCGCCAGCCCGCGCGCGGCAAAGGCCTGGCTTTTCACATCGTCGCCGCGGTCGATCGCGCCCTTCATCCCGCCGAATACCCCCGCCGAGAGCAGGAACGCCGCCTTGCGGCCGGCTATCACCTCGTCCCTGGCGTCGAGCGTAACGGCGTTGCCGCCGCGCGCCGAAGCCCCGCTGCCGGTCGCCACCGCCGAACCGAGCAGCACCGCCGCACCCGCCAGAGCCAGAGTCGTCGTACGCATGCGCCCTCTCCTGTGATTTGCGCGCAGGCTACGCCTTCGCGGCACGGGCGGCAATCGCATCCAATCGTCTCCGTTTCGGAGACACTTGCCGCCAAAACGGAGCTTGCCGGGCCTATGTTCGGCGGATGCCCGAAGGTTCGCCGCCGAAAATCGAATATGCCTGCGAGCGCTGCGGCGGCGTCGCCGTCACCCGTGACGCCTGGGCCGAATGGCATGTGCCGCTCCAGGTCTGGACACTCAGCGAAGTGTTCGACTTCGCCTTTTGCCACCAATGCCACCGCGAGACCCGGCTGGTCGAACGCGGCACCAACTAGCGCGGTACCAGCTAGCGCCCGGCTACCTTATTGCGCGCACCCCTTGCCGGCCCTGGCGCAAAACGCCTTGCGCGTGTCGCCCTTGAAATCGAGCGCGCCGACCTCGGTCATCGCCGCCGCGATCACCCCCGGCGTCGCCGCCCGCCAGCGCTTGCCCGCCTCGCTCTCGTTGAAGGCGACGAGCACACGCAAATCCTCGATCGAGAGCTTCTCGGCATATGCCCGCCCGGTCGCGGTCATCAGCCGCTCGACGCCCGCCTTGCCCTGCTCGGCCGCCGCGGCGCGCAGTCCCGCCTTGTCGGCGTCGCTCCAGTCGGGATGCTCGGCGACCAGCTCCTCGGTCTCCTGCGCGATCTTCATCGGCAGCAGCGCCGCCAGCGTGCCGCTTTCGGCCAGCCGCGTCCCGAGCGCCAGCGCCTCGGGCGTCGGATCGGGCGCGAGCAGCGCCAGCGCGTAGAGCAGGATCATTCCTCGACTCCCAATTGCCAGAGGATGAACGCCATCTCGTCGGCGGCTTCCTTCAGGCTTTCCCACCGCCCCGATTTGCCGCCATGCCCCGCGCCCATATTGGTCTTGAGCAGCAGGACATTGTCGTCGGTCTTGGTCGCGCGCAGCCTGGCGGCCCATTTGGCCGGTTCCCAATAGGTGACGCGCGGATCGTTCAGCCCGCCCGAGATGAACATCGGCGGATAGTCCTGCGCCTTGACGTTGTCGTACGGCGAGTATCCCCGGATCAGCGCGAACGCGGCTGGGTCCTCGATCGGATTGCCCCATTCGGGCCATTCGCCGGGGGTCAGCGGCAGCTCCGCGTCGAGCATCGTGTTGAGCACATCGACGAACGGCACGTCGGCGACCACCGCCCCCCACAGATCGGGATCGCTATTGACCACCGCCCCCATCAACTCGCCTCCCGCCGAGCGGCCGGCGATGGCGATCCCGCCCTTGTGGGTGAAGCCGCGCGCGATCAGCCCCTTCGCGACATCGACGAAATCGTTGAAGGTGTTGGCGCGCTTGTCGAGCTTGCCGTCGAGATACCATTGCTGGCCCAGATCGTCGCCGCCGCGGATATGGGCGATGGCGAAGGCCATGCCACGGTCGAGGAACGACATCCGGCTGGTCGAAAAGCCCGGCGGGATCGCATAGCCATAGGCGCCATAGGCGTAGAGATAGAGCTTGCCCGATCCGTCCTTCGGAAAGTCCCTGGGATAGACGATCGACACCGGCACTTGCGTTCCGTCACGCGCCGCGATCTTCAACCGCTCGGTGCGGTATTTCGAGCCGTCATAGCCGCTCGGAATTTCCTGAACCTTGAGCGTTTCCAGCGCGCCGGTCGCGACATCATAGTCATACACCGTCCCCGGCGTGACCATCGACTCATACCCCAGCCGCAGCTTGTCGATCGCATATTCGGGATTGTCCCCGGTCCCCGCGACATAGCTCGCCTCGGGGAATTTCAGCCGCACCGGGGCGATGCTCGGATCGTAACGGTGCAGTTCGACCTGATCGAGCCCGTCCTCACGCCCCTCGACGATGAAGAAATCGGCGAAGCACTCGATTCCCGTCATGTAGAAATGCTTCGAGGGCGCGATCCGCTCGCGCCATTCGCCGGGATTGTTGACCGGCGCCGTCACCAGCCGCCACATCGGGTCGACATCGTTGGTGTGGATGAAGAGGGTGCCGTCATGTTCATCGACGTCATATTCGCGCCCGGTCTGGCGCGGCGCGACCATCCTCAGCGGCGCGGCGGGATCGTCGGCGGGCAGCAGATAGACTTCGCTGGTGACATGGTCCCCGGTCGAGATCAGCAGCCACTTGCGCGACTGGGTCTCGCCGACCGCGACGCGGTAGCCCTCGTCCGCTTCCCTGAACAGCTCGACATCGGCCTCGATCGGCTCGCCCAGCTTGTGCCAGCGGGCATTGTCGGTCCGCCACTGCTCGTTGGCGAGGCCGTAGAGAAACCCCTTCGAGTCCGCGGTCCATACGATCTCGGAAAGCATCCCCGGGATCGTATCCGGCAGCAGCGCGCCGCTCTCCAGATCCTTGATACGGACCTCGAACCGCTCCGAGCCATTATCGTCCACCGCATAGGCCAGCCAGCGCCCGTCGGGGCTCACCGCCGCCGCGCCCAGCCGGAAATATTCCTTGCCCTCGGCCAGCACCGGCTCGTCGAGGATAAGCTGGTCCGCGCCGCCGTTCACATGCCGCCGCCAGTGCCGCGGATATTCGCCGCCGGTCTCGTAGTCGGTCCAGTAGAGCCAGTCGCCGTCCTTTTGCGGCACGGTCGATTCGTCTTCCTTGATCCGCCCGCGCATCTCCTTGAACAGCGTCTCGGAAAGCGGCTTGTGCGGGGCCATCACCGCTTCGAAATAGGCATTCTCTTCGTCGAGATAGGCCAGCACGTCCTTGTCGGTGACATTGGGATAGCCCGGGTCCTTGAGCCACGCCCAGGGATCGTCGATCTTCACATTATGCGCGGTAAAGCTGTGCGGGCGGGTCGCCGCGACGGGCGGCTTGGGGGCATCGGTCATGCGCCGTCCTTACCGTAGGACTCAGCGCTGTCGAAACAATGTTCTCCTGCGAAAGCAGGAGCCCAGGATTACCGAGCACATCGCTTGCGAACCTGGGCTGCTGCCTTCGCAGGAGAACTGAACCTATCAATCCTCCGGCCGCGACCGCCGCTCCTTCTCGGGATCGTCATACAGCTCCCACACCTGCTCGCCGGTCACGGTATCGGCATAGGGCTTGCCGCTGGCATCGCGGCTCGGCGCGTAGCGGAACCGCTGCTGGATCAGCCGGCACGTCACCTCGTCCAGAGCCGCGCTCCCGCTCGAGCGCGTCACCCGGCAATCGCTGACGCGGCCATTGACGCCGACCGTGAAGCGCAGCCCGACCGTGCCTTGTTGCCCTGCATCGATCGCCGCGCGCGGATAGTCGCGATTGTCGATCCGTCCTTTCAGCAGCCGCAGCACCGTGCCGCCGCCGCCGCCCGGCCCATTGCCCGCTCCGCCGCTGCCGGTGCCGTCGCCCGCGCCGCCGGCACCCGTTCCGGGCCCGGCCACCGGCACCGCGCCCTGTGACGCATCCGGCCCCTGCATAGGAGTGGGTGCGGCGGACATCACCGGCGGCGCGGGCAGCACCGGCGGTGGCGCCGCCACTTCTGTCGCGCGCGATTCGAGATTGGGCGGCGCGGCCTGGCCTTCCTCGCGCGGCTTGGGATCGGAGGGCCGCTCGGGCTCGACCTCGGGCGGCGGCGGCTCGACCGTGAAATCCATCACCGGCAGCGCGCGCGCCTCCTTCGGCACGATCCGCACGCCCAGGCCCTGGATCAACAGCGCCAGCAACAGGCCCTGTATCGTCAGGGCGCCGGCGGCGCTCAGCCAGCGGCTGCGGGAATCGATACGCGCATACATGGACATTGAATGCGCGCGGGCGCCCATCCGATCCCATGAACGGCAGGTTGTTTCAGGTTCATGCAACTTGTCGGGCGCGACCCGGTTTTAACCCACATCAGTTTACAACAAGGGAAGACTGTCATGCGTAAGACCATCCTCAGCCTCGCCGCCTTCGCCGTCGCGGTTCCCGTCGGTGTATCCCTGCCGACCGATTCCGCGCAGGCGCAGTCGCGATCGTCGCGCTATTATGCCGGCACCAATTATTCGAAGGCGCGCTACATCAAGAAGTGCCGCCGCTCGCCGGGTACGGCGGGCCTGATCGCGGGCGGCGTCGCCGGTGCGGTCGCAGGTCCGGCGATCGTCGGCGGCGGTCTGCTCGGCACGGTCGTCGGCGGTGTCGGCGGCGCCCTTGGCGGCCGCGCCATCGATCGCACCATCACCGCCAAGCAGCGCTGCTATTATATTCGCCGCCGCTAGGCCGAACGTCCCCGGGCGGTAACCGCCCAGCGCTCCGCGACCGCATCGCCGCTCACGATCCAATAGTGATCATAGAGATTGACGGTGGGGTCGCAGTGCGGCGGGATCAGCGTCACGCGTCCCGCCAGCCCCGGCAGTTCATCGCCGATCAGCGCGCCCTGCTCATCGCCCATGAACGCATAGCGCCCCTTGGCGCCCCGCCACACCACCGGCACGCCGGCATCGGCGGCGAACGCTTTCAATCCCGCATCGATCGTCACCCGCCCCGGCGTATTGGCGCTGACCACCGTCGAATCGACGAACAGCGCCGGCTCGAACGCCGGCCCGGCCAGCTCGCAATCGCGATATTCGCGGTCGAGGAAGATATAGCTGCCGGCCTGCAGCTCGCTCAGCACCCCCAGCTCGGCATCGATCGCGAAGCTGCCGGTGCCGCCTCCGGTCACCACCGGCACGGCGATTCCCGCTTCATCCAGCGCATCCAGCACCGTCCGCAGATAGGCGGACCTCTCCGCCAGCACCGCCCGGCGATCGGCGGCAAGCGTGATGTGCTGCTCCGAACCGCAATAGAATTGCACCCCGCCGATCGCCCCGATTATCCGCGCCACCGCCACCGCCGCCTCCGGCGAAGTCACCCCCGTCCGGTGCGCGCCCGGATCGACATCGACGAACAGCGCCGCGCCGCACCCGGCCAGCGCCCGGACATTGTCGGGATGATCGACCACCACCGACAGCGTGATCTTCGCCGCCAGCGTGGTCAGCCGCGCGATCCCGCCGGCGGTCACCACCGGCGAAGTCAGGTGGATATCGCTGATGCCTTCCGCCGCCAGCGCTTCGGCTTCGCCCAGCTTCGCGCAGCAAATCCCCACCGCCCCCGCCGCGATCTGCCGCCGCGCGATCTCCGCCGACTTGTGCGTCTTGGCATGCGGCCGGAGCTTCAGCCCCCGCTCCACCGCAAAGGCCGCCATCGCCGCGATGTTGCGGTCCATCGCCGCCGCATCGAGAACAAGGGCGGGCGTGGCCAGGTCGCCGCGCGGAAAGGGCTGGAAGGACATCGTCGCGCGATAGCGCATCAACCGGCCTCTGTCCTACAGCGCCTCGATCTGCCAGAAGTGCGGCCATGAAGGAATCGCCTCGCCGCGAATGTTGAGTCCCTCGAAAACACTAAACTTCCTCAACATTCGCGCGAAAACCAAGGGTGCACCATGTCCAGCTATACCGATCGCCTCCACGCGCTCCGCGAGCAATTGAAGGCCGACAGGCTCGACGGTTTCGTCGTCCCGCTCACCGATGAGCATATGTCCGAATATGTCGGCGCCTATGCCCAGCGCCTCGCCTGGCTGACCGGCTTCCAGGGTTCGGCGGGTTCGGCGGTGGTGCTGCCAAGCCAGGCCGCGATCTTCACCGACGGCCGCTACACGCTCCAGGTCCGCCAGCAGGTCTCGGCCGCCGATTGGGAATATGTGCCCGTCCCGCAGGTCAGCATCGCTTCCTGGCTCGGCGAGCACGCCCCCGAGGGCGGGCGGATCGGCTATGATCCGTGGCTGCA
The DNA here is from genome assembly GCF_019635515.1 of Sphingomonas sp. NCBI lineage: Bacteria > Pseudomonadati > Pseudomonadota > Alphaproteobacteria > Sphingomonadales > Sphingomonadaceae > Sphingomonas > Sphingomonas sp. The sequence continues at coordinate 643,610 of NZ_JAHBZI010000002.1, read as the reverse complement.
CACCCGCGCCTGGGTCGAGGAAGCGAGGAAGGCGCTCGCCGAGAGGGGCGCCGAGCTGGTCGCGGTCGATACCAATCCGATCGACAAGGTCTGGCCCGGCAAGCCCGCCCCCTCGGACGCCACCCTGTCGGTTCAGGACGACGCTGCCGCCGGCAAGTCCTCCGCCGCCAAGCGCGCCGAGATCGCCGACTGGCTGCACGAGCGCAAGGCCGACGCCGTCGTCCTCGCCGCGCTCGATTCGATCGCCTGGGCGTTCAACATCCGCGGGCAGGACGTCAGCCACACCCCCGTCGCGCTCGCCTATGCCATCGTCAATGCGGACGGCACCGCCGATCTGTTCGTCGCGCCCGAAAAGATGACCGACGCCGTCGCGCAGCATCTCGGCAACGCTTGCCGGCTCCATCCGCGCGACGCCTTCGCCCCCGCGCTGGCCGGCTTCAAGGGCAAGCGGGTCGCCGCCGATCCGGGCAGCGCCGTCGCCGCGATCTTCGACGCCCTCGATGCCGGCGGCGCCAAAGTGCTCCCCTTGCGCGATCCGGTGATCCTCGCCAAGGCGATCAAGAACCCCGCCGAGATTTCGGGCCACAAGGCGGCGCAGGCCCGTGACGGCGCCGCGCTCAGCCGCTTCCTCAAATGGTTCGAGGAGACCGCGCCAGCGGGCGGCCTCACCGAAATGTCCGCTGCCGACAAGCTCCGCGCATTCCGCGACGAGACCGGCGTGCTCAAGGATCTGAGCTTCGACACCATCTCCGCCACCGGCCCCAATGGCGCGATCCCGCACTACAAGGTCACCGCCGAATCGAGCCTGCCGATCCAGCCGGGCGAGCTCTATCTGGTCGATTCGGGCGGGCAATATGCCGACGGTACCACCGACGTCACCCGCGTCATGCCGGTCGGTCACGCCTCGGAGGAAATGAAGGACCGCTTCACCCGCGTCCTCAAGGGCCATATCGGCATCGCCACCGCCATTTTCCCCGTCGGCACCTGCGGCGCGCAATTGGACAGCTTCGCCCGCGCGCCTTTGTGGGAAGTCGGGCTCGATTACGGCCATGGCACCGGCCACGGCGTCGGCAGCTATCTCTCGGTCCATGAGGGGCCGCAGCGCATCGCCCAGCCTTTCTATCCCGGCGGCCAGGCGCTCGAGCCGCTCAAGGCCGGCATGTTCCTCTCGAACGAGCCCGGTTATTACAAGGGTGGCGAATATGGTATTCGCATCGAGAATCTGGTGCTGGTCGTCGAAAAGCCGGTTCCCGGCGCCGAGCAGCCGATGCTCGGCTTCGAAACGCTCACCTTCGCGCCGATAGAGCGAACGCTAATTTTACCTAAGCTTTTGACTCAAAACGAACTTGCTTGGCTGAATGACTACCATTCGCGGGTGCTGCAGATTGTCGGCCCGCTGCTGAGCGGGGATGAGTTGCAATGGCTGGAAGCGAAGTGCGCACCGGTAAGCTGATGTGGTTCGCGGCGGGCGCCGCGAGCATGGCGATCTATCTGCTCGGCCCGCACGCGATCCTCGACCGCGCCTATGACATGGGTCATTCGGCGTCGGAGTGGGTCCGCACGCGCTGAGAATCACCCTGCGCCTGCTCGCGCGACTGTGCTTTCCGCTTGCGCAGATTGGTCCTGAGCGCCTCGGCCAATCGCGCCTTCTTCTCACTATCGGTCATGCCGATGCGATAAACCGGTCCGGCTCGGGTTGACAATCGCCTGCCCCCAAGCACATAGGCCCCTCCCGCCCGGGCCCCGGCCCGTTGCGAGTGCTGCCGTAGCTCAGTGGTAGAGCGCATCCTTGGTAAGGCTGAGGTCGTGAGTTCAATCCTCACCGGCAGCACCATTTCCCCGACCGAAATCAATGACTTACCGCCGCCTCCGAGTGAGGCGGCGGCGGGCCATCCCCCAACTGGAAGCATATCGGAAGCAGCAGGATTCGCGGCGCCGGATACGCCAGCGTAGGAAAATCGGGGTCCGGAAGGCGTATTCAGCCTCGAACCCGGCTCGACCAGACCGCGCGCTGCAGCCCCCGCGTCAGTGATTCGCATCGAGGCATTTCGGGTGAGTAGCAGCTCGCTGCGGCGGCTGAAGTTTGGGTCATTGAACTTGGGCGGGTTGGGCGGCTCTCGACGGTGGTGCGATACTTGGCATGGGCGAAAGTTTCCCAAATATGCAGATGATAGTCGGCCACGATTTGGAGTCCTCCAAGGCCCGGCGCCAAACTAAACTCCACTGGAGCAAGGCAAACATCTATCTCCATGATAGTCGCTCGCCCGCTTCTGCCGGATGAGCACGTTCCGCCTGTGATAATTTCGCGGATTTCCGACCGATCAACTGGTGAATTGGTCTGCTTCAAACCGCATCAACTATAGTTATTTGTTTACAAGGGAACAGTTTGGCGCAATCTAGCGCACACAATCGCTCGACCGGCTCCCTTGAGAAGTTGTTCGGCCATGAGCCCAGTATGGGGCGTATCGGGGGGAAAGCGGCTTGAGGTCCGCGCCCGCGTGCGGCCAGGGTGGTCATGCCGCGTTTCGAAGTAGCCGAAGTCTTCGTGAACAATGCGCGCTTCGCGCCGACGCGAGAGGCGCTGCACGACGCGCTGATCCAATCCTGTTCCGACATGGGCGTGCGCTACTTCGCGCTAACCCACCACATCGACTTCGGCAGGGAGGCGGGTCCGGCGGTCCGGCTCCACAATTATCCGTCGAGCTGGGAGGAATGGTTCGACGAACGCGGCCTCGGCCGCACCGATCCCATCCACAGGGCCTGCAACCTTGCCAGCGTAGGCTTCGCCTGGTCCGCTGTCCCCGACATGATCAAGCTGACGCCCGACGACAGGTGCGTGCTTGAGCGCGCCTATGAGATCGGGATCGGTCAAGGCTTCACCATTCCCGCCAGCGTGCCCGGCGAAGCCTTGGGGTCCTGCTCCTTCGCAGTCGATGCCGGACATGCCTTCCCCGACGAGTTCCAGTTCGTGTGCCAGCTGATCGGCGCGTTCGCATTCGAGGCGGCCAGGCGCATCTCCGGATCGCGCGACGTCCTGGCCGATCAGTCTCCCATCCTCACTGACCGACAGCGCGACTGCGTGCTCTGGGCGGCCCGCGGCAAGACCGATTGGGAGATCTCGGTGATCCTTGGCGTTGGCCATGAAACGGTGATCCAGCATCTGAAGCATGCCCGCGAGCGCTACGGCGTCCAGAAACGCGCCCTCCTCGCGGTGCGGGCGCTGTTCGACGGACTGATCAGCTTCTCCGACATCCTGAAGCACTGACGCTATCCCCATTTCTTGGAATACCGCCGACCGGCACTGATCGGGATGCTTGGCCCCTCGTCACTTCGAGGGGTTTTGCGCCATGGTTGTTCTCGTCGATTCCACTGTCGACACCGTTGCCGACACCGCGTTCCGGTCGATGTTCGCCGCGCGGAAAAGCGTCTTTATCGATCTGCTCAAATGGGACCTGCCGGTCCTGGACGGGCGCTATGAGATCGACCAGTTCGACGACCAGCACGCGCGCTACCTGATCCTCACCGACAGCGCGAACGAGCATCTGGCGTCGGCCAGGCTTCTGCCGACGACGCGGCCCCACATCCTGGACGGTCTCTTCCCCGCGCTGTGCGCCGGCGAAATCCCACGAGGCCCACGGGTCTGGGAAATTACGAGGTTCTGCCTGGGACGGCAGCTGCGCTCCGCCGAGCGGCGCCTGGTGCGCAATCAGCTCGTCTCCGCCCTGGCCATGCATGCGCTCGATACCGGCATCGATACCTATACGGGCGTCGCCGAGATGGCGTGGCTGCAGCAGATCCTGAGCTTCGGCTGGCAATGCCGCGCGCTCGGCGAACCCCTTCCCAACGGCCGCTGCCTGCTCGGCGCGCTCGAGATCGCGATCACGCCCGACACGCCGGCTGAACTGGCCGCAGGCGGCGTCTGGTCGCCCCTTACCGCCCACGACATGCGGGCGCGCCGCGCCGCCAACGCCTGAGGTATCGCCATGACACAAGATCCGAACGCCAAACCCGCCGGCTTCGACGCCGCGCTGGACCTGCTCATGACCCAGGGCTGGTGCGTCATCCCGAACGCGCTCCCTCGCGAGACCATCGATGCCCTCGATGCCGATCTCGCGCCCATTTACGAGGCGACGCCCTTTTGCGAAGGCGATTTCTATGGCGGCCGGACCAAGCGGTTCGGGAGCCTGCTGAAGCGTTCGCCGCATGCCGCCGCGCTGGCCATGGACGCGTTGATCCTCGCCGTCAGCGAGGCGGTGCTTTCGCCATGGTGCGACACGCTCCAGCTGAACCTGATGCAGGCGATCGCACTGCACCCGGGCGCCCCGGCGCAATTCCCGCACCGCGACCAGGATATGTGGCAGGGCGTGAAGGGCGAGGTCGAGTATCTCGTCAACGTGATGTGGCCGCTCACCCGCTTCACGGTCGAGAATGGCGGGACGATTATCTATCCGGGCAGCCACGGGGATGAAGCGCTCAAAGAGGAAATGCCCGAGCGCTCGATCGTCGCGGAATTCGGGCCGGGCGACGCGTTCCTGTTCCTGGGCTCGACGCTGCATGGCGCAGGCGCGAACCGCAGCGGCGAGGTCCGCAAGGCGGTCGTGGTCAGCTACTGCCTTGGATGGCTCAAGCCCTATGAAAACCAGTGGCTCGCCTATCCGCCAGCGATCGCTCGGGGCTTCTCGCCGGAGCTCGCCGCCCTGGTCGGCTACCGCCAGCACCGCCCCAACCTCGGCAACTACGAGGGCGTATGGCCGACCACGTCGCTGCCGAGTTCCTGGAGGGCGAGATCGGCGTCAGCCGCCTTGTTGGAAGCGTCGCTATCGACCAACACGGACGCCTCGTTGGTCATTACCTCCTTGAGGATCGCGGCGATCGACTTGCGCTTCGCGAACCATTGGCGGCGGATGCGGGACAGGAGCTTGGTCGCGTCGGTCTTGTCGAGCGTGATCGCGCGGGTGACCCAGCGATACGGGAAGGCGAGCCGATTGAGGTCGTCGAGCAGCCCGGGGAAGGTCGCGCTCGGAAAGCCGGTCACCGTTAGCGTTCGGAGATGCTGGCTGCCGAGCCTTGGCTCGAGCCCGCCGACCAGCGTCTCGTCCGCCAGGATCGAGTCCAAATACATTGGGATGTCGGGCACGCCGACGTGCTGGCGCTTGGTCGAGACGGTCGAGTGAAGATAGGTCAGCGTTTCGCCGTCATCGAGCCAACGGGCCTCGGGCACGAACCCTTCGAGCAGCTGGAGCAGCCGCGTGCTCCGATCGACGAAGCTGGCGAGCAACTCATGGGGATCGACACCGCTGCGCGATCGGCCTTCATAGAGCCAGCCCTCCGCGCGCGCTGCGTCCTCGGGCGGGGGCATCCATTGCAGCGTCAGGAAATATGCGCTCTCGAAATGCGCACCTTCCTCGGCGAACTGCTCGCGGCGTTCCCGCTCGACCAGCGCCGAGGCAGGGTCCGGGAAGCGGTCGTCCGGATAGTCGAGCGCGGGAACGCGCTGCGCTTCGAAGAAGATCGCCCACCCCGACCCAAGCCGCCGGAGCGCGCTGTTGAGCCGCCCCGCGGTCGCGACCAGCTCAGCGGGCGTCGCCGAATCCAGGTCCGGCCCACGGATCGCGGCTGTCCGCTGGAACGAGCCATCCTTGTTGAGGACGACGCCCGGCGCGATCAGGGCCGCCCAGGGCAGGAAGTCGGAAAGGGTCGTGCCGCGCGCACGATATTCGCGGAGGAACATCATCGCAGCCTCACGCGCGCAGGAAGGCGGGGTAGCGCATATGGCGCCGGCCGACTTCGAGGAACTGGGGATCCCGGCGCGCTGCCCAGACGGCTGCCGCATGGCCGACTGCCCAGATGAGCAGTCCGACCAGCCACAGCCGCAGCCCCAGCCCGACCGCACCTGCCAGCGTGCCGTTGACGATCGCAACCGAGCGCGGCGCTCCGCCGAGCAGGATCTGCTCGGTCAGCGCGCGGTGGACGGGCGCGAAATAGCCGGGAATGGCCGCGCCGGGATCGAGCGTTTCCATCAGATCAACGCCCCGCCGCCGAAGCTGAAGAAGCTGAGGAAGAAGGAGCTGGCCGCGAACGCTATGCTCAGCCCGAACACGATCTGGATGAGGCGGCGGAAGCCGCCCGACGTCTCGCCAAAAGCCAGCGTCAGCCCGGTCACGATGATGATGATCACTGCGATGATCTTGGCGACGGGTCCTTCGATGCTCTCCAGGATCGACTGGAGCGGGCTCTCCCAGGGCATCGACGATCCCGAGGCATGGGCGGGGCCGGCTGCGAGCGCGACCAGCGCGCAGGTGGTGAAGGCCGCCGCGCGATTGCGGGCGGCGGAAAGCGAGATGTTCATTCGATTTCTCCGTGGTCAAGGAAATGGAGGCGGTATTCGCCAGAGGGTTCGAGACCTTCGACGCGGGCGAGCTCGGCGAGACGGCGGCCGGCGCCGTCGCGCACCAGCACCGCGATCAGGCCGATGGTCTCGGCGATCAGCGGGCGCGGGACGGTGGTGACGGCTTCCTGGATCAGCTGCTCGAGGCGGCGAAGCGCACCGAGGGCGGTTCCGGCGTGGATGGTCCCGAACCCGCCAGGATGGCCGGTGCCCCAGGCCTTGAGGAGATCGAGCGCCTCCGCGCCGCGGACCTCGCCGATCGGAATGCGGTCCGGGCGCAAGCGCAACGACGAGCGCACCAAGTCGGACAGTGTTGCGACCCCTTCCTTGGTCCGCATCGCGACCAGATTTGGCGCAGTGCATTGCAGCTCACGCGTATCCTCGATCAGAACGATGCGGTCGCTGGTGCCGGCGATCTCGGCGAGGAGGGCGTTGGTGAGTGTGGTCTTGCCGGTGCCGGTGCCGCCCGCGACCAGGATATTCTCGCGGGCGACGACGCTGGCGCGAAGCGACGCACATTGCCCGGATGAGATGATGCCGGCGGCCACATAGTCATCGAGTGTGAAGACGGCGACTGCGGGCTTGCGGATGGCAAAGGCCGGCGCAGTAACCACCGGTGGGAGCAGACCTTCGAAGCGCTCGCCCGTTTCCGGAAGTTCGGCCGAAACACGCGGGGAGCGGGCATGGACTTCGCTACCGACATGGTGCGCGACCAGCCGGATAATCCGTTCGCCGTCGGCGGCCGAGACCATTTCGCCGGTATCGGCAAGCCCGGTGCCGAGGCGATCAACCCAAAGGCGCCCATCAGGATTGAGCATGACCTCGACGATCTCGGGGTCGTCGAGCCAGGCGGCGATCGCGGTGCCCAGCGCCGTCCGCAGCATGCGCGCGCCGCGGCGCGAGGCTTCGGATCTGGCTGTTGCGGTCACTTATTGACACCCTGGCTTCGAACCGAAGCGAAGTGCTCCGGCGACAGGGGTGACTAAGGGGTGACGAAAATCCGCCAGCGCAACAGCAACTTGCTGCCGTCGTAGCCTAGCGAAAGGTTAGAAGGGTTCGGCGGGCTCGCGCGCCGGTCGCAACCGGCTCTGTGCCCACCAACAATGACGGAGGAAGATGGGATCGCGACTCGCAAGCGGCAGATTGCATGTCCGGCAGATTCGCCGATCGGGCATAGCGACGAACCAGTGCGGGGCGCTGGCCAACGATTATCCACTTGACCCTCTAGCTGGTAGAGGGTCGATAACGCGAAGCATTCTTAACTAGAGTGTTTCCATGGCCCTGATATCGATCGCGCCTTCCCATCGCACCTACGCGGCAATCACCAGGCAGAGTTGGCTTGCCTTGATGGCGGTGCTGGCCCTGCTTTGTGCGGGTCCGGCCTGGGCGAATGACGCAGAGGTGCAGACCACCTGGCGGCTGCTCGACTATGTCGCGGTCGATTACGGCGGCGCGGTCGGTGGCGGCCGCGTCATCAGCCAATCCGAATTTGCCGAAATGAACGAGTTCGCGGGCCAAATCGTCTCGCGGCTAGGCCAGCTGCCGGACAAGCCGGCGAAGGCGGGATTGCTACGAAGCGCCTATCAGTTGCGGGCCTCGGTCGCGGCGAAGGCCGATCCAGCCTCGGTCGCGTCTCAGGCGCGTTCGCTCGCAGCGGCTTTGCTGGCCGTCTATCCCGTGCCTCTGGCTCCGACATCGATGCCGGACCTCGGTCGCGGCGCGACGCTCTACGCGCAGAACTGCTCGTCATGCCATGGCGCGGCCGGTGACGGCCACGGGCCGAACGCCGCCAAGCTGAATCCGCCTCCGATCGCGTTCACCGACCAGACGCGCGCGCGCCAGCGCAGCCTGTTCGGACTCTATCAGGTCATCACCCAGGGCCTCGACGGCACCGCGATGGTCAGCTTCGAATCCCTGCCGAGCGAGGATCGCTGGGCGCTGGCCTTCTATGTCGGCGGCTTTGCATTTCCACAGTCGCAAGCCGCAAGGGGCGAGGCAGTCTGGCGCGACGATGCGGCGATCCGCGCGCGCTACCCCAACCTGGCGGCATTCATCGGCGCGACCCCGGCAACGCTCTCCGCCGATCTCGGGGCCGGCAAGGGCGAAGCCGTCACGGCCTATCTTCGCCGCCATCCCGAGGCGATCGCCGCGGCACCCACCGGGTCGCTCAGCCTGACCCGCGAGCGGCTTGCCGCCAGCCTCAAGGCCTATGCTGCCGGCGACCGGAAAGCCGCTTCCGATCTTGCACTCTCGGCCTATCTCGACGGGTTCGAACCGGTCGAGCCGATCCTGCGGGCGCGCGACGCCGCGCTGATGGCCCGGATCGAAGGCGCGATGGGCGATCTACGCGCGGCGATCAGTGCCGGCCGGCCGCTGGCCGAGGTCGAGGCCTCGAACAAGCAACTCGCCGTCCTGTTCGGCGAGGCTGAAGCGGCGCTCTCGCCGGACCGCGCCAGCGCCGCCGCGACCTTCTTCGGGGCCTTCGGCGTTCTGCTCCGCGAAGGCCTGGAAGCCTTGCTAATCGTCGTTGCGATGATCGCGTTCTTGCGCAAGACCGACCGCCCAGAGATGGTCGGTTTCGTCAATGGCGGCTGGATAGCAGCACTCGCCGCAGGCGTGCTGACCTGGTTCGCCGCCACCTACCTGATCGCCATCAGCGGTGCGTCCCGCGAGCTCACCGAAGGGTTCGGATCGCTGTTCGCGGCGGTCATCCTGCTGACCGTCGGGATCTGGATGCACGGAAAGAGCAATGCCGAGTCCTGGCAGCGATACATCAAGGAGAAGATGACGAACGCGCTCTCCCGTCGTTCGGGCTGGTTCCTGTTCATCCTCGCATTCGTCGTCGTGTACCGCGAGGTGTTCGAGACGATCCTCTTCTACGCCGCGCTCTGGGCGGAGGGGAATGGCGTCGCCTTGCTCGCCGGGGCGCTGGCCGCGGTCGGCCTGCTCGCGCTGATCGCATGGGCCATGCTGCGCTTCAGCACCAGTCTGCCGATCACCAAGTTCTTCGCCTGGAGCTCTATCCTGATCGCGGTGCTGACGGTTGTGCTTGCCGGCAAGGGCGTGGCCGGACTTCAGGAAGCCGGCATCATCGGCGTCCAGCCCTGGGCCTGGGTACCGCGCATCGAGGTCCTCGGCCTGTTTCCCACGCTGCAGACCGTGCTGGCGCAGGCTGTCGCCCTGGCGATCCTCGTCATCGGCTTCTGGTGGAACGGCCGTGACCGCGCCGGTGTCGCCGACGCCGGGACATCTGCTGCGTAGCCAATACCGGGTGACGATCAGTGCGTCGCGGCAGACGGACCGAGCGCTTCGATGATGCGGCACTCGGAAATGGCGCCGTGGCCGCATTGACTGATGATGCCATCGAGCTCGCGCCGCAGCGCCTGAAGGTCGGCGATCTTGCGGTCGATCTGCGACAGATGTTCGCGGGCGACGACATCGACGGCGCTGCACGGCTGATCCCGGTCGTCGGCCAAAGTGAGCAGGGCGCGGACCTGGTCGAGCGTGAAGCCGAGATCGCGGGCCCGACGCACGAACGACAGCCGCGCGAGGTGAGGATGCGAATAGTCGCGATAATTGCCGTCGGTCCGCTCGGGTGCCGGTAGCAGGCCGATCTTCTCGTAGAAGCGTATCGTCTCGACCTTGGTGCCCGTCGCGCGGGCGAGTTCGCCGATCTTCACCGAATTATCGCCTTGACCCTGTAGTGACTTCAAGGTCCATATGGGCCGTCGTACCGCTCCCGTCGAGGTGAACGACATGGTTTGCAGCAGCTGCGCTTCTGAGACGACCGACCCCCGAGCGGACAAGAGATGGCGGACGGTCCTGTGGATCGCGCTCGCCGTCAATCTGACGATGTTCCTCGGCGAGATCGTCGCTGGCATCGCCTCGGGCTCCCGAGCGCTTCAGGCCGACGCGCTCGACTTTCTCGGCGACAGCGCGAACTACGCGATCAGCCTGGGCGTCGCCGGCATGGCGCTGCGCTGGCGCTCGCGCGCCGCGGTCGTGAAGGGCGCGACGATCTTCGCGTTCGGCGCCTATGTGCTGGTGACGTCGGTGCTGGCTGCTCTGGGGGACGGCGTGCCGCGCGCGGAGACGATGGGGATTGTCGGCGCGATCGCGCTGGTCGCCAATGGCGGGGTCGCGCTGATGCTGTACCGGTACCGCTCGGGAGACGCGAACATGCGGTCGGTCTGGATCTGCTCGCGCAACGACGCGATCGGCAATCTAGCGGTGCTGGCAGCCGCCGCGGGGGTCTTTGGCACCGGTTCGCAATGGCCTGATCTTGCCGTCGCTGCAGTCATGGCAACACTTGGCCTGGTCGGCGGTGCGCAAATTCTGCAACAAGCAAGTAATGAGTTGCGTGCACCAGCAAAAGGTGAAGTTGAGTCACACACAGTCTCTGCATGACGCTTGGTGATGAAATAACATGCGCCGGTTCGGACGCGATCAACTATTCGCGCATAATAAAATGACTACGGCAGGCGAATAGCGTGCGGAAAAACTCTTTCGTGCCACCTCGCCATCGGCTACAGGGCTGCCCAATGCGGAAGCTGCTCGCCTCGATCGCAAGCCTGATGCTGGTCCTGACGCTTTGGTCGGGTTTCCAGGCATCGGCCGCCTATGCCTCGGAGACCGCGGGCTGCATCACTGCCGTCGATGGCGATGCCATCGGCCACGCGCCAGGCGATGGCGACGAGGTTCCCGGCGACAGCGACAAGGCGACGCCGCACCACCACAATTTCAACCACAGCCACGAGCTTGGCGTTCCGGTTACGCAGCCGATTGCCATGCCATTCGTGCGTGCAACGATGAAGGCCGGAATAGCGCCGAGCGCGCCGCCGGTCGAATTCACGCCCAACCGCGACCTGCGGCCTCCGATCGCCTGACTTCGCCGTCCCTCCGCGTGCCTAGCGCGCGGGGTTTTTTGCGAACGTCAGGGAGAATCCCACTTATGTCTCGTCTCATCGCGGCGCTTCTCGCCGCGGCGTCCTGCGCAGGAATTGCGCAGGCGCAGACCGCACCGCCGATAGAGGCGCGTGACGTCACCACACTGAATCAAGCGCTCACGCTCGCCGGCGTGTCGTCCCCCAATGTCGAAGCAGCCGAAGCCGGCGTCAGTGCCGCCGAGCAAGGCCGAACCGTCGCCGGCCTGCGGCCCAATCCGAGCGTCTCGGTCGAGTTGGAAAATGTCGCCGGAACCGGTCCATATCGCGGGATCGGAGAGTCCGAGACCACTGTAGGCTTCGCACTGCCACTCGAACTCGGTGGCAAGCGCAACGCGCGAGTCGGCGTAGCGAATGCCCGCCTCGACCGGGCGCGCCTCGAATCCGCCGTCACGATTGCGGACCTGAGGCTGCGGGTCACGCAAGCCTACATCGTCGCGGTCGCGGCAGAGCGGCGGCTGATCGTGGCGCGCGAGCAGCTTCGCATCGCCGAGGAGGCGCTGCGCGTTGCGTCCGACCGGGTCATGGTCGGCGCCACCTCCCCGATCGACGAGCAGCGTGCGCAGGTGCAGTTGGTCAATGCCCGCACCGACGTCGAGCGTGCCGAGCGGACGGTTGGGGTCACACGGAGCAATCTGGAACGCTTGATCGGTCAGCCGATCGCCGGGGATCTCGACCAGGCATGGTTCGACCGGACCGGCGTCTTCGGCCCCACGGCCCCGATCAATATCGAAGGCACGCTGTCCTATGCCGTGGCGTCCGCCGACTATTCGATCGCCGACGCCAATGTCCGGGTCGCCCGTAGCCAGCGCATTCCCGACTTGACGCTCAGTGCCGGCACGCGTCGGATCGAGAGCAGCAACAGCCAGGCGATGGTGTTCGGCGTCTCGGTCCCGCTTCCGCTCTTCAACCGAGGCACGGCGAGCGTGGCGCAGGCCAATGCCGAACGGACGCAAGCCGATGCGAGGCGCCGGGGTGTCCGCCTCGATGTCGACGCCGCGATCGCGGATGCGACCGCGGACCGCGACAATGCGGCCGCAGCGGTACGCGCCTCCGGGCCTGCGCTCGAAGCCGCCATCGAATCGGCGCGGATCGCCCGCGTCGGCTACGGCCAGGGCAAGTTCGACCAGCTCATCCTGATCGACGCCGAACGGACCCTGCTCGAGACCCGCATCGCCCAGATCGATGCACTCGCTGCCTATCATGATGCCGAAGCCCGCCTGGCGCGCCTGACGACGCCGGCCCCTTCGCTTTCCGGAGACATGCAATGAACTTCAATGACAAGCGCCTCCTTGGCGGCGTCAGCGCGGCCGTGCTCGTCGCCGCGGTGGGGGGCTTCTCCGTCGCTCGCATGACGGCGCCATCGGCACCGGTGGCTCAGGAAGCCGCCAAGGCGGAACCGGCCAAGGCAGAAGCGACGCCTGACAGCGTCGCCATGACCGCCGAGGCGATCAAGTCGGCAGGCATCGAGACCGAAACCGTCAATGCTGGCGGCCTCGGTGCCGAGGTAGTCGCGCAAGGCACGGTCACCGCATCGCCAAACGGCGAAGCGGTGGTCACCGCCAGAGCGGGAGGCGCGGTCATCCGCGTCTTCAAGCGCCTTGGCGACAGCGTCCGTGCGGGCGAACCGCTCGCGATCGTTGAAAGCCGGGACGCGGCCCAGCTCGCCTCCGAGCGGACGGTTGCCAATGCCCGGGCCGAGCTGGCCCGCAAGAATCTCGAACGCGAACGGTATCTAGTCCGGCAGCGTGTTTCGGCGCGGGTCGATCTCGAGCGTGCCGAGGCGGACTATGCTGCGGCACAGGCCGAGGTGCGTCGAGCCCAGGTGTCCGCTGGCGCAGCCCGTGTCACCAGCGATGGTCGCGGCGTGATCGTCACGAGTCCGATCTCCGGCCGGGTCACGGTTGCCACCGTGACGCTGGGTGCCTTCGTCCAGCCCGAGGCGGAACTGTTCCGTGTCGCCGATCCGCGCCTGGTCCAGGTCGAAGCGTCTGTGGGCTCGGTCGATGCGGCCCGTATCGCACCGGGCGACACCGCCGTGGTCGAGATGCCCAACGGCCGCACCGTCAATGCGCGGGTCCGCGCGGTGACCCCGACTCTCAACGGCGAGACGCGTGCCGCGACTGCGGTGCTCGACGTCGATGGCGGGGAGCTGCAGCCCGGTCTGGCGGTTCGCGTCCGTCTGAAGCCGAGCCGCGGCGAAAGCTCGACGGCAATCGTCGTGCCCGAGGAAGCCGTTCAGTCGGTCGAGGGCCGCGACGTCGTGTTCGTCCGGACCGCCGCCGGCTTCAAGGCGGTTCCGGTATCGCTCGGCCGCCGCAGCGCGGGCCGGGTCGAGATCCTGAGCGGCCTGTCGAACGGCCAGACGATCGCGACGCGCCAGGCGTTCCTGCTCAAGGCCGAGCTCGGAAAGGGCGCCGGTGAAGAGGAATGACGCTGGCGCCAGCGCCACGAGCGACAGCAGCCGGGCCTAGCGCCCGGCCGGCTGCCGGCCTCGACCACGCCGCTCCGTACATCATCGCGTCCCGCGTCGCCTTTGCCGACGCGGTCGACCCGCCTTTGGGAACGAACCCATGATCGCAAGTCTAATCGGACTATCCGTCCGCGCGCGCTGGGCAGTGCTTCTGCTCTTCCTGGCCGTCGCCGGCATCGGTGTCTGGCAGCTCACCAAGCTGCCGATCGATGCCGTCCCCGACATCACCAATCGACAAGTCCAGATCAATACCGTCGAACGCGGCCTCTCGCCGATCGAAATCGAGAAGCGCGTTACTTTCCCCATCGAGACCGCACTTGCGGGCATTCCGGGCCTAGAGACGACACGGTCGCTCTCACGCAACGGATTCAGCCAGGTCACCGCGATCTTCACCGATCAGACTGACCTCTACTTCGCGCGCCAGCAGGTGAGCGAGCGCTTGACCCAGGCCCGGGATTCACTCCCGGACGGCGTGCAGCCACAGATCGGGCCGGTCACCACCGGACTTGGCGAAGTGCTGATGTATTCAGTCGATTTCGCCAATCCTGGCGGCAAGGGCGCGACCATCAAGGACGGCCAGCCCGGCTGGCAGCGCGACGGCAGCTTCCTGACACCCGAAGGGGACCGGCTTGCCGACGACGTCTCACGCGCCGCCTATCTGCGCACCGTGCAGGACTGGATCATCCGGCCCCAGCTCCGCACCGTCCAAGGCGTCGCCGGCATCGATTCGATCGGCGGCTACGCCAAGCAGTATATCGTCGAGCCTGATCCGGTGAAGCTCGCCAACTACGGCATCTCCTTCTCCGAGCTGGCGAAAGCGCTCGAGTCCGCGAACCTCGCGGTCGGCGCCAATTATTTCAACCGCGGCGGCGAGGCGTTCCTCGTGCGCGCCGATGCCCGCATCCGCGACCTCGACGAGATCACCGATGCGATCGTCGCGACACGCGGCGGCATTCCGGTCGCCATCAAGGACGTCGCGACCGTGCGCGTCGGCGGCGAACTTCGCACCGGTGCCGCCAGCATGAACGGTCATGAGGCCGTAATCGGCACCGCGCTGATGCTGATCGGCGAGAACAGCCGCACCGTCGCCGGTGCGGTTCGCGACCGGCTCGACAGCATCGCCAAATCGCTCCCTCCTGGCATCAAGGTCACGCCGGTCCTCGACCGTTCGATGCTGGTCAACGCCACCGTCTCGACGGTCCAGCGCAATCTTGCCGAAGGCGCCGTCCTTGTGGCGGCGGCGCTGTTCCTCCTCCTCGGCAACTGGCGGGCCGCGCTTATCGCGGTGCTCGTCATCCCCTTCTCGTTCCTGATGATGGCGATGGGCATGAACGCCTTCCGAGTGCCCGGCAATTTGATGAGCCTCGGCGCGCTGGACTTCGGGCTGATCGTCGATGGCGCGGTCATCATCATCGAGAATTGCCTGTTCCGGCTGGCGCATCGTCAGCAGCATGAAGGGCGCCTGCTCACGGTCCGCGAGCGGCTCGAGGAGACGATGCGGGCGAGCCGCGAGATGATCAGGCCGACAGTGTTCGGTCAGGCGATCATCCTCCTCGCCTTCGCACCGCTGCTGATGTTCACCGGCGTCGAGGGCAAGACCTTCTCGCCTATGGCGATCACCATCATGCTGGCGCTCGTCGCGGCCTTCATCCTCGCGCTCACATTAGTCCCGGCGCTCGTCGCGCTGCTGATCCGCGGCAGGGTCGCGGAGAAGGAAGTCTGGCTGATCGCCAAGTCGAAGACGCGCTACATCCCGCTTCTCGAGCGAGCGGTAGCCAAGCCCTGGCCCTTCATTGGCGCGGGCTTCGCGTTCTTCGCTGCATCGATCTTCGTGTTCGGCTTCCTCGGGCAGGAGTTCATTCCGCAGCTCGACGAGAAGAACGTGGCGCTGGCCTCGACCCGCGTTCCCTCGGTCGCCCTCGAACAATCGCTGATGATGCAGCGGGGTGTCGAGCAGGCGGTATCGAGCCTGCCCGAAGTCGAGCTGATGTTCTCGAAAACGGGTACAGCCGAAGTCGCGACCGACCCGATGCCGCCCAACATTTCGGACGGCTTCGTCATCCTGAAGCCACAGGAGGAATGGCCTGCCGGCGTCAAGACCAAGGCCGATGTCCTGGCGCGCATCGAGAAGGTCTCGGGCGCCAAGCTGGGTCAGGTCTATGAAGTCAGCCAGCCGATCCAGCTGCGCTTCAACGAACTGATCGCCGGCGTCCGCGGCGACGTCGCGATCAAGCTCTACGGCGACGATCTCGACAAGATGGGCGCTACCGCGACACGGATCGTCGCGGCGCTCCAGACCATCCCGGGAGCGGCCGACGTCAAGGCCGAGCAGACCAGCGGCTCGCCGACGCTGGAGGTCAATTTCGACCGCGCGGCGATTGCCCGGTTCGGGCTCACCGTCGAGGAGGTCGCCGATACCGTCGCCGCCGCGATGGGCGGGCGTGAAGCTGGACTGGTGTTCGAGGGCGACCGTCGCTTCGAGATCACCGTCCGGGTGCCCGATACGACGCGCCAGAGCCTGGACGCGCTCGCCAACCTGCCGGTCCTGCTTCCCAACGAAGTGAGCGGCAAGCGCGAGTCCGTGCCGCTGTCGCGCGTGGCGCAGTTCCGGTTCAGCGAAGGCCTGAACCAGATCAGCCGCGAGAACGGGAAGCGCCGCGTGGTCATCCAGGCCAATGTGCGTGGTCGCGACGTGGGTTCGTTCGTCGCCGAGGCCCAGGCCGCGGTCGACAAGGTGGCGCTTCCGGCGGGCTCCTATCTCGAATGGGGTGGGCAGTTCCAGAACCTGCAGGCGGCGTCGCAGCGCCTGTCGATCGTCGTGCCGCTCTGCTTCGCGGTGATCTTCGGCCTGCTCTACATGGCGCTTGGCGGACTCTCGCGGGCGGCCGCGGTGTTCCTCGCGGTGCCGTTAGGCCTCGCCGGTGGCGTGTTCACCCTCGCAATGACCGGGATCGCCTTCTCGGTATCCGCCGCGGTCGGGTTCATCTGCCTTGCGGGCGTCGCGGTGCTCAACGGTCTCGTCGTCATGACGGCGATCCGCGAGCGGCTCGATGCCGGCGTGGAGCTCAGCCGGGCGATCATCGAGGGCACCACCGAGAAGATGCGCGCGGTGGTGATGACCGGGTTCGTGCCGGCAATCGGCTTCGTGCCGATGGCGCTGGCCCACGGCACCGGTGCCGAGGTGCAGAAGCCACTGGCGACGGTGGTCATCGGCGGCCTCATCGCGGCGACCATCCTGACGCTGCTCGTCCTCCCTGCGATTTCCAAGGTCGTCCTCGGTTGGGGCGAACGCTTGGCGGCGCGCCGTGAGGAGCGCGTGGCGGCGCAGGGCAACACCCAACCCGTAGAGCAAGGAGAATGACGATGCAGAACCACAGGCTCCTTCGCATCTATACCGATGAAGCCGCCTATTTCGGGGACCGCAAGGTCCTCCAAGTGGTCGCCAGTCGTGCGCGCGACGCACATCTCGCGGGAGCGACGATCCTGGAAGCGCTGATCGGCTTCGGCCATTCGGCACACCAGCACCGCCGCCATGTTCTCGAAAGCGATCGCTCGGTCGTCATCGAGATCATCGACGCGGAGGAAAAGCTGCGCAGCTTCGCGGCGACGCTCTCCGACGTGCAGGGTATCGGGCTGATCACGCTCGAAGCGGTCGAGGTGCTGGGTGGCAACACCGCACTTCTGACCGGCACGGACGCGGCCTGATGAAGGGGTGCGGCATCTGGTCGCGCGGCTCGGACGAGCCGCGATCGGCGGGTGTCGCACCCTTGCCCGCCATCGGCGCATCCAACCAGCCAAGGAGGGCTCGATGCCCGTTCTGAGCTACACCATCATCCCACTCCTCGCGATCCTGCTCGGGTCGATCTTCGCGGTCATCCGTCCACCGGGTCCCCGGTTGGTGAGCGCGATGCAGCATCTCGCCGCGGGTGTGGTGTTCGCGGCCGCTGCGACCGAGATCGTCCCCCAGGTCATGCACGGCGCCTATACGACGGCGACACTCATCGGTGGCACGCTCGGCGTGGTGACCATGCTGGGGCTGAAGGCCTTCGAAGGGCAGTTCCGAGGGCCGGCCGCGCTGCTCGGTGCCATCGCAATCGATATCGCGATCGACGGTCTTGTGCTGGGGCTCGCCTTCGTCGTCGGCACCAAGGCCGGCCTGCTCCTCACCATCGCCCTCACTCTTGAAGTGCTCTTCCTCGGCCTCATGCTGACCACCGAGCTGGGCGAGACAATCCGCTCCAAGGCCAAGATCATCTGGATCGTCGGCGCAATCGCGCTCCTCCTGCCCGGCGGTGCCGCACTCGGCTTGTCGGTTGCCGAGCTGCCCGCCCCGGTCATCGTCGGCTTCCTGAGCTTCGGCCTGATGGCGCTGCTCTACCTCGTCGCCGAGGAGCTGCTCGCCGAAGCCCATGCCAAGAAGGACACGCCGCTCGTCACCGCGATGTTCTTCGTCGGCTTCCTCGCCCTGCTGCTGATCGAAGAGACGCTCGGATGAGCGCGCCCCGCAATCTCGAAATTCACAGTGAAGGATCGAACCTATGAGCGCCAAGCTCCGCCTGGATATCCCCGTCATCCTGCCAGAGATTCCGAATGCCGCCGATGCGTGCGTCGGCCGGCTGTTGGGCGAGCTCACCGGCAGGCCGGGTATCGAGCAGGTCCATGTCGTTAAGGGCGATGCGGCCAATGCGCCCGCCCAACTCTGCGTCCATTACGACCCGGACACGTTATCGCTCGCCCGGATCAACGAAATCGTCGTTGGCACCGGGGCCGAGCTCACCGAGCGGTTCGGGCATCTCGCCTGGAACGTCGATGGTATCGGACACCAGCGCAAGGCGCGCAGCGTTTCGGACCAATTGCTTCGAGTGAAGGGCGTGCTGGAAGCGGAAGCCAGCGCCGCCGGCATGATCCGGATCGAATACGACCGCGATGCAGTCACCGAAGAGGCACTGCGCAGCTTCCTCGGCCAGATCGGCGTCCATGAGCGCAAGCCCCACGGCACCAAAGCCCGTCCCGTTACCCCGGGCCAAGGGGAGGCCAAGCACGACATGGAGCACAACCACAAGCCCGGCGAGAAGCACGATCACGGCGATCACGATCATGGCGACGGTGAAGGCGGGCACGAACACGCACATGGTGGCATCTTCGGCCCGAACAGCGAGCTGATCTTCGCGCTGCTCTGCGGCGCCTTGCTCGGTATCGGCTTCGCGATCGAGAAGCTGGTGGCCACACCGGCATGGGTACCGCTCGCCTTCTTCATCGGCGCTTACGCGTTCGGCGGATTCTTCACGCTGCGCGAGGCGATCGATAATCTGAAGCTCAGGCGCTTCGAAATCGACACGCTGATGCTCGTCGCCGCAGCCGGAGCTGCGGCACTCGGGGCCTGGGCCGAAGGCGCGCTGCTCCTGTTCCTGTTCAGCCTTGGCCATGCGCTCGAACATTACGCGATGGGCCGCGCCAAGCGGGCGATCGAGGCATTGGCCGAGCTTGCCCCGCAGACCGCCCTGGTCCGCCGGGATGGCAAGGAGACCGAGATCCCGGTCGAGGAACTGGAGATCGGCGACACCGTGATCGTCAAGCCCGACGAGCGGATCGCGGCCGACGGCTTCCTCATCAAGGGCACCAGCAGCGTCAACCAGGCACCCGTCACCGGCGAGAGCATGCCGGTCGACAAGCGGCCGGTCGTCGATCATGCTGCCGCGACCGCTGCCCCTGAAACCCTCGAGTCCGCTTATCGGGTCTTCGCTGGCACGGTAAACGGCAGCGGCCTGATCGAGATCGAGGTCACAAGGAAGTCGAGCGACAGCGCACTCGCCAAGGTGGTCAAGATGGTGAGCGAGGCGGAAACGCAGCGGTCTCCGACCCAGCGCTTCACTGATCGGTTCGAGCGGATTTTCGTGCCCTCGGTGCTGGCGCTCACCGTCGCGTTGCTGTTCGCCTGGGTCGTCGTCGACGAGCCTTTCCGCGACAGCTTCTACCGCGCGATGGCGGTGCTGGTCGCCGCCAGCCCCTGCGCGCTGGCGATCGCCACGCCGAGCGCCGTCCTGTCGGGCGTTGCGCGCGCCGCGCGCGGCGGCGTGCTGGTCAAGGGTGGCGGACCGCTGGAGAATCTCGGCTCGCTGAACGCCATCGCGTTCGACAAGACCGGGACGCTGACCGAAGGTCGGCCGCGCATCACCGACGTCATCCCGGTCGACGGCGTATCCCAGTCGGACCTGCTGTCCATCGCCGTCGCAGTCGAACGGCTGAGTCATCACCCGCTGGCGCGCGCGATCGCCGAGGACGGGCTCGACCGCGTTGGCGATCTGGCCATTCCGACCGCGAGCGATCTGGAGAGCCTGACCGGTCGCGGCGTCCGCGCGAAACTGGACGGCGCGACGATCCTGATCGGCAAGGCCGAGATGTTCGGCAGCGACGGTGTTGCCCCGCTCTCGGCCGAGATGTCGGACGCGATCGCGAAGCTGCGCTCGGGCGGGCGCACCACGATGATCGTGCGACGCGACGACAAGGATTTGGGCGCCATCGGCCTGATGGATACGCCGCGCAAGTCCGCCAAGGATACCCTCGCTCGCCTCCGCAAGCTCGGCATCACGCGGATGATCATGATCTCAGGAGACAATCAGAAGGTCGCCGAGGCCATCGCCGCCGAAGTCGGGATCGACGAAGCGATCGGCGACCTGATGCCCGAGGACAAGGTCGATGCGATCCGCAAGCTGCGCGACAAGGGCAAGGTCGCGATGGTCGGCGACGGGGTCAATGACGCGCCCGCCATGGCCAACGCCACGGTCGGTATTGCGATGGGAGCCGCGGGCTCGGACGTGGCTCTCGAGACCGCGGACGTGGCGTTGATGGCAGACGATCTCGCCCACCTGCCGTTCGCGGTCGGCCTCAGCCGCAGCACGCGCGCAATCATCCGCCAGAATGTGTTCGTCAGTCTCGGCGTCGTGGCCCTGCTCGTCCCGGCGACGATCTTGGGCCTCGGCATCGGCCCGGCGGTGGCAGCGCACGAAGGTTCCACGCTGGTGGTGGTGTTCAACGCGCTTCGGCTGCTGGCATATCGGGACCGCGGCGCGTGATCGCGGTCGAGAACGAGATCGCCGTCGCCGCGCCGCCGGCTAAGGTCTGGCGGATCCTGACGGACTTTCCCGGCTACAAGACTTGGCATCCGTTCATCCGCCTGACGGGCGAGGCCAAGGCCGGGGCGGAGATCGATTATGAGTACACCAGCGACCTGCGCACCCGCCGCAAGCGGCATTCGCCGGGCAAGATCACCCGTCTTGAACGCAATGTCGCATTCGAGTGGGCCATGGGGATCCGCCATTTCTTTGAGCAGGTAGAACGCTACGAGCTGGCGCCGCATCCGCTCGGCACCAGGCTGCACCATCGCGTCGAGTTTCGGGGGATGGTCGGCTTCCTGTTTCGGGGCCGCCCGAGCCGAGCGAGCCACGCCCGCATGTGTGAGGCCGACGATGCGCTTCGCACTCTGCTTGCGGGCAAGAAGCCATCGCCCGCCAAACCACCAGCCCGTAACGGCAGGAAGCAGCGCCGATGACCGGCGATGGCGGAGAAGATCGGCCCACGCCCCCGCGTGCGCGCGCGAACGGCGGCCGGCAGTGGTCCGAAGACGAGGATGCGCAATTGCGCGCGCTCATCGCCGCACGCGAACCCCCGGCCGCGATCGCCCGGCGGATGCAGCGGACGCAGGATGCCATTCGCGGGAGAGCCGGCCAGCTCGGTCTCGCGGTACCCTCACCACTACGGCCCTGGCGCAGGCATTGGGGCCGGGCGCTGCGCGAAGAGCTTGATCGTGAAATCGACAAGCAGATTAGAGATCCGGGGACCCGGCCTCGGCAGACGGCGACCGAGCCGCCGGCGACAGCATACCCGCCAGCAGAAGCGCCACGCTGTCGCATCCGGGACCACATCAGCCGGACGGCTCGCCGGCATCGGCCGAGCCTCGTTCACCGGTCCCATCGACATCCTCCGAAATCTCGTTCCTCAGCCGCGGCCCGAACTCCATGCGCCGGTTGAGGGTTTCGACGAACCGCTCCCAGCGTTCCCTGCCCATGGCCTGGGCCGCGGCAAGCGCGGTGTCCGGAAGCGGCGGATTGTTGATCAGCCAGAACCGCACGAACAGGGCCAGCGTCTCGTTGCCGAGCTCGACATGCCAGGTCAGCCGATCCGCCTGCCGGGATAGACGGTCGAGGCGCCGGCTCAGTACGCCCTCGAGATGCTCGCTGCTGTCTCCCGAAAGGAAGGAGGAGAGCGCCGTCTCGACCACCAGCGCCTGGGGCACGCGCTTGCGCGCCGCATAGTCGGCGAGTTGCGCCGACAGGTCGGGCGGAAGCCGGAAGGTGTGCTTGATCCGAAGCGCACTCATAGGTCGATCCCGTCCTTGGGATCGAGCGATGCCTGCCGCGCGGTTCCGCGCATCCGGTCGGTCAGACGTCGCGTGACGGTCGCATCCTCGGTGGCACTGTCATCGAACTCGAACTCGCCGGGCGGCGGTGCCGGACGGGGCACGATATCCTGTTCTTCGGGCAGCTCGGGCTCACGGCGGATGCCGCCATTCGCGGAATCATCATCGCCTTGCACCGCTGTGTCGATGGGCTGCGCGCGATCCGGGATTGGGAGCGCCGACCAGTCGTTTGCCCGGGGTGTCCGCGCCGGTCCTGGCGCAGGCGGGTCGATCACCCGGCTCGTCAGCCGCCGGTCGGTGAAATAGCGCGCCTTCATCGCCCGGATCGGGTGGACGCCCGCCACCATCACGATCTCGTCGTCGGGCGGCAGCTGCATGACCTCGCCCGGCGTCAGCAACGCGCGCGCAGTTTCGGTGCGCGAGACCATGAGATGACCGAGCCAGGGCGAAAGCCGATGGCCCGCATAATTCTTCATCGCCCGCATCTCGGTCGCGGTGCCGAGCGCATCCGAGATTCGCTTGGCGGTGCGCTCGTCATTGGCCGCGAAGCTCACCCGGACATGGCAGTTGTCGAGGATCGCATTGTTGGGGCCGTAAGCCTTCTCGATCTGGTTGAGCGACTGGGCGATCAAGAACGCCTTCAATCCATAGCCGGCCATGAACGCCAGCGCGGACTCGAAGAAGTCGAGCCGGCCGAGCGCCGGGAACTCGTCGAGCATCAGCAGTACCTTGTGGCGTTCGGCGCTGGGCTTGAGCTCCTCGGTCAGCCGCCGGCCGATCTGGTTGAGCAGGAGCCGGATCAGCGGCTTGGTCCGGCTGATGTCGGAAGGGGGAACGACGAGGTAAAGCGTCGCCGGCCGTTCGCCCTCGACGAGGTCGGCGATCCGCCATTCGGAACGGCTGGTGACCTGGGCGATGACCGGATCGCGATAGAGGCCCAGGAACGACATGGCGGTCGACAGCACGCCCGAGCGCTCATTCTCGGATTTGTTGAGCAGTTCGCGCGCGGCAGAGGCGACCACGGGATGGACACCGGCTTCGCCCAAATGACGGGTCGACATCATCGCAGCGAGCGTTGCTTCGATCGGCCGCCTCGGATCGGAGAGGAAAGCGGCGACACCGGCGAGCGTCTTGTCGGGCTCGGCATAGAGAACGTGGAGGATCGCGCCGACCAGCAGCGCGTGGCTGGTCTTTTCCCAATGGTTGCGCCGCTCGAGCGAGCCCTCGGGATCGACCAGCACGTCGGCGACATTCTGGACGTCGCGAACCTCCCATTCGCCCTTGCGCACCTCGAGCAGCGGATTGTAGCCGGCAGAGGCCGCATTGGTCGGGTCGAACAGCAGCACTCGTCCGATCCGCGCGCGGAAGCCCGCGGTCAGCGTCCAGTTCTCGCCCTTGATGTCGTGGACGATCGCCGAACCAGCCCAGGTCAGCAGCGAGGGGATGACGAGACCGACACCCTTGCCCGACCGCGTCGGTGCGAAGCACAGCACATGCTCAGGGCCATCATGGCGAAGATAGGCGTCATCGAGCCGGCCGAGCACCACCCCGTCGTCGCCGAGCAGCCCGCCAGCCTCGACCTCGCGGCGCGTGGCCCAGCGTGCAGAGCCATAGGTCTCGGCATGTTTTCGTTCGCGTGCGCGCCAGACCGACATGCCGACCGCGACCACGACCGCGGCGATCCCGCCGGAGGCTGCGACGTACGCACCTTTCACGAAGATTTCGGGCGCATAGGCGTCGAAGCTGAACCACCACCAGAAGAAGGCGGGCGGCGGATAGACGGGGTAGCCCGCAACCCAGAACCAGGGCGGTCCAAGCTCGCTCTGATAGCCGAGCGCCTGGGCGGTCCATTGTGTCGCACCCCAGACCGCGCCGAGCACGATCAACAACACGATGATGACCTGCCCCCAGAGGATCTTCGAGGATTGCATGGGAATGCCTTTCTAGATGCCGAGGCCGCGGCTGCGGCCGAAGGTCCAGTCGATGCCGCCACCGGGAGCCATCGTGCCGGTGATGGTGGCCCCAAGCTGCCGATCGAGCGCCGGGCGCCAGGGAACGAGCTGAAAGCCGAGCCCGTCGTCGATCATCGCAAAGCGGCCCGAGGCGAGCGTGACCCGCTCACGATAGGTGCCGGCGATCGTCGAGCCGGGCGTATTTTGATAGGGTGTGAGCCCGGTCCGCGCGGCGATCCGTGCGGACGCCTCGCGCAAGTCGGCCGAGCGCAGTGTGTCGATCAGGTTCGGGGCGAGCGTGACACGTTTGCCCGTGCGGGTCGCCAGCCCCTCGGCAACGAGGTGATCCTCGCGGGCCGCCATCGCCTCGCGAACCTCAGCCCCGAACCCGACGCTGGCTTGCGCGGTGTCGCGCGCCAATAGCTGCCGGTCGAGCCAGGTCGCACCCCGCGCGGTCACCTGGCTCTCGATCGGAAGATCGCTGCGCACCGCGAGCGCGCTGCGCTGGACGCCGTTACGGTCCTGCCAGCCCCGCAGCTCGACGATCGCTCCGACGGGAGCGTCGCCGGTCAGCTCGAGATCCCCGAACCGCAAGTGGTGGTGGCGGCCATCGACCCCATCGACGATCGCATAGGCGGTGCCGGTCAACTCATCCTGCAGGCCTCGGGCGACCAGGCGCCCGGTCACGGCTTGCGGCGTACCGGGAGGATGGATGGCCAGGCGCCCTTCGTGGATCGCGTGCCCTGCATCCCGCATCGCGCGGTGCATCGACTTGATGATGTCGCCGCGGTCGCCAAGTTCGCGAAGCCGAGACTCGATATCGGGCCTGAGGGTCCAGCGAGCCGGTCCTGCCGGTGTCGCTAGACCAAGCCGCTCGAGCTTCTGCGCGCGACCGGCGAACAACAGCGTGCGGCGGTCGGGCGCGCCGGCCGGTAAGGGCCGGAGATCGACGATGCCGTCCTCGCCCACGCGCGATTGCAGGCCATTGTCGAGGCTCGTCCATCGGTCGGCTTCGACTTCGCGGTCGAGCGCGCGCTGGATCTCCTGCTCGGTACGAGGCCCCAGCTCCAAGGTGACGCGCGCCTCCGCGCGGTCGCGCAGGCCATGCGATATATAGCCGCGATCGATGACGAGGTCGGCGCCGTCCTCAGCGACGCCGCGGACCAGGATATGGACGTGCGGATTGTCGGTATTCCAGTGATCGACCGCGACCCAGTCGAGCCGCGTGCCGAGATCTTTCGACATGTCGCCCATCAGCTCGCGGGTGAAGGTCTTCAGGTCCGCGAGTTCGCCGGCATCCTCGGGCGACACGATGAAGCGGAAATGATGCCGGTCGTCTGCGCAGCGGCCAGCGAACGCGTCACCGCTCGCCCGGTCGGATCTGGCATCGAACAACGATGCGTCGCGCCCATCACGGGTCACGCCGTCACGTTCGAGATAGGCGATGTGCCGGGCAAGCGGCGCCGCTCGAAATTTCGGCCCCGAATGCCGGACGATCCTGGCCTTGACGATCACCCGCCGCGACGTCGCCGAGCGCCGGCCCGAAAGCGCGGCGCCACGGCCACGCCCCAGCCGCCCGGTTCCACCAGCGCGCCGGCCTGGTCGTCGGGCGAACCCGGCGCGGGCCGCAGCGCGCTTGACCTGCGCGGCCAGGCTCAGCGGCTTGACGCTCCCCGACCCCCGGCTTCGCCCCTTTCCGGGTCGCACCCGAAGATCATCGTCGCCAGCGGTCATTGGCGTGCTTCCGGCGACGCTGCCAGCGCCCGAGGTATTGAATTTCCAAGATAAAATCGGTCAGGCGACGGCAGGGTGTGGGGACAGACGGCGCAAATTCCGCAATCGGAACAACCACATGCGCCCGCACCGACGGCGGCGCTTTTATCTCGCCATCCCCCACACCCTCCCCCCTGCAGCTCCCACAGCCTGCTTTCGCTTCCGTCCTTCCTGAAGCGAATGGGCCATTCTGGGACCGCCAGACCCATCATTTGGGAACGCCCGTCCGACGCACGAACACGGTGTCTCGAGCGGCCTCTGACGGGCGAGAGTCGGGCTTGGTCTGA
Source organism: Sphingomonas sp. (assembly GCF_019635515.1). Taxonomy (NCBI): domain Bacteria; kingdom Pseudomonadati; phylum Pseudomonadota; class Alphaproteobacteria; order Sphingomonadales; family Sphingomonadaceae; genus Sphingomonas; species Sphingomonas sp. The sequence goes on along the minus strand of NZ_JAHBZI010000002.1, from coordinate 617,378 downwards.
GGTTCGGAAGACGAAGATCCGCCCGAACGCGCGGGTTCGTCGACCTCTGTTAAAGGTGAGCGAACGAACAGTTCGCCGCCACGCCAGGCCTCGGGATCGGGCAAGGTACGGCGCTTTGCAGAGGCACCGCCGTCCATCAACCGGCCCGACAAACGGGCGACATAGGCGACGGTTTCGGCGGGCAAAGGACGGCCCGCAAGATAGGCTTTGTACCGCCCCGGCCCCGCATTATAGGCGGCCAGAAACCCTGGATCGCCATACCGGTCGAGCAGCTCGCGAAGGTATGCGGTACCGGCAAAGATGTTGTCGCAGGGATCGAAAGGATCGCCGCCCAAATCGTACCGTCGTCGCAGATCAGCCCATGTTCCGGGCATCAGCTGCATCAGCCCCATCGCCCCTTTCGGCGATACTGCGTAGACCACCCCACCGCTCTCCACGACGATCACGGCACGGATGAGCGTGTCCGGAATGGCGAAGCGCTGGGCGGCGCGTGCGATCGGCTCATCGAGCACCATGGCTGGTTTGCACGGCACCGCGATGATGGCGGCGTGCGCGCTCGCCAGCGGCGCGCAAAGACCCGCCACCACGAGCGCCAGGCCGACAATTCGATGGCCGATCGCGTGGTTCATCACTGCTGCTCGGTCTCGCGGCGGCGCTGGTTGCGCTGCCAGAAGAGCAGGTGCGGCTGGCCCTCGACCGCCGGTCGGAAGAGGTTGGCGCGGATCGGGCGGGGGAAAACGGGATCGTCGATGACGATCGCGATATAGGCTCCGGCCTTCTCGCCGGTCCGTTTCCAGCCAGCGCCGACCTCCGGCCCATCGCCATTTTCGCCGACATGGACGCGGTAATCGGGCGCATTGCGCGCATCGCTCCGCTGCGCGGGAACGATGGTCAGGGCAGCTCCGATCGCGAAAGTTTCGAGGCGCCCGGCAAAGCCGTCGCCACGCTCGTTGAATTCACCGATGTTGATCATGGGAAACTCCTTGGGCCTTTGGTTCGGGGGAAGGTTCGCGCCCGGAGGGCGCGCTTGCCGGGGCGACGGCGCCGCCGTCCGGAAGCCAAAGGGGTGCGAGCACCGCGACGATTCCGCGCGCGGGAACCGGGCCGAAATATCGCCCGTCAAAGCTGTCGGGAGACGCGGGATTGAGCAGGAAAACTTCGCCGGAGCGGAGCGTCCGGCACCCGCTCCAGGATGGGAGCAGTCGCCCCATCCGATCGTGCGTTCGGGCCTCCGAGACGCGCGTGCCGTCGATTGTGACAACAAGGCCGGTACGGCATACGGTCTGCCCGGCGACGCCCAGGACGTGCTTGAGCATCGGCACGCGGAGCGGCAGATAGCCCCGCGCCGCCATGAGCTGGGCGATCGGAGCAGGCGCTTGCGCCGCAACCAGATCGCCGCGCTTCACGCTGCCGGCGGGTCGCGCCGCATAGAGGCCGACCGGCACGCTGGCGCTGGCATTCCAGACCAGGCGCGGGATGGGCTTGAGGAACGCCGGGATGACCAGCGCGCCGATCGCGCAATAGCCGGTGAGCAGGATACCGAAGCGCCTCATGCGCCAATCTCGCGGCGCAACAGCCACGCGCGATGACGCGCCAGCGAATAGGCGCGCGGAGCATAGCCGGCGATCAGCCGGTTATGGGCATGGCGCCAATAGTCGGGTGCAACCGCGCAAGGATCGACGCCCAGATCCTCGACGCGATCGATCAGCGCGAGACCGGCGCGGACCTTCGGCCAGCCGTGGAGATGAAGCAGCAGCTCGCCGCCGGGTGCGACGCAGGGAAGCGTCGTATAGGCGTCGCCGGGGGCGACGGCGCGGACGATATCGAGCCGGGAGAGGATCGTGCCATAGTCGTTCGATGCCCAGCGAACGAAGGCGAACACGCTGTTCGCAGCGAACGAAAGCAGGCGGCGCCGTCGGTCGAGAATCTGGTCGAGAAGCGGCGCGCCGAAGCGAATCCAGCGCTCGGTTGCCTGCTCGACCCAGGTCAATTCGACCGTGCTTATCCCCTTTTGGGGAGAGGCTTCTGCCCGGGCGGGGACAGCCGGACCGGGCACAGTCGAGGCGATGATCGCACTCATCGCCGCACCGGCCCCTTGCGATCGAGAATGCTCGGATCGATGCGCTTGGCAGGATGGACGGTGCCAGTGCCGGTGTCGGAGGTCGAGCGCCGAACCCCCTGGTCGGCCCAGCTGACCAGGTCGTCCACGGCATAGACGATGCGGCCGCCGAGCTTCCGGTAGACTGGCCCGGTGCCATAGCAGCGATGCTTCTCCAGCGTGCGCGCCGAGAGACCCAGCAGCAGCGCGGCATCGGGGGTTCTGAGCAGCCGCTGTGTCGTCTCACCTGACATTCAGTCTCTCCGGGCGTTGGCCCGGCAAGCGCGGCGGGCCCGTTCCAATCACGGGCATCCAATGGCGGCAGTTGGCGCCTGCGAGGGAGCGGCTGAAATCGCACCCCGACAAATGTCGCCCCTAGCTGGTCAGCAGGTCGCGATATGCCGAGGCGCTGAGGCCGTGAGCCTCGTCGAGGAGGCGCTGGACGCGCCGCCGCTCGCTCGTCGCCTTCCATGCGACGGCGTCGGTTCCGGCGAGCCAAGGATAGACGATGCGCGTGCCTATCTCGCGATTGCTGGCACCGCCCAGCGATGCGTCGAGCACGCGCAGCAGCAGCGCCAGGCGCTGCCGCTGTAAGGCGCTGGGGTGCAGGATGCGCACCGGTTCGGCGGTGCTGAGCCCCGCGAACATGCGCCGCACCGCATCGCAGGCGGCGGCGCTGAGCGCATTGCCGAGCGGCGGCAGCAGGATCGCCAGCCCCTCGCGATCGCCGTCAGCGAGCCGAAAGCGATGCCGCGCGCCGGCGATGTCGAAGACGAGGTTGCGCGTCCCGGCCACGCTGAAATCCACCAACGGCGCGAAGTCGGGAAGCGCCGCGGCGCCGCCGAAGCCGCTCGGCGCGGCGACCAGCGATACGATCTGCGATGCGCACTCCGCGCGCCAGATCGCCGGCGCGGTGCGCACCGATCGATCGGGATCGAACAGGCGTTCCAGGCCCCAGCGCCTCGCCTGGGTTAGCGATGCAGCCGCTTCAAGCGCGCCTTGGGCCGTCGCCCAGGCCGCGCGATAGGCCGGGCTTCGCCGCAGGAATTCCTGCGCGAAATCGGCGCGATCGTGCTTCGCGAAGCCGGGCGCGGCATGGGCCGGCAATGGCGAGCGAATGGCGACGGCACGGGCTCCGGCTCGGGATTATTCCCGCCGCCAAATCGCCATCCCGCCATCCCGCTTCGAAGTCCCCGAGGCGCGGTAGCGCTCCGCGCCAGAAGGGATAACGCTGGCAAGTCCGCGTGATCCGGACATGCGAAAGGCGCCCCGCCGTGTCCGGCGGGGCGCCTTGGCGTCGTGTCAGTCGTTGCTGGAGCGCCGCGGGCGCGACCAGATCAGGCTCGAGCTTTCGCCGCCATCATCGTCGAAGAGGTTCGCGAAGATGGGCTGGGAGAAGCTGGGGTCGTCGAGCTTGACCGAGAGATAGGGACGCTGTTCGGCCGAGGTCTTGGCCCAGGCGGCGCCGATTTCCGCGCGGCCGACAAAGACCCGATGGGTGGGCGCGTTGTCGTTCGCGCTGGCGGGTTCGGGGACGATCCGGACGCCCTTGGCCTGGACGCTGAGGGTCACGATCGAGCCCTGATATTCCTCGCCGACTTTCTTGAAGCTGCCGATGTTCGCCATTGTCTTAATCCTCAATTCCTCAAGGCCGCCCCATGCGGCCTCGATGGCGTCAAAAGGACGGGTGCGAATGACGCCGCAGCTTTGCCCGAAGCGGAGCGGAGGACTGCCAAAGCGGGCTTTCTTGCCTCGCGAGGAATGGGCGCAGCCCAGGGGAAGAAAGTCCGCGACGCAGTTGCGGCTAGTCAGGCGAGGCGCAGCCGGTATCCGTCCATACGGCCATCAACGAGGCCTCAGGGGCGGCTTGGAACACCGGGGATGATGGTGGCGAACCCGACGCTTCGGGCAGAATCGGCGGGGCAGGTCTCGATCCCAGCCCCATATCCTGGCCGGGTTACGGACCTCCCCAAATTGGCGAGCAGAGCGACCTGCCCCTTCCAGCGGACAAGGCCGGTTGCGCGCTCAGCCGCGTTGGGCAAGGCAGCCGTGAAGCACCGGTTCGAAGGTCAGCAGAGCCCTCTCGCCGCCGCCTTTCGCGCCCCGGGACGAAAAGGCGGGAGCCCCGCCCAGCCATCGTTCGCCTGGCGCCAGATGCAACCTTTCGGGGCCAAGGCGCCCCGCGGCCAGGCGGGCGCCGATCGCGGGAGACAATGCGCAAGCGCCCTCGGTTGGAATTGCGCGCCAGATGTTCTATATTCGTTCCACCGAATCGAAGCAGGATATTTGATGGTGGCTGGCGGTAACAAGGCGAACGAGGGGGATCGCGCCCTCACCGAAAGCGAAGCGGATTACTCGAAGCGACTGTTCGATGCCGTGCTCGATGCGGTGATCAACCTCAATGCCGTGCCGGGAACGGAAGGCGGCTATGTCAGCCCCGATATCGTGCGGATCGCGCTGACCGATGTGATGGTGGCGGTCGACTTCAATTGCGGCCTCGGCCGCGTGCCGAGCGAGCGCCGCAAGACCGGCGAGTATATCGGCTCGCGTTACGCGAAACTGCTCAAGGACTTCATCGACAATCCCGAATGCGCATGGACACCGGCGATGCAGGTCACTCGCGAAGGCGCGATGAACTAGGCGGCCCTGTCGCGCGCCGTCAGCGCGCGAACGGGTCGTATTCGCGAACGATCAGCGACGGATCTCCGTCGAACTCACGCTCTTCGGCGACGCCGAAATTGCTGCCTTCGATGCGGAACACGACGACGATGGTCATCAGGGTCCGCGCCAGGTTCCAGGCGTTCTTTTGTGCGAGGATGAGCGGCATCTCGATGCTCCTGTCCGGGAGCGGGGACCGCCCCCGCTCGACAGGCGCCCGAAGTGTCCGGCGCACGGCCGCAATCACCGTGCAGCCGCAGGCGAAGCGGCCGCATGCACAGCATAGCGGACCCTTTACGGGTTGATGGCGTCAGGCCGTGGGCCGGGCCAAGGAAGTGCCTCAAAGAGCGGGGGCGGTTCCCGCGCCGGGTTCAAAGGACGATGCCGCTCTTCCTCATAAGGACGACCATCCGCGACCAGCAGCGCTGATCAGAGTCCTCGGCCCGTTGCCGACATGCTAGCTGCCGAGGCAGGCGATAACCCCGGTCACGACCGCGATCGTCTCGGCGACGTCGCGCACCTTCACCGTGTCGAGCCCGAGCGTAAATGCCGGATAATCGTTGCCGCCAGGATAGATCGCATCCCCGAGGAAAAGCATCTGCGCCAGCGCGACACCGCTCTCCTCACTCAAGCGTCGCAGGCCATAGGCCTTGTCGATCCCCTTGCGCGTGACGTCGATCGAGGTGGTCCCGCCCAGGTTGATCGACAGGTCGGGCAAGGCGGCAGGAAGCGTAGCCTGCAGCGCGGTGCGCTTGGCCCGATCGGGATCCCAGGCCTCCTTCGCGTCCAGAGGGGCCTGCTGCCCTAGGCCCGAAAAGGTAATCTGGCTGCCGCGATCTTCGATCCGCTCGCCCCATATGCACTCGTCCGCAAGGCCGGCATCAGCAAGGGCCCGGTCGAACGCCGCCAGAATCTCCGCGCGCTCATCAGCGTCGAACAGGTCGGCATAGGCGCGCCGCCAAGCCCCGTCGGCAAACCGGTACAGCTTGGTGCCGGTGGTCGGCATGAGCCAGAGCCGCTCGCGCGCGGCGCCCGCGGGCAGCCGCGATGCGATCTGCTTCTCGAACTGCGGCCAGTCACCGCCCGAGATGATCGCGGCGTCGGCGACCGCCAGAAGCCGCGCAAGCAGCGCGGCAACTTCATCCGACAAGGGCTGCTTGCTCTCGGCGAGGGTGCCGTCGAGGTCGAATGCGATCAGCTGTTTCATCGGCGCCGGCGTCCAGGTTCGGGCATAGTCGTTCCCGAACGCACGGCGCGGTGAATCAGCCCTACTTCGCGCGCTTGGTTACGGGCTTCGGCGCGTCCGCTGCCGCGGCACCGGCCCGCGCGCCGCGACCCTTGGAGCCCAGGCCAATCTTCTTTGCCATGGCGCGGCGCTGCTCCGAATAGTTCGGCGCGACCATTGGGTAGTCGTCCTTGAGATTGTAGCGCCGGCGATATTCCTCGGGCGTCAGGCCGTGCGTCGACAAGTGACGGCGGAGCGTCCGGTAAGGCTTGCCGTCGATCAGCGAGATGATGTGATCCTTGGAAGCGAGCGACTTGCGAACCGTAACCGCTGGCGCGAATTCCTGTTCGGCGGGCGCTTCGTCGGAGGCAGCTGCGGGCGCAGCAGGCGTGCCGGAAAGTTCAGTGATCGTCGCGTGCATGGTCCGCAAAAAGGTCGGGACTTCTTCGGCCGTGCAGCGATTATTCTGGTTTCCGAGCCAGGCGATGGTGAGTTCGGCCGCTAGTTCGACCGTATTCAAGCTAATCTCGTCCGACATAGGATATTCTCCAGTATTATAGGGCGACGCACGCCACGTTGCCGCTCCTTTGCGTCCACGACAATGAAGAGTCTCGGAAGAAATGTTCTACCGGACCGATCAGAACTCATTTCCTTTCCTGTCCTCACCTATTCTCAACGAGCTTTGGCTAACCCGGAGAGATGAACGCGCAAACGCAGACGCTCGAAGGCGTGCCGCTGCTGGATTTTGACGTGGCATGCTCGCGGCTGAACCAGTGGCGCGGGCATATGACCGAGAATTTCGCTCGATCCGAGCAGGCCGTTACCGAGACGCTCGCGGCGCTCAACGCGACCGATATCGAAATCAAAGGGACGAAGTTCCCGCATCTCGTCGGGCAGCGGTATGAGCGCTTGGCGGCGATCCTGTCATCGGGCGCCAGTCAGACCGGCCACCGTAAAGCCGCGCTGAGCGCGATCGAGCGGTTCCGGGCTCACGATTCCCTGCGCACGATGCTGTGCCACGGGGTGACGAAGATGGCGATCGATCGCGCAGGCGAGTGGCTCGCGCTCATGACCGTCACCAGCTTCAAGGGCGGGGGCACCACGACCACGAAGCTGACTCTGCAGGAATGCGAGGCCCGCCCGCTGCTCGAACAGATTGTGGACGAGCGTCGCCGCGTCTGCGCTGCCCTTGGGCAGGTGCGACGCGAGATCAGGTGATCGGATCGGGACGCGATCCGAGCAACCCGTTCAGTCCTCACCTCGCGCCGCGATCGCCGCGGCGATGTCCGTGAGCAAGGCGGACGGCGCTTCGGGCGCAGGGAGATCTGCCACAACGAAGGAAGGATGCGTCAGGAATTCCCGGTCGGCGGCGTTCGCCAGCGCCGCGGAGATGCGCCGGGCGAGTGCCTGATCTGCAGGAAGATGCCGGGGCACGATCCGCTTCACCGCCTCGCGATCCGGCAATGTCACGAAGCATGCTTTGGGCGAAAGCGGAGCGATCAGACGCAGCCCGTCATCACCCGGTGCCCGCACACCGAACGTATCGGGCAATACGAAAACCGGCTCGGCAGACTTCACTACCGCCCAGCGGCTTTCCATCACTGGGGTAGCCAGCAGGCGATACAGATCGTTATTCTGGAACATCGCCTCGTAGGAGCGTTCGAGCGTCCATTCTCCCTCGCTGGGATCGAGCGCATCGATAACGGGTGCGAGATGGTCGTTGTGCCGCTCGATAAAGGTTGGATTGCGCAGCAGCTGGATAATCAGAAAGCCGACGAACGCCTCGCGCTGAGGCCCGTTGAGAGGCCTGGTATCCAGCAGCATCTCGATGGGCTTCTTCGCATCGCCCTCGAGCAGGCTGAAATACGCTTCGAGCCGATCACTGTAGAGATTGTGGCGATATCCCCATTCTCCGAACCCGCGCCGGGCAGAAATCCAGCCATCCCCGTCGCGGCGCCAACGGAGCACCTTGCCATCGACCGCCCAGAGATCGCGGATGAACCAGCGGGGGATGAAGTGGTTCTTGCCCACCGGCTTTACCGCGAGGACCTGCTTGCGAGGATTGGCCTTGCGCTTCGCTGCGGCGATGGTCTTGGGCTTATAGCGCTCCTCGATCAACCGGCCCCAGATATGATCGAAGGCCATGCGAGCCGTGTTCGTGATCGTCTCAGCGCCGGCTGAACCGAGCACAGCCTCGCGCTCCGCGACCAAATCGATATCCCCCGGCTCCCGATCGGGCAGACGTTTCTCGACTACGCGCTCGCCAAGCCAGAGCGAGAGCTTGGCGATCTCCAGCGCCATCTCCTCGCGAAGGTCGATATCCAGGGGTGTCTCGTCAGGACGCCCGAGTTCGAACATCTGGACGATGATGCGGTGCACGACTTCATCGTAGATCAAGGCAAGGGCATCGATGAGTTCGTCGGGGGCGCCAGTCAGCACCTTCGATACGGCGCTACGCGACATAGCCGGTCGGATCGATTTGAAGGGAAGCGGCTCAGCGACAGGGGGCGGTGCCGAAGGCGTGCCGCCGACGGCGGGCGTGCGCGCCATCGCTAGAGCCCGGCAGCGGCCCGAAGCTCGGCAAGCCGCTCGAGGCAGACCTGCTCGACGATATCGCGCAGCCGCGTCACGGACATGGCGAGCGCGTCTAAATTTTCCGCGCCGATCTCGTAGCTCGGCGAATAGCGTGCCTCGACATAGGCGCGCTTCAGCAATTCGAAGCGGCGGCGATCGAGGCGAGTTGCGCGCGGCCATGCATCGACAAGCCGAGGCTCCTTGTCTTCAGCGATTGAACGCAGAAACTTGATGTTGTGCGATCGAGGAAAATAGAGCGTACGCACAAGCAGAAAGCAGATGAACAGTCGTTCGGCTGCTTGGTGCAGCATGAATGCGGCGTCTCGGAGCACACCATTGTCCACGCTGGTACCCGCAAGTGAACGGGCGTGATCAGCTAACGGCAGCCAGTGTTCAAAATACTCCTGAGCCATCCGATAAGCATCGGCCGGCGTAAGGGGCTGTGGCGCGGCAAGCGCGTGCTGAGGCAGCTCGTAGAGCACGACCCCATCGCGAACGATATCGACCCAGAAATACTCGCCGCGCTGAAGGGCCTGGTTCACCTCATTAAGGGTGTGGACGATGATGTTGACCGGGCGCTGCACGGCGGGATCGTGGAGAATCTTGTCCTCCGCGATGTACCAATATGCCGCGACATCGGTCAGATCCTCGTGGCTGACGATGACCAGCAGATCGAAATCGGACTGGTAGCCGTTGTCGGGCTCATCGACCCAGTCGTCGCGCGCGTAGCTGCCGAACAGGATGATCTTGAGGATCTTGCCGTTCTTCTTCCACGGCTGGGTCGAGGTCGAGATTGCCTGCGCGAATTCCGCCATCAGCGTGTCGCGCACGCGTGCCAGCTCGGCCTGCTGGACATCTGGCAAGTGATCGAGATCGACGCGCATGTTCATTTCCTAGCTGCGGCTTGCCGTTTCCTCAATGTTCCTGCGGTCATCCGGGAAATTGCATGAGGTGGGTCATGGCGGAGCCGAGGAGGCGCTCGACCTCGGCAACGGTGGTGTCGAGCTCGGCAGCGATCTCGAAATAATCGAGGTCGCGGTAGCGTGCGCGCTGGAACACCTGCCACTCGGGTTCGGGCATGGCTTCGATTGCGCGTTTCAGTCTGCGAAGCTCGCGGTTCATGATCATTCTCCATGACATATCGGCCGAAGCCGGGGGAGAGGCGGTGCGGGCCCGCGACAGGAGGTGGGGCGCACCCGAAGGGCCGGAACGACGTGGAGGACATGGGCCGCAGGTCCATGTTGCGGCGCGCCGGCGCGGGCCCAGGACAGGCTCGCCCGGCTTTGGCAGTGTCGGCGGCGATCATCGCCGCCGGTGATCGATGATCGCGATCCCGGCGCTGCGCGCCTTGTCGAACAGATTGTTCTGGATGCCGCCGCCGGGGAAGATGATGATGCCGCGCGGCATCAGGCCGATCACCTGGTCGTTGCGCTTGAACGGTGCGGATCCACGGCTGTGCTTGGCGAAGTCGGGGGCGATCGGAACTTGCTGCACCTTGCGCTCGCGAGCCCAAAGGGCTGCGATATGCTCGGCGCCCGTGCGCGAAGCGCCATGGAGAAGCACCATGCCTGGATGGCGACCGTGCACCTGATCGAGCACCTGCCAGATCGTGCGATGGTCCGAATAATCAGCGCCGCCGCTGACATAGATGCGCTCCCCGGGAGGCACGAGCAGCTTTGCATCGGCATATCGCCGGTCGTTGACGAATTCGCGGCTCTCGATCACCGCGGCGGTCATCGCCCGCCGGTTGAGCATCGACCCGGTCTTGGGTAGCCAGGGCTTGCGCAGATGATGCCGAAACTGCTCTGCGAACGCTTCGCGAAAGGCTTCCATCGCATCGCGGCGCTCGATCATGGTGCGGCCCACAGCGATGAGCGTCTCAAGTTCGACCGAAGCCACCTCCGATCCGTCCTGCTCGCGCTGCGACCGCTTCTGCGCCAGCTCGTTGGCGTCCAGCTGGTGATCGGCCCGTTCGACCGCACGGTGGAAGACGTTGGTGAAGCCCCAGAGCAGTTCCTCCAGTTCGGGCTCAAGGCGCGTGTCCGCGAGGCTGGCACCCATGGCATCGAACGTGTCGGCTGCGGCCGCCTCGACCAGCCTACCCTCGGGCAATGGCCTTGGATCGAGTTCGTCCTCGAACGGCCTGCGCCCGAAGAGTTCTAGCTCCTGCAGCAAGTGCGAAAACTGCGATCCGCCGCCTTCGCCAATGTCGTGAACGTCATCCACTTCGAATTCTCCCGGGCTGTGGCCGCGTCGCTTGCGGCCTTCCTGGCGACAAAAGGCGGTGGCGCAGGCGGTCGTGCACGGCCGAGCGCAGCGGACGGCAAGGCCGGCGGCCGCCGAAGCGCAGCGGAGGACCCGGAAGCGCGGCTATTTTGGTTCGCGATGCAAAGCGGGCGACAAGCCCGCGGCGGAAAATAGCCGCGCGAACGGGTTGCACTGGCGCGGGCGCTGCCGACCGGTCGCCCTCTGGGAAGGCGCGTGACGCGGACTCCAGCAGCCGGGACGCAGAAGCGATGCCGGCGACAGGTTTAGGTGCGGTCGTCGCCATGAAGTTGCGCGAGGATCTGATCCCTGAGCCGGTCGAGACCGATCGCGCGGAGATCCGCATTGAGGTCATGCCGTCGGCGGCGTAGACTTCATGCAGCGCCGGCGACACGCAGGCGAGCTTGAGCCGCTGGCGTACCACCGCAGGCGTGACGTGGAAGCGGGCCGCGACGTCCTCGATCTCGCCGCCCTGGTCGACGAGATTCTTCATGCCGCGGAATTCGTCGAGCGGGTGGAGCGCCTCGCGCTGGACATTCTCCGCAAGGCTGTCCTCTTCGGCGGAGACGTCAGCGTCGGCCGGCTTGACGACGCAGGGAACGATCGCGTCGGCCGCGAGCCGCTTGCGCTTGACCAGGATTTCCAGTGCGCGGAAGCGCCGGCCGCCCGCCGGCACATGGAAGGTGCCGGTGTCCTGGCCATCGGCATCGAGCAGCGGCCGGACGCTGAGACCCTGGAGCAGGCCGCGACGCTCGATGTCCGCCGCCAGTTGCTCGATGGTGACGCCGTTCTTGACGCGGCGGACATTGGCCTGGGACAGGACCAGCAGGTTGAAGGGAATCCCCTGCGCGGGCGCAAGGACGAGCTTGGGTTGGGCTTTCGCCATGTCGGTTCTCCATGGCGGAGCGCCGGAAGACTCTCTCCCGGCCCTCACTCCGCCATGGGAGCGGCGCAGCCCTCTTCCTCTAGGAGGAGGGCCGCGCCGCAGGAGACGAAAGGCGTGGGTCAGTGGACCGCGGAGAGGAGCTTCGAGGCCTTGCCCTCGAGATCGAGCCGCGCATCCTGATGGGGTTTGTCCCGCGCCAGCGCGGTGATCCCCTGGACGAAGTCGAAGATCGAGGCGGGCGGATGCCCCTCCTCGTCGAGTACGGTGGCGATGATCTTGCCGGTCTCGGCCTTGGAGAAGCCGCGCTTGCGCAGGAAGTCCTGCCGGTCCTCATCGGTGCGGGCGACGATCCGCTGTCGCGCCGCAAGGATGCCCGTCATGAACGGCTGTGGCGAGGAGGTCGCGAAATTCTCCAGCGCGGGCGCCGCCTCGTGCGCGAAGCGGTTCGCCGCGAACTTCGAATGGCGAATGCTAATCTCCTCGAAGCCCTCGGCGCCCCAGATGTTGCGGTTCATGCAAACCGCGCGGAGGTAGAAGCTGGCCATGCCGAGCGTCTTCGCGCCGACCTCGCTGTTCCAGCAGTAGAAGCCGCGGAAGAACAGGTCCGGGTCGCCGTTGGGCAGCCGCCCGGCTTCGATCGGATGGGCATCGTCGACCAGGAACAGGAAGACGTCGCGGTCGCTGGCGTAGAGAGTGGTCGTGTCCCTGGTCACCTCGACATCCGGGTTGTGCATCATGGTCGACCAGTCGAGCAACCCGGGCACCTTCCAGCGGGTGTCGCCGGTACCGTTGCCGGCGATCTTCATCACCGCCTCGACCAGCTCGTGGTCCCAGATCCGGCCATAATCGGGTCCGGTCACGGCGCGCAGCTCGGTCCGCCCGTTCTCGGTTTCGAGCGTCTTCATCAGCTCGCCGCGATGGCTGAGCAGGCCATGCTGGAGATTGATCCCGGCAAGTGGCGCAGGCAACTGTCGCAGATAGCCCGAAGGCGCCCCGACCAGGCTGGCGAGCTGGCCGAACGACCAGTGGGTGGGCGCGACCGGCTCGGCACGGCCGGGCACGATGAGCGCCAGGCGCTCGGCATTGTCGCGGCTCGCCTCCACCCGCACCTCGCGGGTCTCGATGGTCCGGGTCGTGGCGCGCCTGGCCCGCGCCAGGGTCGCGGCGTGAAGCTCGCGCAGGGAAAGATATCGCTCGTCGTCGGGCCGCGAGAACCATTCGGACGAGACCCGCCCGATGCGCCGGCCCCTCGATATATCGACCTTGTAGGACGCGGTGCGCGGTGGCGGCGCGGAAGCGTAGTTGAGGACAGTCGCCATGGAAATTCTCCGCGACGGGCGCCGAAAGACTCTCTCCCGGCCCTGACCCGTCACGGCCGAACGGCCGCCCTCTTCCTCTCAGCCGATCGACGTGGGGCGAAGCACCCGCGAAAGGCATGCGACCGGCAGCCGAGGGGCCTCCAGGAAAGCCTTCGCCTTCCGGACCTCCACCATCGGAACACTAAGGCGTCAGGCAAGGCTGTTCAAATAATCTTCGCGTGTTGTCTGCCCGGCCGGGCCATTGGCGACATCGATCAGCGCGACCGCCACGCGTCGCGCGAGACTGCGGGCGAGGTTGCGGTCCTTGCTCGACACCGTCCCCTGAAAGGCGCGGCCGTGAACGAAGGCGCTGCGCGTCTCGAACATGGCTTCATAGTCCACGCCGGCCTTGGGGTCCGCAAGCAGCAGCTCGACCCGCTTTGCCACCCGACCCTTCGCGGTCATTCTCGGCTTGCTTGAATTCCCGAAATCAGACCGCAAGCCCAGCGCCGCTTCGATCATCGTCATATGCGCCATGATCTGGTCCATCCCGTCGCTGAATGCGGCGCGGAGCAGAATATGCCTGACCGGTGTTTCGAACAATGGGGTCTTCCCCGCCGCTTCGATCCGGACCCACCAGCCAGGATCGAACCCGGCGAGCACCACCTCCGCTTCGTCGTCGAGATAGATATGAACAGGACGCTGATATTCGATGATTTCGCCATCATATTCCTGGTGGGAGGCGTCCTCCCAAGTCAGCGTGTCCGCCGAAGGAACCGAGCGCGGTCGAACGAAAAGATCGTCCGAGGCGGTGTGGATCCACGGGATCGAGAATGCGCGCCAATCATATTCGAGCGAATGCCAATCCTCCCATGGCGCGAGCAGCAGGCCGAACAAGGCGTCGCCGACGGCTGCCGGATGGCTGCCCGCATGCGGCTCGATCGCACCATAGTCACGATTGAGCGTCTCGTAGAGGAACGGCATGGCACGCTGCCCAGCGCGCGGGACGGCGAGAGCCTGCTCCTCGACCACCAACCAGCGGAATTGCGCCAGGCGCCGGCTATCGAGCGGGAGCTGCGGATAGTGTCTCGCCAGCCGGGGAGCGTCGAAAAGGTCGTCGAGCTCCGAGGCGGTATAGTGGCGTACGGATGCGTCGCCGAAGCGCATTTCGGGAAGATCGCCCGCCAGGTCCAGCGGGCACAGATAGGTTCGCCGCACGGTCGGCGTCTCGAAGGCGCGCACGAATGCACCGGCACCCTCATCGAGCGAAAGGGGTAGCGCCGGTCCCTTCATCAGACAGGGAAGGCCCGCACTGCGCAGCGCATCACTTAGACCGAACGAGAAGCCGAGCCCGGTATCCGCGGCGGGAAACGTATCCGCGCAAAATGCCTTGAATGCCGTGAAGGCAGGATGACGATAAAGGTCCGCAGGCCCTGGCGGCTTTAATGCCCATAGGGGCGCCAGGGCAGCCCTGGTCTGGTCGAGACGATCTGTGGTCATTGCGCATCCAGTGTCGCACGCCGATTGTGGGTCAGGCTAGATCGTCAAAGCATTCGGCTTGGGATGGCGGTCGGGGGAGACAAGTTGAACGACACCGAGCGCGAGGCGATCATCCTCAACAGCGCGTGGGATATGATCGACGGGATGGTCAATTGGGCCATCTTCGAGAAGACCGATCGCGTCGAGATTTCCAACCTCTGGTTCCCGAGCAGTCAGCACCGCCAGCTGTTCCTCATCCTGCTCGCCGACTTCCTGTCCCAGACGCGAGGCTATAGCGGCAGGCCGATCCCGCTCGGTTTGCAGGAGCCGCCCAGCGGCACCGCACCATCCAACCTCACCTTCCTGTTCCACCTCCGGCAGGTCTGCGCCAACCCCGTGTTCAATCACGACGCCTCGGAGCTTTTGGCTGCGGTCGAGGGATTTACGGCATGGCTCGAGCGCGAATTCGTCACCGAAGGGGTGAACCTCCACGGGATCGATGTCGTGACGGACCTCAAGGTCTCACGACTTCAATATATCCGCATCTGCGGCGATATCGCCAAGCACAACCTCGCCCGGCTTGAGGCGAACACCAAGCGATTGCGCGACCTGCTGGCGGCAGCCGGCAGCCCGATCAGCGAGAGCCAGGCCTATCTGGCGATCCCGTCGTTCAACGAGTGGTTCGCCGACAATATCTTCATCTATCATGCGAGCCATATCGCCGAGTTGCTCAACAATATCCGCTGGGCGATCTATCGCTACCTCCAGCCCGAATTCCGTCGCTCTTGGCACCGGTCGGAAGGGTGGAGCGAGCTGTTTCCGATGTATGGCTATAATGTCCCGGCCGCGATTCAGGAGCCGATCGTACATGCGATGTACTGGGACGCCATGAACCGGTCGCGGTCAGTGCCCTATGTGCAGGAGTTCGTTATTCCGGCTCATTCGAAAACGGAATATTGAGTCGGGCAACGGTCCCTTCCCGGCGAAAAAGCAAAAAAAGGGAGGCCGTGAAGCCTCCCTTTCGAATTCCGACCATCCGCTTCATGGTCTTCCCGAAACTTTCCCCTTACGGGCTTGACCTCGGGAAAGGTGCTAGCGCGGACCTGCAGAGTTTTGACGCCCTGCCTCATATTTAACGACCCTGAGGTTGATACAAGGTCGCGGATTGCTCCGATTCAACAACGTCTAGGTAGGCAAAAAGCCCCGAGAAGTCAAGGTCAGCGCCTCGAAACCCCTCACGAGCCACTGAGGAAACAGATGCCTGCCGCCGTCGCGCCCAATTGACCCTGCAGGATATCGCGGACCGAGGAAAGCGACGATCCGCTGGCAAAAATGTCATCGACCACCAGGATTCGCTTGCCCGCGATGTCCGGCACATCCCCCTCAAGATCGAAGGCGCGAAAGAGCAGCCTCAAGCGCAGGTCGATATCCTTGGCCTGATAGGTCGCAGCCGGGTCCATCTCTCCCCAGGCGTACATCTGCGCCGCGAATGGCTGCTTCAGACCCGCGCGCATCTTGGGCGGGGTAGCCTGATTCTCTGCCAGCAACTCGCCAACCAGCCGCTTTCTCAGGAAATTGGAGGGGAGCACGGGAACGCCAGAAACCTCCGAAATCAGGTCCGCGAATTCACCGCAAAAGGGCGAGGAGGACGGAATGGGAAGGATGAAGTCGAATTCTTTCAGCTCGCCCTCGACCTTGGCCAGGATCGCCTTTGCACGGCCCAGCAGCTGGTTCTTCCAATAGGGCATGATCGTGAAGCCGCGCCGGCCCTTGAGCGCGTGGACCAGCGGATTTCCGTCATCGCGGCGCGGTCCCATCTGGTTGCGACTGAATACGTGCAGCAGCGGAATGCCCTTGAAGCCGCTGCGCGTGGGGTTGCGATCGACCGAGGTGTCGACCGCATTCTCATGATGATCGTTGATAGTGACGACCTTCGCCGCCGATACGTCGATTCCCACGCCGGCCTCAAACCTCTCCCTGGCTATCCATGGGCGTTAGGGGCAAGCGGCCGCAGGACTATCCGTGCCGGCAATGTGTGGCTTTGAACGACCGTTCGCAAGCCAGCCGCCAACATTACGAGGCTTGGCCGGAGGCTTTGCGCAAGAAAAGGCGCAGTAGCGCGCAGGCGCGCGACCTCGAACGAGTCTGCGAACGTGACGACGCAAGGCTGACACGGAGCGCTAAGTGTTCATATCTGAATTCTTATCGCGCATAACATGTCATATCTGACAGGTTACATTCAAACGCTTGGTGGCGATTCGGCTCGGCTGCGCTGAAATTGCCGCCGACTGATTTCGGAGAGGAGGAGATCGGCCTGTCCGAAATATGCATACAGATTTCGGACACGGTGACGCCCGACTTCAAGACCGCCGCTAATGGAAATCATGGCTGCGCACCTTGATGAGGTCTTCCGGATCAACACCATTGGGAAAGGGCGGCGAATAGAGATCGCGAGGCCCTGGACGCCAGCCGGGCTCGCCGCGATCCGGCGCACCGGCATGGGTGGCACCGTCACCGCGCCCGAAGGTCACAGGCATCTTCATTCTTCCGACCGAGCGCAGCATCTCGTCCCGCGGGACCACGCGATCGACGATGACATGGATCACCGCACCCTCCTTCTGGAGACGCCCGCGCAACGACACCATCGACGCGGACATCACCACGCGGCGCTGCTTCTCGAAACGGTCGGGCCAGAGGATGCCGTTGGCGACGCCGGTTTCGTCCTCGATCGTGATGAACAGCACACCGCGTGCCGAGCCCGGCCGCTGGCGGACCAGGATGACGCCCGCGACCTCGACATGCCGGCCGTCGCGGATACTCGCGAGATCAGCACAGCGCACCACCTTCTCGGCGGCGAGCTGCCCGCGCAGGAATTGAAGCGGATGCGCGCGCAGCGACAGCTGCAGCGTGCGATAATCTTCGACCACCTCGCGGCCATCGGTCAGCGGCTGCAAGGTGACCCGCGGCTCAACGCCTTCGGGTGAGAAGCCGCCCTCGCGCGCATCGGCCGCGGCGAACAACGGCAAGGGCGCCTCGCCGAGCCCCTTCACCTTCCATAGACCCTGCCGGCGATCCTCGGCGATACAGTGGAACGCGTCCGCCTCGGCGAGGCGCTCGATCGCGGCGCGCGGCACGCCGGCGCGGCGCCACACCTCCTCGACGCTCTCATAAGGCGAGACCCCACGCGCGACCGCGATCGCCGCGCCATGGACATTGGCGAGGGAGCGCACCTGCCGGAAGCCGAGCCGGACTGCCAAGTACCGCCCGCCGGTCTTTTCCAGCGTGCAGTCCCAATGGCTGTCATTGATCGAGACGGGCCGCACTTCGACCCCGTGCCGCCGCGCGTCCTGGACGATCTGCGCCGGCGCGTAGAAACCCATCGGCTGGGCGTTGAGCAACGCTGCGCAGAAGACATCGGGATGATGGTGCTTTACCCAGCAGGACGCGTAGGCGATCTTGGCGAAGCTCGCGGCATGGCTCTCGGGGAAGCCATAGCTTCCGAAGCCCTCGATCTGCTTGAAGGTGCGCTCGGCGAAATCCTGCGGATAGCCGCGCGCGACCATCCCCCCGACCAGCTTGTCGTAAAAATGGCTGACACCGCCGGTCAGCTTGAAGGTCGCCATGGCGCGGCGCAGCTGGTCGGCCTCGGCGGGGGTGAAGCCGGCGCCGACGATCGCGACCTTCATCGCCTGCTCCTGGAACAGCGGCACGCCCAAGGTCTTCTCGAGCACGGCGCGAAGCTCGGGCTTGGGATATTCGGGCTTCTCCTTGCCCTCGCGCCGCCTGAGATAGGGATGGACCATGTCGCCCTGAATCGGGCCGGGCCGCACGATCGCGACCTCAATCACGAGATCGTAGAATTTGGTGGGCTTCATCCGCGGCAGCATCGACATCTGCGCCCGGCTCTCGATCTGGAAGACGCCGAGCGTGTCGGCCTTCTGGATCATCATGTAGACGTCGGGATCGTCGTCCTGGAGATCGGCCATGCCGATGCGGATGCCCTTGTCCGCCTCGAGCATGTTGAAGGCGCGGTTCATGCAGCCGAGCATGCCGAGTCCCAGCACATCGACCTTCATGAAACGAAGCGCGTCGATATCGTCCTTGTCCCATTCGATGATCTGGCGGTCCTCCATGCGCGCCGGTTCGATCGGCACGAGATCGTCCAGCCGGTCCTGGGTCAGCACGAAGCCCCCTGGGTGCTGCGACAGATGCCGCGGCGTGCCGATCAGCTGGCGGGCGAGCCGAAGCGTGAGCTTGAGACGGTGATCCTTCGCGTTGAGATTGAGGCTCTCGATCTGCTCATCCGAGATGCCGTCCATCGACCAGCCCCAGACCAGGCCGGTCAGCATCTTGGTGAGATCGCGCGGCAGCCCCAGCGCCTTGCCGACCTCGGCGACCGCGCCGCGGGTGCGGTAGCGCGTCACCACCGCGGTCAGCGCGCTGCGGGTCCGGCCATAGGTCTCATAGATCCACTGGATAATCTCTTCGCGCCGCTCATGCTCGAAATCGACATCGATGTCGGGCGGCTCCTTGCGCTCGCCCGAGACGAAGCGCTCGAACAGCAGTTCGTGCTGGATCGGATCGATCGAGGTGATGCCGAGCAGATAGCAGACGCAGCTGTTCGCGGCCGATCCGCGCCCCTGGCAGAGAATGCCGCGCCGCCGGCTTTCCTCCACAATGGAGCGAACCGTCAGGAAATATGGCGCATAGCCGAGCTGGTCGATCAGCCGCAGCTCGTGCGCGATCTGTTCGGCATAGGGTTTGGGCACGCCGTCCGGGAACTTGGCGGCCGCCGCTTCTTCGGTCAGGCAGGCCAGCGCTTCCTGCGCGGTCTTGCCCTCCATCACCTGCTCATAAGGATATTGGTAGCGGATCTCGCCGAGATCGAAAGTGCAGGCTCGCGCAATGTCCGCGCTCGCCGCGATCGCATCCGGAAACGAAGCGAAGCGGCGCTCCATCTCCTCCGGCGATTTGAGGTGCCGGTCCATAAACCGCTCGCGCCGGTAACCGAGCGCATCGACGGTGGTCTTCTCGCGGATCGCAGTCACCACGTCCTGGAGCGGCCGCGCTTCGGGCGAATGATAGAGGATGTCCCCGGTCGCGACCGCGCGGACGCGCACGGCTCGCGCCTGTGCATCCAGCACATGGAGGCGTTCGACATCGTCGGGCCGCCGCCGGTACGAGAGCGCCAGATAAGCGCGGGGCCCGAAAACCTGCGCAAGCTCGGCGAGATGCGCGGCGGTCACCGCATCGGGCAGATCGGGCACGAGGATCGCGACGATCCCCTCGGCATGGTGTGCGACATCGCTCCAGCCGAGGATGCAGCGGCCCTTGCCGCCGCGCGCCTTGCCGATCGAGAGCAGGCGGGTCAGCCGCGACCAGGCCGGCCGGTCCGTCGGGTAGAGGAGCAGCGCCCGGCCATCGGTCAGATCGACCCGGCTGCCGGCTATCATCCGCACGCCGGTCGCCTTCTGCCCGTCCCAACCGCGGACCACGCCCGCGACCGTGCTCCAGTCGGCCAGGCCGAGCGCGGTGTGGCCCAGCAGCTGCGCCGCAGCGAACAACTCCTCGGGCGCGCTCGACCCGCGCAGGAACGAGAAGTGGCTGGTCACCTGGAGCTCGACGTAGGTCGCCATCAGCCGAAAAAGCCGTGGAGATACCAGCTGAGATCCCCGGTCTCCGGCACGACGCCGTCGCCGCGGCGGAACAGCCAGAAGCGCTGTCCGCCTTCCACCTCGACCCGAAAATAGTCGCGCACCGCCCAGAGTTCGCGGTCGGTTCGCCACCATTCGCCATGGATGCGCTCGGGCCCGTCGCCGGCAATCACCCGATAGGACTTGCCGCGCCAGTTGAAGCGGCGCGGCGCGTGGTCGGGCAGAAGCGCGACCACATGCGACAGCAGCTCGGGACGCGGCAGCATCCGCACCGGCCGCTTCCAGGCAGGCCAGCCCTCCGGCTCGGCCAAGGCGCCCAGCCGCCTCACCGCGCGCTCGGGCACGTCGCTCTGCTCGAGCCCGATCCGAAAAACCGCTTCCTCCCCGGCGCGCCCGGCGAGCTGGTCGATCGCGGGCGCGAGGTCCGGCGGCGCATCGCCAGCCGCTTGGCGAGCGGCCCCCGCGGCATCGGATAGAGATCACCGACGCGCTCGAGCCCGAACCGCGCGGCGGCGGCCAGCGCCGGGGGATCGAGGCGAAGCGCGGCGATCGGCGCCGCGGCGAGCGCCGCCGCCTCGCCGCCCGGCGGCAAGCGGGTGACAGCTTCCCCGCCAAAGCGGGCCAGCGCGTGCGCAGCACCCGGCGTGCCGGCGACCCCCAGGCGTCCGGTAAAGCCGATCCGCGCGAGAAAGCGCAGCACGCGGACACAGAAGCGCGCTTCGCCGCCGTGCAGATGACTCGTGCCGGTCAGGTCTAGCCAGATCCCGTCGATGCCCGAGGGAGCGGCGACCGGCGTCCAGTGCGCGACGGCGTGCAAGGCCAGCCGGTCGAGCCAGGCCTGGTCGCCGGCGGCATCGGCGTCGCGCATATCGAGATCGCCGACCAGCGCGCGGGCATGCGCCGCCGCCATGCCGGGCACGAGGTCGAGCGCAAGTGCAGCGGGACAAGCGGCAGTCACCACCTCGCGCTGGCCGATGCGCTCGATCAGCACGGTCGGGCGCCCCCAGGGCAAAGCGCCAGGCGCGGCCGCCGGCATCGGCGGGCGCGCCTGACCCCGCTCGCCTTCATCGGACGGCATCGCCCGGAACGGGTGCTCGACCGGCTCGGATCGCCGCCCGAGCAGCCGCATGGGCGGCTGCTGGTGCGCGGGCAGTGCCGCGATCCGCTCCACTTCCGCTTCCCGGCCAAGCCCGCCCTGCGCCCAGCGCGCGCCGGGGCGCCAGCCCCCGCCGCGCGGGACCGAGCAGGCGCCCGGATCGTCGTCGATGCTCGGCGGCAGGATCGGCGCGGGCGACCAGGGCCGCTCAGGCGGCGCGGCGGTCCGCTCCAGCCGCCGCAGCCGCTCGATCGCGAGCTGGGGCAGGTAGAGCGAGGCGACCCTTGCCATCGCAGGCCTCGACTATGAGAGAAAAGGGATTGCCGCCACGCTGACGGACAAGATCGACCGACCAGCAGGAGCGCCCGACGCCGGCATGCGGCAATGGCACCGACGGTGCGCAGCCGATCCGCCACCGCGTGCAGGCAGCCGACGGAATTTCGAGCGGATCGCGTGCGGCCCGCGCCCAGCGCCGCAGCAACAGCATCGGCGTGCGTCCGTCGGCGGCGGCCAGCTGGAGCCGCCTTGTGGCGGTCTGATCGGCGGCCTTCACTTCCGCCACCACCGCCGCGAAGCTGCCGTCGCGCAGACAGTCCTCGGCAAGCGCGAGCGCCATGACCTCGTCCCGGCCTTCGCAGTAGAGCAATTTTCCCGGCGGCAGCCCGGCCTGTTCGAGCCCGGGCGCATAGAGATCGAACCGGGTCAGCGCCCAGGCGACACTCGCATTGGGCTCGGCCGCGAAGCGCGCTGCGGCCCCGGCGGTGAACAGAGTCGCGGCGGCATCATCACCCAGCGTCGGCGAGGCTGCGCTGATCTCGTGCAGGCCGCCGCCGTCAAGGCCGCCGCCACCCAGCCGTGTGTCGATCGTCTCGATCCCGAACGGCAGCAGCGGCGCACCGCTCGCCACCGGCAGGGCGATACGCGCCTTCAGCTCGGCGAGCAGGCGTGCGCGTTCAGTCTCGGCAAAGGCGGCATCGGTCAGCATAAGGGAATAACGACTCGTTCGTTCCCATTATGTTCCGGTGAGTCGGCCGATCCGTCAAGCGCCAATCATCGCTTGCGCTTTTGCGCAGGCTGCTTGCCCTCGGCCTGAGGTACCGGAGCAGTTACATGAACAGGCGATACGGATAGACGTTTCGCGGCAGGTCGGAGACGTTCGCAATCGTACGCGCCAGCTTTTGCGAATAGCGGATGCTGACCGGTACCGGGTCGTAAAGCGCGTCGTTGTTCCAATCCATCTTAGTGAGCGCCAACGCTTCATGGGCGGTCAGCTCAAGCGGCCCGCTACCGGCGTGGCGGATCAGCTGCAGCGGCCTGGGGATGCTCTTCTTGCCCTGATAGTAATCGCCCTTGGTCGAAACCTCGGGAGCATTGCCCGCCACCCACACCAAGGCGGAGTTGCCTGTGCGGACCACCATCGTACCGCGCGGGACGGGGAAGCCCGACGGCCGCGACGGCGGCTTTTCCACGCCTGACTTGATCAGCCAGACGCCCCGCCAGCACGATGCCGAACTCACCTCGACGCACTCTATTTCCGGAACGCCGGAGAGCGCGTCGAACGCGCCCTCAATTTCGCTCTCCTTGAAAGCCGTCGTCTTGTGAATGACCATGCGCTTCGGCAGGTTGCCGCCGTTTCGCCCCTGATAGAGCTCCAGACTGCGCGCGAGCACCGCGCGCATGTCGTCGCGGCTGAGAAAGGGATTCCTGCGGGCTTCGGCGACATCGGCCACCGGGTCCCGCGCCTCGAACGCAACGAACTGCATGCCGCCGCCGTCCATGTCGAAAACCTGCGAGCAACAGGTGACGTAATGCGCGTCCTGCTGATCGCCGCGCAGCGCATAGGCCAACCCGATATAGGCGGTGTCGGTCGGCACACCCTTCAGCGGTGCCAGCTTCCATGGCGTCCCTGCAGCTTTCACATACAATGCCGTCGACAGGCGCCACGCAAGCGACGCCTTGTAGCTGAAGGTGAAGACACGGTCGTTCAGGACCTGGGTCGGGATATTATATTTGGCGCCAAGAGCTTTCAGCACGTCATGGGCGTCGAAGAATTTTCCGCGTGTCGCGGTATCCCAATTGTCGGGAAAATGGACGAGCACCACATCGAATTCATTGCGCACCGCGTCGAGGCGCCGAAGCGCGGCATCCATGGCGAAGTAAAGGCGGTTCTGCGCGTCGCCATCGCCCGGTAGCTGGTCGAGGCGGTCGGGCCATTTGATGTGCGCACTTGCGGGCGCGGCCTCGAGCGCCACGCGGAACAAGCGCTCGAAGCCGGGATACTCCGGCACATATTCCGATCGGTCGGAAGGCCGATGCACGTTGCGCAGCAGCTTCATCAGGTCGCCGCGTCGATGGAATGCGCTCTCCGGGCCGACCGTCGCGATGCGCACACGCGCGGTATAGCCGCTGAAGGAGCCCATCGAATATGGCCCGTGATTCACGAGCCCCCGGAGCGGGTGGACATCGACTTGGGTCGCGTCGGATGGCGAGAAGGAAAGGTCCGGCTCGTCCAGGAGCGTGAATGGCGGCAGCTCGCTAAAGGCCGGGTTCGCCATCATTTGCTCCTGTCGAAATAGGCATGGTGATGCGACGGGCGGCTATATCCGGTGACGGGTGACACCTTGAACACGGCATCGAGGCCGGCACCTTCCTCAAGGCCGAAAGCGCTGCGCGTCGAGCCTCCAGCTTCGGTCAGAAGCTGGGCCCAGGCTCCGATAATGCTGGCCCAATTCTTATTATAGCGCGGAGCCCAGCGTTCGCGGCGCCAATCACCGGCAGGGTCACCTCGACGCTCGGCCTGCATGCCCATTTCAGCCGGGGCTTGGTCGGCGACCGGATCCTCGGCACCTTGTGGTGGGGCGGACTCCTGCCGCGGCAGCTGGACGAAGGTGTAGGGCTCGAAGCCGCACCACCATCTGCCGTCGACCAGTTCGAGCTTGAGGTGGACGCCCTCCTGAAAGGGGAAGCCAAGTTTGGGCACCGCGCCGAAGAGATTGGTCCCGTAGGCATCGCGCAATCGTGACAAGGTCTGCTGCTGGCGCCGAGTTCGCTCAGGATCATCGCCATCGCGCGGTGCGGCGACGACTAGCGAATGACCCGATCGCCGGTAGCGCGGAATGAGCGGGCGCTGCCGGGCCAGGGATCGAACGAGCGTATCGTATAGCAAGCCCATGGCCCAGCTGTCGGCGGCCGGGTCGAGGTCGATCGTTCCAGCGAGCGATGGGCCGAGCGGACCCAAGGCGTCCAGGATTTCCTGGTCTCGACCGAACACCGCCAGCTCCCGCCCCAGCGCGGCTGCCGTCGCCCGGCAACCCTTCGCCTTCAAGATCTCACGTACCTCTGCCGAGGTCGTCGACTGGCACAGCCGGATGCGCCGCGCCGCTGTCGGCATCGATTGAAGCAGAATCGCCGAGTAGCGCAGCACCGGAAATGCCCGGGCTTTGGCACTCGGAATTTGAACGGGTACGAGGCGCGGGGTAGGCCGCCCTTCCATCACGCGTTCGTAAAGCGTCTGCGGCAGGTCCGTTGTCTTTATGATCTCAGCAACCAGCTCGTCGAACGTCGTGCATTCGACAACCGCGACATCGACTCCCGCAGCCTGCGCGCGATCCAGAAATTCGGTGACCGCCGGGAGCAGGCGGCTCGTTGATGCGGCAACCCAATAGAGTCCGTTTGGGAACGGCGATGGCGCAGCCAGAACTTCATTCAGAGCCTCCAGGATCGAGGCATCGCGCCCGCTATAGCCGACGAACAGCATCCCGAACCGCTTGCCGGCCTCGACCAGCACGTGCCGCATGCGGGCGTCCTGCTGCTCCAACTCCGATCCGCTATTCTTGATCGCGATCGACTGATAATCGCCATGGAGCTTTGCGATTAACGGCCAGTCGGATTCATCGAGGCACCGCATGGCCCGATCGGCGGAATCGATCGCAGCCACAGTCGGCCGTTTCTGGTCGGCGGCGGGCAGGATTGCGTTTGCGGAAACCGCGGCGTCTTCTGCGAGCGGGTCGAAATTGGTCGTGAAGACGCAGTCGACCTTGCCCGCAGCCATGAGGCTTCCCAGCACCTTGTGCCCGAAGCAGGGCGTGCCCTTCGCGATCGCATCCGCAATATACTGGCGACGGTGGCGGGGCTCGGGATAGACCGCCTCAAAAGCGGCGGCATATTCCGTCGGATCTCCCTCCGACGGCAGCAGCGAAGTCCGGCGAAAGAAGTCGTCGATCCGGTCGATCCAGATGGGGTCAGCGGTATCGATTTCCCGCTTCGAGAGGTTCGTCTCCCGGCAGAAGATTTGCGCCTTGAAGTCGCGGATCATCGCATAGCCGGTCGGAATCCCGGACGCCGCCGACGCGCCCGCGCCGAGAAACCATGCCACCAGATTTGGCCGGAGGGCGAAGGCTGTCGCAAACTGAGCGGCGGACATGGTTCGGACGGAACTGATGGGGCCCTCCTTCGACGATGCTCGGATTACAGGATAGTTCAGGGCTTCCAAATTCAATCAAAGTATATCGTGCGGACAGCGCCCATCCCGGGCCTTAAATTCCATAGTCTATCAATTGCGGGCGAGATCAGCGGTAAATCGGCCCGTACATGCCCGAATTGACCATCGCCTCGTAGATCTTCTTCATGGCCAGCGCTGTGTCCTGGGTGACGAACAGCGACGATCGCGAGCCATGCGGCGAGCCCAAAAGGTACGAGCGCATATTCTCCCATGTCTCCCCGACCTCAGACCAACGCCAGGCCGGTACTTCCTTCTCGAGCATCAGCGGCACGGCGAGGGACTTCGGTATGGTGAAGCCTTGCTCGAGGTCGGCCATCCACTCGCACTTTACGAGGATCGGGGTCGTCCCGGTCGAATAGAAGGGTGCGTCAATCGCCTCGGCGCTGACGTAAATGTCCTTGGGTCCGACAATGTCGTTCGCCGAGCGCATCACGTCTTCGCCGTCCCCATAGGGACAGGTGACGAAGCCATGCGCGAAATACACCGTGTGATCGAGGCCGCGGTATCCGCAGCGCTCGCTGGGAGTCGTGACCTGATCACTCGCTTTCAGCGATTTCGCCACGAGGGGATGCCAGCTCGGATAGCCTCCCACCGCCGGCCCGCATCTGGCGACGATTTCCGCCAACGCATGTTCCGCCTGTTGCCGCTCGTCCGCCGTCAGGCTGCGCGGAATGAGATAGCTCCTAACCCGCTCCAGGCCGGCCTCGGCCGCTTCATCCGCGCGAAATGCCACCTGAACCCCTCGAAAATTCCTGTCGAAGCACTCCGATACCGCACTGCGCACGAAATCGCAATATCACGCGCAGTAATTTGAATTTGCGCGCGATTGGTTGATTGAATGACGATTTCTTTGGCTTTGCCGAGGAGCCCGGATGGCAAGGTCGGGGTCCTATGCAGGCGTTTCTCCCGCTCCCCGCCTGCGTCGGTCACGACCGCGAG
This sequence comes from Sphingomonas sp., assembly GCF_019635515.1. NCBI lineage: Bacteria > Pseudomonadati > Pseudomonadota > Alphaproteobacteria > Sphingomonadales > Sphingomonadaceae > Sphingomonas > Sphingomonas sp. Next base: position 590,705 of record NZ_JAHBZI010000002.1, on the reverse strand, counting down.
CCGGTGCGCCCGCGATAGCGTCCGACTCGTTTTCACCCCGGACGCCCACCGCCCCTTCATCAGCCGGCATCCCAACTGGCGTTCGAGACTCGAAAGGGTCGAGGCTGGCTGGAGCCTCCCGCCGTTCGTGACCGTTTCCCTTGCCGCAATTGGTGTAGCCGCCCAGCGCCGCGCTCACGAATGACGCTTCCTCGTACATCTCGGCCATATCCGGTTCCCGGGTGAGCAGGCCGTCGAAGAACGTGGCCATGGCCGTGATCTTCATGTCGAAAATCTGGTTGAGGAGGCGCTTCGGATTGCTGATGTCGTTGCGGCCGGTCTTCACCCAGCGCGCGAAGAACATCGCCACGACCAGGCTGTATCGAAAGAGATAGGTGTTGATGGCGAGCCCCGTTTCCTTGGGGAAGCGGTCTTGCTGCGCACTGATCAGGACCTCCCGGATCGCGAAGGCAAGGTGAACGAGCTTCTTCTGCAAGTCGGCTGGATAGGATTGCCGCTTGCACAGGTGCCGGACGTCGCTCGCATCGAAGGCGCGCTCCGCCATCCGGAAAAGATTGAAGAGCCGGGGCGCGGTTTGGGCGACCTCAGCCAGATAGTCACGGGATTGCTCCTCGAAGAAGGCGAATTGTCGTTCGATCGCGGTGTCCAGCGGCGCATGGATGATCGTCTCGCAATAGGCGCCGAACTTGGCCGTCTGGTCGGCATCGATCATGCGCCGGCTGAGCCGGGCCGTCGTCCCGTCCATATTGGTGAGATCCACAAGATCGCGGAGGATGATGATCTGGCCAGGAAAGCGGCAAGCGATCTGCATGAGGCGCCGGGCATTGGTCGCCGCATATTCCTTATGCACCTCGACCATCGTGATCTGGTTGATGAGCCCGAAGTTGTGGCGCGACGCGGCGAGGTAGTTCTGCAGCCCCTCGTCAGCGAGGTAATTGGTGTCGATGACCAGCCGCTGCATCGGTTCGCATTTTCTGTTCTAAGGGTCTCGTAGCGCTTTGGCGCGATACGCGGCGCAATGCTATCAGCGAACGCCGATCGCTACCATGACACCGACAGCGGGTTCGTTCCTGGCTTGGCCCAAAGGCTCAGCGCGCCAATAACTCCAGCGTGTCCGGATCCCGGATCCCGGCTTCCGCCGAACCAGCGCTCCAGCGCGGCGTGGAACAACGGCCCGGCGCCGGCCTCGGCGAACAGGGTCAGCGACGATCGCAGCTTCATCGCATCGACTTCGCCGAACACTGCCTCGGCACTGGCGCTCCGATCCGCGATGTCCTGTAGTGCGGCGACGCATTCCCTCAACCGCGCACCAAGGACCGGATGGGCCAGATAGGCCCGCGCCTCGTCCAGCGAGCAAATGCCGAAGAAGCGGGCGGTCTCGCTGCGCCCAAGCCCTGCGAGCTGCGGGAAGATGAACCACATCCAGTGGGTCCGCTTGGCGCCGCGCCGAATTTCGCCGAGCGCGGTTGCATAGACCGGTGCCTGGGCCTCCGCGAACCGATCCAACGAGTCCGCGCCCGCGCTCACAGCAACGCGCCTTGCGCAGCCGCGGGCGGATAAACCCGCTCGGGCAGGAGGCTGCCCTTGGGCAGGATTCCGAGCACATCATCGGCCGGCACCGCCGGATCGAGCCAGGCCGCCCAACGGTTGCGCGGCAACGGGATGATCTGGCGGTGATGATAGGGTGCGACGTCCTCGCCGGCGTCGAGCGTCAGCATCGTGAAGGCCTCGCCGACCGGGCTTTCGCGCCAGATGCCGGCGATGCAGAACCAGCGATGATCCGCCATGGTGAAGAGCCATTTGTCGAGGCGCTTCTGCTTCGGGTCCTCGGGGTCGGTGAACTCGTAGAAGCCGTCGGCGAGAATCAGGCAGCGCTGGTCCCCGAACGACCGGCCCTCGGCGCGGTAATTATAGACCGGCTTGCTCTTCGGCCCATGGCCCGGCCAGCTCCAGCGCCGGTTGACGAGCTCGCCGCCACCGCCCGCGGCGCTGCGCACGATCGGCGCCACGTCGGTGATCTTGATGTCCTCGCGCGCCGCGACGTTCGGCGTACCTTCGGGCAGATCGATCTTGATCTTGAGATCGTCGAAATCCTCCATGATCGAGGCGATGTCGACCTCGAGCCGGTAGTCATTGCACATCGACACTCTCCGATTTGCGCCGCACGCCTGTTCGCATTATGTTCTCACCATGAAAGCGAGTCCCTTCGAGTCGGAAGCCACGCTCGGCACCCGCCGCCCCATCATCCGGCGGAATCCCGACGATGCGCAAGAGGTCGAGATGGTCGAGGCCGGCTGGGGCCTCCAGCCCTGGGAGGGCCAGGGAACCAAGCCGTTCAAGTTCATCCGCTCGGAAGGCAAGACGTTTCCGACCCATCGCTGCCTGATCCCGGCCAGCGAATTCCACATCAAGAATGGCGACCGGCGCTTCCGGGTGACGCTCGAGGACGGGAACTGGTTCTACCTCGCGGGCGTCTGGCGACCGGCCAACCCGGACTGGCCACTCAGCTATGCCGTGGTGACGATCGAGGCCAACCCGGACGTCTTCTTCTACCAGGAGCGTCAGGGCGCGGTGCTGCTCCGCCGCCAGAGAATGGAATGGCTCGACCTGACCGTGCCGCAGGAGGCACTGCTCCAGCCGCGTCCCGCCCGCAGCTTCACCGTCACCGAGATCGCGCCGCGCGCGCCCGAACTGCGCCAGACCGAACTGGCACTCTAAGGATCAAGAACATGCTTTCCATGGCATCCGCCGTCAGCCCCAGCGACGCCCCCATGAGCGCAACCGACCTGCTCAACGCGGTCCCCATCAGCGCCGCCCAGCTCGAGGCGGCGCTGGAGGTCCTTGCCGCGCTGCCGGCGCATCTTCGCGCCCGCCCGCACGCCCAGGCACTGGCGCTGCAGGCCTATGCGCGCGAAGCCGGATTCGAGGAGGAGGCGGCCTCGGCCGCGCTCCATGCCCGCGTCACCGCGCTGGCCAAATGGACCGCGGCGCACGACCCCGAGCGTCAGTCCGACGTGCGCTCGGTTCTCGAAGCCGCCTCGCGCTTTCCGCTCAGTGACACCGAAACCGGAATCGGGTTCGAGGCCAGCGCCTTCCAGGAGATGATCCTCTTCATCGACGACTTGCCATTCTGACCCCCCGCCGCCCGAATGGGCGGCTGGCGATCGAGCGTTTCGGCGGGATGCTCGACGGCCAAGGCGCGTGCATCAAGGTAAGGTATCCGAGCTGCCCGCAAACTTTCTGCGCCCGGGTGCCGACAGCATGCGGGTTTCCGCATAGCTTCGGAGGATCACCCATACGGACCGCGCGAATGGAAACCGAATTGACCGACCCGATCACTGCCTGTGAAGACGCGATACGTGCCGAGCGCGCCTACAATGTCGAGCACCATATCTATGCGAGCGAGAATGCGGTGTTCGACCGACTGCTCCTGCGGAAGCTTGAGCTCACCGACGCCTATCGCGACCTGTACGCCAAAATCGGGAAATATCCGCATGCGCTGACGATCTTCGCACGGACGCTGGCCGAGACCGCTGCGTTCTGGAACCCCGAAGAGATCGAGAAGGCGCGCCAAGGCCGCGAGCGCCTGGGCAAAGTGAACCAGCTTATCGCGTCGAGGGCCGCCGAGTTGGCGGCGCTGCTCGACGAGCGCAGCGACCTTCGCACCCGTTCGGGGTTTGCGGACGACAGCTTCTACCACATTGTCCAGGCAATCGACGCCGCCGGAACGGGAAATCCGCTATATGGCAGCTACGTGCGCAAGGAATTGCGTCGCCTGAAAGGGCAGTTCGACCTCAAATACTGGCCATCGCCGAGCGCCTGTGTCGCAGCGATCGGCCATGATGCCGAGCGTGCAGAACTCGAGCCGACGGATCCCGTTACCGCTGCCGCGACCGAAGGCAGCCGGGCATCGCTCGCCGACTTCTTCAAGGCCTGGTTCGAGGCGATGGCGGAGAATGGCACCGACGACGGGGGCTTCATCCCGAGCGGGGTCAAGCTGACCGACAACAGCTATGCCTCCTTCGCGAACTGCGCGCTCGACCTTGCGGCCGAGGATCTGGTCGATGGCCCCTATGTGAAACGGCTGCGCCAGCGTGAACGCAAGCGCGCGGCCGCCTGAGCGGTGCCTCGCGCTTCTGCGCCACGCAGGCAAGCGGGGCGGCCACCCCACGCACCACCACCACTCCTCTTCCCGGAAAATCCGGGGGGCGTTGCGGGGGCCGGCCCCCGCAGAAGGGGTATGGCGAGACGCGAGGCTCGCCGTCAGGGGAAGGCCTTCCCCTTTCCGGAACGATGCAGGTCACGAAGGCTCAGTCCTTGCTCGGATCGGGTGGTGGCCGGTAGCTGAAGTCGGTCTTCATCTCGGCGTCGAACGACCAGTTCTGGGCATTGAGCGAATCCATGAACCCCGGCACCTCTCCTGAGGTGAAGAACTGCTCCGGCTCGAACCGGAACCCACCAGCGGCATCCGCAAAGTCATCATCGTCGAACAGCCGGTTCAATTCCGCGTTCAGTCGATTGGATGCCTTGATATAGGCCCGCTCGGTCAGCGCCTGAGCATGTTCAAGCAGACGGTGGAGCGCATAGGCGTCCTCGGCCCGCAACAGGCGGCGCTCGTTCGGATAGCTGATCCCCATCGTGTCGTCGCCCAGCACCAGGACGACGCGATAATCCTCCCAAGCGCCACCCGACACATAGTGCGCGAAATGCTGGTCGCGCAGCGCGAGGATGCGCTCATGCTCGCCGCGCAATTCGGCCGGCAGCCCGCCGCGCAGGTCGAGCGTGCTGCGGTCGCGCCCCTGGCTGTGAACCGCGCGAGCGTAAAGAAACAGCGCGGTCACGAAGAGCGACGAACACAAGAGCCCCTGGGACTCGGTCGCCGGCTTGCCGCGCTCGCGCTGCGCGGCCAGCGTCGTCTGCTGGTCCGACAGGAGATGCATGGTGGTGAGCGCACGGTGCAGGTCGAAGCGGATCGACACCATTGAATGTGCGTTGCGCACCAGCTTGCCGAGGAGCTTGTAGCGCGGATCCTCGCCATGGGCTTCGACGAAGCTGCGCAGATCGATCAACAGCGGCGCATCTGGCACGGCGGGCCTCAGTTCCCGGCCGGGCATATGCGGCACGCGCCGGTCACCGCGGCGCGGCGATCTGCAGGTCGAGCCGCGCGATCTGCGAGCGCAGCGATTGGACCCATTGCTGCTGCGCGCCCCTCAGCACGCGAAGCGCCTGTTCGACCTCGCCGACGCGTTCGGTCGCCTCGACTTTGGCAGCGTCGCAACGCGCCTCGATCTCCGCCCAGGCCTCGTCCGAGAAGTCGTGATCCTCATCGTGCTGTTCGTTGTGATCGGCCCAATGGGCCTCGCCGAGCGTCGCGACCAGCCGGTCGAGCGCTGCTTTCAACGTCGTCTTGGCGGCTTCGATATCGGCATGCTCGGTATCGCGCAGTGTGACGAGATACCAGTCGAGCACGCTGTGCAGCATATTCTCGAGATGATGCGCGTCTTCGGCTTCGATATCGACCGGCTCGCCGATCGGATCGCTGGTGACGCGGCTCGCGAACGACATGGGCTCGCGGACAGCCTTCTCGACCTCGGCATAGCGACGGAGCGCGGCGCGCAGCAACGTGGCCAGCGTTTCCCGGTGGGAGATGCGCGCTTGAAGGTTGCTGTCCTTGAGCTGCCGCCAGACCGGTATCCCGGCAAAGACCGCGACCACGATCGCGGCGATCCCCACGAGCAGCGTCTGGAAATCATAGATGAAGCATCCGATGCTGCTAAGAATGCAGTGGCCAGTCTGGCTGCAGGTCGTCATCGCATCTCCTAGACTGACGGCAATAAGGCCAAGGGAGGAGACTGAACAGATGGGCGGCAACACCTTCGGCCTGACCGACCGCGACTATGCGGTGCTGCTGCTCGGCGACGCCGATCTCGAAGCGCAACTTCGCGCCATTCGCGGCCAGTTGCACCAGCACGCCCAAGCGGACGCGGCGCTTCAGGACGACATCAAGGATTTGGCCGAGCGCGCGAGCAAGGCCTCGGGCGAATATGGCATGCACCTGGAGAATAGCTGGGTCGACGAGATGCACGGCTCTGTGTTCCAGGACGCCGCGCATTCTGCGTCGGCGATCGGAATGCTCGCACCGCTCCTCGAATCCCTGTTCGTCGGGATCTTCGGCGGCATCCGCGATATCGAGGCACCGGTGCGGCCAGTGACGCCTACCGGCCCGCGCGCGGGTGCGATCTCGGACAAGAAATTCTGGGATCCGCATTATGTGTTCAGCGCGACCGGCAGAAAGGACAAGGACGTGCTCCGCGGCATCGTGCAGCTGGTCGAGGCCACCGGCCTCGCGTCCCAGATGCCCGCCGACTATGTCCAGATGCTCGGCGCGATCTTCGGCTACCGCAACAAGATGCTCCATCACGGGTTCGAATGGCCTGCGGCCGAGCGCGCCAAGTTCGAGGCGACGATCGTGCGGGAGGGATGGCCGCCCAATTGGTTCGATCGCTCGACGACCAATGGCGAGACCTGGATCATCTATATGAGCGACGTGCTGATCCGCCACACGCTGACCAAGATCGACGAGATGCTCGACGGCATCGGCGCGTTCATCCAGGCCCGCTATCCATGATGACGGACCTTACCGATATCGTCGCGCAGTTCGAGCGCGAGCCGCTGCTGCTCCCCTGGCCGGCGGATGGTAATCCCGGCGCCTTCCTGCAATTCGATACTGGAGCCCAGTGGTGGGACTTTGTCGCCGGGCTCGGCATCGACCCGCGCATTCCCACCGTCGTGCGCGCCAAGTTCGATCGCGCGCAGCGGCTCTATCTGTTCGGCTGGATCGACTTCAACCTGATCAAGGCCGGCGAGCTGGCGGCGCTGATCGCCCTCGAACTGGCGCTGATGGACCGGTACGGCGCTGCGATCTCCAAGCGCAAGCGCAGCTTCAAGACGCTGCTCCAGCACATGGTCGAGGTGGACGGGCTGACCGATGCCCAGATCCCGATGTCGGTCAGGTGCGGCGGCAAGGCGATCGGCCAGCTGACCGGCGAAACCAAACCGACGCTGGCCGACCGGCGCAACCTGCTCGCGCATGGCGATCCGTTCGACGGGCTTCCGACGGGCGGATTGCTCGAGCTGGTGCGCGACCTTATCAACTACGCATATCGTGGCTTCATCGCCGAAGCGGCCGCGCTCGACCGGCTGGCCTGAAGCCGCCGGTTGAACGGGCGTCTGCTGCTCAGTCGTCGATCCGGAGGACGAGCAGGTCGACCAGATTCCCGGGCCGATCTGAGCAGACATGATCGAGGTGGATGGAAAAACCATCGCCCTCATTGGCCTTTACCCGGCGAACCAGATTCTGAAATGATGCGAGGTCGGCATCGCTGCCGCTGGCAGGTTTGAGCGACCCGCCGCCTTCGCTTCGCGTGAAGATGAAATTCCCGCCGCCCTCAACGAGCTCATCGATAAACGCCAACGCCAGATCCCCTTCGAGCTCCTGTTTCGGGCCGACGGCGCATCTTGTCCAGCGGCTTGGGCGAGGCCGGATCGGGCAAAAGGCCAAGGGCCGGCACGGCGTCATTGGCCCATGCCGGCCCCGGTAGCGGTGTAGCCTATTGCTTGGTCGCCGCCGTCACTTCGCCCGCATTGCCCTTGACGGTGACGTCGAACGCGACCTTGTCGCCGACCGCGAGCCCGGCGATCACGGCGGGCTTGGCGTCGAACGTCATCGTCATCGCCGGCCAGCCGACCTCGGCAATGGGACCGTGATCGAGCGTGATCTTGCCGGCCGCCTTGTCGATCGCCGTCACGGTGCCCGTGCCCTTCCCCATTTTCGCGTCCGCGGGCATCGCCATGTTGCCCATCTCGCCGGACATGCTGGCGTTTCCTTCCGTGGCGTTGACGGGAGCACTGGTTTCGGTCGCGTTGGTCGCGGCCTTCTCGCCGCATGCGGCGAGCAAAGCGGTCAGGCCGAGCGCGGCAAGGTAGAGGGGTTTCATCTTCGTCGTCTCCTTCAGGGTTGATTGGGTTGAGGATCGGTTTTCGCATTCCGCCGCCGCATCAGCAGATACGCAGCGGGGATGACGAACATCGAGAGCAGGGGAGCGGTCAGCATCCCGCCGACCATCGGCGCCGCGATCCGGCTCATCACCTCCGAGCCGGTGCCGGTCCCGAGCAGGATCGGCAGCAGGCCGGCAAGAATCACCGCGACCGTCATCGCCTTGGGCCGGACGCGGAGCAGCGCGCCCTCGCGCACCGCCCCTGCGACCTGCTCTTCTCCTGGCGCCTCGCCGCGCTCCGCTAACGCGTGTTTGAGATAGATCAGCATCACCACGCCGAACTCAGCCGCGACTCCGGCCAGCGCGATGAAGCCGACGCCGGTCGCGACCGACTGGTTGTATCCCATCAGCCAAAGGAGCCAGACGCCGCCGGTCAGCGCGAACGGCAACGTCGCCATGATCAGCGCGGCTTCGTCGAGGCGGCGGAAGGTCAGATAGAGCAGCAGGAAGATGATCACGAGCGTCGCCGGCACGACGATCTTGAGCCGCTCCATCGCCCGCTGGAGGAACTCGAACTGGCCGGTAAAGGCGATACTGACCCCGGGCGGCAGCTTCACCTGGGCCGCAATGGCATGCTGAAGGTCGCCGACGATATCCGTCATCGCCCGGCCGCGCGCGTCGACATAGATCCAGGTCGCCGGTCGCCCATTCTCGCTGCGGAGCATCGGCGGTCCCGACACGACGCGAATATCCGCGACGGTGCCCAGCGTGATCTGCTGGCGCGACGGCGTCAGGATCGGCAGATTGACGAGCCTCTCCGGACTGTCGCGCAGCTCGCGCGGGTAGCGCACGCTGATCGGATAGCGTGCGAGCCCCTCGACGGTCTCGCCGAGCGCCGCGCCGCCGATCGCACCCGACACCACATCCTGGACATCGGCGACATTCATCCCGTAGCGCGCCGCCGCCGCGCGATTGACCTGGATGTCGATATAGCGCCCGCCTGTCAGCCGTTCGGCGAGCGCCGAGCTGACCCCCGGCACCGTTTTGGCGACAGCCTCGATCCGCCGCGCGACCTGGTCGATCTGCCCGAGATCGGACCCCGACACCTTGATCCCGATCGGGCTCTTGATGCCAGTCGCGAGCATGTCGATGCGGTTGCGGATCGGCGGAATCCAGAAATTGGCGAGCCCCGGCACCTTCACCCGGGCATCAAGTTCCTCGACCAGCTTCTCCTGAGTCATTCCCGGGCGCCACTGATCCCTGGGCTTGAACCGGATCGTCGTCTCGAACATCTCGAGCGGCGCGGGGTCGGTCGCGGTCTCGGCGCGCCCGGCCTTGCCGAACACGCTTTCGACCTCGGGCACGGTCTTGATCAGCCGGTCGGTCTGCTGGAGCAATTGCGCGGCCTTGGCGGTCGAGATGCCGGGCAGTGCCGAGGGCATGTAGAGCAGGTCGCCTTCGTTCATCGCCGGCATGAACTCGCCGCCGGTCCGTGCGATCGGGATGATACTTGACGCGAACACCAGGCCAGCGATGACAAGCGTCGTCTTCGGTCGTGCAAGCACCCAGTCGAGCGCCGAGCGATAGCCGCGCGCCAGCCAGCGGTTGACCGGATTGGCATCCTCGCCGGGGATGCGGCCGCGGATCAGCCAGCCCATCAGCACCGGCACCAGCGTGATCGACAGGATCGCCGCTGCCGCCATCGCATAGGTCTTGGTGAAGGCGAGCGGCGCGAACAGCCGGCCCTCCTGCCCCTGGAGCGAGAAGATGGGGACGAACGAAAAGGTGATGATGAGCAGGCTGAGGAACAGCGCCGGCCCGACCTCGGCCGCGGCTTGAGTGATCACCCGCCAGCGCTCGCCGCCCTCCAATTCCTCGTCCGGATGATCGTGCGCCCAGCGTTCGAGATGCTTGTGGGCGTTCTCGATCATCACGACCGCGGCATCGACCATCGCGCCGATCGCGATCGCGATCCCACCCAGGGACATGATGTTGGCGTTGACCCCCTGCACACGCATCACGACGAAGGCGGCGAGGATGCCGAGCGGCAGGGTCAGGATCGCGACCAGCGCCGAGCGGACGTGCCACAGGAACAGCGCACAGACGAGCGCGACGACGAGGAATTCCTCGAACAGCTTGCCGGTGAGGTTATCGACCGCGCGGTCGATCAGTCCCGACCGGTCATAAGTGGTGACGACCTCGACGCCAGGCGGCAGGCTGGCGCGTAGCTCGGCGAGCTTGGCCTTGACGCCGTCGATCACCTCGCGCGCATTCTTGCCCTGGCGCATGACGATGACACCGCCTGCGACCTCGCCCTCGCCGTTCAGCTCGGCGACGCCGCGCCGCATGTCGGGACCGATCTGGATCGTTGCGACATCGCTCAGCAGCACCGGCACGCCGCCGGCAGCGGTGCGGATCGGCACACTGCGGAAGTCGTCGAGCGACGACAGGTAGCCGGTGGCGCGGACGACATATTCGGCCTCAGCCATCTCGACGACCGACCCGCCGGTTTCCGAATTGGCGCGCTTGAGCGCCTCGGTCACCTCGGCCTGCGTCACGCCGTAGGAGACCAGCTTCTGCGGATCGAGCAGCACTTGATATTGCTTGACCATGCCGCCGATGCTCGCGACCTCGGCGACGCCGGGCACGGATTTCAGCTCGTAGCGCAGGAACCAGTCCTGGATGGACCGCAGCTGCTGGAGGTCGTGGCGGCCGGTCTTGTCGACCAGCGCATATTCGTAGATCCAGCCGACCCCGGTCGCGTCGGGGCCGATCGACGCGGTCGCTCCCGGCGGCAGCCGGCCTTGCACCTGGCTCAGATATTCGAGCACCCGGCTGCGCGCCCAGTAGAGATCGGTGCCGTCGTCGAACAGCACATAGACGAAGCTGTCGCCGACGAACGAATAGCCGCGCACGACGCGTGCGCCCGGCACCGAGAGCATCGTCGTCGCCAGCGGATAGGTCACCTGGTTCTCGACGATCTGCGGCGCCTGGCCAGGATAGGAAGTGCGGATGATGACCTGCACGTCCGACAGATCGGGGAGCGCATCGACGGGCGTTGTCCTAACCGCGCCGATCCCGACCGCCACCAGCGCCAGCGCCGCCAGTGCCACGAAGACGCGCGCCCTGACCGAAGCGCTAATGATGCGCTCGATCATTGGCCACCGCCGATCGGACGCACCGCGATGCCGGTCAGGCTTGCTTCGGAATCGAGCAGAAACTGGCCCGATGCCACGACCTTCTCGCCAGGCGCGAGTCCCGCAATAATTTCGGTTTGCCCGCCCGCATCGCGGCCGATCCGGACCTCGGCGGGATGATAGCGCCCATCACCCGCTGCCAGCATGACGATCGCGCGCGTGCCGGTCCGGATCACTGCCTCGCTCGGCACCAACAGAACCTGCTTCGCATCGCCTTCCAACGCGACGCTCGCGAACATGCCGGGGCGTAGCCGCCCGCCGCGGTTCGCGAGTTCGATGCGGACCGTGAGCGTCCGGCTGTCCGCCTGCGCGGTCGGCAGGATCGCGATCACGCGGCCGGCGAAGGTCTCGCCGGGAAAGCTGGTCAGCGTGGCGCTGGCGGCTTGCCCGATCCGGACATCCGCCGCACGCGCCTCAGGCACGGCGGCGTTGAGCCAGACGGTGCCGAGCCCGTTCACCTGAGCCAGCGTCTGGCCCATGCTCAGCGTCACCCCAGCGCGCGCATCGAGCGTCTGGATCACGCCCGAGATCGGCGTGGTGATCGTGACCACACCGTTGGGCCGGCCGGTCCGCTCGACACTGGCGATCAGGCCATCGGACATGCCCAGCAGCTTGAGCCGCTGCCGGGCCGCGGATGTCAGCTCGGGTTTGCCGAGCCGCCGGACGCTCAGATACTCGGTCTGAGCGCCACCCCATTCGGGAAGCAGCAGGTCAGCGATCGGTGCCCCGGCGCGCACGACATCGCCCGGCGCACGCGCATAGACGCGCTGAACAAAGCCGCCCGAACGCGCCTGGATGATCGCGACGTCGCGCTGGTTGAAGTCGATCGTGCCGGTCACGTCGAGCGTGCTCGCGAGCCTGCCCATTTTCGCTTCCACCACCCGCAGGCCGAGGCTCTGCCGCGCCGCCGGATCGACCGTCACGCCGGGCGCCGCATCCCCACCCGCGCCGTCGGCATATTTGGGCACCAGCTGCATATCCATGAAGGGCGACTTGCCGGGCTTGTCGAACTTCTGGTTCGGGAACATCGGGTCGTAATAATAGAGCACCTTGCCCGGTCCGGCCGCTGCGGCTGCCTGGGGCTGGCCATCAGCGCCGCGCTGCCCCGCCCAATAGCCCGCGCCTCCTGCAGCAAGTGCAACGGCCAGGATCGACGCACCCCAGCGTGCCGCGTTCGAATTGAGCGTCACGACCGCTCCTCCCCATAGATGATGTTGATGCGGATCGCGTCGCGGGCGACATCGGCTTCGCGGTTGAGCGCCTCCACCTCGGCTTCGGCGAGCGCCAACGTCGACAGAAGTGCGGTCCCGAGATCCAGCTTCCCTGCAGCATAGCTGTCGCGGTCGAGCTCGGCCCGGCGCTTGGCGAGCGGTACGAGCACCTCGCGCGCGTTGCGCAGCCGCTCATGGTGCATCGCATGATCGGCCAGGTCGGATTCGAGCGAAGCCAGCAGTTCGGCCCGGAGCGCGTCGCGATCGTAGCGAGCACCCCTGGCCTGACTCGAACTTGCATCTATCCTCGGATTCTGGCGCCTGCCCGCGAACAGCGGCAGGTCGACCGAAACACCGATCGACGCCATGTCGCCGAACCGCGGATCGCGGCGGCCATAGGAGACGCCGACCTTCCAGTCGGGACGCTTGTCGGCGCGCGCCAGCCGCACATCGGCGTCGGCGACCGCGATCCGCGCATCCTGTACCCGGAGCGCTGGAAGCGAGTCGATCCCGGCGCGAAGGCGCACCGGATCAACGTCCAGAACCGGCGGTTCGCCCGAGACCTCGGGATCGGGATCCCCGGTGTAGCGCGCAAGCCGCGCGCGGGCCTGCGCGATCACCGCGATCATTTCCGCGCGCCGGTCGGCGATCGCGGCGCGAAGCTGCTCGGGCTCGAGCGCCTGGCTCGGCCGCGCGCTGCCCGAAGCGAGCCGCGCCGCCACCGTCTTCTGAAGGTCGTCGAGGCTCGCAATCAGGAGATCGAGCTGCCTGAGGCGGCGTTCGCCATAATAGAGATCGATCCAGGCGAGCGCGGTCTCGAGCCGGACCGTGCGCGCTTCAGCGAGTTCGCCCGCCTCGGCGACACCGATGTCGGCGGTCGCGCGCGCTGTTTGAGCGTGCCGCTTGGCGAGGTTCGGGAACAGCTGGCTGAACCCGATGGTGGTGGTGGTGAAATCGTCGCGGGTAAAGCTGCCGGCATTGGGACCGGTCACCGGGAAATTCTGAAAGCCGAGATCGAGCGTGGGATCCGGAAGACGCCCAGCAGCCACCGCCGAGGATCGCGCGCCTTCGGTGGTCGCCGCGCGCGCCTTGAGACTAGGGGCATTGGCGGCGGCGCGCACCAGTGCGTCGTCATAGGTCAAGGGATCGGCCCAGGCCGATTGCGCTGCGCTGACAGCGAGCATCGCGGTGCCGATCATGGCAAGCAGGCGGCATCGGGCGCGCCCTGGCAGGATGGTCATAGATATTCCCTTTGGAATTGGAGCAGCGCGCCTGTGGAGGCGCGCCGCCCCGGAATGCGCCGACCGGACCTCAGCCCGGCCGGCGCTCCGGCTAGTCGCCGATATGCGCGTCAGCCGTGCTTCGGCTTGTCCACGCGCATCCCGCAGTCCGCAGGGCTCGCCTTCATCATCGCGCAGTCGCAGCTCGCAATTGCCGCGGCGGCAGCGGGCACCCAGACGCGAACGCGCGTCGGACCGATCGCCCGAGGACCGAATTGCGGGACCGCTCGCCATTCATAATGGCCTCGGCCGGTGGCCGAGGGCCCGTCCTTCGCGAGGGCGGGCACTGCGACAGCGAATGTGGAAAGCATGGCCGCGAGCGCCGCGGCCGATAGGTTGATCGTCTTCATGACAGGATTCCTTGGTTCTGAATGCGTCTTGCGCGGGCCGGTCAGGCTTCCGTCAGCCGTTCACAGGCTCAGGAAGCGCGAACCCGCGCGCGAGAGTCAGGCAAGGAAGGTGGGTGGTTCCAATTCCGGACCGGTATCGTGGCCCGTAAGGATGACCTGAGTCGACCAGAAGGCTCCAGCAATGCACGGCAGCGATACGGTCGCCGGCCCTGACGGCTCCTTGACCCCAAGCACCGCGCTGCAGGCGGCCATCGCCATGCAGCCGGGCTTCGCGCCCTTGTCGGTGTTGTCGGTCTTGCCGGCTTTGGAGGCGCAATCCGCGCAGCTCGTCGCCATTTTGCAATCGGGCATCGCGGCGCTCGGTGCGGTCTGCTCCTGCTTCATCAGCAGGCAGGGCGCAGCCACCGCAACCCCGTTTCCGGCGAGGCCGAACAGGATGCCAATGCACAGGAGATGGCGCAGCAGCTTCAGCACGAGAGTGGAATGCTCCTCGCTCCGGCGGGAGTCAATTCGAAGCGGATGCCAGGGACGGTGCCCAATGCGGAACTAGCCATCACGCGCCAGTCGTTCGATGATCGGGCAATCGGGGCGCGCATCGCCGTGGCAGCGCTCGGCGAGATCGACCAGCGAGCGCCGCATCGCCTCGAGCGCCTCGGCCTTCCGCTGGAGGTCTTCCGCGCGGGCCATCGCCAGCGCCTTCACTTCGGCGCTCGCCCGGCTGCGGTCGGTCCAGAGGCCAAGCAGCAAGCGAATCTCCTCGATCGGGAAGCCTAGGTCGCGCGCATTGGCGATGAAGCGGAGCCGATGGAGATCGGCCGGGGAATAATCCCGATACCCGCTGTCACGGCGTGGCGCGTGCGGGATCAGCCCTATCTTCTCATAGTGACGGATCATCCGCTGCGAGACGCCGCTCGCCTCCGAAGCCTGGCCGATGTTCACAGCTTTACCGTGTTGAGCCTGAGCGCATTCAATACCACCGTGAAGCTCGACAGCGCCATCGCCGCGCCCGCGAACATCGGCGACATCAGGATGCCGGCAACCGGATAGAGCACGCCGGCCGCTACCGGCACGCCGATACCGTTGAACAGGAACGAGAAGAACAGGTTCTGGCGGATGTTGGCCATTGTCGCGCGCGCGAGCCGACGTGCCCTGACCATCGCCGCAAGGTCGCCCTTGGTCAGGGTCATGCCCGCACTTTCGATCGCCACATCGGTGCCGGTTCCCATCGCCACCCCGACATCTGCCGCGGCGAGCGCCGGCGCGTCGTTAATCCCGTCACCGGCCATTGCGACGATCGCGCCCTTCGCCTTGAGCTCGCCGACAATACGCGCCTTGTCCTCGGGCTTGAGATCGGCGTGCACTTCATCGATTCCACCGATCTGGCGCGCGATCGCTTCCGCCGTCCCGCGGCTGTCGCCTGTCAGCATGACGATGCGCAGCCCGTTTTCGCGCAGCCGCGCGATCGCGTCGCGCGCCGATTGCTTGAGCGGGTCGGCGACGGCGAGCAGCCCGGCCAGACGCCCGTCGATCGCCACCAGCATGACGCCGGCACCATCGCTGCGGTGACGCTCGGCGGCCGCGTCGAGCGAGCCGGAATCGACGCCGACCCGCCGCATCTGCGCGGCATTGCCGACGACGATCGCGCGCCCTGCGACCCGGCCGCTGATTCCGAGGCCGGTCTGGGATTCGAAATCCTCGACCGGCGAGAGATCGAGGCCGGCGGTCTCGGCCGCGGTCACGATGGCATGCGCAAGCGGGTGCTCCGAACGGCTCTCGACCGCGGCTGCAGCAGAAAGCAGATCATCCTTGCTGAAGCCTTCGCCTGGTTCGACGGCGATGAGCCTGGGCTTGCCCTCGGTCAGCGTGCCGGTCTTGTCGATAACCAGCGTATCGACCTTGTCCAGCGCCTGCAGCGCTTCGGCATTCTTGACCAGCACGCCAGCATGCGCGCCGCGTCCGGTGCCGACCATGATCGACATCGGCGTGGCGAGGCCAAGCGCGCACGGGCAGGCAATGATCAGCACTGCGATCGCATTCAAAAGCGCATGCCCGAAGCGCGGCTCGGGGCCGACCAGATTCCAGATGACGAAAGCCGCGACCGCGATCAGCACGACCAGCGGCACGAACCAGCCCGAGATGCGATCCGCCACCGCCTGAATCGGTGCCCGGCTGCGCTGGGCCTGGCCGACCATCTTGACGATCCGCGCAAGCACGGTGTCCGACCCGATCGCCCGCGCTTCGATCACCAGGCTGCCGGTGCCGTTAACCGTCCCGCCGGTAACTGAGGCCGCCACTTCCTTGACCACTGGGGCGGGCTCGCCGGTGAGCATCGATTCGTCGACCGCGGAGCGGCCTTCGGTCACCACGCCATCGACCGGAATGGCTTCGCCCGGCCGCACACGCAGCCGGTCGCCGACGACGATGTCGGCCAGCTGGATTTCGCGTTCGACGCCATCGCCGTCGAGCCGGTGCGCGGTCTTCGGTGAGAGGTTCAGGAGCGCGCGGATCGCCCGTCCGGTCGCCGCGCGGGCGCGGAGCTCGAGCACTTGCCCGAGCAGAACCAAGGTCACGACGACCCCGGCCGCTTCGTAATAGACCGGCACCATCGCGCCATGTTCGCGAAAGCTCGGCGGAAGCAGGCCCGGCGCGATCGTCGCCACCAGGCTGTAGAGGAACGCCGCCCCGACGCCGATCGCGATCAGCGTGAACATGTTATAGTGGTGGGTCCTGAGCGACATCCAGCCGCGCTCGAAAAAGGGCAGCCCGCCCCATAGGACGATCGGCGCCGTCAGCAGCAGCTGGATCCAGGGCGACAGCATCGGATCGACAAGGTGGATGCCGAGCATCTCGGCGCCCATCGAGACGGCGAGCAGCGGCAGTGTCAGCACGCCGGACACCCATAGGCGCCGCGTGAAATCGACGAGTTCGGGATTGGGCGCGTCATCGAGCGAGGGTTCCTCAGGCTCGAGCGCCATGCCGCAGATCGGGCACGTCCCCGGCCCGTCGCGGCGAATTTGCGGGTGCATCGGACAGGTCCAGATCGCACCCAGGCTGGCCACGGGCTCGGGGCCCCGGTCGCCCAGATAGGCTTGCGGGTCGGCGACGAACTTGGCCTGGCACCCCGCGCTGCAGAAATGATAGTCCTCGCCGCCATGCGACGCGTGATGCGGCGTGCTATTGGGGTCCACGGTCATGCCACAGACCGGGTCTTTCACCGCATCTGCGGTCCCGGTGTGGGGGGCGCAGCAAGCGCTTCCGGCATGCGCATGGGGATCGACATGGCTCATCTGGTAGTCCTCCGATGCGACCCCATGTGGGGTTTGACATCATGTCAGGGTCAAGGCCCCATTTTCGTCCCGGCAACCGTCGCGCGGTTCAGCGCTTGCGTGCCGTGAAGATTGCGATGGTGCCAGTCAGCGTATGGATGCGCTCGCGTTCGGCCACGTCGGTGAAACCGGCCTCGGCGATCAGGCCGGGAAGGACGCCATCTGCGTTCGGCTGCGTGTCCTCGACCCCGTCGAGCCGCTGCACGGTCAGCCGGAATAGGAGCCGCATCAACCCTGCCTGCCGGCTATAGTCGCAGAATATGAGCCGGCCGCCCGGCTTCAGCGCGCGATTCATCGCCGCCATCCCGCTCCGCTTGCCGGCAAGCGGGACCTGGTGGAATACCAGGCTCGACGTCACCGCATCGGCACTGGCCTCCGGAAGCGCGTCGGCGAAACCCTGACGCCAGTCGATCGTGACGCTTGCGCGCACCGCCTTGTCGCGGGCGATGTCCAGCGCCTGGGTATCGGGATCTATGCCGGTGACCGCTACCAGCGGATAGCGCTGCTTGAGCAGCACGGCGAAGCTGCCGGTGCCGCATCCGACATCGGCAATGGTTTCGCCGGGATTGGGCGCTAGCAGATCCAGCATCGCGCCGCGCCAGCGCAGCTCGCGCGTCCAGGTCCGGATCGCGCGGTCATAGTCGGCGGTGTCGCCGGTTCCGAGCGGGGGAGTGAAGGTTGGTGAGCCTTGCGCCTCTGCGTCGCGTTCGGGCTGCGTCATGATCAACTCCCTGTTGGCTGGACGGTCACATCGCGGAGATGGGTGGCTCGAGGGTACCCAGCCAGGCGACCAGCGCCAGCACGGCGATCGCGCAGCCGGTCTCGATCGTCAGGCTGCGGCGCAGCGCGCGCAAGGCGCTCGCATGGTCGGCGGCGGCGAGCGAGCGCTCGAACGCCGGCACCAGCCGAAACCGGTTTGCCGCGGCAAGCGCCGCCATCGCGCCGAACAGGGCCAGCTTGGCGATCAGCAGCTGTCCGTACAGGCTGTCCGGCAGCGTGGGGAGGTTCGCGGGGCCGACCAGCAGCCAAGAGTTGACGAAGCCGGAGACGATGATCGAGCCGACCGTGATCGTCCCCACCAGCGAGAAGCCGTCGAGCGCGCGGTGCGAAAGGACGAGGTGATCGCGGTCGACCAGTTCGCGCCGCCGGAACACGAGCAGCAGCAGCGCGACCAGCGCGCCGACCCAGATGCCCGCCGCCCAGAGGTGGACGATATCGGCGACAAGATGAAGCCAGCCGACCGCGCCCTCGTCCATCGCGCCGTGCCCGGACCAGGCGAGGCTCGCCAGCGCTACCGCACCGGCGATCGTAACGAGCGAAAGAGTGGTCACCGGCCGACGCCGCAGCGCAAGCGTTGCGATCAGCGCGACGAGGAGCGCCGCCATTCGGAAAAGCCAGGCGGTGCCGGCAGCCGTGCCGTTCACGATCATTTCGATGGAGGTTAAGTCCACCGAGGCGAGCGGCACGCCCGCCATGCCGGCGGCGAGCATCGCCAGGCCGCCGAGCGACAGCACCGCGCCAAGCGCGGCGCTGCCCCACAGCCATGGGCCCAGCGCAATCGCGCCGTCGAAGCGCCGTTCCTTACCGCGCAGCGCATAGAGCGCGAACGCGGCGAGTCCGAACAGCGCCATCAGGTCCAGATAAAGGCCGAGCCTGATCGCGACCGCGCCCATGTCGGTCATTAATTGATCTTGAAGGTGTAATTGCCCTCGACGCGGTGTGTGTCGGTCGACACGACATGGTAGCTGAGCTTGTAGCTCCCCCTCGGCAGCGCCTTGGGCAGCGTGACCACCAGGGTCTTGCCGTCGGCGCCGAGCGTGGCCTTGGCCGGCATCTTCATCGGGGCGTTCATCTTCATGCCCGGCATTTCGGTCATGACAAGATCGGCGCCTGAGAATTGGGCGACGAGCGATTCCGAGAAGACCAGCTTGATCTGCGCGGTTGGGGCGGCGACGCTGTTGGCCGCAGGGGTGGCGGATACGAGCTTGGGATGGGCATAGGCCGCTGCCGGCACGAGAAGCAGCGCGGCGGCGACGATCGGTGCGAAACGCATGTGAAATTCTCCGAAAGCCGGCACTGCGCCGGCATCGGGGAATACGCGTGTCCCGAACGCAACCCTCATCAACGCCGCCAAATTTTTTGAGATCCCGAACTCCGAGAGATTATTTGAGGGCTTGCGCGATCGCTCGCGTAAGAGTGACACAGGGTGAGCGGAGCAAAGACGATGGTACAGGATTTGGACGCGGCGCTCCGGCGGCTTTCCGGCGCGCCACCGCATCCAGGACTCGAGATGATCGAGGGAACGGTGCTCGGGCGCCTGCATGAACGAAGCGAGAGCGTGTCGTTCCAGGGCCTCGGCGTCGGTGCGACAGCCGCGCTCGCCGCGCTGATGCTGGGAATTGCCACCGGGAGTCCTCAGGCATCCGCCACGCCCAACACCTTGTCGCCGTTCGGGCCATCGAGTCCGCTGGCGCCGTCTACCCTGTTGACGGCAAGCCGATGAATCCGCTTCGTTGGACGATCGTCATTGCTGTGGTGGCGTTCCTCGCCGGCATTGCCGGCGTGTTCGTGGGCCGGGCGCTGATACCTGCCGCGCAGACGCAGGGGACCGAACTGCACGAGGTGCTGCATCATCAGTTGCAGCTTGATGCCGGCCAGGAAGCCCGCCTCGATGCGCTCGAACAGCAGTTCGCGATCCGGCGCCGCGCGCTCGAACTCGAGTTGCGCGCCGCAAATGCAAGGCTCGCGGGCGCTATCCAGGCCGAGCATGGCAACGGGCCGCAGGTCGCCGCCGCAGTCGATGCGTCGCATGCCGCGATGGGCGAGCTCCAGAAGGAGACGCTCGCGCACATCTTCGCGATGCGGCAGATCCTCAGGCCCGATCAGGCGCGAAAATTCGACCAGGCAGTGGTTAAGGCGCTGACCGTCGACGCACGGTGAGCCTCGATCTTGCCAGCCTGAATGACGGCGAACTCGCGGCGCTCAGCATTGCCGGGCGCGATTCCGCCTTCGCCGAGATCATGCGCCGCCACCGCGAACCGGTCTACCGCATCATTGTCGGCAATATCGGCAATCCCGATGAGGCGCTCGATCTTGTCCAGGAGACCTTCGTTTCGGCGCATCGCGCATTGGGCCGTTACGAGGCGGACCGGCCGATGCGGCGCTGGCTCGCCACCATTGCGCTCAACAAATGCCGCGACTGGCGGCGCCGGCGCGCGGTTCGGCGCCTGTTCGCCTTCGCGCTACCGCTCGACGATGCCAGCATCCAGGTTGCCGAAGACCGGGTGCTTCCCGACGAAGAAGTCGCCGGTCGCGAGGAAATGGCGCGCGTCGCCCGCGCGATCGCCGAGCTGCCGGCGGCGCTGCGTGAGCCATTGGTGCTCCACACACTCCAGGATTTGAGCCAGGCCGAGACTGCGGTGACATTGTCGATCAGCGAAAAGGCAGTCGAGACGCGCATCCGCCGGGCGCGGGCCAGGCTGACGGAGCGTCTTGGCAGAACCTGAAGCGACGCCCCTTGACCCTGACACGGTGTCAAACCCCATTTTGTTTTCACCGAAAATGAGGGGCCCGCGTGCGCCGCGCGTATGCCCTCTCAGACGTCCGGGTTGAAGACGGGATTCAGGGAATAGCATGACCGACACCATCGACCGCCGCCAATTGCTACGTGGCGCCGCCTTCGCCGGAGGCGGCCTTGCGCTTGCCGCATGGATGCCCGCCTGGGCACAGACCAACTCGGCGGGAATTGTCCGGCCGCTCCCGACGCTTTCGGGCGTGGACATCACGCTCAGGATCGCGCGGCAGACGATGACGATCGATGGCCGAAAGATGCGCGCGATCGGCGTCAACGGCACGGTCCCCGCGCCGCTGCTCCGGCTTCGCGAAGGGCAAAAGGTCCGCCTCAACGTCGTCAACGACCTCGACGTGGACAGCTCGATTCACTGGCATGGCCTGCTCGTGCCACCCCAGTTCGATGGCGTGCCCGGCGTCTCCTTTCCGGGGATCAAGCCCAGGTCCAGCTATCTCTATGAGTTCCCGATCCGGCAGAGCGGGACCTATTGGTACCACAGCCATTCGGGACTGCAGGAGCAACTCGGTCACTACGGCCCGATCGTGATCGATCCTGCCGGCCCCGATCCCGTCCAGTCCGACCGCGAGCAAGTCATCGTGCTCGCCGATCACAGCCCCTTGTCGCCGGATGAGATCTTTCGCCGCGTCAAGGTCGATCCGGGTCATTTCAACTTCCAGCGCCAGACGCTTTCCGGGCTGCTCGCCGGGCGCGACCAGCCGCTCAAAGACCGGCTCGATTGGGGCCGCATGCGCATGGACCCGACCGACGTGCTTGACGTGAGCGGCAGCACCTACACCTATATCGTCAACGGCCTCGGTCCGCGGGACAATTGGACCGCGCTGTTCAAACCCGGTGAACGCGTGCGGCTGCGCATCATCAATGCTTCGGCGATGACGAACTTCAATGTGCGCATTCCGGGCCTGTCGCCATCGATTGTCCAGGCAGACGGCCAGAATGTTCATCCGGTAATGGTCGACGAGTTCCAGATCGGCGTGGCCGAGACCTATGATGCGATCGTCACGCCTGCCGAGGACAAAGCCTATTCGATCATCGCCGAGGCAGTCGATCGTTCGGGCATGGCGCGCGCCACGCTGGCGCCGCGTCCCGGCATGGCCGGCGAAGTGCCGCCGCTCCGCAAGCGTCCGGTCGCGACGATGAAGGACATGGGCATGGACATGTCGAGCATGCCCGGGATGGAGGGCATGGACATGTCGGCCGGCATGACGCCGCCGCGCGGCCTCGATCCGTCAGCCGAGCAGAACCGGTCGGCAAGGCTCGCCACCCCGGGCGGTGCGATGCCTCAGGGTTCGGGCGCGATGCCTGGAATGGCCTCCGGCGACATGGCCGGGATGGATCACAGCAAGATGACGGGCATGTCGGGCCAGGACGGTGCCATGCCGGGCATGGACATGGGCTCGATGGACATGGGCTCGATGAAGATGCGCGATTTCTCGAACGCCCCCCAGGTCAGGAAAGGCCCGGGCGTCCAGACGATTGCGCCGATGCCGATCGACCGCACCGGCGAGCCGGGCCAGGGGCTCGAGGACGCCGGGCACAAGGTGCTCGTCTACAAGGATCTGATGGCGCTGGAGCGCAATCCCGACGTGCGCGCGCCCAGCCGCAGCCTCGACATCCACCTGACCGGCAACATGGAACGCTTCATGTGGTCGTTCGACGGCGAGAAAATGTCGGACGTGCACGAACCGATCCCGTTTATCGAAGGCGAGCGCGTGCGCATCAATCTCATCAACGACACGATGATGAGCCATCCGATCCACATCCACGGCCATTTCTTCGAGTTGGTCACGGGACATGGCGATCACGGCCCGCGCAAGCACACGGTGCTCGTCCAGCCGGGGGGCAAGGTGACCTGGGATTTCACCGCCGACGCGGTCGGCGACTGGGCGTTCCACTGCCATCTCCTCTACCACATGGCAGCCGGGATGATGCGCGTCGTGAGCGTCCGTCCGAAGGGAGAGGCGGCATGAGCCGGCTGCTCGCCGCGCTCGCGGCAACGACCGCCCTCGCGCTCGCCGCTCCCGCCGCCGCGCAGACCATGCCGGGGATGGATATGCCCGGCATGAAGATGCCGGCGCCCAGAAAGCCAGCCGCGAAGCGCCCCGCCGCCAGAAAGCCCGCGACGAACAGGCCGGTCGCGCGGCGCAAGCCCGCGCCCCGCGCCAAGCCCGCGTCGCCCGCGGCATCTGCGCCGGTCATGAACGGATCGATGCCGGGCATGGCGATGCCACCGGCCAAGCCAGGCGGGGACCCCATGCCTGCGATGCCCGGCATGGCGGCGCCTGCGCCGAGCGGAACGCCAAACGCCACGGCCGCGATGCCCGGGATGGATATGTCAGGTGACCACAAGGATCACGACATGGGCGCCATGCCTGGCATGACCATGCCGGGCATGGAGCATACCGGCACCGCGCTACCCGCCGGCGACGCGCCAGCACCCAGGCCGCCGATGGATCATTACGCCGACCGGGCTTTTCCCGCCCCGGAGATGAACCGCGCGCGCATGGCGATGATGCGTGAGCAAGGCGGCCAGACGCTCTATCAGGTGATGTTCAACCTCGCCGAAGTTCAGGTACGCCGTGGCGGCGACGGCTATCGCTGGGACGGCCAGGCGTTCGTTGGTGGCGACATCAACCGGTTTTGGGTCAAGTCCGAGGGCGAAGGCGTGTTTCGCGAGGGCATCGACTCCGCCGAGATCCAGGGGCTCTACAGCCGCGCGATAGGCCCCTATTTCAACCTTCAAGGCGGCGTCCGTCAGGATTTCGGGCCTGGGCCAAACCGCACCTATGCAACCCTCGGGTTCGAGGGCCTCGCACCGTATATGTTCGAGGTCGGAGGCGCGGCGTTCCTCAGCAACAGGGGCGAGTTGTTCGGCCGGCTCGAGGGCTATTACGACCAGCGGATCACGCAGCGCCTGGTCCTGCAGCCGCGTATCGAGTTCAATCTGTCGGCGCAGGACGTGCCCCAGATCCGGCTCGGATCGGGGCTGACCGACGCGGAGGTGGGCATCCGCCTGCGCTACGAGATCACCCGCCGGTTCGCGCCCTATATCGGCGTCTCCTACGAGGCGAAAACTGGGCGCACCGCCGACTATGCGCGCGCCGACGGCAAGTATCCGACAACGACGAGCTTCGTCGCGGGCGTGCGGCTCCAGTTCTGAATCGGCTGTCCGGCGAGAATGCTTGCAAAGAGGGGAGAAAGGAATGGACAGGGAAACGATGCGGCGCCACTTGCCGAGCTGGCCGTTCGTCGGCGCGCTGACGGGGCTGCTGCTGCTCTTCGCCGCCATGTTCGTCTATTTCGGCATCTACAACATCGCCGCCGACGCACCGCACACGACGCCGGTCTACGCACTCCTCAAAAGCCTGCGCGACCGCTCGATCCAGGTCCATGCACGCGGCATCACGCCGCCCGCCGACATCAACGCGCCGGTGCGGATCGCAACCGGGGCAGGCCTTTATGCCGAGATGTGCTCGGGTTGCCATTTGGGTCCGGGTGTCGAGCGATCCGAGCTGAGCCAGGGCCTCTATCCCCAGGCGCCCGAGCTGGCCGAGGCGCAGGACCTGAGCGCCTCCGAGCAATTCTGGATCATCAAGCACGGCATCAAGATGAGTGCGATGCCATCATGGGGCAAAACCCATCCCGATCCGCTGATCTGGGACATGGTCGCCTTCGTTCGCAAGCTGCCGGGCATGACGCCTGATGAATACCGGCGCCTCGTCGCCAGTGCTCCCGCCGATCATGACGAGATGATGAAGGACATGCCGGGGATGGAGCGCATGCCAGGCATGGGCACGCCGGAGAAGAAGTGAACGGACGACCGGGCGCGGAGAAGTGCAAGGGAGAGAACGGATGATGATGAAGAACCCCTATGTCAGCCTCGCGGTGCAGACCATTATCAGCGGCATCGTCATGTACCTGGTGATGTTCGTGATGATCGACGGCCTCGGAAGCTTCTACAACAATCTCAATATGTTCTACATGACGCTGATGATGGTCGCTCCGATGGTGGTGCTGATGATCCTGGCGATGAGGCACATGTTCCCTTCCAGGGCCGTCAACACCGCGTTGCTCGCGGCATCGGTGGTCGCGTTCCTGGGGAGCTTTGCGCTGATCCGGACCCAGGCGACGATCGGCGATGCCGAGTTTCTGCGCTCGATGATCCCGCACCATTCGGGGGCGATCCTGATGTGCCGGGAAGCCCGGCTGACCGATCCGGAGATCCTCGCGCTTTGCGAGCGGATCAAACAGTCGCAGGCTCAGGAAATCGACCAGATGAAGGCCATCCTCGCGCGCAAATAGGCGCACGAGCTGAAGCGGGGGAAGCATGAGAAGCACAAGGTTGCGTCTGCACATCGGCGCTAGTCGCCTGCACCGTTGGCTGGCGCTCGTCATTGGGCTGCAATTGCTCCTGTGGTTTTCAAGCGGACTGGTGATGAGCCTGTTGCCGATCGACCGGGTGCGCGGCGAACATCTGGTGGATCGCGAGGCCGCTGCCCTGCTGCCTGCAAACGCAAGCTATGTCTCGCCCCAGGCGATCATCGTGGCCAGCGCGGCGCCGGTCCGCGCGCTGCGCCACAAGATGCTGCTCGGCCGCCCGGTCGTCGAGGTCGAGACCGGCTCCGGTACCCTGTTGTACGACGGCGCGACAGGCGCCCGCCTCCCGCCGGTCGATGCGCGCCAAGCCGAGGCAATCGCGATCGCCGCCTATCGCGGCACGCCGCGGCCCAAGGCGGCCGTTGAGCGCGTCACCGCCGCGAGCACGGAATATAAAGGGCGTGTGCCGGCGTGGCGCGTGGTGCTGGCCGACGCCGACAGCACACGCGTTTATGTGACCGACACCGGCACGATCGCCGCGGTCCGCACCGGCACCTGGCGGCTCTACGATTTCTTCTGGGGCCTCCACATCATGGACTGGAGCGAGCATGAGAACTTCAACACGCTCTGGCTGAAGGCGTTCGCCTTTGGTGGCTTGGCCTTGGCAATCGCCGGCACGATCCTGCTCTATTTGCGGTGGCCTCGGCGCAGGCGTCGCCGAGCCGGCGTCGATCGCGGAGAGTCCAATCCCATTGGCTGAATTGGAGTTCGGCCGAAGGGGCATGAGCGATCGGGCGCGAAACGGATTACGCACCCGACTGGACCGTCGCCGCCCGATACCGAATCTCAGCTACGCTCCAATGCCCCCTTTCACCAATACTCGAATTGGCCTTTGGCGCTCAGGAGGCGCCGACTGCCTCGCAATGGCTGCGGACAAGGACGGCGGTAAGGCGTTCGCAAATTTCGGGCGATCCGCCGCAGCAATCTTCCATCAAAAACTCGAGCAGGTCGCTCATATTCGCGTAGCTCGCGGTGTAAATGATCGAGCGCCCCTCGCGGCGGCTCTCGATAAGATTCGCGTTCGACAGGATGTTGAGGTTCGCGGACAGCGTGTTGGGTGGCGTCCCCATCCGACGCGCGATCTCCCCTGCGGCGAGGCCGTCATGGCCAGCCTGGATGAGCATGCGAAAGGCGGCCAGACGTCCATCATGTGCGAGAGCCGATAAGCTGGCGACTGCGTTCTTCGGTTCCATTGTTCCACTCTAACGGAATTGTGCGTCGGAGCAACGCGTCTCGCTTGGCAATCGAGCGTCGCTCGCTGCTTCTAATGCACAAAATGCTATACTTCCAGAGTTGTTGAAATATGGTACAGTCTCAGGGAGACAGGGTAATGCCGGATACCGGTGTCGCGCAGGGCGCGGAACAGGCTAGCTTAATCGCGATCTATGACAAGCAGGCCTTGTTGCTTGCCGAAGCGGGCGGCGCACTCGCTGGCCTGTTCATGGGGCGCGGCGCTCGGGATTTGCACCTCGTGGCGATCGTGCGTCACGAAAAGGAAGCGGGAGCGCTCAGCCGAGACTTTTGGTGCGAAGCTGGATTGGCTTGTATCGATCCCCAAGACCGAAGCGTCGTGGCCGGCCTGTTCGCCGCGCTTGAGGGAGTTTTTGGCGATATGAAGCAAGCCGCGCTTGCCATCCGTCGTTACGGTATTTCGGACCCCGACCCGGGGATGCAGGCGCTGTCCCACGTCTTGGTTGATGCGATCGACACCGCCGGCATGGCGATCCCGCTGCTGCGCTCCGCCAGCCGATATCGTGAACGGCTGATCGGTGCGGGGACGACGCTTCGCGAGGAGGGCACGCTTTTTGACGACTTGCACGATACTGGGTTGCGTACGCTGTTCGAGGCCTCCTCCGATGCGCGGGAATTCATCGCGCGTCGCGAAGTCTATGCGCACTTGAAAGGCATGGCCGACGGCCTCGACCGCGTTGCCGCTACTCTTGAGCGGATTGCCGCCTAGGCCTTAACTGCCGCCAATCGCGATCGTCGACAGGTCGGTGTCGGGATCGATCCGACGATCCGCCGCCTTGCGCTCGGAGTAGCGGTCAACGAGCTGGTCGGTATGGGGCCGCAGCAGCACGGTGAAGCGCACTAGCTCCTCCATCACATCGACGATGCGATCGTAGTAGTTCGATGGCTTCATGCGGCCGTGCTCATCGAACTCTTGGAATGCCTTGGCGACGCTCGACTGATTGGGGATCGTGACCATGCGCATCCAGCGCCCGAGCAAGCGTAGCGTGTTGACCGCGTTGAAGGACTGCGAGCCGCCCGACACCTGCATGACGGCGAGTGTGCGGCCCTGGGTAGGGCGCATGCCGCCGATGGACAAAGGGAGGTGGTCGATCTGGGCCTTCATGATCCCCGACACCTGGCCATGGCGTTCCGGACTGCACCAGACGTGACCTTCGGACCAAAGCGACAGCTCGCGCAGTTCATGGACCGCTGGATGGTCGTCGCCCTTGATCTGGTCGGGAAGCGGTAGGGTGGCGGGGTCGAAAATGCGCGTCTCGGCGCCGAAATATTGCAGCAGCCGCGCCGCCTCCTCGGTCGCGAAGCGCGAGAAGGAGCGTTCGCGCAGCGATCCATAGAGCAGCAGGATCCGCGGCGGCGGCTGATCGGCGCCGAGGCCCACGGCAGGTTGCCGAAGCGCAAAGTCTGGATCGAGGGCGGGCAGATGATCGGGGTCGGTGAGGGAACGGAGGGGCATCAGGCAAATCGATCCAGTGTCTTGACAAGATAGGCAGCATTCGCCGGGCAGAGCGAGACGAATTGTTCGGTGGAAGCAATGTTCGTCGGCGCGGTGCTGCGTTCCGCATCGACATAGCCGAGCTGCCGAAAAAGCGGCGCCGCCGTGCGCGTCAGCAGATGAAGGCGTTCCACGTCCCTTGGCAGCATCGCTTCGAGTCGCCCGACAAGCGTAGAACCAAGCCCGCTTCCGCGGCGGCTGGGAAGCACCACAAGAGAACGGACCAGCCGGTCGGGCCCCTCTCCCTCCAAGCCGATAAAGCCTATCAGGCTCTTGTCGTCGGACAGGCCGAAGAATAGTCGGCCGGGCTGATCCAGGTCTCCAGTCGGGAGATCGGCCTGTTCGAGTGCAGCGCGCAGGATATCATAGGCACCGCGAGGTACTTCGAAGAACACCAGCTCGGTCACCGCGACGCGCTTCCCTCATACCAGGGTCGGGTGCGCTTCACGATCGCCACAACCGAAAGCATGACAGGAACTTCGACCAGCACGCCGACGACGGTGGCCAGCGCCGCGCCCGAGTTTAGCCCGAATAGCGAGATCGCCGCGGCAACCGCCAGTTCGAAGAAGTTGGAGGCGCCGATCAGGGCCGCGGGTGCGGCGACGCACCACGCCACGCCGAACCGCTTGCTCAGCCAATAGGCAAGGCCCGCATTGAAATAGACCTGGATCAGGATTGGCACCGCGAGCAGCGCGATGACCAGCGGCTGCGCGAGGATCTGTTGACCTTGGAAGCCGAACAGCAGGATGAGGGTGGCGAGCAGTGCCAGCAGCGATACGGGCTGCACGACCTTGAGGAAGGCGTCGAGGGCGGATTGCCCGCCGGCCGACAGCAAGGCGCTGCGAAGGATCTGCGCGGCGATAACCGGTAGCACGATGTACAGCACGACCGAGATCAGCAGCGTGTCCCATGGCACTGTGATCGACGCGACGCCGAGCAGCAGCCCGACGAGCGGCGCGAATGCGAACACCATGATCACATCGTTGAGCGCAACTTGGCTGAGCGTGTAGTTGGGCTCGCCATCGCAGAGGTTCGACCATACGAACACCATCGCGGTACAGGGCGCGGCGGCCAGCAGGATCAGACCGGCGATGTACGACGATATCTGGCCCGCGGGAAGCAGCGGCGCAAACAGCCAGCCAATGAAAACGGTACCTAGAAGTGCCATCGAAAAGGGCTTCACCGCCCAGTTGATGAACAGTGTGACTCCGACGCCTTTCCAATGCTGCCTGACCGACCCCAATGCCCCGAAATCGATCTTGAGCAGCATCGGCACGATCATCAGCCAGATGAGCACGGCGACGACCAGGTTGACCCGCGCCACCTCGGCGGTGGCGATCGCCGCGAATACCCCTGGAAGCCAGTAGCCAAGCGCTATCCCGACGACGATGCAAAGTGCGACCCATAGCGTCAGGTAGCGTTCGAAGAAGCCGATGCCGGGACGGACCGGAGCTCCAGCCGGCGCCGTAGCCGCGATTCCCTCGCTCATGCCGACACCCGCCGGCCCTGAGCATCGACCACCTGCTCGCCGTCCTCCTTGGCGAAGGCGCCGCGCTGCGCCGCCGGCAAGATATCGAGCACGACTTCCGAGGGTCGACACAAACGCACGCCAAGCAGGCTTACCACCAGCGGGCGGTTGATCAGGACCGGGTGCGCCATCATTGCATCGACCAGCGCGTCGTTGGACAGAGCGGTATCGCCAAGGCCCAGCTCCACAAATGGTGTACCTTTTTCGCGTAGCACTTCGCGAGGCGTGAGGCCGGCGCGCTCAATGAGCTGAACCAGGAGCGCGCGCGTCGGTGGCGTCTTCAGATACTCGATGACATGTGGTTCGATGCCGGCATTGCGGATCATCGCAAGTACATTGCGTGACGTTCCGCACTCAGGGTTGTGGTAGATGATGATGTCAGTCCGCATTGTGGCTCGCTTTGGTGTGGTGGTGGCGCCTTCGCTGCGCCCGATCTCGCGAAGCTTGCCCGCGAGCGCCATTTGATCATGGCTCTCGTGCGGGAGCGCCAGGAACAGTGAAATGCGGTTGGTCAGATGGCGCAGCGCCTGCCTGAACGCTTCTTCCTGCCCGTCACCTTCGACCGCCGCAGGATCGTCGATCCCCCAATGCGCGGTCACAGGCCGGCCGGGCCAGGCGGGACACATTTCGCCCGCTGCGTTGTCGCAGACGGTAAATATAAAATCGATCGCGGGAGCGCCTGGCTGCGCGAATTCGTCCCAGCTTTTCGAGCGCAGTCCCTCGGTCGGAAACTGCATCGAGGACAACAGTTCGAGCGCCATCGGGTGGACTTCCCCCTTCGGGAAGCTGCCCGCCGAATAAGCGCGAAAACGCCCCGCGCCTAGCTTGTTCATCGCGGCTTCGGCGAGGATCGACCGCGCCGAATTGCCGGTGCACAGGAACAATATGGTGTAGATACGGTCGCTCACGTCAGTCTCTCCCGATCGCGCCGGATGCTCGCGCATCTAGGCGCGGATGGGGTGGCGACGGCGTTGTTCAATTCCATTCTTCGCCAGTAGCGGAACTATCGAAACGAACAAGTCTAAGGTTCCCTGCGCCGTCGCCGCCATCCATTTAATCCCGCTTTTTGATCACGATCTGTCCCGACGAGCCGGCGACGAACGTTTGCCGGCACATCTTCTGCTCCGGTGCTGGCAACGTGCAACGGTAGAGGGGGCTTTTGAATCGTAACGCCAGTGGCTGGTCGGGCGCTGCCTGATACCTGCACTGATATTGCTCGCCGCCGCCCCGGCAAACGGTCAATGGGAGCCGCCAGACGAAGTCCTGCAGGTCCGCATCAGCGGCAAGGGCGCTTGGGTCGTCCGCTGCGAATTTGTAGATCGCAAGGGCAAGACCCAGACCAAAGAGGCACGCGGCCGCGGGGATCATCTGTATCTGTTGGAGCCGGTGAGCGGTACCTGCACGTAGCGCAATTAGCGGTCTCATGGCGATCCTCCCAGCTGCGAGTCCAACGACTCCATACTTCCACTAACGTGGAATTATGGAATCTTCAATGCGCAATCGGGTGGGCCGGCGGTTGCAGCGGCGGGGTTTAGGCTGCCAGCAGCCCGCGCTGAGCATCGCGCCATGCGCTGAGCGCTTCGGCTGAATAGACTATTCGGCGTCCGATTTTACGGAAGGCCGGACCCGTCCCCATCCAGCGATAGGTTTGCATCGTCCCAACGGTAAACCCGAGCAATGCAGCAGCGGCACGGGTATCGAGCCACTGGGTCCGGATGATCGCTCCGAGCACCGGGTCGGAATGCTGCGTTTCGGCTTCGCCATCTCTTGCCCAGAACCTGGCGAACGGTTCTTCGAGCGCTTCGTTGGCCGTTTGCTCATCTAGCCCTTCGCCAAGGCATCGGGCGATCTCGTCGGAAATGCGCTCCGCGGCACTCTTAAGCGGATGATCGGAGAGATGCGTATAGCGTTCGGTGGTCTTGGCGCTGCGGTGTCCGAGCAGCGCACCGATGATCAGCATGCTGTCGCCCGTGGCCGCGCCGATCGAGGCGAAGCTGTGGCGCAGGTCGTGGATGCGCACGTCCTCCAGGCCGGCGGTTTTACGGATCCGGACCCATACTGCCTGCAGGTCGGTGACATGGGTGCCGTCCTTCTTGCCCGGCAGCAGATAAGGGTTGCCTTCCACCCTCGGCACCATGGCGATGATCCGCATCGCGGGTCCGCCCAGATGGACGACCTTGGCGCCCGTCTTCGAGTCCGGCAGACGCAGGCAGCGATGATAGCGATCGATATAGCTGTGCTTCAGCTTTAGGATCTCGTTCTTCCGGCAGCCGGTAAGGACCAACAGCCGCAGCGCCGCGATCGCGTACTGGCTTTCCACGCCGAGCGATGCGGCAGCGGCCAGCGCCTCACCCAGCCGCGCCAGCTCGGCGGGCGAGAGGAACCGCTCCATCTTCTTGCCGGGAAATTTCCGGACGCCGATGGCCGGATTGTCCGACCGCAGCTTGCGTTCCATTGCCACGCCAAGCATCGCACTTATCGTCGTCACGCACTGGTTCGCGGCGCCCTTGCCGCCGCGCACGCGCGACAGTCGCCGATGCCCCTTTTTGAGGGTTCGGGCGGTCTTGCCAGCCGCGATGTCCCGCAGCATCTGCTCGATATCGCTCCGCTCGATCTTAGACACCCGACGCTTGCCGAGCAGCGGCAGGATATGGTTCTCGATATTGTTACGCGCCTGCCGGACGGAACTCTCCTTCGCGGTAAAGAGAGTCTCGTTCAGATAGATCTCGCTAAGATCGGCGAGCGTAAGTTCTATGCGATCCGCTATCTTTTCTTGCTGCGGGTCGACGCCATCTACAATCCTTCCTAAAAGGCTCTGCGCCTCGGCGCGCGCGGCTTCAGGCGTCCAGGGCGAGCCGTGCGGCCCGATCTTGAACCGGCGCTGGCGACCCTCGATGCGGTACTGAAGCACATAAACCAGCTTGCCAGCGGGAGATATTCTCAGCCCGAAACCAATGACATCGCTATCCCAAAGGAAGCGGTCAGTGCCATCGGCCGAGAGGCCATCGACGATGCGCTTGGTGATTCGAACGCGCTCGGTGGACATGCTATACTACTCCAACCCGACCTCAGCCTTCCGGGAGCATCCGAAATTTGGAAGCAGATTGGAAGCAAGAGGTAGAATATCGTGGGCTAAAGTGTCGCGTTATCGGCTAGCTGAGTCAAGAAAAAATGGCTGAAATCGTAGGTTTGGATAGATTGGCGCAAGTAAAAAAGCGTCTTGGTAAGGCTGAGGTCGTGAGTTCAATCCTCACCGGCAGCACCATTTTCTCCGATTCCGTCTGAGAGATTCCCCATCGGGGATCCTGGAATCGATTGGCTTTTCCCCGCCAAACCCCCAAATGCCCCCCATGGCCCCGCCCGCCCCGTCCATCATCCGCGTCATCGATCTCGAGACCACCGGCGACAAGCCGCCCGCGCACGGCGTGGTCGAGATCGGCTGGCAGGATGTCGCATTGGGCGCCGATGGCCGCTGGGAGCTGCATGGCGAGGGCGGCCACCGCATGGTCAATCCCGGCCGCCCGATCCCGCCGCTGACCATGGCGATCCACCATATCCGCGACGAGGATGTCGCCGACGCGCCGTGGTGGCACGATGTCGCCCGCCCGGTGCTCGACCCCTGGCCGCGCCGCGTCGCGCTGGCGGCGCACCGCGCCAGTTTCGAGGAGCAGTTCTGCACGCCGTCGCTGACCCGCGGCGCCGACTGGATCTGCACCTATAAATGCGCGCTCCGCCTCTGGCCGGGCACGCCGCGCTTCTCGAACCAGTTCCTGCGCTATTGGCGCAAGCCCGAGGGGATGGATCACGAGCGCGGCCTGCCCGCGCACCGTGCTTTTCCCGATGCCTATGTCACCGCCTTCCACCTGCGCGACATGCTGGGCGAGGCCAGCGTCGAGCAATTGATCGCCTGGTCGAAGGAACCGGCACTCGAGCCGCGCGTCCGCTACGGCCCCGAGCGCGGCAAGGAATATGCCGAGCTCGACGAGGATGTGCTGATCGCCTTCACGCAGGACCGCGATCCCGACATCCGCTTCAGCGCCGCGACCGAACTCGCCCGCCGGCATGGCGGCGGCGCGGTCAAACGAACCGCCATTCCGCCGCAGGATTTGCTGCTCTAGGCTCCATCCACGCCAATTATATTCGTCATCCCGCGAAAGCGGGGACCCGGAGCCAAGCGGAGTATCGCATACTTACCCTGGCTCCCCGCTTTCGCGAGGATGGCGGTATACTTGCGCGCCCGGATAACGGGCCAACCACCGCGCAAGTGCGCCATGCTTGCAATGTAGGATTTCGCCTGCTTGGCTCAGCCGACCGGCATCGCCGCACGCTCTTTGAAATTGTCGCTCCGAAAATCCCCATGGTCAGTGCGACCATTGGGACCATTCGCGCCGGTCAGCCTCCGCGCCGCCCCGCGATCAGCCAGCGCACGCCCTCCAATACCCAGCCGTAAACCAGATGCGACGCCGCGCCATAGGCATGGGTGGCGAGCGGCGTAGCTTCCGGCCCCGGCCCGAGACCAGCCGCCGGCACCACGCCCTCGTCGAGCAGCGCCGCGGTGGCGATGCCATAGGCGCTGCCGAACCCCGCGCTCGCCTCGGCGCGATATTCGGTGAGCACGCCATAGATGCCGCCCAGCACCGCGCCGGTGATGTAATGCACCGCCTGACCTCCGGCCTCGCGGTACGGCGCTGGCACCGGCTGACCGGTCACCGTTTCGCTGACCTTGTCGGCCGCCTTCACTGTCGCCGGATCGTCCTCGCCGCCTTCATCGGGCAGCAATTTCCGCGCCTGGTTCTGGAATGCGGCCATTGCCGCCGAGGCGATCAGCCCGGCGGCGACGCCCGCGAACAGGCCGAGCAAGGGGCGCGGCCTGGCCATCAATACTCGACGCGCACGGCGGTCAGCTTGTGCTTGGCGAGCTGGGCCTGGACGCTGTCGCTTCCGGCAAGATGCCCCGCGCCGACCGCGACGAACACCGTGCCCGGCTTTTCCATCCGCGCCGCGATCCAGTCGGCCCAGCGGACATTGCGGTCGGCGAGCAGCAGCTTGCCGACCTCCGGCGTCTCGCGCAGCGCCTCGTTCATCGTCTCGCCCAGGGCAACCGCGTCGCCGGCCGACCAGTTAGAGACCATCTTGTCGAGCATCGCTCCGCTCTTGTCATAGCTGTCTAGCGTCGAAACGAGGAACTTGACCTGCAGATCCTCGGGCATGGTGTCGAGAAATCCCAGTTGCTGCTCGGCGGTCTCAAGCCCGATCAGCGGCTTGTTGGCCGCCTTCGCCGCGGCGCTGATCGTCCGCTCGGCACCGCTTTCGGGATCGTAGCCAAGCTTGGGCAGCGGCGCCATACTCGCGGTCAGCGCCACGAACCACGGCTCGAACCGCTCCAGCGCGGCGGGTGCCGTGCCGAGATCGGCCGCGACCTTGCCCAGAGCCGCCCGGCTGGCCTCGGGCAGCTTGTCGCTGAGGTTCGGTCCCGTGGTGCTGATCGCGGTCTTCATGACCAGCGCCTGCATCTCCGCCGGCGCCGGCTCGATCATCTCGAGCACCACTTCGTCGCTCTTGTCGAATGCCGCCTTCACCGCTTCGTCGAACCAGCTCAGGCCCGGCTTGAGGACGTGGACGGTACCGAACAGATAGATCGTCGTGTCGGCGTCCTTGACCACCCACAGCGCCGGATCGGCATCCTTGGCCTCCTGCGCCCAGCCCGGTGCCGCCACCAGCGCGGCGAGCGCCGCGGCAAGTCCGAACAGCTTCTTCAACATCGTACAAGATACTCCACTCGCCCGGCTCAGGCTCGACACACTATCAGCCTGATGATGAACAAAATCCCCGCGATCGCGCTTGCCATATGGTCAGGCTGACAAGTCCTTGAGAGGCACGCTCGCATCGGCCAGCGCGGCAGGATCGATCGCACGGCCCTCCGCGACCAGCTTGCGGCCCTGGACATAGTCCTTGACCGCATTGACGCAGTCGAGCGCGATCACCCGTCCCGCAGCCAGATAGATCACCGAGAAACTGCGCGTGGCCGGGTCGCCGCGTACCACTGCGGTATCATACCCCGCCGAAATGCCGACGGTCTGGAGCTTGAGGTCATACTGGTTCGACCAGAACCATGGCACCGCGTCGTATCCCGCCTCCAGTCCGCAGATCGTCTTGGCCGCGACGGTCGCCTGATCGTTGGCGTTCTGCACCGATTCGAGCCGGATCATCCGATCGCCGGCATGGGCGTTGGCGTGCAGCGCGCAGTCGCCGATCGCATAGATGTCGGGCAGCGATGTCCGGCATTGCCCATCGACCAGCACGCCATTGCCGCCGCTCGCGCCCGCGGCAAGCAAAGGCGCGACCGCCGGTTCGATGCCGATGCCGACGATCGCCATCTGCGCGGGCACGACTTCGCCGTCAGCCAGCCGCACGCCGCTGACGCGGTCATCCCCCTCTATCCCCGATACCTGCACGCCGGTGCGAATTGTCACGCCGTGCGCGCGATGCTCGGCCTCGAAGAAACGCGACAACGGCTCGCCGGCGACCCGCGCCAGCACCCGGTCCTGCGCCTCCAGCACCGTGACCTTGCGGTCCAGCTTGGCCAGCACCGCCGCCGCCTCGAGCCCGATATAGCCACCGCCGATCACCGCGACGTCGCGCACTTCAGGCAGCTCGGCGATCATCGCATCGACATCGGCGCGCGTCCGCACGGTGTGCACGCCCGTCAGGTCATGCCCGTCGCACGCGATCCGCCGTGCCTTGCCTCCCGCCGCCCAGATCAGCGCAGCGTATCCGATGCGCGCGCCATCGGCGGTGGTGACGCTCCTGGCCGCCGGATCGACCGCCACCACGGTTCGCCCCGTCAGCATCGTCACGCTGCGCTCTTCCCAGAACGCCGCCGGGCGGATCAGCAGCCGCTCGAAGACCTTGTCCCCGGCAAGATATTCCTTCGAGAGCGGCGGACGCTCATAGGGCAGTTCGGGCTCGTCGCCGATCAGCACGATCGACCCTTCGAACCTGTTCTGCCGCAGCGCGATCGCCGCCTGCGCCCCGCCATGGCCGGCGCCGACGATCAGGACATCATAGCGGTTCATTTCAGCCGTTCCGCATGCCAGGCGACATGCTCGGCCAGGAAAGTCGAAACGAAGCAATAGCTGTGATCATATCCCGGCTGGATGCGCTGGGTGAGCTCGATCCCCGCATCCTCGCACGCCGCCGCCAGCAATTCCGGGCGAAGCTGCTCGTCCAGGAACGGATCAGCCGATCCGGTATCGACCAGCAGTTCGCGAACCCGTGCGCCATCCTCGATCAGCGCCACCGCGTCATAGGCGCGCCACGCCGGGCGATCCTCGCCCAGATAGCCCGCCAGCGCCTTCTCTCCCCACGGCACCCGCCCCGGCGCCGCGATCGGCGCGAAGGCCGAGACCGACCGGAACCGCGCGGGATTGCGCAAGCCGATGGTCAGCGCGCCATGCCCGCCCATCGAATGGCCGGTGATGCCCTGCCTGCGCATATCGGCGGGGAAATGCTGTCCGATCAATGCCGGAAGCTCGTCCTCGATATAGGAGCGCATCCGGAAATGCGTTGCCCATGGCGCCTCGGTCGCGTCGAGATAGAAGCCCGCGCCTTGGCCGAAATCATAGGCCGGATCGTCGGGCACGCCTTCGCCGCGCGGCGACGTATCGGGCGCCACGAAGATGATGCCATGCTCGGTGCATGCCTTCCGATACTCGCCCTTGTCGGTGACGTTGGCATGCGTGCAGGTCAGTCCCGACAGATACCATAGCACCGGCAGCGTCACGCCCTCGGCATGCTCCGGCACGAACACCGAAAAAGTCATGTCGGTGCCCGTCGCCGACGAAGCGTGGCGGTAGACGCCCTGCACGCCGCCATGCGCCCGGTTGGTCGAGAGCGTCTCCACGGTCAGTCGGGCATCTGGCAGAAGGCGCAGATCTTGTTGCCGTCGGGATCGCGCAGATAGGCGCCATAGGCCTTGCCGGGCGCGTTCGGACGGTGGCCCGGCGCGCCTTCATCGCTGCCGCCATTGGCGATGCCCGCAGCGTGGAAGGCATCGACCGCCGCCATGTCCGCCGCGGCGAAGCCGGTAGTGCCGCCATTGCCGAAGGTCGCGGGCTCGCCATTGGCGGGCTTACCGACGCCGAGCGCACCGCCGGGCGAGCGATAGAAAACGCGGTGGCCCATGTCGAACCCGGGGTCTATCCCGAGCGCGCCGAGCGCCGCGTCATAGAAAGCCTTGGATTTCTGAACGTCGTTCGATCCCAGCATCAGATGCGTGAACATGGGCCTTCTCCTCTCAATAGACGACGACGCTGCGGATGCTCTCGCCCGCATGCATCAGATCGAATCCCTTGTTGATCTCTTCCAGCGACAGAATGTGCGTGATCATCGGATCGATCTCGATCCTGCCGTTCATGTACCAGTCGACGATCTTGGGCACATCGGTGCGCCCCTTGGCACCGCCGAACGCCGTGCCCCGCCAGTTGCGCCCGGTGACGAGCTGGAAGGGTCGCGTCGAGATCTCCCTGCCCGCCTCGGCGACACCGATGACGATGCTCGTGCCCCAGCCGCGATGGCAGC
Source organism: Sphingomonas sp. (assembly GCF_019635515.1). Lineage (NCBI taxonomy): Bacteria > Pseudomonadati > Pseudomonadota > Alphaproteobacteria > Sphingomonadales > Sphingomonadaceae > Sphingomonas > Sphingomonas sp. Next base: position 552,524 of record NZ_JAHBZI010000002.1, on the reverse strand, counting down.
ATTCGAGCGCGGTGCGCATCACTTCGGTATTGCCGGTCGCGTCGAAGCTGTAATCCGCGCCGCCATCGGTCAGCGCCAGCACTTCGGCGATCACTTCGTCGCGCGACTTGCCGGCGCCGTTTATGAAGTCGGTCATCCCGAACTTGCGGCCCCATTCCTCGCGGTCAGGGTTGATATCGACGCCGACGATACGGCCCGCGCCAACCATCTTGGCACCCTGGATGACGTTGAGCCCGATGCCGCCGAGCCCGAACACCACGACATTCTCGCCGGCCTGGACCTTGGCGGTGTTGACTACCGCGCCGACCCCGGTGGTGACGCCGCAGCCGATATAGCAGCTGGTCTGGAACGGCGCGTCCTCGCGGATCTTCGCCACCGCGATCTCGGGAAGCACCGTGAAGTTCGAGAAGGTCGAGCAGCCCATATAATGGAAGATCGGCTGGCCCTTGTGGCTGAACCGGGTCGTGCCGTCGGGCATCAGCCCCTTGCCCTGCGTCGCGCGGATCGCGGTGCAGAGGTTGGTCTTGCCGCTGAGGCACGATTTACACTGGCGGCATTCGGGCGTGTAGAGCGGGATGACATGGTCGCCGGGCTTGACGCTGGTCACGCCCGCACCGACCTCGCGAACCACGCCCGCGCCTTCATGCCCCAGCACGCTCGGGAAGATGCCTTCGCTGTCGAAGCCGTCCAGCGTGTACGCGTCGGTATGGCAGATGCCCGTCGCCATGATCTCGACCAGCACTTCGCCGGCCTTCGGCCCCTCCAAATCAAGCTCGACGATCTCCAGCGGTTTCTTCGCCTCGAAAGCGACAGCGGCACGCGTCTTCATCCAAATCTCCTCGCTTGGGCGAGCTAATCGGGGAAGACGCGCGCCTGCGCAAGCGGGCGACTCAGTTCATTTCGGCTTGACGAAGCGGTAGGCGAACTTGCTGGTCTTGCCACGCACCGCAGGGTCGAACACCTTCACGCCCAGCTGGTCGGCTGGATTGTTGAGCGCCTTGCTTTCGCGATCGAACCTGAAGCCCGCCGATTCGACCTGGGCGCGCATGATCGCCGGATCGATACGGTGCAGCTTCTCGGTGTCGCGCATCCCCGATCCCGGCGCGGCCATATGGTCGATGACGATATAGACGCCGCCCGGCTTGAGCATGTTGAACGCCGCGCGGTTGAGCACCATCGGGTCCATCTTCCCCATGAACTCATCCGGATAGTCGTGGTAATTCTGCGAAGTGAAGACGAGGTCGAGCGGCTCGGGCGCGCCGATCTCGGGCGTCGGCTGCACCTCGACGCGAAGATTGGCGAAAGCCGGTGTGGCCGCCAGCGCTTTCAAGCCGTCAACCTTGGCCACCGAATATTGCGCATATTGCTGCGGCCACACGCCATAGACCCGACCCTCTGGCCCGACGATGCTGCTGAACAACCGCGTGAAATATCCCGTGCCCGGGATCAGCTCGAGCATCTTGTCGCCGCGCTTGATCCCGCTCAGCGCCAGCAATTCCAACGGGTGCCGATCGGCGTCGAGCGCGCGGTCCTCGGCCGGGCGCGAGGGATCGGCGATCGCCGCTTCGATGGCCGCCTTCGAAAAGCCTGAGCCACGCTGCCCGAACTCCGCATAACCCCATCCGCCGCCGATCACGCTCACCGTCAGTGCCGCCGCAAGCCATCCGCTGTTCACCCGCATATCCGTCTCCCTGAGCTCGTTTGAGGCGAATGGGCTGCGGCGCGCCGGCGCCAATGGTCCAGTCAGGAAATCATAAAATTTTCCTAGGTGTCTTACAGGGGCACATCGGCTGGTTGCCGGGACCCATCGATTGGACGACAAGCGAGCGGCGGAGGATTGTGCGTGGCGATTGTCGAAAAGACTGGCGAGATCGCGATCGGCGGCTGGCGGTTCGCGCCCGCCGAAGACGAGCTGCGTATGCCCGGCAAACGCCACAAGCTCGAGCATCGTGCGGCGCGGACGCTGGAGCTGCTGTGCCGCCATCGCGGCTCGGTCGTCTCGCGCGAGATGATCCTGGAGGCGGTGTGGCAGGGGCGGGCGGTAAGTGCGAACAGCGTCGCGATCGTCGTCAGCGATCTCCGCGAGGCGCTCGGCGATACCGCGCGCAGCCCCGAATATATCGAGACGGTCGCCAAGCGCGGATATCGCCTGCGCGCCGATGCGGCGGAGGCGTCGGCACCGGCCCGCAAACCACGCGCGCTGATCCTTGCCGGAATCGCTGCGCTGCTCGTCCTCGTCGCCGGGCTGCTGGCCTCGCGGCTGGCCGCACCCGCGCCCTATCGCATCGCCATCACCCAGGTCGTCGATGAGACCGGCGACGCGCGGTACGCGCCACTCGCCAAGGCATCGAGCGCGGTCCTGCTCCGCGCCGCCGAGCGCGAAAGCGGCGCGACGGTGATCGAGCCGGGCGGTCCCGCCGACCTGACCGTCAAGGCAACGCTGATCATGTGGAGCGGCAAGCCAACGCTCTCGATGTCCGCCACCGACAATGCCGGCAAGGTCGTGTGGAGCGCGATGAGCGCCGGCGGCGAGGATGTCATCCCCGCCGCCGTCACGCTCGGGATGCGCGACCTGCGCAAGCGGATCATCAAGCGTTAGCCGATACTCGGCAAATCGAGCCCCTTCTCGCGCGCGCAATCGATCGCGATGTCATAGCCGGCATCGGCGTGGCGCATCACGCCGGTCGCGGGGTCGTTCCACAGCACCCGTTCGAGCCGCGCCGCCGCTTGCGCCGTGCCGTCGGCGACGATCACCATTCCCGAATGCTGCGAATAGCCCATGCCGACCCCGCCGCCATGGTGCAGCGACACCCAGGTCGCGCCGCTCGCGGTGTTGAGCAAGGCGTTGAGCAACGGCCAGTCGGATACCGCATCGGTGCCGTCCATCATCGCCTCGGTCTCGCGATTGGGGCTGGCGACCGAGCCTGAATCGAGGTGATCGCGGCCAATCACCACCGGCGCCTTGAGCTCGCCGTTGGCGACCATCTCGTTGAACGCCAGGCCAAGCCGGTGCCGGTCGCCCAGACCCACCCAGCAGATCCGCGCCGGCAGGCCTTGGAACTGGATCCGCTCGCGCGCCATGTCGAGCCAGCGGTGGAGGTGCGCGTCGTCGGGCAGCAACTCCTTCACCTTGGCATCGGTCTTGTAGATGTCTTCGGGATCACCGGAGAGCGCGGCCCAGCGGAACGGCCCGACGCCACGGCAGAAGAGCGGGCGGATATAAGCGGGCACGAAACCGGGGAAATCGAACGCGTCCGCGACGCCTTCGTCGAAGGCGACCTGGCGGATGTTGTTGCCGTAATCGACCGTAGGGATGCCGGCGGCGTGGAAATCGAGCATCGCGCGGACATGCGTGGCCATCGATGCCTTGGCGGCTTTCGCAACTGCGGCCGGATCGCTCTCACGCTCGGCGAACCAGCGCTCCAGCGTCCAGCCCTGCGGCAGGTAGCCATTGACCGGATCGTGCGCCGAAGTCTGGTCGGTCACCAGATCGGGCCGCACCCCGCGCCGCACCAGCTCGGGATAGATGTCGGCGGCATTGCCGAGCAGCCCGACCGGAACCGGCGACTTGGCGGTAGTGACGATCTCCAATGCCTCGTCGAGGCTGTCGGTGGCGCGATCGACATAGCCGGTCTGGAGCCGCATCTCGATCCGGCTCGGCTGGCATTCGACCGCAAGGCACGAGGCGCCGGCCATCGTCGCCGCCAGCGGCTGGGCGCCGCCCATCCCGCCGAGCCCGGCGGTCAGGATCCAGCGTCCGCTCAGATCGCCGCCATAATGCTGGCGCCCGGCTTCGACGAACGTCTCATAGGTGCCCTGCACGATCCCCTGACTGCCGATATAGATCCAGCTGCCCGCGGTCATCTGGCCGTACATCGCCAGACCCTTGCGATCCAATTCGTGGAAATGCTCCCAGGTCGCCCATTTCGGCACCAGGTTGGAATTGGCGAGCAGCACGCGCGGCGCATTCTCGTGGGTGCGGAACACGCCGACCGGCTTGCCCGACTGGATCAGCAGCGTCTCATCCGCTTCCAGCCGCCGCAGCGTCTCGACGATGCGGTCATAGCTCTCCCAGTCGCGCGCCGCCCGCCCGATCCCGCCATAGACGACCAGCTCATTGGGGTTCTCGGCAACGCGTGGGTCGAGATTGTTCATCAGCATCCGCAAGGGCGCTTCGGTCAGCCAGCTCTTGGCGGTGAGGTCGGTGCCGGTCGCGGCCTGGATGTGGCGGCTATTGTCGAGACGGGTCATGCGGGGTCTTTCGCAAAGGCCATGGCTGCGGCGAGGATTTGAGCGAGATCGGCACGAAGGCCGGCAGTGCGATCGGGGTTCCACTCTGGAGGCCAGTTTTGCTCGTGCGGCTCCCCGGAGGGCTCGTCGAGATAGGCGCGCATCGCGATCTCCATCTGGATCGCGTGCACGCCCCTGTCCGGCTGGCCATAATGCCGCGTCGTCCAGCCACCCCGGAAGCGGCCGTTGAGAACATGGCTGCGCCCCGCGCTGGCCGCGACCACCGCATCGCTGAGCGCGATATCGCAGGTCTTGCCCATATCGGTGCCGATATTGAGCTCGGGCAATTCGCCGTCGAACAGGCGCGGGACATGGCTGCGGATCGAATGACAGTCATACAGCACGACGCGGCCATGCTTTTCGCGCAGCCGCGCGATCTCGGCACGAATCGCCGCATGATAGGGCGTGAACCAAGCCATCCGGTCGGCGGGATCGGGCTCATAGCCGTCGCGGTACAGCGGCTCGCCGTCGAAGGTCTCGGTCGGGCACAGACCGGTAGTCGTCTGCCCCGGATAGAGCGACTGTCCCGAAGGATCGCGGTTGCAATCGATCACGCTGCGCGAGATGTCGGTCCAGATGAAGGTCGCGTCGGCCAGGCCCTCATAGAGCGCGCGGATATGCCAGTCGGCATCGCGGATCGCCCACCAGCGCGAGCGGAAGCTATCGTCAAAGCCCGCTAGCCCCGTGCCGCCATGCGGAAACGCCAGGATCAGCGGCGTGTCGCTGCGCTCGATATGCAGCCAGTTCATCACGCGATCCCCGGCAAGCCGCTTACCAGCTCCGGCGCGCGGATCAGCCCCGCCGCCGCCGCCATGTCGGGCGCCATATGACGGTCATGATCGAGCGTCGGCACCACCGCGCGAAGCCTGTCGCGCACCGCTTCCACCGCCACGCTGGACTTCAGCGGCGCATGGAAGTCGCACCCCTGCGCCCCCGCCAGCAATTCGATTGCAAGCACATGGTCGACATTCTCGGCCATCGCCATCAGCCGCCGCGCGCCATGCCCGGCCATCGAGACATGGTCCTCCTGATTGGCCGAGGTCGGGATCGAATCGACGCTCGCCGGCGTCGCCCGCTGCTTGTTCTCCGAGACGAGCGCGGCGGCGGTCACCTGCGGGATCATGAATCCCGAATTGAGTCCCGGCTGCGGGGTCAGGAACGCGGGCAGGCCGGACAGCGCCGGATCGACCAGCATCGCGATCCGCCGCTCGGAAAGGCTGCCAATCTCACACAAAGCCAGCGCGATCATGTCCGCCGCGAACGCCACCGGCTCGGCGTGGAAATTGCCGCCCGACAGCGCTTCGTCGGTATCGGCGAAGATCAGCGGATTGTCCGAAACGCCATTGGCTTCGGTGACGAGCGTATCGCCAGCCTGGCGCAAAACGGTCAGCACCGCGCCCATCACCTGCGGCTGGCAGCGCAGGCAGTACGGGTCCTGCACGCGGACATCATCGACAGCATGCGAGGCGCGGATCGCCGATCCCGCCATCAGCCCGCGCAGCGCATCGGCAGTCTCGATCTGTCCGCCATGGCCGCGCAACGCATGGATGCGATGATCGAACGGCGTGTCCGAACCCTTGGCGGCCTCGGTCGAGAGCACCCCGGTGACGAGCGCCGCGCGATACAGCCGCTCGGCTTCGAACAACGCCGCCAGCGCATAGGCACAAGAGAATTGCGTGCCGTTGAGCAGCGCCAGCCCTTCCTTCGGCCCAAGCTCGAGCGGCGACAGCCCGGCCAGCCTCAGCGCGTCCGCAGCGGGGCGGTGCGCGCCATCGACGAAAATCTCGCCGACCCCGATCATCGCCGCGGTCATGTGCGCGAGCGGGGCGAGATCGCCCGAGGCGCCGACCGACCCCTGCGCCGGCACCACCGGCACCAGCCCCTTGGCAAGCATCGCTTCGAGCAGGTCGACTGTCGCCATCGCCACGCCCGAATTGCCCCGCGCCAGGCTGGCGAGCTTCAAGGCCATCATCAGCCGCGCCACCGACACCGGCATCGGCTCGCCGACCCCCGCCGCATGGCTCAGCACGATATTGCGCTGGAGCGTGGCGAGATCCTCGCTTTCGATCCGCACGCTGGCGAGTTTCCCGAAGCCGGTGTTGATCCCATAGACCGGCTCGCCGCGCGCCAGGATGCGCTGCACCGCCGCGGCGCTCTCCGCGACAAGCGGGCGGCAGGCAGGGTCGAGCTCGACCGATCCCCCAAGATAGATTGCGCGCCAGTCCGCATAGGGAACCGCACCGGGGGTCAGCAGCATATTCCGTCTTTCACTCGCGCGTGCAGGGGGTTGAAGCCGATCCGGTAGACCAGCTCGGCGGGGTCGGAGATGTCCCAGATCGCGAGGTCGCAGGCCTTGCCCGCCTCCAGCGTGCCGATCTCGCTCGACAGGCCCAGCGCCCGCGCGGCGTTCACTGTGACGCCGCGCAACACTTCGCTGACGGTCAGGCGAAACAGCGTCGCGCCCATGTTGAGCATCAGCAGCAGCGAGGTCGTCGGCGAGGTGCCCGGGTTGCAATCGGTGGCGATGGCGATGGGCACATTATGCGTGCGGAACAGATCGACCGGCGGCAGATGCGTCTCGCGCATGAAATAATAAGCGCCCGGCAGCAGCACCGCGACCGTGCCCGCAGCCGCCATCGCCTTGGCGTCGGCTTCATCGGCATGTTCGAGATGATCGGCCGAGAGCGCGCCGTGCCGCGCGGCAAGGCTGGCGCCATTGAGCGCCGACAATTGCTCGGCATGGAGCTTGACCGCGAGGCCGGCCCTGCGCGCTGCCGCGAGCACATGACCGGATTGCTCGGGCGTAAACCCGATGCCTTCGCAAAACGCGTCCACCGCGTCCGCCAATCCGATCGCGGCGGGGATCATCGCCTCGCACACCAGATCGACATATTCGTCCGCACGGCCGGCATATTCGGGCGGCAATGCATGCGCACCCAGCAAGGTCGGCGAGACGCGAACTTTGCGAACATCACCCAGAGCGCGGGCTGCGCGAAGCATCTTGAGCTCGTCCTCGACCGTCAGGCCATAGCCCGATTTTATCTCGATGGTGGTGACGCCTTCCGCCAGCAGCGCATCGAGCCGGGGGAGCGCGAGCGAGACCAGCTCGGCTTCGCTGGCGGCGCGGGTGGCGCGCATCGTCGAGAGGATGCCGCCGCCGGCGCGGGCGATCTCCTCATAGGAGACACCTTCCAATCGCTTCGCCCATTCGCCCGCACGGTCGCCGGCGTGGACCAGATGGGTGTGGCAATCGATCAGGCCCGGCGTGATCCAGCGGCCGCCGCAATCGGTCGTCTCGGCGGCGTCGGGCGCACCGCCGCGCGGCCCGGCATACGTGATCCGGCCATTACGACAGGCAACCGCGCCGTCCTCGATCACGCCGAGGCCGTCGCCGGTCATCGTCGCGAGTCGGGCATTGGTCCAGAGCCGGTCCATGCCGCTGATGTTGCGCACGCCGCCCGATTATGTCTAGACATAATATGCAGGAGGCCGGCGATGCAGACATTGTGGTTCGAAAGCGTGTTGCTGGGCACAGGCTGGGCCAAAAGCGTGCGGATCGGCGTGGCCGATGGCCGCATTACTTCGATCGAAACCGGCGCCCAGCCCAGCGGCGAACGTCAAGGCATCGCGCTCCCCGGCCTCAGCAACGTCCACAGCCACGGCTTCCAGCGCGGCATGGCTGGCCTGTCGGAACGGCGCGGACGGCCCGACGACGATTTCTGGAGCTGGCGCGAAGTGATGTACCGCTTCCTCGACCGGCTCACCCCCGAGGATATCGCCGCGATCACCGCCCAGGCCTATGTCGAGATGCTCGAGACCGGCTTCACCCACGTCGGCGAGTTCCACTATCTCCACAATGACGTGGACGGCAGGCGTTACGCCGATCCCGCCGAGACCGCGGGTGCGATCGCCGCCGCGGCGGAGGAGAGCGGCATCGGCCTGACCCTGCTGCCGGTTTTCTACGCGCATGGCGATTTCGGCGGCGCCCCCCCCGCCCCCGGCCAGCGCCGGTTCCTCAGCGACGTCGATGGCTTTGCGCGCCTGGTCGAGGCCAGCCGCGCCAGGCTGCCTGCGGACGCGGTGCTCGGCATCGCCCCGCATTCGCTTCGCGCCGTCACGCCCGAAGAGCTGGCGGCGATCATCCCGCTCGTCAACGGCCCGATCCACATTCACGCCGCCGAGCAGACCAAGGAAGTCGAGGCGTGCATCGCATGGAGCGGCGCGCGTCCGGTCGAGTGGCTACTGGACAATGCGGCGGTGGATGCCCGCTGGTGCCTGATCCATTCGACGCACCTGACCAACGGCGAATGCGACCGCCTCGCAGCAAGCAAAGCGGTCGCTGGCCTGTGCCCGGTCACCGAGGCCAATCTCGGCGACGGCATCTTTCCGGCGATTCGCTATCTGGAGGCTGGTGGGCGTATCGGCGTCGGCACCGATTCCAACATCCTCGTCGATGCGGCTGGCGAATTGCGCGGGATCGAATATTCGCAGCGCCTCGCCCATCGCCGCCGCGCCTTGCTGGCCCGCGAAGGCGCCTCGGTCGGCCGCACCCTGTTCGACGCCGCGCAGGCTGGCGGCGCGCAGGCGCTCGGCGTCACCGGCGGCATCGCCATCGGCCACCCCGCCGACATCGTCGCGCTCGACGCCAATCATCCCGCGCTCGCTGGCATGGCCGACGACACTTTGCTCGACGCGTGGATCTTCGCCGCCCGCCACGGCGCGATCGATGCGGTGTGGCGCGGCGGGCGCAAGATCGTGACCGAAGGCCGCCACATCGCCGCCGCTGCGGTCGCCGCGCGCTATCGCCAGACAGTCGCGTCGCTGCTCGCATGACCGTCGAGGAGCGCATCCGCTCCGATATCGAGGCCCGCGTCCATTCGGGCGAATGGCGCCCGGGGATGCGCATTCCGTTCGAGCATGAGCTGGTCGCCTCCTATGGCTGCTCGCGCGCGACGGTCAACAAGGCGCTCACCCGTCTCGCCCGTGCCGGCCTGATCGAGCGCCGCCGCAAGGCGGGGTCGTTCGTCGCCGATCCGCAGGTCCATTCCGCAGTGCTCGAAGTCCCCGATCTCGCCGCGATGATCGCCGCGCGCGGCGAAGCCTATCGCTGGGAATTGCTCGATCGCCAGACGGATGGCGGCGAACTCATCGTCACCGGCGTCCATTACGCCGCGGATCGCCCGCTCTGCCTTGAGGCTCGCACGATCTTCCTCGCCGCCGTCCCGCAGGCGGAAACCGAGGCGTTCGCGGAAATCTCCCCCGGCGGCTGGCTGCTTAGCCATGTCCCCTGGACCCGCGCCCGCCACCAGATCCGCGCGGTCGAGGCCAATACCGAACAGGCCGGACTGCTCAAAATGCCCGCCGGCAAGGCCTGCCTGCTGATCGAGCGCCAGACGTGGCGCATCGATATGCCGGTCACCCGCGTCGAACAGCTCTTCCCCGGCGACCGCTACGACCTCACCGCGGAGTTCAAGCCCGGCGCAGCCTAGTGCGCTGCCTGCGGCCCGCGCGCCAGCCCGCTTGCCGCCAGCTGGGCGTCGATCTGCGCCATCAGCCGGTCGAGGCCCTCCTGCGACCTCGCCTCGGCCCGCGCGACCAGCACGTCCTGCGTGTTCGACGCGCGCAGCAGCCACCAGCCATCGGGGGTGTTGACCCGCGCGCCATCGGTGCGGTTGACGTCCGCGTCTTCGGCTTCGAGCCGGGCCAGCACTTCCTCGACCACCGCGAACTTGCGGCTCTCATCGACCTGGAAGCGCATCTCCGGGGTGTTGATGAATTCGGGCATGTCGCTGCGGATCTCGGTCATGGATTTGCCGATGATGTGGACGGCGTTGATCAGCTGGACCGCGGCATATTGCGCGTCGTCAAAGCCGTAATAATCCTGCGCGAAGAAGATATGCCCGCTCATCTCGCCCGCCAGCGGCGCGCCGGTTTCCTTCATCTTGGTCTTGATCAGGCTGTGCCCGGTCTTCCACATCAGCGGCTGCCCGCCGAGCTCGGCGACGCGGTCGTAGAGCATCTGGCTGGCCTTCACATCGGCGATGATCGTCGCGCCGGGATCCTTGCGCAGCACCGGCACCGCCAGAATGGAGAGAAGCTGATCGCCCCAGATCACCCGGCCCGAGCCATCGATCGCACCGACCCGGTCGCCATCGCCGTCGAAGGCCAGTCCGAAATCGAGCCGCTTGTCGGCGACAAGCTTCTTGAGATCGGCGAGATTCTTTTCCTCGGTAGGATCGGGATGATGATTGGGGAAATTGCCGTCCACTTCGGTGAACAGCGTGTGATGCTCACCCGGCAGCAGCTTGACGAGCTTCTCGATGACGTTGCCGGCGGCGCCATTGCCGCAGTCCCAGCCGATCCGGTACGCACCGCCGGCATAGCCCGCGAACAACCGGCTGACATACAGATCCTCGACATCGGCGTCGGTGACCGTCTCGCTGCCGTCGCCTTCCTCCCAATCGCCTTCCGCCGCCAGCTTGCCGATCGTCTGGATGTCCTCGCCGAAAAACGGAAGATGCTGGAACACCATCTTGAAGCCATTGTAATTGCCGGGATTATGGCTGCCGGTTATCTGGATGGCGCCGTCCACCTCTAGCGTCGCCTCGGCATAATAGAGCATCGGCGTCGGCCCCATGCCGGTGCGCACCACGTCGCAGCCGGAAGCGGTCAGCCCCGCGACCAGCGCATCGCGCAGCATCGGCGAGGAGACGCGCCCATCCATCCCCACCGCGACCCGCCGCCCGCCGGCCCGGCGCAGCAGCGTCGCGAAACCCCGCCCGATCGCCCGCGCGTCATCGGGCCCGAGCGCCTCGCCAACGATTCCGCGAATGTCGTACTCGCGCAGCGAAGTGGGATCGAAACGATGGGTCATGGTGCCTCCGGGGATTGGTACGGGGCTAATCCGCCAGCGAGCAGGAAGTTGCAACATGATCCTCCCCGGGGCGCGGGGAGGATTTATCCAAGCAAGGTATCGCGCGCCGTGTTGATCCGCCGGGTAAGCTCGGCCGAGCCCCCCTTGTCGGGATGGAGCGCGGTCACCAGACGGCGGTGCGCCGCGCGGATCGCTTCGGCATCGGCATCCGGCGCCACGCCCAGGATCGCGCGCGCCTCTTCCTCGCCGAGCGAGCGCTGCGGCTTCATCGCCGGCTTCGGGCGCGGCCTGATGAACATATAATAGATCGCCGCGACGATCGCCGCGGCCAGGAGCATCTTGGCCATCAGGCGCGCGCCGTCATGCGAACAGTGGCAGCGCGACTTCGGGCAGCGCCAGCCCCGCCATCATCTCGCGCAGTTCCTGCCGCGCGGCGACATGACTGAGCCCCATCGCGCCGAATTCGCCCGAATCGAGCATGGTCAGCCCCTGCGGAAACAGCTCGCGATAGATGACGCGTTCCGACAGGCCGGAGATCACCCGGAAGCCGACCCGCTTGGAAAGCTGGTCGATCGCTTCGGAGACGCGCTTCATGTTGCGCGCCTCGATATGCTGCATGCGGTTGCGCAGCACGACCCAGTCGATGCTCTCGCCATCGGCCTTGGCGCGGCGCTTGCGCGAATCCCAGATCATCTCGGAATAGAAGCTCGGGCGCGAGACGCGGAAGGTCTCGGGATCGACCTGCCCGATCAGGTCGAAATCGACGAAGCTGTCGTTCATCGGCGTCACCAGCGTGTCGGCATTGGTGACCGCGATCCGCGCGAAGCGATCGTCGCGGCCCGGCGTGTCGATCACGAGGAAATCGGCATCTTCGCCCAGCCGCTCAAGCGTCGACGAGAAGAAGTCCATGCTCTCGCCGTCATGGGTCTCGTAGACCGGCATCGGCAACTCGCGCCCGGTGCGCCGGATCGTCTCCCGGCGATTGTCGAGGTAGCGGCCCATCGTGCGCTGGCGATGATCGAGATCGAAGCAGGCGACCCGGGCGCCCTTGAAGGCGAGGGCGATCGCCGCATGCACCGCGGTCGTGGACTTGCCGGTGCCGCCCTTCTCATTGGCGAAAACCAGGACGTGCAGCCGCTTCGGATCGTCGCTCAAGCTACTCAACTTCCGTTATTGATCGTGCCGCCCCTCCCCCATAGAAGGCCGCGCTCCCTGTCTTATCGAAAGTGTTAACGCGTGCAAACCATCCGTCGCCTCGAAGCGCTGCGCGAGACGATTTCCGCCTACCGGGCGGAAGGGCTACGCGTGGCGCTGGTGCCGACCATGGGCGCGCTGCACGCGGGGCATATGGCATTGGTCGAGGAGGCGAAATTGGCCGCCGACCGCGTGGTCGTCTCGATCTTCGTCAATCCCACCCAGTTCGGACCCAATGAGGATTTCGCCCAATATCCGCGCAAGGAGCAGGCCGACTCGCGGATGCTGTCGGGCGCCGGCGTCGATCTGCTGTGGATGCCGGCCGTCGAGGAAATGTACCCCAACGGACCCGAGATCGATGTGAAGGCGAGCGCGATCGGCGACATGCTCGATGGCGCGCACCGCCCTGGCCATTTCGATGGCGTGACCACGGTGGTCGCGCGGCTGTTCGATCAGGTGCGGCCCGATGTCGCGCTGTTCGGCGAGAAGGACTGGCAGCAACTGGCGGTCATCCGCCGCATGGTCGACGATCTCAAGCTGCCGCTCACGATCCAGAGCGTACCGACCCAGCGCGAGGATGACGGCCTCGCGCTCTCCTCGCGCAATGTCTATCTGCTGCCCGAGGACCGCGCCAGGGCGGTGGCGCTCCCCCGGGCACTGGGCGCCGCCGAGCGCGCCATCGCCACCGGCGGCGATCCGGCGGCAGCGCTGGCGCAGGCGATCGATACGCTGAGCGCCGCCGGCTTCGATGTCGATTATGTCGAATTGCGTGATGCCGCGACGCTGGACAGCCCGCAAGAAGGTCAGCCGATGCGCCTGCTCGCCGCCGCCCGGATCGGCGGCGTCCGCCTGATCGACAACATCGCCGTCACCTATGAATAGGGCCTGACCTTCGCCACCGATGGCGGTCGGGGCGGAGCGCATTTTGGCGTTGGCAAGAAATGAGGAGGGAGTGACGTGGTGCCGTCAGGACCGACGAATGACGCCGCCCAACGCCAAAATGCGCCCGCCGCTTCGCGGTCGCCCGGAGACGAACGCTGGACTGCGTCAGCCCCCTTGCGCGGGCCACCAGCCCGCGCTGCGTGAGCTTTCTTGCCAGCGCCCGTCTCCGGGCGATCACGGCCGTCATCGGTGGCGAAGGTCAGGCCAATCACGGTTAACGCTGTTAACCATTTGTTGTCAGATTGGCTGCGAAACCCTGCATCTACCCGAGGGTGGGTGGATAAGGGGAAGCGACATGGGCAACAGCCTCAAGAGCGCACAGTTTCTGATGGAAAGCCGGCTCCGCGATGCGGCGCGCGGGGATTCGAATGCATGCTATGATCTGGGCGTCGTCTATTCGAGCGGCGCCGAGGGCATGGATATCGATCTGATCGAAGCGCATAAGTGGTTCAACCTCGCGGCGATGTCCGGCGACGAGCGCGCCAAGGATTGCCGCGCGGAGATCAGCGAAGACATGACCGCGCGCGAGATCATCGAAGCGCAGAAGGCCGCGCGCGCGTGGCTGGTCATGACCCAGGCCCGCGCCGCCTGAGCGAAGACAACGCCTCGCGCCGCCTGATCGACTTAGCCGTCACCGGCGACTAGCCTCCTCCCGATTTTTTGGGGGAGACGACCATGCACCTGCCGATTACCGGCTTCACCGCCGCCGCGCTGGCGATCCTGCTCGTGCTTCTCGCGCTCGACACGATCCGCAACCGCTTCCGGACGCGCACCGCGTTCGGCCTGGGCGACGATCCCGGCCTCACCTCGGCCAGCCGGGCACATGGCAATCTCGCCGAAAACGCGCCGATCGCGCTGATCCTGATCGGCCTGCTCGAATATGGCGGCGCCGATCCCCGGATCCTGATGTATTTCGCGGTCGCCTTCGTTACCGCGCGGCTGCTTCACGCGATCGGTCTTTACATTCCCTCGAAAGGCCCGCCGCCGCTGCCGCGAGCGCTCGGCGTGACGGCGACCCTGCTGATCCAGCTCGGACTGGCCGGCTGGCTGATCCTGCGTCTGCTCTAGCCGTCGCGCATGTTGCGCACGGCTAAGGGCGCGGTTCGGTCAGGCAGCGATGCACCGATCCAGTACGGCCTGTTCGGATGGGTATAGCGGCCGCGCATTCTGAGCCGAGAAGCGCACCAGCCGGTAGTTGCCGCGATCGACCACATCGATCTGGATCGAGCGCTCGGGGTTGCGCTTGCGCTGGGTCTGGGGAAGCCCCTTGGGCGATCCCCAGCGCTCCTGCAGAGCAAGTGCATTTGCTCCGATTTCATCGAGACAGGCGCGCAGCGGCTCGCTGGCGACGGAGGTGCGAAACTCCTCGACCAGCATGTAGCGCGCCGCTTCCTCGGCGAGCCGCCGCTCGCTGTTGACCCAACCCACCGCGATCGCGGTGACAATCACCGCCATCACGCCGAAGAGCGCCCAGCGCGGTACGCGCAGACCAGTGCCGGGCCCCGCGCTCACTTCTTCGCCGCCGCCTTCTTGGCCGGAGCTCTTTTCGCCGGTGCTTTCTTCGCCGCCTTCTTCTTGCCCTTGCCCTTGGCCGGACCCGCCGCCGCGCGGGCGTCGATCAGCTGCGCGGCTTCCTCCAGCGTCAGCTGGTCCTTGTCGATCGATTTGGGCAGGGTCGCATTGGTCTCGCCATCGGTCACATATTCGCCGTAGCGGCCGGCCATCAGCTTGATCTCGGCCTCGGTGCGCGGATGCTTGCCGAGCACCTTGAGCGGCTCGCGCGCCGCGCCGCGCTGGGGGCGTCCGCCGCCGGCCGCGGCTTCGGCGAGCTTGACCACCGCCGCGTTCATGCCGGTCTCGAACACTTCCATCGTCGATTGCAGGCGGGCATATTTGCCGGCGTGCGCCAGATACGGCCCGTAGCGGCCGATCGAGGCGGTGATCGGCTCGCCCGTCTCCGGGTGCGCGCCGATGGTGCGCGGAAGGCGCAGCAGCTTGAGCGCCATCTCCAGATCCATCTCGACATCCTTGGGGATCGAGGCGCGCTTGGCATCCGCGCCCTCGCCCAACTGGATGTATGGCCCGAACCGTCCCGACTTCCGCTCGACCGGCAAATTCGTCTCGGGATCGACACCGAGCGTCTCCGGTCCGCTATCGGCACCGGCATCGCCGCCCGGCTGGGCGAAGCGGCGGGTATATTTGCACTCCGGATAATTGGAGCACGCCACGAACGCGCCGAAGCGGCCGCCGCGCAGTGCCAGCTGGCCCTCGCCGCAATTCGGGCAAAGCCGCGGATCGCTGCCATCGGCATTGGGCGGGAACAGATAGGGCGCGAGGAACTGGTCGAGCGCGGCGGTGATCTCCGACGGCTTCTGCTCCATCACTTCCGAAGTGCGCGGCTTGAAATCCTTCCAGAACGCATCGAGCACCGCCTGCCACTGGGCATGGCCTGCCGAGACTTCATCGAGCTCTTCCTCCAGACCCGCGGTGAAGTCGTAATTGACGTATTTCTCGAAGAAGCGCTCGAGGAACGCGGTCAGCAGACGGCCGCTCTCCTCGGCGAAGAAGCGGTTCTTCTCGACGCGGACATAGGTCCGGTCCTTCAGCACCTGGATGATCGAGGCATAGGTCGAAGGGCGGCCGATGCCGAGTTCCTCCAGCCTTTTGACCAGCGACGCTTCGGAGAAGCGCGGCGGCGGCTGGGTGAAGTGCTGCTCGGCCTTCACATCCTTCTTGGCCGGGGTAGCGCCTTCGCTGAGCTTGGGCAGGCGGCGCGAATCTTCGTCCGCCTCATCGTCGCGGCCTTCCTCATAGAGCGCGAGATAACCGGGGAACAGCACGACCTGGCCGGTAGCGCGCAGGCCGTGCTGACCGGTCGCATCCTCCATGTCGATGGTGGTGCGTTCCATCCGCGCGCTCGCCATCTGGCTGGCCAGCGCGCGCTTCCAGATCAGGTCGTAGAGCCGGGCATGATCGCCGCCGCCATAATGGTCCTTGCCGAAATCGGTCGGGCGGATCGCCTCATGCGCCTCCTGGGCGTTCTTGGCCTTGGCGGTGTAGTGGCGCGGCTTCTCCGGCACGTAATGGCCGTCATAGCGGTTCACCACCGCCTTGCGCGCCGACTGGATCGCGTCGCCGTCCATCTGCACGCCGTCGGTGCGCATATAGGTGATCGCGCCGTCCTCGTAGAGCCCTTGCGCGATGCGCATCGTGTGGCTGGCCGAGAAGCCGAGCTTGCGCGCCGCTTCCTGCTGCAGCGTCGAGGTGGTGAAGGGGGGCGGCGGGTTGCGCATCGCCGGCTTGGTTTCGACCGAGACGACGCTGAAACGCCCCTGCTCGACAGCGAGCTTGGCGGCTTCGGCAGTCTTGCCGTCGCCGATCGACAGCCGATCGAGCTTGTCGCCCTTGTATTTGACCAGGCGGCTGACGAACGCTGTGCCGTCCTGCTCCATGTCCGCTGTGACCGACCAATATTCCTGCGGCTTGAACCCCTCGATCTCGCGCTCACGCTCGACGATCAGCCGCAGCGCCACCGATTGCACGCGCCCCGCCGACTTCGCTCCCGGCAGTTTCCGCCACAACACCGGAGACAGTGTAAATCCCACCAGATAATCAAGCGCGCGGCGGGCGCGATAGGCATCAATCAGATCGGTATCGAGCTCGCGCGGATGTTCCATTGCGGTTAGAATCGCGGGCTTGGTGATGGCGTTAAAGGTTACCCGCTCAACTTCCTGCGGCAACGCCTTCTTCTGCCGCAGCACTTCCTGGACATGCCACGAGATCGCCTCTCCTTCGCGGTCGGGGTCGGTGGCGAGGATCAGGCGATCGGCCTTTTTGGCCTCGTCGGTGATCGCCTTGAGCTGCTTGCCCTTGTCGGCATAGGCTTCCCATTCCATCGCGAAGCCGTCATCGGGATCGACCGAGCCGTCCTTGGCCGGCAGATCGCGGACATGGCCGTAGGAAGCGAGGACGCGATAATCCTTGCCCAGATATTTCTCGATGGTCTTCGCCTTTGCGGGCGATTCGACGATGACAAGCTGCATGGGGTTTTTGGTAGTCCTTACGTGTACGCGTAAGGTGGGGGGTGAATTCGGGGGCCGTCAAGCCGGGTCGAACATCCGCCGGAACCGTTTCGGTGACGAAGCGTAATCTCGGCCACGCCAAGGGGTATTCGCACTGTCGACACCAGCACCAATGCCGGCCAGGTCCTTCGGGCGACGCCGCGCCGCGATCATCGCGATTGGGCTGGCGGTGATCGCGGCGGCCGTCGCGGCGATCATCTGGTGGTCGCGCGACACCAGGGTACAACCCCCGCCGCGTGTTGACGATCCCATCGAAGTGCCCAATCAGGCATCGCTCATCGCCGTCCCGATCGAGACCGGTATCGCCACTTTGTCGCAGGCCATCGAGCGCGCGATCCCGCGCACGCTGTGGACGATCGACAAGCATTTCGACAAGTGCATCGCCGCCCGCCGGGTGAAGCTGTTCAGCAAGCGCCTGAGGGTCACCCCCGATATCGGCTGCAGCGTGATCGGCACGGTGACGCGTGGCGCGATCCGCCTGCGCGGGCAAGGTGAGGAGATCATCGCCGATATCCCGATCGTCGCGAACATCAGCGCGCGCAACGTCGGCGGCGTGCTGAAGGGCGAGACCGCGACCGGCGCGGCGATGGCGCATGCCCGCGTTCGCCTCAACCTGCGCGAGGACTGGACACCGGCGGCAACGGTGCGGCTGAGCTATGACTGGACGACGCCGCCGGGGATCGACTTCCTCGGCCAGCGGGTCGGCTTTACCGAGAAGGCCGATGAGAAGCTCCAGCCGATCGTCCGCGATCTGGAGCGCAGCCTGCCGGGCGAGATCGCCAAGCTCAACATTCGCGCCAAGGTCGCCGATGCGTGGCGGCAAAGCTTCACCTCACTCCAGCTCAACGGCGAAAATCCGCCGGTATGGATGCGGATCACCCCGCAGACGCTCAGCTATGGTGGGTATAGCCTGGCGGGCGGCAAGCTGCGCCTCAAGCTCGGCATGGAGGCCACGACCGAGACCTTTGTCGGCCCGCGTCCGCAGGATCCCAAGCCGGCCCCGCTGCCGCCGCTCAAGCGCGAAACCAGCGGCGCGCAACTCAAATTCTTCCTGCCGGTGATCGCCGATTATGCGCAGCTCGAGCCGGTCGTGCTCAAGGCGCTGACCAAGCGTGCGCAACGGCCGTTCGACCTGCCCGGCATCGGGCCGGTCATGGCGCGGTTCGAACATATCACCGCCTATGGCACGAACGGCGGACGCGTCGCGATGGGTATCACGCTGGCGGCAAAGTCTGCCGGCGGCGCCGCCAAGACCAAAGGCGTGGTGTGGGTATCCGCCCGGCCGGTCAACCAGCCAAACTCGCAGCAGGTCGGCTTCACCGACCTTGAGGTGCGCGGGAATACCGATGGCATCGGCGGAGATATCCTCGTCCAGCTCGCCAACAGCCCGGCGCTGGCTGGGAGCATCGCCGAGGCGTTGACCCAGAATTTCACCAACGACTTTCAGAAATTGCTCGGCAAGATCCAGCGCGCGATCGTCGAAAAGCGCGAAGGCGATTTCGTGATCCGCGCTGAAATCGGCGCAGTGACGACGGGCGCGTTGAGGGCCGCGGGCCAGGGGCTGTATCTGCCGGTCTGGGCGGAGGGGTCGGCGCGGGTGGAATATGTGCCGCACCGGCGTTAACGCAGGCTCGCTTTGCCCCCCGCATGCCGATCCAACCGGCCGGCCAGCTCCAGCTCCAGTAACACGGTCTGTATCACCGCCGGCGCGAGGCTCGACTGGCGGATCAGTTCATCGACCGCAACCGGCACCGGCCCGAGCAACCCCTCCACCGTGCGCCGGTCGCCATCGCTGGCATCCTCGGGCGGAGGACCGTCCCAGCCGCTCACCGGTGCACGCACCGCGCGGGCATCGATCGGGCGGATCGCCTCCAGGATATCATCCACGCTCTGCACCAGGGTCGCGCCTTCGCGGATCAGCAGGTTGCAGCCCTGCGCGCGCGGATCGAGCGGCGAACCGGGCACGGCCATCACTTCGCGGCCCGCTTCGGCAGCCAGCCGCGCGGTGATCAGCGAGCCCGATTTGGGCGCGGCCTCGACCACCACCGTGCCCAGCGACAGCCCGGCGATGATCCGGTTGCGCGAGGGAAAGAAGCGCGCGAGCGGCTCGATTCCCGGCGGCTGCTCGGCGACAAGGAGTCCTTCGTTCGCCACCCGCTCCTGCAGCTCGCGGTTCTCGGGCGGGAAGCCGATATCGATCCCGCTGGCGATGACGCCGACAGTGCCCCCGTCGATCGATCCGATATGCGCCGCGGTGTCGATGCCCCGCGCCAGCCCCGACACCACTGTCGCGCCGGCATCGGCCAGGCCCAGCGCCAATTGCCGCGCGAACCGGCACGCTGCGGCGGAAGCATTGCGCGCGCCGACCATCGCCACGCAGCTCCGCGCCAGCAATTCGCCTCGCCCCCGCACGATCAATGCCGGCGGCGCGCTGTCGGTCTCGGCGAGCAATGCCGGATACGCCGCCTCGCCGATGAACAGGTACCGCGCGCCAGTTTCTCGACGCGCTCGATCTCGCGCCGTACCGCGCCGGCATCGGCGATCACCGGTGCGCGTCCGCCGCCCCGCGCCGCCAGCGCCGGCAAGGCATCCAGCGCCGCCTCGGCGGTGCCGAAACGGGCGATCAATTGCCGGTAGGTGATGGGGCCGATATTCGCCGAGCGCAGCAATCGCAGCCGCGCCTCGCGAGGATCAGCCATCCTTTTTGCCGCCGCCGATCTTCGGCTCGGTCCCGCTCAGCAAGCGGTCGATATTGTCACGATGCTTCCACATCACGATCAGCGCCAGCGCCAGCAGCAGCAGGACGATGTCGATCCGCCCGAAATAGGCGGCGCTGACCGGAGCGCTGACCGCCGCCGTCATTCCCGCCAGCGACGAGATCCGCGTCACCGCGAGCAGCCCAAGCCAGACCGCAGCGTAGACAGGGCCCGAGGGCCAATGCAGCGCCAGCACGATCCCCATCAGTGTCGCGACGCCCTTGCCGCCCTTGAACCTGAGCCAGACCGGATAACAATGTCCGAGGAACGCGGCCATGCCGCCGAGCATCGCCGTGCCGGGAAACAGCCGTTCGGCGAGCAGGACCGCCGCCGCGCCCTTGCCGAGATCGAGCAGCAAGGTCGCCGCCGCCAGTCCCTTGCGGCCGGTGCGCAACACGTTGGTCGCGCCGATATTGCCCGATCCGATCGCGCGCAGATCACCGGCGCCGCCCATCCGCGTCAGCAACACGCCGAACGGGATCGAGCCGAGCAGATATCCGAGAATGATCGCGGAGGCCGGAGCCGCCCAAAGGATTTCGCTTTGCACCCTGCCCCCTTCCTGTGCCCAAGCTAGGGCCTCGCACAGCGCCGTGCAACAAGCTGCATCAAGCGTTGGGTACCAACCGCGCGAGCTTGGGGTACCGTCGCCGAGCGTCTAGGAAACACCCCATGGAAGTGACTCTCGACGAACGGACCCGAGCCGCCCTCGCCCGGCTGACCGCGAACGAAAAGGAATGCCTGCGCCGCCGGCTGCTGCCGCAGACCGCCAAGGAGATGGCGATCGACCTTGGCGTCAGCCCGCACGCCATCGAGAAGCGGTTGAAGATGGCGCGAACGAAATTGGGCTTGGGCTCGTCGCTGGAGGTGGCGCGGATGCTGGCGGTGGTGGAAGGCGAGTACGAACGGCCGGTACCCGAAAAATCGGGCCTCGCGCCGGGCGCTGCTACCGGCTCACGAATGCGCCTCCTCCTAATCATCACGGGAATCGCACTGATGAGCCTTATCGCCGCAGCCATGATCCTTCTCGCACCCGCCCAGGACAGTCCCAAGGTCAGTTTCGAAGATGCCACCGCCTATCTCGAGGCCAGCTTCGACCGCGCCGACCGCGACAAATCGGGGTTCCTCGACGCCGCCGACACACCCAGGATCGCCGTGAAGGCGCCGGAAGATACCGAGCCGCGCGCGGTGGGCGACACCCTCCCCGCCTCGTTCTGGATCAGCAAGCTTGACGCGGACGGTGACGGTAAGGTCAGCCGCGCCGAATATATCGCCAAGCTGCGTCCGGGTATCATGGAGCGCGGCATCCCGACGCCGCCGTCCGGATCGCGATGATCCCGCGCGGTTGACGGCCACCGGGCGCGGAGCCATGCCCCGCGCCATGGCCGATCCGCGACCGCTATTATTCTTCGATTCCGGCGTCGGCGGGCTGTCGGTGCTTGCGCCCACTGCCGCGCTGCTGCCGCAGGCCCCGATCGTCTATGTCGCGGATTCGGCAGGGTTCCCCTATGGCACCCGCAGCGAGGCGGAGATCGCCGCGCGCGTGCCGGCGCTGCTCGGGCGGCTCGCGGAGCGCTACGATCCGCGCCTGATCGTCATCGCCTGCAACACCGCTTCGACGATCGCGCTCCAGCATGTTCGCGCCGCACTCGACGTGCCGATCGTCGGCACCGTGCCCGCGATCAAACCCGCTGCGAGTTTGAGCGAAACGCGGGTGATCGGCGTCCTTGGCACCGAGGCGACGGTCCGCCAGCCTTATGTCGACGATCTCACCGCACGCTTCGCCGCGGATTGCACGGTATTGCGCCACGGCTCGGCAGAACTAGTCGAACTGGCCGAACGCGCGCTGGCGGGCGAAGCTCCGTCCGTCGAGCGCCTCCGCGCGGTGCTCGCGGGTCTGTTCGATCAGCCCGAAGGCGACCGGCTCGACGTGATCGTCAACGCCTGCACCCATTTCCCGCTATTGAAGGCCGAACTCGCCGCTGCCACGCCGCGCCCGGTGCGCTTCGTCGATGGCGGGCCTGGCATCGCCCGGCGAGTCGCGCACCTGACCGATGGCCAGCAATGGCCCGCCCACCGGCCCGCCGGCCGCGCCGTTTTCACGCGACTCGGCGATGCCGAGCGCAACCTCGCACCCGCACTCGCGCTCTACGGTCTCACTGAAATCGAGGCGCTCTAGGAGCCGGCCTGGACGACCGGCTGCGGCGCGATCTCGGCCAGCCGCGCATCGTAGCGGTCGGCCATTTCCGAATGGACGCGCCTGGCGATCTGGTCCTGGGTGCGCTCGGCGCTGGCGCGCTCCTGCCGCGCGCGTCTCGTCAAATATTCATGGTCGCGACTGGACATGGCACTGCTCCGTTCACAAGCGGGAGCTCCATTTGTCTCTCGGCTACGGACATGCCTGAAAGCGAGTCGTCCGCAGTGCCATGGCTATAGCACGATCCCCCAGCAATCGCGGCTGATCCAGATTAGCCAATGCGGCGAACCGCCCCTTTCGCCGGAAATTGCGCGCGGAGACGATCATTTCCGTCGCAACCTGGACGATTTGTCCCACCCCGCATGCTGGAAATCCCGGGAATTTCGGTTTAGGGGCGAAGACATCATGCGTGACCAAACCAGCCCCGCGCCCGCCGTCGATTATTCGCGGGTCTTCTCATCGGCTATTGACCGGTTGCATGCGGAGGGACGGTACCGTGTGTTCATCGACATATTGCGTAACAAGGGGATGTTTCCCAATGCGCGGTGTTTCGCGGGGCATAACGGACCGAAGCCGATCACGGTGTGGTGCTCGAACGACTATCTGGCGATGGGCCAGCATCCCAAGGTGATCGCGGCGATGGAGGAGGCGCTGCACGACGTCGGCGCCGGCTCTGGCGGCACGCGCAACATCGGCGGCAACACCCATTACCATATCGAGCTGGAGCGCGAGCTGGCCGATCTCCACGGCAAGGAAAACGCGCTGTTGTTCACCTCGGGCTATGTCTCGAACGAAGCGACGCTGGCGACGCTGGCCAAAATCCTGCCCGGCTGCATCGTCTATTCGGACGAGCTGAACCACGCCTCGATGATCGCCGGCATCCGCAATTCGGGCTGCGAGAAGCGCGTGTTCCGCCACAACGATCTCGCCCATCTCGAGGAGCTGCTGGCCGCCGACGACCCCGCGCTGCCCAAGCTGATCGCGTTCGAGAGCGTCTATTCGATGGATGCCGACATCGCCCCGATCGCCGGGATCTGCGACCTCGCCGACAAGTACAACGCGCTGACCTATTGCGACGAGGTCCATGCCGTCGGCATGTACGGCCCGCGCGGCGGCGGCATCACCGAGCGCGACGAAGTCGCCCACCGCATCACCATCCTCGAAGGCACGCTCGGCAAGGCGTTCGGAGTGATGGGCGGCTATATCGCCGCCGACCAGATGATCATCGACGTGATCCGCTCTTACGCGCCGGGCTTCATCTTCACCACCAGCCTGTCGCCGGTGCTGGTCGCCGGCGCGCTGGCGTCGGTCAAGCACCTCAAGGGCTCGACCGCCGAGCGCGACGGCCAGCACGCCGCCGCCGCCAAGCTCAAGGCGATGATGGCGGAGGCCGGTCTCCCCGTCCTCGCCTCGACCACGCACATCGTCCCGCTGATGGTCGGCGATCCGGTCAAGGCCAAGAAGATCAGCGATGTGCTGCTCGCCGAATATGGCGTCTACGTCCAGCCGATCAACTACCCCACCGTGCCCCGCGGCACCGAGCGGCTGCGCTTCACGCCCGGACCCGCGCATGACGAACCCATGATGCGCGATCTCGTCAACGCTCTCACCGAAATCTGGGGAAGGCTCGAGCTACGGCTGGCAGCGTGAACGAGAGCAAGCCCAAGCGCTGGCTTTTGTGGCTCTCCGGGCTTGGCGTCCTTGCCGTCTTTGTGTTTCGCATCGGCTTCGATATCGCCGCCTGGCTGAGCGTGGCGTGGCTGCTCGGCGCGATGGCCATCTGTATGTATGTTGCCACTCGCGTGAAGCGCCCCCGGCGTAGCTATCTGATAGCCGCGCTGGGCTCGGGCGGTGTTGCAATATTGCTGCTTGGCATTGGCTCGAGCTTCGTAGCTGTGGCGTTCTGGCTGGTTTTGAGCGCGCTGGGGTTGTGCTGGGCCTGGTATTGGGAGCGGACCGAGCCGCTCCCCGAAATATCGTCTATCTAGCTTGCGCGGGGCAGTGAACCGGATGCCGAGGATCACGCCCAGAACCAGAAACGCCGCGGCGATCAGAAAGCCGAATGGCTGCGGGCGAGCCATTGCAGCAAGAGCGTGCCCGCTCCCAGCAACACTCCATACAGGCGCGCCCGCTTCCACATCGCCCGAACCTAACCAGGGCGCGGGCGGCAAGCCAGCCTCACTCCCTGGTGATGCCTCCGGCCGCCGGCCAGTCGCTGTCGCCGACACGCTTGAGATTCATCTCGAAGAAGCGCTGCGCCGGCTTGCCGGGCGCGATATAGTCGCCGACTTCGGTCCAGGTGCCGTTCGCCACGGTCGCGGTGTAGCGGATCGTCATCGGCCCGGCGGGGATTTCCCAGATATAGCCGGTGTCGGTGACGGTCATCGGGAACTTGCCGCCGCGCCCCAGTGCCCAGCTGGTCAGCCAATAGGCTTTGGCCTGCGCGTCGTACGAAACCACGCCCAGCGCGTTGAAGCCGACGCTGCCATCGGCATTATATCCCTTGCCTTCCATCACCGTCAGCGTGCCGCCGAGAAAGCCGCCGATCCGCTCGGTCTGCGTCACCTTGTGCTCTCCCTGCGGGCTCTGGCTGACCGCGGGGCCGCGCCACACGCCGTGCATCCAGTCGAGCTTCTTCATCGCCTCCTTCTGCGCCGCGATCGCGGCGGTGTCGGTCGGCTGGGCCTGCGCGGTCGGCACGAGCAGCATCGCGCCCAGCGCCGCCAGAGAGCAGGTCATCATCTTCAGCATCGCATAATCTCCATTTGTCGTTGCGCCCGGCGCGTGGCAGCCTTGCTCCGTGCCCGCCGTTCGCCTCGCTCTGTTTCGTTTCGTCTCGCCGGGCGACAAGCGCGGTTTCGCGAAAGCCGCCCGGCGCTTCGCGAAACGCGCAGCCGCCTTGCCCGGCTTTCCCTATCTGTGGATCGCCTGCTGCGCCGCCGCCGGATTGATGATCGTCACCGGCGGCTTCCAGACCAGCGAGCTGCCGCTGGGCCGGCGTGCCCTGTTCTGGGTCGTGCTGATGGGTTGGAACGCGCTCAAATGGCAACTGCTGTTCGCGCTGTTCGTGCGCAAGGATAGCGACTGGTGGCGTGTGTCGCTGATCGGCGGGGTGCCGCTCAATCTGGTCTTGCCGATCGAGATCGCGCTAGCCGGCAGGCTGGCCGGCACCGCGATGACCGCCCCGGCACCCGCGATCTGGGGGCGCGCCGCTGTGATCAGCCTCGGCATCTTCCTGGTTTGCGCGCTGGTTGGCTGGATGTTGTGGCGCCGCGCCACGCCCCGCCCGGTCGCCGATAACGGCCTGCTCGCCCGTGCGCGGATCGAACCGGTCCAACTCATCGCCATCGAAGCAGAGGATCATTATTGCCGCGTCCATCACCGCGGCGGCACCAGCGCGCTGATCCATTACCGCTTCGGCGACGCGATCGAGGAAGTCGCCGGGCTGGAAGGCGCGCAGGTGCATCGCGGCGCCTGGGTCGCGGCGGACGCGGTCGAGGGCGCCGCGCGCGACGGGCGGCGGTGGGAACTGGTGCTTGCCGGCGGTCAGCGCGTGCCGGTCAGCGCCACCTATCTGCCGCAAGCCCGCGCTCGCGGCTGGCTCCACGTCAGACGGGAGCCATGCGCCGGGCCGGCACGGTGAACTGACTCAACGGCGCTATCGATCGCCCGTCGGGCCATCAATATCGTCCCAATCAGCGGGTGGCGTTCTCGATCGCATTACCGACGCTCTCGGCGCGGTTGCCGACATCCTTCGCTGTATTCTCGAGCACCTGGCCGGTGCGGTCGAGTCCGTTCTCGATCGAGTCGCCGGCATCGTCGGCGACGTTGCCGATCGAATCGCCCGCGCGCTCGAGCGAGTTGCTGAGGTTGCTTTGCGCGCTATCGGTACAGGCGGCGAGGCCGAGCGCGACCACGCCGGCAAGAATCAGTTTCTTCTTCATTTCCGTCTCCCAAAAATTCCAGCTTACCAGCTTAATCGCGGCAATAGCCTTCGCCATCCTTGACCTTGAGGCAGTCCTTCTTGTCCGCGAGATATTTGAGGCCGGTGGCGTCGCCATCGGAGGCGCTCAGCAATTGCTTGCCATCGGGGCGGGTGAAGGTGATCCCGTCCTTGGTGCCGGTGCCGTCGAAGCTGCCCTTGTCGTCGAGCGTATATTGCATCTCGAGCTTGTAATGATCGGGCAGTCCCGCCTTCGAGATGACGAGATAGGTGCCCTCCACGCCGGTCCAGCGCCCGACCCAGGCATCATGCCCCTTGGTCGCGTCGCTAATGGCGTTGCCGGTTTCCTCGATCGCGTTGCCGGTCGCCAGGATCGCGTCGTCGCCCGCATTGGCGAGCGCGTCGCCGGTGGCTTCGGCGGTGTTGCCGATCTGGTCGGCGGCCTTGTCGGCGGTGCTGCACGCGCCGAGCGCCAGCGCAAGGGTCAGGGTCGGGATCAATGCTCGCATTTCGCTCTCCAATGACATGCTTGTCTCTAGCCAGCACGGGTCCGAGGGCTTAGGGAGCGCGGCATGTCGCGCCGCATCGCCATCGCTTCGGATCATGCCGCCTTCGTCATGAAGGCAGAACTCGTCAATTGGTTGCGTGACAATGGCCATGAAGTGACGGATCTCGGGACGAACGGCCCCGAAAGCGTCGATTATCCGGACTATGGCTACGCATTGGGCAAGGCGATCGAGGAGGGCAGCGCCGAGGTCGGCGTTGCGCTTTGCGGATCAGGCATCGGCATCTCCATCGCGGTCAACCGCGTCACCGCCGCGCGTTGTGCGCTCGTCTCCGAGCCGCTTTCCGCCAGCCTCGCGCGACAGCATAACGACGCCAATGTCATCGCGTTGGGCGCGCGCCTGATCGGTAACGAAATGGCCAAGGCGTGCATCACCACTTTCCTCGAAACCGATTTCCTCGGCGACCGCCACCAGCGCCGCGTCGATAAACTAAGCAAGGGAGCCTGACCATGAGCACCAACCCGCAAATGGCCGGGCTCCAACCCGAAGGCTTCTTCACCAGGAGCCTCGCCCAGGCCGATCCGGCAGTGTTCGCCGGTGTCCAGCACGAGCTGAAGCGCGAGCAGCACCAGATCGAGCTGATCGCCAGCGAGAACATCGTCTCGAAGGCGGTGCTCGAAGCACAGGGTTCGGTGTTCACCAACAAATATGCCGAGGGATACCCCGGCAAGCGTTATTATCAGGGCTGTCACCCCTCGGACGAGGTCGAGCAGCTGGCGATTGACCGCGCCAGGCAATTGTTCGGCTGCGATTTCGCCAACGTCCAGCCGCATTCGGGCGCGCAAGCCAATGGCGCGGTGATGCTCGCGCTGACCAGGCCCGGCGACACGATCATGGGCCTCAGCCTCGATTCGGGCGGACACCTGACGCATGGCGCCAAGGCGGCGATGTCGGGCAAATGGTTCAACGCGGTCCAATATGGCGTCACCCCCGACACCCATCTGATCGACTATGACGAAGTCGCGCGGCTCGCCCGTGAGAGTCAGCCCAAGTTGATCATCACCGGCGGCTCGGCCTATCCGCGCCATATCGACTTCGCCAAATTCCGCGCGATTGCCGACGAGGTCGGCGCGATCTTCATGGTCGACATGGCCCATTTCGCCGGCCTCGTCGCCGGCGGCGTCCACCCCACTCCGTTCGGCCACGCCCATGTCGTCACCACCACCACCCACAAGACGCTGCGCGGGCCCCGCGGCGGCGCGGTGTTCACCAATGACGAAGCCATCGCCAAGAAGATCAACTCGGCGGTGTTCCCGGGCCTGCAGGGCGGGCCGCTGATGCACGTCATCGCCGCCAAGGCGGTGGCGTTCGGCGAAGCGCTCCAGCCCGAGTTCAAGAGCTATGCCGCGGCGATCGTCGAGAACGCCAAGATATTGGCGGCGACGCTCAAGGAGCGCGGCGCCGCCGTCGTCTCGGGCGGCACCGACACGCATCTGGCGCTGATCGACCTGACCCCGCTCGGCGTCACCGGCAAGGACGCCGACGAAGCGCTCGAGCGCGCCGCGATCACCTGCAACAAGAATGGCATCCCCAACGATCCGCTACCCCCGGTCAAGACCAGCGGCATCCGCGTCGGTTCGCCGGCCGGCACCACCCGCGGCTTCGGCCCCGCCGAGTTCCGCGAGATCGGCAACATGGTCGCCGATGTGCTCGATGGGCTCGCCAAGAATGGCGAGCAGGGCGACGGCCAGATCGAAGCCAATGTCCGCGAGCGCGTCCGCGCGCTGTGCGAGCGCTTCCCCATTTATCCGGAGCTGTAATGCATAGTCCCCCTCTCCCCTCCGGGGGGAGGGCCGAGAGGGGCCTGATCCAGGCTCTATCCTCTCTGCCCCTCTCCCAACCCTCTACCCAGAGGGAAGAGGGCTGAATGCGCTGCCCTTTTTGCGGTAACGAGGACTCGCAGGTCAAAGACAGCCGCCCCACCGAAGACGGGGCGGCGATCCGGCGGCGGCGCCAGTGCGAGGCGTGTGCCGCGCGCTTCACCACCTTCGAACGCATCCAGTTGCGTGAGCTGACCGTGCTCAAGTCCGAGGATAAGCGCGAGCCGTTCGAGCGCGACAAGCTGGTCCGCTCGGTTTCGATCGCCGCGCGCAAGCGGCCGGTCACCGCCGCGCAGATCGAGCGCCTCGTCTCCGGCATCCAGCGCCAGCTCGAAACGCTCGGCGACAGCGAGATCCCGTCGCAGAAGATCGGCGAACTGGTGATGGACGGCCTCAAGGCCCTCGATCCCGTTGCCTATATCCGCTTCGCCAGCGTCTATAAGGATTTCCGCGAAGCCCGCGATTTCGAGGAATTCGCCGGCAATGTCAGCGAGGCCGGGAAGGCGTGAGCAACACGCAGCCCGCGATCGTCCTCGTCCAGCCGCAGCTCGGCGAGAATATCGGCAAGGCGGCACGCGCCATGCTCAATTTCGGGCTGACCGATCTGCGCCTCGTCGCCCCGCGCGATGGCTGGCCCAACCCGTCGGCGGGGCCCGCCGCAAGCGGCGCCGATCTGGTCCTCGAGCGCGCCCGGGTTTACGAAACCGTCCCCGAAGCCGTGGCGGATTGCACACATGTCTACGCCACCACCGTGCGCAAGCGCGGCATCACCAAGCCGGTGGTCACTCCGGAAGCGGCGGCGCGCGATATCCATGTCGAACCGGGCCGATCGGCGATCCTGTTCGGCCGCGAGCGTTCCGGCCTCGATGTCGAGGAAGTCGCGCTCGCCCGCACAATCATTACCGTGCCGATCAATCCGGAATTCGGCTCGCTCAACCTCGCACAGGCGGTGATCCTCGTCGCGTATGAATGGTCGAAGGGTGTCGCGCTGGTCAGCCCGACCACGGTCGATCTCGATCCCCCAGCGCCACAGGAAGCGTTCGAAGGCATGTATACCCAACTCGACACGATGCTCGAGGCTTCGGGTTTTTATTTTCCGCCCGACCGGGTGCCGGCTACTAAGCGGACGTTGCGCAACTTGCTAACCAAACCCGGCTGGTCGACGCAGGAATTGCGTACGGTGCGCGGCGTGCTTTCGGCGCTGGATGGTCGGAAGCTTCGTCGCCGCAATTGACGCTTTCGTCGCAGACTTCTCCCAAACGCGAATTTGTGATATATAGCTTATAACAGGTGTTTAGTTGGAGCTCCCCCCACATGCGTTTCGTTCCGTTTTTCGCACTCATCGCGCTTGCCTCGCCCGCTCTTGCTCAAAACAGTTCGGCGGTGCCGCAGAACAAGGAAGAGAAGAAAATCTGCCGCGCAACCGCGCAGACCGGCTCTATCCTGGGCGGTAAGCGCGAGTGCCACACCAAGGCCGAATGGGCCAAGATCTCGGAGGCCGCGCGCAACGATCTCGACCGGAATGACCGCAATATGCGCGGGCGCAACGGCGGACTCGGCGCCAGCCGCGAATAGGCCGCTCGCTACGCTCTGCAAAGGCTCCCGGCCCGTAAGCGGCCCGGAGCCTTTGTCTTGACTCACGCAGCGAGCCCGTCTAGGCGCCCACCTTCGCAATGGCCCCGCACCCCGGTGAAGCGGTGGCCCTGTCGTGCGCAAGTGCGGCGGGCGAGGACCGGGAATAACGTCAAAAGCAATTGCAAGGATTACGAAATGTCGAAGCGCAACAGCGCCAAGCACAAGCTCGACCGCCGGATGGGCGAGAATATCTGGGGTCGCCCGAAGAGCCCGGTCAACAAGCGTGAATACGGCCCCGGTCAGCACGGCCAGCGCCGCAAGGGCAAGATGTCGGACTTTGGCATCCAGCTGCGCGCCAAGCAGAAGCTCAAGGGCTATTATGGCGACATCACCGAGAAGCAGTTCAAGCGCTCGTACGAAGATGCGTCGCGGATGAAGGGCGATACCGGTCAGAACCTGATCGGCCTGCTTGAAATGCGCCTCGACATGATCGTCTATCGCGCCAAGTTCGCGCCGACGATCTTCGCCGCCCGCCAGCTGGTCAACCACGGCCACGTTCGCGTCAATGGCGAGAAGTGCAACATCGGCTCGCGCCGCATCAAGCCGGGCGAGGAAGTCTCGCTGTCGGGCAAGGCGCAGGAAATGGCGCTGGTGATGGAAGCGCAGAGCCTCAGCGAGCGCGACATCCCCGACTACGTAGCTCCGGACGGCGCCTCGAAGATCACCTTCACCCGCGTGCCGACCCTCGACGAGGTTCCGTATCCGGTGAAGATGGAGCCGAACCTAGTCGTCGAGTTCTACTCGCGCTAGTTCGCGCTGAGGCGGGGGTTTAGCGTAGCTAAATCCAGCCAATCTTCAGCGCGAACGGCCGACGGCGCCAAAAGCGCCGTCCGACGCTGCGGCTTTGCCGCGGGGCAGATCGCGAAATAAAATGGGCGGTCCTTCGCGGGGGCCGCCCTTTTCGTTGCAACGGCATTTGCCGGCCAAACTCAGGGCTTGGCGGGCAGCCCCAGCGCCGTGCGCAGGAACTTGTCGCTCTTGTCGAGCAAGGTTGTGCGTGCGCGATTATCATCGAGCTGGTGATCGAGCCCGGCAAATTCGACATATTCGACCTTGCCGCCCGCCGCCTTGAGCCGCGATTCCATAAGCCGCGATTCGCCCACGCCGACGTTCAGATCCTTGTCGCCATGGAACAGCAGGACCGGCGCCTTGATCTTGGCGGCATTCTGCGCCGGCGACCCTTCGCGGACGTGCGGTCCGCGGCCGATGAATTCGTCGACCTGCTTGAAATTGGAGTATCCCTGCGCTTCCCTGCGCAATTCCTCCAGATCGGTGACCGGCGCGACCGCGACGATCGCCTTGAACAGGTCGGGATCGAGCGCTGCCGACTGCAGCGCCGCATAGCCGCCATAGGACCAGCCCAGAATCGCCAGCTTGCCCGGCGCGGCGATGCCTTCCTTCTGCAGCCAGCGCCCGCCGTCGTTGACGTCGCCGACCGCGGTCCGCCATGATTGGAAGCCGTTCTTTTTGAACCAGCTGTTTCCGTATCCCGCCGATCCGCGGAAATTGGGCTGGAGCACCGCATAGCCGCGCGCTGCATAGAATTGGGCGAGCCAATCGAAACCCCATTCGTCGCGCGCGCCTGGCCCGCCATGCGGCATAACGATCGCGGGCAACCCCTTGCCGTCGCTTCCCGCCGGCAACGTCAGATAGCCCGGGATCATCGTGCCATCGGCGGCGGGGAAGGAGATCGGCTTGACGTTGGCGAGCGTGACATTGGCAAGTTGCGGGCGCACCGGGTTCACTTCGGCCAGCTGCTTGGTCTTGCGATCGAGCAGATAGTAAGCGCCGGCATTGTTATCGCTTCCCGCGAACAGCAGCAGCTTGTTCTCGTCGGCACTGGCATCGACGACGGTAACGATCGGGTGGCCGGGCAGCGCCTTGGACAGCGATGCCGCCAGGGCCTCGAGCGCCGGATCGAAGAACACCGCCCGGCGCTTGTCGGTGGCGTAGGAAACGCCGACCACGCGGCGCTGGCGACCGATCTGGATCAGGTCATCGACATCGACCAGATCGTGCGCGAAGACCAATTCGCGCTTCAGGCTGCCGTCGAGCGCGATCTTGAACAAGGCTGTGCGGCCGTTTTGCACATCGAAGCCATAGACCGCGTCCGTCGCCTTATCGACCGCGACCGGCACAAAGCCCACCAGCCCCTGCGGCGTGATTTGCACTTCGCTGAGCGGAACCCAGTCGCGGGTGCCGGTTTTGCGATACTGATAGGTCAACCGGCTGACACTGTATCCGGTACCACCAGTTGCCTGGATGCCCGTCACACGGACATTGCCATGCCCGTCGCTGAAATAGGTGAAGACGCTGCCCTTGGGCGGCTCGACCGTCGAGCGCTTGAGGCTGACCGTATCGACGCGCTCGACACCGAGTCCGCCGCTCTGGCGCGCGGCGAGGCGGCCGGTGGTCTCCTCCGCGATGAAGTTGCGCTCCATCAGGATCGCGCTGCTCGCATCGTCAGGCAGCCAGTCGACGATGTCGCCGCCCGAAAGCGAGGTACCCACCTCGCCCGAACGCGCGAGCGCAGTCAGCTGCTTGAGGTCCGAACCATCGGCATTGAGCGCGACGAGGCGCGAATAGGGGAGCATCATCGCACCGCTGAACTCGATCATGAATACCGAGCAGATCAGTCGCGACGAGGTCGACCAGCGGCAATAAGTGAGCCGATCCGGCTTACCGCTCGAGCTGAGGATCGGTTTGGGTTCGCTGCTACCATCGAGCGATGCCACCAGCACCGCCGCACCCGCGCCATCCACCGGGGTTATCATCGCGATCTTGGTGCCGTCGGGCGAAATGCTGGCCTGAATCACGCCTTCGCGCGCACCGAACTTCAGCGCATCGGCGCTCTGCGCCTGGGCGATTGCTGGCACGCAGAGCCCCGCCAGCAGCGCGGCGGTCAAATTCCTGATCATCTAAGCCCCCGATATACAATGGATAACCGGAGCCTAGCTTGTTTCGCTAGGCGATCAATCGCCCTTTCCGCCCGATCCGGTCTCCAAGCGGGCCATTGCGAAACCTACAAAGCTTGGCAAGTTGGCGCGATAATCATGGCCACGGTGCTGGCGGAAGCGATCGGCCCGCCCCTCAATATTATCGCTGCCATTCTCGCCGCACGTTGCCCTTCCGCACAACCTTCGCCACTGTCCCGCTATATTTGCCGGAGCTCCCCGATGCGCCTGACCCTCACTGCCCTGCTGCTGCTCGCCAGCGGCACAGCTTCCGCCCAGAGCATCTCGCTCGACACGATCAAGGATGTGACCAAGACGCTGTCTTCCGACGAATATGAGGGGCGCGCACCGACCACTCCAGCCGAGGACAAGACGCTCGCTTATATCGTAAAGCGCTTCGAGGCCGCGGGACTGAAACCCGGCAACAAGGGCGGCTGGTTCCAGAACGTGCCGCTGGTCGAGCTGACCGCGCAGAACGTCTCGAACCTGGAATTCACCGGCGGCAAGACGCCGGTCAGCCTCGCCTATCGCAAGGACATGGTCATCGCGACCTACCGCGTCGTGCCCAAGATCGAGGTCAAGGACAGCGACGTGGTCTTCGTCGGCTATGGCATCAACGCCCCCGAGCGCGGCTGGAACGATTATGCCGGCCTGGATGTGAAGGGGAAGACCGTCGTCATCCTCGTCAACGATCCCGACTGGATGTCCGACAAGGCCGAGGGACCGTTCAATGGCCGGGCGATGACCTATTATGGCCGCTGGACCTACAAATATGAGGAAGCCGCGCGGCAGGGCGCGGCGGCGGCGATCATCGTCCACGATACTTTCCCGGCATCCTATCCCTGGGGTGTCGTCCAGTCCTCCTGGACCGGGCCGCAGCTCGAGCAGGACACGCCCGGCGACCATATGGACCAGAGCCTCGCCATCGGCTGGATCACCAACGATGCCGCCAAGGCGCTGTTCGCCAGCGCCGGCAAGGACCTTTCGCTGATGGAAGGCGCGGCGATGCAGAAGGGCTTCAAGGCGGTTCCGCTGGGCCTCAAGGCCTCGGTCAACTGGGACAATGCGATCAAGCGCCAGGCATCGAAGAATGTCGTCGGCATCCTGCCCGGCACGGCGCGGCCCGACGAGGTCGTGCTCTATTCGGCGCATTGGGACCATCTCGGCCGCTGCGACGCGGTCGATGGCGACGATATCTGCAACGGCGCGGTCGACAATGCTTCGGGCATAGGCGGGCTGGTCGCACTGGCTGAGGCGCACCATAAGGAGGGCACCACCAAGCGCAGCCTCGTGTTCCTCGCGGTAACCGCCGAGGAATCGGGACTGCTCGGCTCCAAATTCTACGCCGAAAACCCGGTCTATCCGCTCGCCAAGACGGTGGGCGGGGTGAACATGGATTCGCTCAACACCATCGGCAAGACCCGGGACTTCGTGCTGGTCGGCGCGGGCAAGTCCGAGCTCGAGGACATCGTCAAGCCCTTCGTGGCGGCGGAAGGCCGGGTCATTGTTCCCGAACCGCGTCCCGAAGGCGGCGGCTATTACCGCTCGGACCATTTCAGCTTCGCCAAGCTGGGCGTGCCGATGCTCTATGGCGAAAGCGGCGACGATCTCTTGCGTGGCGGCAAGACCGCCGGTGGCATGGCGATCGAGAGCTATACGATGAAGCGCTATCACAAGCCCCAGGACGAATATGACGCCAATTGGGACTGGAGCGGCGCGATGAGCGATCTCAACATCTATTATGCGTTGGGCCGCGCACTCGCCGATGGCGATGCCTGGCCGAACTGGTATCCGGACGCCGAATTCCGCGGCATCCGCGATAAATCGCGCGCAAAGGCAAAGTAACCCGCATGCTTCCTCCAAAGCCCGAATGGGCACCGCACGACGCCGTCTGGATCGGCTTCCCCAGCCATCCCGAGCTGTGGGTCGAAGATCTCGAACCCGCCCGCGCCGAAGTCGCGGTGTTCGCGCGCGCCGTCCATGCCGAGGGGCGCGGCGAGAAGGTGATCCTGGTCTGTGCCGATAACGAAGCCGCCGCCGCAGCCAAGAAGCTGGTCGGCCATGACGCGCGCATCGTCGTCGAGCCGTTCGGCGACATCTGGCTGCGCGACACCGCCGCGATCATCGGTGGAGACCGCAGCGCGCGCGATTTCGAATTCAACGGCTGGGGCGGTAAATACGATCTCGAAGGCGACGACACTATCGGGCTCCGGCTCGCCCGCCGGCAGCATTTCCATGTCGAGAGCCACAATTGGATTCTCGAAGGCGGCGCGATCGACGGCGACGGCACCGGCTTGGTCGTCACCACCGAGCAATGCCTGCTCAACCCCAACCGCAATCCAGGCCTGTCGAAGGCCGAGATCGAGGCATTGCTCAAGTCCGATCTCGGCTATTCCGAGGTGCTCTGGCTCAGCAACGGCCTCGTCAACGATCATACCGACGGCCATGTCGACAATCTCGCGCGCTTCGTAGGGCCTAACCGCCTGTTGATCCCGGTCGCGACGGACAATGATCCCAATTGGCGAATCTATCAGGACGCCAAGATGCGCGCCGAGCGGCACGGCGTCGAGGTCGTCCCCTTTCCCTCGCCCGGCCGCGTGCTGGGACATGAGGAGGAGATCGTGCCCGCCAGCTATATGAACTTCTATATCGGCAACGCCGCCGTGGTCGTGCCGCTCTACGGGCAGGACAATGACGATGCCGCGGTCGAGGCGCTTGGCAAGATCTTCCCGGATCGCCAGATCGTCGGCCAGCGCGCCGACCATATCCTGACCGGCGGCGGCAGCTTCCACTGCATCAGCCAGCAAATCCCGTCAGAATAGGAAGCGGAACAGTCCGTAGAGGCTGAGCAGCACCGCGAGGATGCCACCGCACATCCACTTGTTCTTCGACAGGACCAGCCCGAGTCCCAATCCGGTGAACAGCACCGGCACGGTCACCGATTGCCAACTGGTGAATATGTTGCCGTAGAGCAGAATGCGCGCGACCATCACCAGCAGATTGGCGGTCATCACCCCGATCATCACCTGCCCCTTGTGGCGCATGAAATAGGCGTCGAGATCGGGCCATTCGGTAACCGCAGTGGGGAAAACGAGCGAGGCCGACAGGAAATAGACGCAGGCGATGACGGTGCCGAAGAGCAAAGCAGCGAAGCTTGGCGGGATCGCGTCGCGCATATCCCATGCGTTCGACCAGAAGGTGACGAGATCGACCATCAGCAGCACGCCGAGCATCGGCGTCAGCCAGCCCAGCCGGATCGTGGTCCGCGCCCGCAACACCCGCGCAAAGCCGCTCATCACTTCGGCGACGGACAACCCTAGCAATAGGCCGAAGAGCGAAAAGGCGAATTCGAAGCTGGTCATGCAAGGCAGTTAAGGCAGGGGGTGCGAAACAAGGCAATCCACATTACATGCGCGGCCATGACTGAGATCACTGTCGGAGCGCTCCAGCTCGCCTTCACCGATGACATCGACGCGAACATCGCGAACGTGACCGAGATGGTCCGCGAGGCGGCCTCGCGCGGCGCACAGGTCGTGCTGCCGCCCGAACTGTTCGAGGGCGAGTATTTTTGCCGCGTCGAGGATGAGGGGCTGTTCTCCAATGCAAAGCCGGCCGGAAGTCACAAGGCGGTGCTGGCGATGCAGAAGCTCGCCGCCGAGCTGCACATCCATATCCCGACCAGCTTCTTCGAAGCCGATGGCCCGCATCATTATAACAGCCTCGCGATGATCGGGCCCGACGGCAAGGTCGCCGGCATCTATCGCAAGAGCCACAT
Source organism: Sphingomonas sp. (assembly GCF_019635515.1). Taxonomy (NCBI): domain Bacteria; kingdom Pseudomonadati; phylum Pseudomonadota; class Alphaproteobacteria; order Sphingomonadales; family Sphingomonadaceae; genus Sphingomonas; species Sphingomonas sp. The sequence continues at coordinate 515,499 of NZ_JAHBZI010000002.1, read as the reverse complement.
CCCCGATGGTCCGGGCTATGAAGAGAAATTCTATTTCCGGCCTGGCAATACCGGCTTCAAGGTGTGGAGCGGCCCGGATGCCACCACACTCGGCGTCGGTGTGTGTTGGGATCAATGGTATCCGGAGACCGCCCGGGCGATGATGCTGATGGGCGCCGAAATCCTGTTCTACCCGACCGCTATCGGCAGCGAGCCGCACGACGACAGCCTCGATACCGCGCGGCTATGGCGCCGCGCGATGGTCGGGCATGCGGTCTCGAACGTCGTGCCGGTGGTCGCCGCCAACCGCGTCGGCACCGAACATGGCCAGACCTTTTACGGCACTAGCTTCATCACCGACGAGCGTGGCGACATCCTCGCCGAGCTCGATCGGACCGAGACCGGGGTGATCACCGCCACGCTCGATCTCGATCGCGTGAAGCGCCACCGCGCCGCTTTCGGCTTCTTTCGCGATCGCCGGCCCGAATTGTACGGCCGGCTGGTCGAGGATATCTGAGCCTCAGCGCCGCTCGCGCTTGTATTCGCGAACCCTGACGAGCTTCTCGCAGCCATCCTCGATCCGCAGCACGGCGTAGAATGCTTCGGCTTTCGGCATCTCGTTCAGCTTTTGCGGGCGGTTCGGCGCGGCCGGCTGGATCGCGATTTGCGGCTGGGTCTGGCACACCTTGGCCGGTGCCGGCGGATCGCGGTCGGCGGCGAGCGCGGCGGCGGGCAGCAGAAGCAGAGCAAGCGAGATTATACGCATCGGGACTCTCCTATTCAGCGACGGCTATCCTAGCAGGTGCCAGCGCATCACGCACCTCCAGCGCCCGCGCGAATACCGCCTCGAACATTTCCGCCGTCAGCCGGTTGGTGTTCTGGTTGTAGCGCGAGCAGTGATAGCTATCGATCAGCACGCGACCGTCGGGCATCCGGTGCTCATGGAGGTGACCGAAGGGCGCCTTGGGCAGACGCCCGCCCATTGCCTTAACCGCCGACTGATGCGCGATCTGCCCTAAGGCGATAGTCACCGGCGCGCGGAACTGCGTTTGCAGAAACTGGCGGCAGGTCCGGATTTCCTCGGGGCTTGGCTTGTTGCCCGGCGGCAGGCAGCGGACCGCGTTGACGATCAGCACGCCCTTCGGCTCACCACCCTCGGCCAGCCCGAACTTCTCCAGCGTCGCGAACAGCATATCGCCCGAAGCATCGCCGGTGAACGCCCGCCCGGTGCGGTTGGCACCCTTCATCCCTGGCGCGAGGCCGACAATGGCAATTTGCGCATCCGCATCACCCAGAGCGGGCACCGGCGCGTTCCACCACGCCGGCTGCGCCGCCCGCAATTCCTCGCGCAGGCCGACAAGGCGAGGACAGAGCGGGCAGTCGTGGCTTGGCTCGGGCATCCGCCCGCGATAGGCCGGCAACCGTGACGACGACAACAAGTTACGTGATCGCGCTGGGATCGAATCGCCGCGGCCGCCACGGCAATCCCGAGCGCGAAATCCGGGCGGCATTGGCGCTGCTCAAGCCCGTCGCCGTCTCACCTATCCTCGCCACTCGCCCGCTCGGTCCTTCCAGACGCCGTTTCGCCAACGCCGCCGCGATTATCGAAACCGGCGACGATCCTCCGACACTGCTCGTCCGGCTGAAAGCGATTGAGCGCGCCTTCGGCCGCCGGCGCGGGCAATCCTGGGCGGCGCGGGTGATCGACCTCGACATCATCCTGTGGTCGGGCGGCGCGTGGAGCGGGCCGCAACTCACCGTTCCCCATCCCCATTTTCGCACCCGCGATTTCGTGCTCACTCCGCTGCTCGCCATCACCCCCGGCTGGCGCGATCCGATTTCGGGGCTTAGCGTCCGCCATCTCGCCGCCCGTCTCCGGAGACCGCAATGACCCCGCTGCTCGCGCTCGCCTTGATCGCCGATGATCCCAATGCCGAGATTCTCCGCGCTGCCGACGCGTTCGACGCCGCGCAGCTTACGCAGGATCGCGCCGCGATGGACAAGCTGGTCGATGACGGCCTGATCTTCATCGACGGTTCGGGCAAGCGCCAGGGCAAGACGGATTTCATCGAGGGGTGGATGAACCAGGGCGACAAATACGATCCACTTGTTCTGGTCGATCGCACCATTACCCTGCTCGGTCCCGATGCCGCGGTGGTCAGCGCCGAGACCGAACTGACCGGCGAATCGGGCGGCAAGCGCTTCGCAAGCCGCTTCCGCTATTCAGACGTGTTCCGCCGTGTGGGTGACGTCTGGCGCGCGGTGCTCATCCAGGTAACCCGCATTCCGCCCAAGTCTGGCGGTTGACCGGCACCGGCCCCGCCCCTAGGTGCACCGCCTTGGTAGGGCTCGTAGCTCAGTCGGTAGAGCAACGGACTTTTAATCTGTAGGTCCCGGGTTCGAATCCCGGCGAGCCCACCATTGTCCCCGGTTCATCTTCGTCCCCCCTACGACGCACCTAGGTCGCCGAAGCGCCTTGCGTTATGATACGATGCAACATATCGGCTTTGGGCGATCGCAGCAGAAAGCATTTTCGGATACGATGAAGGCACGGCGTTTCCCGGACAAGCGCATCCAGCGTGGCACTGGCCGTGCGGTGATGACGCGCATCCTGGGCGACCACTTCGCCTCCGCATGGCGGGCCGTGCTCCTCGCGATGATGCTGGCGGTCAGCTGGCAGGGATTCGTCGCACAGACACATCGCCATCCCGAGAACGGATCGCCCTTCGCTGGCACCACCACTGTAATTGTCGATGTCGCAGCCGGTGCGGACCGCAAGACTCCGCTCAAACTGCCCGATTCCTGCCCGATCTGCCGCGAACTCGCCCATGCCGGCAGCGTGCTGCTGCCAACCCCGGCGGAAATCTCTCCGCCGGTCATGCCGGCTGTGCCGGCGCCCGAAACGCCTCGCGCCCTTTGGACCCAGGTCCAACCGGTATCGCACGGCTGGCAGAGCCGCGCGCCGCCGCAACCACTCCAAGCCTGAGCAATCCTGACAGCATTGCCGGCGCACTGCGCCCGCTTGCGTCCCGTGATTGCCGATCAGCCCCCTGACCAGGTTTTCCGGAGTTTATTCCCATGCGTTTTGCCCTGTTCCTCGGCGCGGCCACTGCCGCGCTTGCTATTCCCGTCGCCGCTCGCGCCGCCGATCCCGACCCGGCACCCGCCGCTAAGGCTATCCCCGCGGCTGCAGCCGACGACACGCAGGATCACAGCCAGCCCAATCAGGAAATCGTCGTCACCGGCAGCCGCGCGCGCAATGCGGCGGACGTGCTGGGCGGCACCGCGGTGCTCGCCACCGAAGAGCTCAAGCGCGAATTGCGCCCGACGATCGGCGAGACCCTGGCCAAGCAGCCGGGCGTCTCCTCTACCGCGTTCGGTCCCAACGCATCGCGCCCGGTGCTGCGCGGCTTTGTCGGAGCGCGTGCGCCGCTCCTAATCGATGGTATCGGCAGCATCGACGTGTCGAACACTTCGGCTGACCACGCCGCGATCATCAATCCGCTGACCGCCGACCGCATCGAAGTGCTGCGCGGGCCCACCGCCCTCCTGTTCGGCCCCTCGGCAATCGGCGGGGTGGTCAATGTCATCGACAGCCGCATTCCGCGCCGCATGCCCGCCGAAGCGGTGCATTTCGACGGCATCGGCACCTATGGTACCGCGTCGAAGGAGCGTGCCATATCCGCCACCACCGATGTACCGGTCAGCGGCAATATCGTCTTCCACGCCGATGGCAGCTACACCAAGACCGGCGACCAGCGCACAGGGGGCTATGTCCTGTCGCGCGATCTGCGCAGCCAGGCGCTGGCCAGCGCCGACCCCGAGATCCGCGAGCTCGCCGATCTGAAGGGCGTGGTGCCCAATACCGCCGCCCGCACCTGGGACGTCGCCGGCGGTGCCGCGATCATCGATTCGCGCGGCAATCTTGGCTTCTCGGTCAGTCATTATGACAGCATCTATGGCGTGCCGGTCCGCTACTCGCTCGATCCCACGGTCGAAGCCGAACGGGTACGCCTCCATGCCAGGCAAACCCGCTTCGATGTACGCGGCGAAGTCACCACCGAGACCGCCGGCATCCACGCCATCCGCCTCCGTCTCGCCGCCGCCGACTACCAGCACTCGGAAATCGACGACACCGGCGCGGTCGGCACCACTTTCTACAGCAAGGGGCAGGAAGGCCGGCTCGAATTCGTCCAGGAAAGTCATGGCGCCTGGGAAGGTGTCAGCGGCCTTCAATATTCGGCGCGCGATATGCACGTCATAGGCGACGAGAAGTTCCTGCCCAAGAATATTGCCACCCAATATGGCCTTTTCACGCTGCAATCGTTCGACTTTGGCGCAGTAAAGGCCGAAGCGGCATTGCGCTACGAGCATAACGATCTTAGCGCGATGGCCGACGCCGATATCGGCAATCCGGCCTATAATCGCCGCTACGACAATGTCTCCGGGTCGCTCGGCGCCAGCTATGCGATCGCCGACCGGCTGCGCTTCGGAGTCAACGTCTCGCGCAGCTCGCGCGCGCCGACGCCGGAGGAATTGTTCGCCAATGGCCCCCATGCCGGCACCCAGGCCTATGAGATCGGCAACCCCGACTTCACCGCCGAAAAGGCGTGGGGCGTGGAAGCCACGCTCAAGGGCTCGGGAGACGGCTGGAGCCTCGGCGCCTCAGCCTATTACAACCGCTTCAGCAACTACATCTACGACGCCCCCACCGGCACGGTGCAGGACGATCTGCCGGTCTTCCGATATTATCAGGCCGATGCCGATTACTACGGGATCGAAGCCGAAGGCTCGGCGCGGCTCGGCACGATCAAGAACTTCACGATCAATGCCGATGCGCTGGCCGATTATGTCCACGCCAACATCATCGGCGCCGGTCCCGTTCCGCGCATCCCGCCGATGCGGGTGCTGGCCGGGCTGGAAGCGCAGTCGGATCATCTGAACTTCCGCGTCGAGGCCGAGCACAGCTTCGCGCAGAACCGCCTCGCCGCGTTCGAGACGCCGACCAAGAGCCACACGCTCGTCAACGCGTCGATCGCATGGAAACCCTGGGGTCCGGAGGGCACCAGCATATCGCTGTCGGCGAACAACATCTTCGATGTCGAGGCCCGCCGCCATTCGAGCGTGCTCAAGGATTACGCGCCACTGCCCGGTCGCGACATTCGCGTGACCGCAAGGGTGCAGATCTAGGGATCGCGGGAGGGCGCCAAGCCCTCCCGCATTCACGCGTGGGCTCTAGCCGCCAGCCGCCCTGGTCGCCTGATCCATCAGCGCCTTGGCAGTCCTGATGCCGTCAGCCTCGCTGGTCTTGCCCGACTGGATCTCGTCGGCGATCTCGAGCACGCGGCCACTGATAACGGTGCCGTGATCGGCTTCCTCGGTGATGCGGATGCCGTTCTTGGTCGCCGCGATTCGATCCCATTCCGCACGGATCGCCGCCCAATAACCCTTGGTCGCGGCCCAGTAATCGTCGGCGAACTTTACGTCGAAGCCGTCGAATTTGGTGTAGGTGTTGAGGACATATTCCTGGACGATCGGTTCGAGCTTGTCGCCGCCGGTAGCGGCCGGGCCGATCTTGATATTGTCCTGCCACTGCACCCAGCCGGCCGGGCCGCTCTGGTGGCGGTTGACGCTCAGATAGCGGTCATAATCGGGGCCGCGCACCGCGTCGCGGCGGGCGAGCGGGCGCCACGTGTCGTTCGAGACCCAGCGGCGAAGCCCGCCAACGGTCTGCCACTTACCCCAGCCGCCATAACGCGGGCTATCATCGACCTGATAGACGGTCTGTGACCAGGCGCCTTTGCGCTCGGCCTCTGGCACCTTGGTCCATTCCCAGGCATCGGGGCCGGCATAGGTCAGCACCTTGGCAGGCTCATATTCCCAATCCTGCCGCCAGTGCTTGACGATCATCTTCTTGCCTTCGCCCATATCGATGACGAGCAAATGCTGGAGCCGGATGGTCTTGCCCGAATCCTCGATCACGCGGACGACTTCATTGCCGCCCGAAATCTTGGCCGGGATCGGCGTGTAGCCCGCGCGCCACGGCGTCGATTCCTGCATGTCGAACTTGACCTTGTAATTGCCCGCCATCGCGAGAATGTCGGCGCGGTCGGCTTCGAATGCCGATTTCGCGGCAGTCTGGGCTTGGGCGGGCGCTACTAAAGCTGCCGGCGCGGAAATCAGGAGCAGCGCCGCAGGCACCGCTCCCCATAGCTTGAAGGTCATTATTTTTCGTCCCTTAATGCGAATCAGAAGCGATAGCTTATCGACACACTGCCATTGCGGCCGGGCTGCGTATAGGCATCCTTGATCGTCGAAGTGCTGGCGACGCCGCGGACGTCGTTCCACCAGGCATATTTGCGGTCGAAGATGTTGAAGACGCCGGCGCGCACCGTAAGCCCGTCGGTCAGGCGGACAAAGGCGGTGGCGTCGAGGATCACGAACTCGCCGGGCGTGAAGCAGGTGGCCGCGCACACGCCGGTGGTGCGGTTTACTTCCTTCTGAGCGCTGTAGGTCGCGATCAGTTGGCCGCCGAAGGTTCCTGCCGGATCGCGATAGCCGCCGCCGAACACCAGCTTGGTCGGCTCTATCGTCGACAGCGGGCTCTTCACGCCGGCGCCGTTAAAGCCGTTGCCGGTGGCGTAGGAAAGCGCCGCCTGCGCGTTGAAGCCGCTCGCCGTGCGCGCTTCGATCTTGGCCTCGGCGCCCGCGACCTCGACACGATTGATGTTGACGAACTGATAGACCAGCGGATTGCCGGGCGCGCCGGTGCCGGCGACGACTTCCTGCGAGATGAAATCGTCATAATCCGCCTTGAACGCGGTGACGCTGGCGCTCACGATGTCGCTGGTGAAGCGGATGCCGCCTTCGAAGCTTTCGCTGCTTTCGGGACGGAGATTGGGATTGGGACGCGAGGTGTAGCCAAAGGCGAGATTCTCGAAATACTGGTTCACCTGGCTCGGCTCCGGCGCCTTGAAGCCGTGAGCATAGTTGCCGAACAGGCGGAAATTGCCGCCGAGCCTCACGACCGCGCCGAACTTCGGCGAGACTTTTGATCCGTTGCTGCCAGCGACAACCATGCTCGCCGGAAGCAGCGCGTCGCGCTTGGGCGAGAGATCGTAGGTGTCGAAGCGAAGCGCCGGATAGAGGGTTAGCGGACCGATCGCGATCTCGTCGGCGATGAAGGCGCCGGCGAGCGTATAGTCAGTGATCGGGAAGGCGCGGGTCGGGAAGACATCGGGAGGAGTCGGCACGGTGCCGCCGCGGATGCCTTCCTGGCGGGTGCGGCTGACATCGCCGCCGATTACGAGGCGGTGGCCCAGCGCGCCGGTCTCAAAGCCCGCGCGGAGTTCGGCCGAGGCGCCGTAAACGCTGTTGTCGAAAGTGTTGAGCCGCGTGCGGTCAGCCGCGGGGGTGCGGTCCTCACGCGTGAACTGATGGTCCTCGGCGTCCTGCCAATAGGCACTGAGGCGGGCGTAGTCGATCGTACCCTCGCCCTGCCACGTATAGTCGGCGGCGACGCGGATGCGCTTGCCGGTGTCGGTCCCCTGGACCAGATCGACCGTGGCGCTGCGCCCGGTCAAAACATCCGTGAAAAGGTGCGTATTGAGATATTCGCCGGTCAGGCGCAGCTTGTGGCCGCCGCCCGGCTCCCAGACAAGGCGCCCCAGGACCGCGTCCGAACGGCCGTCCTGCGGGTTGGCGATGGTGCGGGTCGCACCGGTACCTCCGACCACGCCCTTGTTTTCGAGCTCGTTAAAGTCACGGCGGGTGTACGCGACCATGCCCGAGAGGGTGCCGGTGCGGCCGGCGACGATCGCGGTTTCGCTGAACTCATTGTCCGACGAGCTATAGGCGGCCCGGGCGAGGCCGCCGATGCTCTTGCCGCCGGCGAGAAAGTCGCCGGGATCGCTGGTCACGAAGCTGATCGCGCCCGACAGGCCGTCGCTGCCGTACAGCGCCGAGGCCGGGCCGCGCAGGATCTCGACCGACTTGACCAGGCCGAGATCGACATAGTCGCCGCGGCCCGCCGCTTGCGCACCGAAAGTGAAGCCATCGGGCACGCGGACGCCATCGACCTGGATCAGGACGCGATTGCCGCCAATGCCGCGAACGATGAAGCCTTCGTTGCCAGCGCGGCCGGTGACACCCAATGCGGCGCCGAAGCGGGTCGGCGCGCGCGGAACGCTGACGCCGGGTTCGTAGCGGACGAGATCCTTGATATCAGTCGCGAGCTCGTCGGCGATGCGCTTTTCGTCGATCACGGTAACGGTGGCGGGGGCATCGGCGACCGCGACCGGCTGGCGCGTCGCGGTGACGGTGATGGTCTGGTCGCCGGTCTTGGCCTCAGCCTCCGCCTGGGTATCGGCGCCTTGCACAACATCCTGCGCGAATGCCGGCGTTGTCGCCATACATGCCATCAGGCTGATCCCCGCCACCAACTGCCACTTCATTTCAAACCCTTTCGCTACTGCGACTGACTCGCATTATTTTTTCCCTAATTGTGCGCCTGCGAACGGTCAACCTGGTAACGACGCGGTAAAGTAGCAGCCGGGGGAAGCGCTTCCGGCGCTGATTTCGCGCTCATCGGACGCGTGGCGGGCGACATTCTCGCTACACCTGCCCTCCTGCAATCGATCGCCGGCGGGACGCCAAGCGGGCCCATATCGACGCACGCCAGCAACATCGCTAAGGCTTCGCCCATGAAGAGGCCCGCGCTGTCCGTCGTCATCCCCTGCTACAATGAGGAGGCGTGCCTCGAGATGCTGCACGGGCGCGTCTCGGCGGCGGCGCAGGCGGCGGTGGGAGACGATTATGAGATCGTGCTGATCAACGACGGATCGCGCGACGCGAGCTGGCAGATCATGCAGCGCCTCTCACTGACCGATCCACACCTCGTCGCGATCAACCTGTCGCGCAACCATGGTCACCAGCTGGCGCTGACCGCCGGACTCGATCTCTGCGCGGGCGATCAGATCCTCGTGATCGACGCCGATCTGCAGGACCCTCCCGAATTGCTGACCGACATGCGCGCGGCGATGAAGTCGCAGGGCGCCGATGTCGTCTATGCCGTCCGCCGCAAGCGCGATGGCGAGAGCATCTTCAAGAAGGTCACCGCCGCGGTGTTCTACCGGATGCTCGACCGGATCACCGATACGCCGATCCCGCTCGACACCGGTGATTTCCGCCTGATGAGCCGGCGCGCGCTCGACGCGTTCCTGTCCCTTCCCGAACAGGCCCGCTTCATCCGCGGGATGGTCGCCTGGGTCGGCTTCAAGCAGGTTCCCTTTCCCTATGACCGCCACGAGCGGCACGCGGGCGACACAAAATATCCGCTGTCGAAGATGCTGCGGCTCGCCTTCGACGCGATCACCGGCTTTTCGACCGCGCCCTTGCGCTTCGCCAGCCATGCCGGAATGGTGCTGACCGGCGCATCGGCGCTGCTGATCCTCTACATCCTCGGCGGCTGGATGTTCGGCCATGCGATCCAGGGCTGGACCTCGCTGATGCTGGTGGTGGTCGTGCTCGGCGCGGTGCAGATGTTCGTACTGGGGATGATCGGCGAATATCTCGGGCGGCTCTATGTCGAATCGAAGAAGCGCCCGATCTATCTGGTCGCCGACGTGACCGGGCCGGTGATGGGCCGTGCCCGGCTTGGCTATCGTTTCGAGGACAGCGCCGAGGCGCGCGAGTTCGCCGAGGATGCGGCGCGCGGGGAAGCCGCGCCGCCCGCCAAGACGCCCAAGCGCTGATTCGCGAACGGCGGGGGATTCGACCGGTCCAACTTCACGCTTTTCACGGCGGTTGCGCAATTTCGTTGCGCCGCCGCGCAGTTTAATTACCCGCACCGCGAAAATGGCAGGGGTAGTTGCCCGGCACATCGGTCCTGCATCGCACAAAGCGGCGACTGTAGGACAGCCGGAACCGCAATTATTTGGCGCAAATTATCTGGGCGAGGCCAGCACGATGATCGACAGGCCGGGCGGCAAAGGCACGCGCCCGACGAGGTGACGTTCCAGCCCGAAGATCTTCTCAAAGGCGGTGTTGAGCAGCCTGGGCGGCGGCGAATCATCGCTGTCGTCCTTGCCCATCAATTTGCCCGCGAAGCGCGCCGCGACCGCGACCGGGAACAGCAAAGAATTGAACCAGCCGAGCTTGCGGTACTGGAGACCGGCAGCATCGAGCGCGGCGATCAGCGTCGTCTTCGAATAGCGCCGCTTGTGATGGTTGACGACGTCATGCGCGCTCCACATCCATTGGTGCGCGGGAACCGTGATCAGGATCTGGCCGCCGGGCTTGAGCGCTGTGGCGATCGCCTTGAGCGCGGCGACATCGTCCTCGACATGCTCGACCACGTCGAGCACCGCGACCAGATCATAGCTGCCGGGCTTCACACCCTCCAGTTCGGGCAAGGGCGACGAGCCGATCTTCTTGCCGAGCCGCTCACTGGCCTTGGCGGCGGCGGCCTCGTCGATCTCGATCGCATCGACATCGCCGAACTGCGCCAGCATCGGCAGATTGTGGCCGGTGCCGCAGCCGATCTCGAGGATGCGCGCATCCCCGGGCACAGCGCCCCAGCGCTTGAGATAATCGGAAAGGATTTCACGGCGCGCGCGGTACCACCAATGGGTGGTGTCGTGCGCGGCCATGCGATCATAAACAACGCGGTCCATATCAGCCGAAAACCCAGATGCGATTGAGTGCGAACGTAACGAGCGGCGTCACGAACAATATCGGAATCAGCGGCCACCACCATGGCCCATTGAGCACCGCGTCGTCGGTCAGCAGCCATACCCAGAAGGTGTTCACCGCCAGGCTGACCAGCGAGACGACGAAGAAGCGCCAGGTGGTCTGCGACGCCTGCGCGCCGTGGCCCTTGAAGCTCCATTTGCTGTGCATGACGTAGCCGGCGCCCATCGCGACGAAATAGCCGGCAAGATTGGCGACCTGCTCCGAGGTGATCCGGAAACCGGCGAGCGGGGAATAGACGGCGGTGTACAGCGCGGTGGCGATACCGCCGGCGATACCGAAGCGGATAAGCTGGCCGAGCATCCCGCTCGCCCGCATCGTCTCGATTTGTCGAAGAAGTGCCGTCACTAGTCGCTTGCCCCGGAAGTGCGGGCCGCCCTAATGCGGACGGGAGTACTAGGGAAGCGATTTTGAAGCTCGGGGCACTACGCGATTTCCGCATCGACGATGAACTGAGCCAGCATTGGCTGCGCTGGATGCTGGTCTTCTGGGCCTGCGTCGCTGCGTGGTTCCTGATCAATCGCCAGGCCAACATCTATTGGCTGATGCTCGGCGACACCGACGACAATATGCGGCTGATGCAGGTCCGCGCCTGGATGGGCGGACAGGGCTGGTACGATTTGCGCAACTACCGGCTCGATCCAGCCAATGGCGGGTTCGACATTCATTGGTCGCGGCTGCCCGATCTGCCGATCGCGGCGCTGATCCTGATCCTCAAGCCGTTCCTCGGCATGCGTGCCGAGAACTGGGCATGCGGGATCGCCCCGTTGCTGCCGCTGGCGATCACCATGACCGGGCTGTCGCTGACCGTGCGGCGGCTGATCGCGCCCTATAGCTGGCCGCTGGCGATGGTGATCCTGCTCGGCTGCACCTCGACGATGACGATGTACGCGCCGCTGCGTATCGACCATCATGGCTGGCAGCTCGCGGCGCTGGCGATGACTGTCGCCGGCCTCGCCGATCCGCGCCGCGCGCGGGGCGGCGCGACCGTCGGCATCTCCAGCGCCTTTTCGCTGACCATCGGGCTCGAGATGCTGCCCTATTGCGCGATGGCGGGGGCGATCATCACCCTGCGCTGGATCTGGGAAGCCGCCGAGGCGCGGCGGATGATGGTCTATGGCGTGACGCTTGCCGGAGGATCGGCGCTCGGCTTCGCCTTGTTCGCGTCGAACGCCAACCAGGTGATGCGCTGCGACGCGCTGACGCCGGTATGGCTTTCGGTGATGGTCGCGGGCGGCACATTGCTGTTCCTGATCGGGCGGCTGAGCCCCGCCAACCGGCTGGCCCGGCTGGCGCTCGGCGCGATTGCCGGGGCGGCGATCGTCGCGGGCTTCGCCTGGTTCTTCCCGCAATGCCTGGGCCGGCCCGAACAGGTCTCCGACGAACTCGCCAACACCTGGCTCAACAATGTCCGCGAGGCGCGGCCGATCTACCGCCACCCGCTCAAGACCGCCTTCCCGATCGCGGTGCTGCCGGTGATCGGGATCATCGGCGCGACGGTCGCGACGTGGCGCGCGCGCGGCAGCGAGGCGGTGGTCGGCTGGGCGGCGATCGCCCTGTTCACCACCTTCGCCGGGGCGATGCTGCTGTGGCAGGTCCGCGCCGGACCGGCGGCGCAGATGCTGAGCGTGCCCGGCGCATGCGCGCTGGCCTGGGTGGTGGTGCCGTGGTTCCTGCGGCGCGGCTCGATCTTCCTGCGCGTATTCGGTTCCGTCGCGGCGTTCCTGATCGTCTCGGGGCTCTTCGCCGGATTGGTGCTGCCATATCTGCCGAGCGGCTCCAAGCCCGGCGCCGGCGGCGGGCCCGACAAGGTGGCGCAGGCGAATTCGGCCTGCGCGCGGATGACGGCGCTGCGCGCGCTCAACGCCTTTCCGCGCTCGATCCTGTTCAGCCATGTCGATATGGGGCCGCGGCTGATCACCGTCACCAACCAGAATGGCGTCGCCGGCCCCTATCACCGCAACGGCCGCGCGATCCTCGACGTCCATCACGCCTTCACCGGCACGCCCGAGGCGGCGCGGGAGATCATGGCCGCGCACAAGGCCGATTATCTGCTGGTCTGCCCGGATATGTCCGAGACGACCTTGTACCGTTCGCGCGCGCCGAATGGCTTTTACGCGCAGTTGATGGAGGGGAAGATCCCGGCCTGGCTGACGCCCGTGCCGCTGCCGAAGAATTCGCCGTTCAAACTATGGAAGATCAGTGCCCCGGCGCCTTCGGGTTCGGCGGTACCGGGCGCCCCGCACCAGCCATCAAGCTAGTGCCCCGACAGTGCCGCCCCGGCCACCAGCGAAGCCCTGATCCCGTCGATCACGAACTGCGTGGCCAGCGCCGCGAGCAGCACGCCGAGTAGCCGCGAGATCACCGCTTCGATCTTGGCGCCGACCAGCCGCATGATCGGCCCGGCGGCGAGCAGGGCGACGAGCGTCAGCAGCAGGATCGCGGCCATCGCGCCGAGCACGGCGATATTGCGCTCGAAACCGCTATTCTGGCTCATCAGCAGCATCACCGAGGCGATCGAGCCCGGCCCGGCGATCATCGGCATCGCCATCGGGAAGATCGAGATATCGGGCGCCTGCGATTCCTTGACCTTCTCGGCGCGGCCCTCGCGGCGCTCGGTGCGCTTCTCGAACACCATCTCCAGCGCGATCAGGAACAGCATGATCCCCCCGGCGATCTTGAAGGCGTTGAGGCTGATGCCGAGCGCGCGGAGCAGTGCCTCGCCGAACAGCGCGAAGCCGAACAGGATCAGCGAGGCGACGATCACCGCGCGGATCGCCATGATCCGGCGATGCGCGGACGTGGTGCCCGCGGTCAGCCCGGCGAAGATCGGCGCGCAGCCGGGGGGATCGATCACCACGAAGAAGGTGATGAAGCTGGAGATGAAGAGCTCGGTCATTGCCGGAGGCCAGATTTGGCGACGGTTTCAAACGTCGTGCCGGTCCAAAGCAGCGCATGGAAACTGCCTCTGCCCTCTGCGGTCACGGTCCATTGCCACAGCAAGCTATTGTCCGCGGAACCGCCCAGTCCACCGCGGCCAGCAAAGGCCAGTGACGGCGCCTTGCCTTCGCACGACGCCTTATGCGTGACCGGCTGCATCGGGGCGACAAGCAGCGTCTCGGTCGATCCGCCCAAATCGACGATCCATGCCCACGAGCCGTCCGGCTGGCGCTTCCAGACGGTGGTGAACCAACCATATTCGCCTTCCCGCTCCCACGGCCCGGTATTGATCGCGACCCTGCCATCGCACGAGACATAGCTGTCGCTGATCCACCAATGATAAGCGCGCGGCGGATCGGGCTCGCCATACGCTTCCGCAACCGGAACTGCCTGAGGGCTGAGCACGACCGCGTCGGGCGCGGCGAAGCGGCGCACCGCCGTCCATTGCCCCTCCGTCTGCGCGGCGCGCTCCATCGCCTGCTCGGCTTCGACCGCCGTTGCCGGAACATCCTGCAACGCGAGAAGCAGAGAGAACAGCATCAGATCACCCCCTTCTCAAGCGGGACAGCGGCATTGCGATGCGCGGCGACCAGCGTGTTGCGGAGCAGGACGGCGATGGTCATCGGGCCGACGCCGCCCGGCACCGGCGTGACGGCGCCGGCGACCGACATCGCGCCTTCGAAATCGACATCGCCGACCAGACCCTGTTCAGTTCGGTTGATGCCGACATCGATCACGACCGCGCCCGGCTTGAGCCATTCGCCCTTGATGAAATGGGGGATGCCGACCGCCGCCACGACGATGTCGGCGTGGCGCAGGTGGCGCGGCAGATCGCGGGTGCGCGAATGGGCGATGGTGACGGTGGCGTTGGCCTTGGTCAGCAACGCCGCCATCGGCTTGCCGACGATGTTCGAGCGGCCGACTACCACCGCATCGAGACCGGACAGATCGCCGAGCCGGTCTTCGAGCAGCATCAGGCAGCCGAGTGGGGTGCAGGGCACGAAGCCATGGAGCCCGGTGGCGAGGCGGCCAGCATTGACCGGGTGAAAGCCATCGACATCCTTGTCGGGGCTGATGCGGGTGAGCACGGCCTGCTCATTGATGTGCCTGGGCAGCGGGAGCTGGACGAGGATGCCATCGACCGCAGGATCGGCGTTGAGCCTGTCGACCAGCGCGATCAGATCGTCCTGCGGCGTATCGGCGGGCAGGCGATGCTCGAAGCTTTCCATTCCGGCCTCGCGGGTCGCCTTGCCCTTCGAACGGACATAGACCGCGGAGGCGGGATCCTCGCCGACCAGCACCACCGCCAGCCCGGGGGCCCGGCCCGCCCTGGGGGCGAATTCCGCTGCCAGCGCGCCGACGCGGGCGCGCAACCCGGCCGCGAAGGCCTTTCCGTCGATGATTTCAGCCGTCATGGCCGGAGCCATAGAGGCTGCGGGCGATCTCTGCCAGCTTCATGGGATCGCCGGCGATGCGCACCCGCTTCAGGCGTGCAGTGTCACCCGAAATCAAGGTGACCGCCCGCTTGCCCACGGCAAAGGTCCGGGCGGTGAGCACGATCAGCGCGGCATTGGCCGCACCGTCGCGCGGCGGCGCGGCGAGACGGGCGGCGAAATGCTCGGGCGTGCCCGCCGCGAACGCATCGCGCGGCGCGCGCGGCGTCACGCGAACGGCGATCTCGATTCCGTCGGGAGTGCTGCGCCAAGCCTCAGAGGCTGGCATTGGCGAGTTGCTGGAGCAGGCCGCTGATGACGATATTGCGCAGCACGAACAGGATCAGCAGCACCGCCAGCGGCGTGAGATCGAGCGGGCCGGTATCGGGCATGATCCGGCGGATCGGATCGTAGATCGGCCGCGTGATCCGGTCGAGCGCGGTCCACAAGGTGGCGACGAACTCGTTATAGCGGCTGATGACGTTGAACCCGACCAGCCATGACAGGATGGCCTGGACGATGATGATCCAGGTGAGGATCATGAGCGCGAAATCGAGGATTTCGAGCGTCATTTTGAACATGGGGATCAAGACGGTCTCCGCGACACCGGTTTTGGACGGAGTATAGGAACTCCGGCGCAGCTAACAAGGATCAAGCGTGCACCAGCGTGCCGGCGCCCTGCCGCGTGAATATCTCCAGCAGCATCGCGTGCGGCACGCGCCCGTCGAGAATGACCGCGGCATCGACCCCGGCCTGGACCGCGCTGACGCAGGTCTCGACCTTGGGAATCATGCCGCCGGAGATGGTGCCGTCGGCCTTCAATGCCTCGATCCGCGCCGGATCGAGATCGGTCTGGAGCGTGCCCGACTTGTCGAGCACGCCGGCGACATCGGTGAGCAGGAAGAAGCGCGCCGCGCCGCACGCCGCGGCGATCGCGCCGGCCATGGTGTCGGCGTTGATATTATAGGTCTGGCCATCCGCGCCGAGCGCGACCGGAGCGACGACGGGAATGAAATTCTCCTTCGCCAGCGCATAGAGGATCGTCGGATCGACCGAGACCGGATCCCCGACGAAACCGAGATCGACATGGCGCTCTATGCCGGAGTTCGGATCGGGCTCGGTGCGCCGGATCTTCTCGGCCACCACCAGCCCGGCATCCTTGCCCGAGATGCCGACCGCACGGCCGCCGGCCTCGGCGATCCAGGCGACGATCTCCTTGTTGATCTTGCCGGCGAGAACCATCTCGGCGACCTCGGCGGTGGCGGCATCGGTGACGCGCAGGCCGCCGACAAAGCTCGATTCGACGCCGAGCCGCTTGAGCATCGCCCCGATCTGCGGCCCGCCGCCATGGACGACGATCGGATTGATGCCAACCGCCTTGAGCAGCACCACATCCTCGGCGAAATCGCGCGCCAGCTCGGGATCGCCCATCGCGTGGCCGCCATATTTCACGACGAAGGTCTTGCCGGCGTAGCGCTGCAGATAGGGCAGCGCCTCGGTGAGCGTTTCCGCCTTGGCGAGCAGCGCCGGATCGGGTGCGTTGGTCATGCCGGGGCGCTTAGGCTTCGGCGGACGTTCCGTCCAGACGGCGGCCGATCCCGACGAACAGGTAGATCAGCGCCGGCACCAGCACGATCGACAGCACCACCTTGGTTGCCATCTGGCCCACCAGCAACCCACCGATCGGGAATACGCCGTAGAAAGAGATGCTGATGAACAACACCGTATCGACGATTTGCGAAAGAACGCTGGCAATTGCGGCGCGCAGCCACAGCAACCGCGAGCCCTCCTTGCCCTTTAGCGCGCTGAAAATCGTGACATTGAGCGTCTGCGAGGTGCCGTAGGCGATCAGCCCAGCAAGCATCATTCGGAAGCTTTGGCCCAGGATGGTCTCAAAGGCGGTGAGACGCCCGGGATCCATGCCGCCGCCGGCGGGGAGGTGCAGGACAAGCTCGATCAACGCCATCGAGATCAGCAACGGCAGGAAGCCGATCCGCACCAATCGGTTCGCCATCTGCGTGCCGTGCAATTCGGCGACAGCGCTTGAAAGAGCGACCAGCAGCAGGAAGGCGAATATGCCGGCTTCGACCGACAGGGGTTCGAGGCCGATCAGCGGCCCGATGGCAGATACCGGCCCCAGGCCGACGAGCTTGTTGCCGAGCACACCCGCTATGCACACCATGCCGCCGTAGAAGAGCGCGAAGACGAAGAGCGAGCGCTGAAGCGCGGGAGGGTTCGTTGCCATGCTCCAGACGCTAACGCCAATATCGCGCGCCGCAAGCCCCGCGATGGTGCGGCCCTTGCGTTCGGCCCGCCGCCGCGCCAAGCTCCTGAGATTCCCGCGCGTTGTGGGACGGGGGAACGCATGCTTTCATATTTTGCCGCCATTGCCTTGTCGCTGACCAATGCCGCCGCGGCGGACAGCGACTGGTATTATGTCGATGCCGATTCCAAGGGCAGCAACATCACCTTCATCGACAAGGGCAGCATCCGCACCAATGCCGGCGGCTTCACCGAAGCGGCGATGTTCTCGGTGCTCGCCCAGGATGAGGAGGGCGTCTCCGCCTATCGCTTCATCGTCGAGTTCGATTGCCCCGCCAACCGCTCGCACCTGATGACCGGCGAGATGTTCGACAGCGCGCTCAAGTCCGACGGGCCCAGCGACATGGGCGTGGAGTGGGAAGGCACTGATCCCGGCACGCAGGGCGAGACCATCCTGAAGTTCGTCTGCTCGAAGGGCGCGTCCGCTCCCGACAGCAAATCGCTGGGCGCTGCGTTTCCGCTCGCCAAGGGCCGCGCGATCCTTGCCGAGCGCGCTGCGAAGAAGGGATCGTGATGAACCAGTTTCCGATCGGCATCTTCGGGGTACTGGCGATCCTCGCCATCGCCTTCCTGCTTTCCAACAACAAGCGGGGGATTCGCATCCGCGTCGTCGGGGCCGCGTTCCTGCTGCAGGCGGGGATCGCCTTCATCGTCCTGCGCACCAGCTGGGGCGTGGCGGCGATCCACGGGCTTTCGAACGGCGTGACCGCGCTGCTCGGCTATGCCGGCGCCGGCACTGCCTTCCTGTTCGGTCCGCTCGCCAAGCCCGAGCTGGGCGGCAACAGCTTCGCGATCGCGGCGCTGCCGGTGATCATCTTCTTCGCGGCGCTGGTTTCGATTCTCTACCATCTCGGCGTGATGCAGTTCATCATCCGCTGGATCGGCGGAGCGATCGAGAAGGTCGTCGGAACCACCAAGGTCGAATCGCTGTGCGCCGCGGCCAACATCTTCGTCGGGCAGAGCGAATCGCCACTGGTGATCCGCCCCTATCTGGCGCGCCTGACGCCCTCGCAGCTGTTCGCGGTGATGACCGTCGGCATGGCCGGCGTCGCGGGGACGATCCTGGCGGCCTATGCCAGCCTGCTCGGGCCGCAATCGCTGCCCTATCTGCTGGCGGCATCGTTCATGGCGGCGCCGGGCGGCCTGCTGATGGCCAAGATCATCATGCCGGACGAGATCGCGCCCAAGAACGGCGAACTGCCGCTCGAGGATCCCCCGGAGGAAGAGGTGATCAAGGCGGTCGAGGCCGAAGTCGAGGAGGAAGAGCGCGCGGCCAATCTGATCATGGCCGCCGCATCGGGCGCATCGACCGGCGTCAAGATCGCGGTCGCGGTCGGCGCGATGGTGCTGGCGTTCGTGGCACTGGTCGCGCTCGCCAACGGCCTGCTCGGCGGGCTCGGCAACTGGGTCGTCGCCTGGTCGGGCAATCTCGGCCCGGGATTCCAGAGCTGGGCGCAAACCTATCTGACCGATCTCAGCTTCCAGAAGATCATCGGCGCGGTGTTCGCCCCCGTCATGTACCTGCTCGGCATCTCGTGGCACGAGGCGGTATCGGCGGGCGGGCTGTTCGGCACCAAGCTGGTGCTCAACGAGTTCGTCGCCTTCATCGATCTCGGCGCGATGAAGGATCTGGCGCCGCGCACGGTAGCGATCATCACGTTCGCGCTGTGCGGCTTCGCCAACTTCTCGTCGATCGCGATCCAGATGGCCGCGACAGGCAGCCTGGCGCCCAATCAGCGGCCGATGATCGCCAAGCTGGGTATCCGCGCGCTGATCGCGGGCAGCCTGGCGAACCTGATGTCGGCGGCGCTGGCGGGGTTGTTGCTGCCATAGTGGCCGCATTTCGCCGGGGCCTTAACGGATACTCAATTTGATATGAATAGCCCTGTTCGCAGGAGGGGTCAGTGCGGGCGTGCCGTCCGCACAGTGCGAACAGGGAATTTGTGCCGATGGATCATCAGCTGCCGCTGCCGACCCCTGAAAGCGGGCCGTTCGAGCGGCTGCGCGAATCCCTGCGCCGTGCCTATTCCGATGACGGGGTCGAACGGCCGCCGCTGGTCTGGAACGATGTCCCGCCGGCACCGCCGCAACCGCAGGCCGAGTCCGGACAGCGGGAAGTCGTCTACGACCGCCGCGGCGACCAGCGCGCCAAGATGTCGGTCTATCGCTCGGCGCGGCTGCGCTGGAAGGGCCGCGAAGGGCTGTGCCTGATCCGCAACCTCTCGACCGGCGGCATGATGTGCCGCTCGCTGGCCAAACCAGCCAAAGGCGACCGCGTCGAAGTCGAAATGCGATCGGGCGATGTCGTCACCGGTTCGGTGATGTGGGCCAAGGATGGGCAGTTCGGCGTCCAGTTCGATCACGCTGTCGATGTTGCCAGCCTGCTCAATCCGCGCACGCCGAGCCACGGTCTGGTTCAGCGCATGCCGCGCCTGGCGGCGGGCTGCGCGGCGCGGCTGACCACCGATGACGGACAGCAGGAAGTGACCCTGCTCGACGTTTCGCAAGGCGGCGCCAAGATCGAGGCGGCTGATCTGCGCGAGGGCGATGTCGTCACGCTGGCGGTGCCGGGACTCGATATGCGTCGCGGAGACGTCCGCTGGGCGCACGATGGGCATGTCGGCATCGCATTCTACAATCCGTTGCCGTTCGAGGCGTTGGCCCGCTGGGCGGTCGAGCGGCCGCTCAACTAGCTTTATCGCGGCGCCGCCCTGGCGATCTCATCGTCCTCGCCGCTGCCGCACCCGATACTCCGATCGCGCCGATGACCTTGCCGTCCTTCAGGATCGGGATGCCGCCGGCGATCGGCAGCGAGTCGTTATTGGCGAGCGTAACGGTGCGGCCCGCAAGCGTGCGTGCCTCCATCACGCTGGTCGCGAGGCGATAGCGCGCGGCGGTCTCGGCCTTTTTCTGGGCGACGTAGATCGAGCCATATTGGGTGTCGTCCATCCTGGCGAAGGCGACCAATTGCCCCGAGGGCTCGACGATGGCGACCGCCATGCGGAAGCCCTTCGTCTTGGCACCAGCGATGGCCTTGGCGATCAACGCTTGTGCTGCGTCGAGCGTGATGGGCGTGCCATAAGGTGGCGCAGGGGCCGGCGCTGGCGTGGGAGCAGTTTGCGCAAAGGCCGGCAGCGGCGACGCCGCCAGAAGTGCCGCGAGGGCCATCCGCTTCATTGGCCTCATTCCCCTATTTGCCGGGCTTGTGCAGGCCGGCCTCGATCACGTCGCGCATCAGCTGCCGCCTGGATGCGCTGATCAGCCGCGTCCAAGTGATGAAATTGATCTCGCTCCATCCCTGAACGACCGCGGTTGCGCTGAAACCTAGATGCTGCTGCTGATCGACCCACACCTTGATCGGATCGATCCGGACATTCTCTCGGGCGACAAAGGCCGCGGGCGGGTTTACGATTTCGCTGAACGTGGCGCTGAGTGTGAGGTAATCGCAAGTCTCGAAGCCCTCGCATTCGGAAAAGACGATTTGCATCGGGTCGCCATCGACCATGATCGTCGTGCCCAGCGAGCCATTTCCGAGCGGCTGCATCACCCCGGGCTTGAAGCCCATTTCGCCGAGCCGCAGCGAGAATGCGGGGACGTCGCCGCCCTCCAGCGGCCGCCCCTGCGCCAGCGCCGGCGAAGC
This sequence comes from Sphingomonas sp., assembly GCF_019635515.1. Taxonomy (NCBI): domain Bacteria; kingdom Pseudomonadati; phylum Pseudomonadota; class Alphaproteobacteria; order Sphingomonadales; family Sphingomonadaceae; genus Sphingomonas; species Sphingomonas sp. Next base: position 494,436 of record NZ_JAHBZI010000002.1, on the reverse strand, counting down.
GATGGTCAGCAAAGCAAGCAGCGTCAGCGAACGGATCATGATTCCCCCCTATCGAGTCGGCACCGGCTCCGCGCCATTATAGTCATAAAAGCCGCGCTTGGTCTTGCGGCCGTACCAGCCGGCTTCGACATACTTCACCAGCAAGGGCGCAGGGCGGAATTTGGGGTCACCGGTGCCTTCGAACAGCACGCGGGTGATTTCCAGGCAGGTGTCGAGGCCGATGAAATCCGCCAGCGTGAATGGGCCCATCGGGTGATTGAGACCGAGCTGGCAGGCGGCATCGATATCGGGGATCGTCGCGACGCCCTCGCCGAGCGCGAAACAGGCCTCGTTGAGCATCGGCATCAGCACGCGATTGACGATGAAGCCGGGCGCGTCATTGGCGTGGACGATGCGCTTGTTCAGCGACTGGCCGAACGTCTCGACCGCGGCGACAGTGGCGTCGGAAGTGGCGAGGCCGCGGATCAGCTCGATTAGGCCCATCACCGGCACCGGATTGAAGAAGTGGACGCCCATGAAGCGGGCTGGATCGGGCGAAGCCTGCGCCAGGCGCGTGATCGGGATCGACGAGGTGTTGCTGGCGAGGATCGCGGTATCACCCAGCACCTTGCCGACGCTCTCGAAAATCTGGCGCTTCACGCTTTCCCGCTCGGTCGCGGCTTCGATGACCAGGTCGCAGGGGGCGAAGGCTTGGGTGCCGCCGACGCATTCGATATTGGCGAGCGCGGCGTCCATATCGGCCTGGGCGATCTTTTCCTTCTCGACCGCGCGGGCGAGCTGCTTGACGATGCCCGCCTTGCCGGCTTCGGCGCGGGCGACGTCCATGTCGGACAGGAGCACGCGGTAACCGGCCTGCGCCGACACCTGCGCGATGCCCGCGCCCATCTGCCCCGCACCGATCACGCCAACCGTTTTCATCACGCTTCTCCCGTTCATTGCCTCGCCCCTACCCCCGGGCGCGCGCTTGGGCTAGACTGCGCTTCATGCTGAACCTGCTCCTTCTGTTTGCCGCCTTCGCCGACGCTCCCCAGGCCGAGGTGTTCGATGACTGGGCCGCGGCCTGCGACAATGTGAAGCGCTGCGAGGCGACCGCGTTGCAGGCGCCCGAGCAGTTCGGCGACGATCCAAGCCAGGTCCTGATGACTCGCGAGGCCGATGGCACGCTGAGCATCGCGATCGATCCGGCCACGCTGGTCAAGGGGCCGGTGACGCTGCTGGTCGACGGCAAGCAGGTCGCGACCGGCACGATCGGCGAGAATTACCGCGTCAGCGGACCGGCGGCGGACGCGCTCGCCAAATCGATGGCGGCCGGCAAATGGCTCGAGCTTCGGAACGGCGCCCGGGCGATGGCGAAGATTTCGCTCGACGGTTTTTCCGCGGCACTCGATTACATCGTGGCCGAGCAGCGCGGCGGGGCATCGGCGCTTCCGGTGGTGCCGGCGTTGCGGGCCGCCTCGGGAGCCGCCGACAGCCCCAGCAAGGCGGTGCTGGGCGAGATGGCCAAGCTCGGCGACTGCGACCTTTCGGCGGTGGCGAAGGATCTGCCGGTCGAGCGCTATCGGCTCGACGCGACGACGACGCTGGTGCTGATCCCGTGCGGGAGCGGCGCCTATAATTACAACAGCGCCGCGTTCGTGCTGCGCGGCGGCAAGGGCGCGCCGGCCGAATTCGACGTGATGCCCGATTGGATGGACGGCGACGGGCCGGGCGTGCTGACCAATGCTTCGTTCGCGACTATCGACGGCGCGGTGCTGACCAGCTCGCAAAAGGGCCGGGGCCTGGGCGATTGCGGCAGCTCGCAAAGCTGGGTGTGGGACGGCAGCCGCTTCCGGATGATCGAGGCGCGCTCGCTTGGCGAATGCCGTGGCTCGGTCAACTGGCTTACCGTGTTCCGCGCCACACCGCAGTGGCGCTGAGCCGGGAAGCCTAGAGCGAAGCGGGCGCGAATGGTCCCAATGGTCGCACTGACCATGGGCATGTTTCGGGCCGGTATCTCAAAGCGCGGGCGGCACCGCGGGCCGGCTTGGACAAGCAGGCCAAATCCTACATTGCAAGGCGGTCAGGGCGCGCGCCGCAGCGGCTGCGCTTCGCAGAGCATCAGCGCGAACCAGTCCTGCGGATCGGTCCATTCGGCGATCGGGGTCCAGCCGCCGGCGCGGAGCAGCATGCGGGCGCCGTTGGGGCCGTATTTGTGGCTGTTCTCGGTGTGGATCGTTTCGCCCTGGGGAATGTGGAACATGCGGTCACCGATAGCGAAGTTCACCGCGCGCCGGGCTTCCAGATGCATCTCGATGCGGGCGGCATCGGCGTTCCACACGGCGCGGTGGCGAAAGGCGTCGAGAGGGATGTCGCCGCCCAGCTCCCGGTTGATCCGCTCGAGCAGGTTCATGTTGAACGCGGCGGTGGTGCCCTGCGCATCGTCATAGGCGGGAATCAGGATTTCGGGCGGCTTGATCCGATCCATGCCGATCAGCAACCGGGCGCCCTCGCCCAGCCAATCCCGCATCGCGCGGAGCAGATCGACGGCGTGGAAGGCCTGCATGTTGCCGATGGTCGAGCCGGGGAAGAAGCCGAGCTTGGGCAGGTCCGCGACCTCCCGAGGCAGCGGCACCGGACGCAGGAAATCGGCCTCGACCGGATAGACCGGCAGGCCGGGGAAATCGGCGGAAAGCGCGCGTGCCGACTGGCGGAGGAAATCCCCGGAAATGTCGATCGGCACATAGGCGGCGGGCTGGACCGCACGGAGCAGGATCGGCGTCTTGGTCGAGGAGCCCGATCCGAACTCGACGACCGCGGCATCGGGCGCGGCGAGACCGCCAAGCTCGGGACCGATCCTCTCCAGCAACGCGGTTTCGGTGCGGGTCGGATAATATTCGGGGAGATCGGTGATCCGCTCGAACAGCTCCGAGCCGCGGCGATCGTAGAACCAGCGCGCGGGGATCGCGCGCGGCGTCGCGGCGAGGCCGGTCAGGACATCGGCGCGGAAATGGGGATCGGCGAGGGTGGCCTGGCCATCTTCGGGCTCTTGTTTCAGCATGATAAATCTCGTTCGTCATCCCGGCGAACGCCGGGACCCAGGGTTACAGGCGACACCGTTCTTGGCTCTGGGTCCCGGCGTTCGCCGGGATGACGGAGCAGGAGCGGCATCACAAATCCCTCGCCAGCCGGACGCCGGTGAATTGCCAGCGCTGGTGGGGGTAGAAGAAGTTGCGGTAGCTGGCACGGCAATGGCCGCGCGGCGTGGCGCAGGAGCCGCCGCGCAGGATCGACTGCCCGCTCATGAACTTGCCATTATATTCGCCGACCGCACCCTCGGCCGCGCGGAAGCCGGGATAGGGGCGATAGGCGCTGCCGGTCCATTCCCAGACGTCACCGAAAAAGGCCGGGCCTTCCGCCGCCGGGCGCGGCTCGACGGCCCCGGCGGCATCCAGCTGGTTGCCGCCATCGGAATCGTGAGCAGCGGCAGCGGCCTCCCATTCGAATTCGGTGGGCAGGCGCGCGCCGGCCCAGCTGGCATAGGCATCGGCCTCGTAGAAGCTGATATGCGTCACCGGCGCGGCGGGATCGACGCCGCGCCGGCCATCAAGGCCGAAGCGGGTCCAGGCGCCGCGTTCCCGCTTCCAGTAAAGCGGCGCTTCGATGGCATTGGCCTGGACCCAGGACCAGCCATCGGACAGCCAGTGGCGCGGATCGGCGTACCCGCCATCGGCGATGAAGGCGGCCCATTCGCCATTGGTGACGGTGCGGTCGGCAATGGCGTGGGGGGTGAGCAGCACCGGATGGCGGGGGCCTTCGCAATCGAAGGCGAAGGCGATGCCGGAACTTGGGCCGGCATGGCCGATCTCGACCACGCCCGCCTGCCCTTCGATCCAGCCGATCGGACCGGGCATGGCGACGGGAACCTTGGGCGCGCCTTCCCACAGCGCCGGCTCGAGCGGGTTCACCGAGAAATGGTGGAGGATGTCGGTCAGCAGCAATTCCTGATGCTGCTGCTCGTGATGGATTCCGAGCGTGACCAGTTCCGCGACCTGGGGGGCGAGGCCGGGCAGCGCGCCGAGCACGGCGGCATCGACCGCGTGGCGATAGGCGCGGATCTCGTCGAGCGACGGACGCGACAGCATCCCGCGCGAGGGACGGGCATGGCGCGCGCCCTCGGCTTCGTAATAGCTGTTGAACAGAAACGGGAAACGTTCGTCATGGAGCGCATAGCCGGGCACATGATCGCGCAGGATGAAGGTCTCGAAAAACCAGCTGGTGTGGGCGAGATGCCATTTCGCCGGCGAGGCATCGTCCATCGACTGGATCGTGGCATCGGCATCGGACAGCGGCGCGGCGAGAGCCATGCTCAGCGAGCGGGTGCGCGAGAAGCTTTCGGCCAATGCCGATGCGCTGTGGGCCTCACGCTTTGTTCGCATTATGTTCTCCTAACGGCATGCGCCGCGCAGATCAAGCCACACGCGAAACGATTTAGCGCGAAGCCCCCGGGACCCAGAGAACGTCTCCGCCCCCCTGTTGGTTCACCGCACGGGCGGCGACGAACAGGAAATCGGACAGGCGGTTGAGATAGGCGAGCGGCTGGGCGGCGGCTTGCGCCGCGACCGCGGCGCGTTCGGCGCGGCGGGTGATGGCGCGGGCGAGATGGAGCGCGGCGGCCCCGGCCTCTCCGGCAGGGAGAATGAAGCTGGTCAGCGGGGCGAGCGCGGCGTTCATATGATCGATACGCTCCTCCAGCCACGCGACCTGGCTGGGCACGATGCGCAGGCCGCCTTCGATGCTGGCCGGGGTAGCGAGATCGGCGCCGAGATCGAACAGATCGTTCTGGATACGGGCGAGGATGCGATCGAACTCGTCGCCGGCGAAATGCGTGCGGGCGACGCCGATGGCGCTGTTGGCCTCATCGACATCGCCGATCGCGGCCATCAGCGGATCGGACTTGGCGATGCGCGAGCCGTCCACCAGCCCGGTGGTGCCGTCGTCGCCGGTGCGGGTGTAGATCTTGTTGAGCTTGACCATGCGCGGGTTCTACCGTGCGCGGCAGGCATTCGGAAGGAGCCTTGGCATATGACGATCACCATCACCGGATTTGCGAACTCGCCCGACAAGGGCAAGGGGCTGGCGCGCGACATGCGGGTGCGCTGGGCGCTCGAAGAGGCCGGGCTGGACTATCAGGTCCATGGGCTGAGCTTTGCCGAGATGAAGGAGCCGGCGCATCTGGCGCGGCAGCCGTTCGGGCAGATCCCGACCTATACGGAAGGCGATCTGACTCTGTTCGAGACCGGGGCGATCGTGTTGCATATCGCCGAGAACCACCCGGGACTGTTTCCCGAAGACAGCAGTGCGCGGGCGCGGGCGATCGCGTGGATGTTCGCGGCGGCGAGCGACATCGAGCCGCTGATCACCGATCGCGATGTCGCGGTGTTCTTCGAAAAGGACAAAGCGTGGCAGGCCGAGCGGCTGGCGACGGTCTATGACCGGATTCGCCGACGGCTGAAGATGCTGTCGGACCAGCTTGGCGAGAATGACTGGCTCGATGGCGCGTTCAGCGCCGGCGATCTGATGATGGCCGATGTGCTGCGGCGGCTGGTCAGCTCGGGCGTGATCGACGAGTTTCCGGCGCTCGCCGCCTATGTGGCGCGGGCCGAGGCACGGCCGGCGTTCCAGCGCGCCTATGCGGCGCAGAAGGCGGCATTCGAGGCGGGGCAGGCGACCGGTTGAGCGCGGCTCAGCCCGCCGATTTAAGCAGGATGAAGATCACGAGGATCGCCAGGCCCTGCAGCAGGATGCGCTGCATCATCAGCTTGTTCGACTTGAGCGCGCGCTGGCTGGGGCCTTCGCCCTCGAGGTCGGCGGTGGTGGTCCCGGCCATGTTGACGAGGCCGCGGATCAGCACGACCCCGACCGAGATGACCAATGCGAGCAGCACGAAGGCGAGGAAGAGCTTCATGGAAGCTGCTTACGCCTTTGCCGTGGCGATTCCAACCGGGAGCTGACCGTTGCGGAGCCCATCGGCGAGCGCGCGGCCATCGGCGCCGGCGCGGCGCATCGCCTCCAGCGTCGGGGCATTGTGGCGCTTGGCGAGTCGGGTGCCGTCGGGGCCGGTGAGCAGCGGGTGGTGGCGGTATTCGGGGGTGGGGAGATCGAGCAGCGCCTGCAGCAGCCGGTGGATATGGGTGGCTTCGAACAGGTCCACGCCGCGGATGACATGGGTGATGGCTTGCGCGGCATCGTCGATGGTGACGGCGAGGTGGTACGAGGCGGGAGCGTCCTTGCGGGCGAGGACGATGTCGCCTTGGGCGGCCGGGTTGGCGGCGATGGGCGTGCCGTGGTCGTGGAAGACGAGCGAGCCCTCTTTGTCATCCCGGCGAAAGCCGGGACCCAGGGTAACGATGGGCGCTGCTTGTGACTCTGGGCCCCGGCTTTCGCCGGGGTGACGAGCTTGGTGAAGCGCTGCCGCCACATCCAGCCGCCAGCAATGTGGCCTGGACAGGTCCGGAGCCGCCAGCCTGCGGCAGGTGCCGGGATAGACCGCGCCTTCGGGTCCGTGCGGGGCGGTCAGGCTCGCGGCGATATCGGCGCGGGTGCAGAAACAGGGATAGAGCAGGCCCCACGCCTTCAGCCGGTCGAGCGCGTCCTGATAGCGCGGCAGGCGTTCGGACTGGAAGGTGACTTCGCCGTCCCATCCCAGCCCCAGCCATTCGAGATCGGCGAGGATCGACGCGACATGTTCGGGGCGGCTGCGCGTGCCATCGATATCCTCGATGCGCAGCGAGAAACGGCCCCCATGCGCGCGCGCGAAATCATGCGCCTGGATCGCCGACCAGGCATGGCCGAGATGGAGCTTGCCGGTGGGGCTGGGGGCGAATCGGGTGTGGACAGTCATGTGTACAGGCCTGTGGATAACTCGCGCCGCGACTCTTGACCACGAGTCGCGGCGTGTGCTGTCATGACCGCGTCACGCTTCCGGGTCAGAGCCGCGGCGACTGAGCGAAGGGGGACGCATGTATCATCCCGATCTGATCCGCCATCCCGATGGTTACCCTGCGCTCGTCCTCAACGCCGATTATACCCCCTTAAGCTATTATCCGCTCTCGGTATGGCCGTGGCAGACGGCAGTGAAGGCGCTGTTCCTCGACCGGGTCGATGTCGTCAGCTTCCATGACCGCGAGATCCGAAGTCCCAGCGCGACGCTGAAGCTGCCTTCGGTGATCGCGCTCAAGCAATATGTCCGCCCCTCGCAATTTCCCGCATTCACCCGGTTCAACCTGTTCCTGCGCGACAAGTTCGCCTGCCAATATTGCGGCGCTTCGCGCGACCTGACCTTCGATCATGTCTTGCCGCGCGCGCAGGGCGGGCGCACCACCTGGGAAAACATCGCCACCGCCTGTGCGCCGTGCAATTTGAAGAAGGGCGGGCGCACCCCCAAACAGGCCGGGATGCCGCTGCATATCGAGCCGATCCGGCCGACCAGCTGGCAGCTCCAGGAACATGGCCGGCGCTTCCCGCCCAACCACCTCCACGAGACATGGCGCGACTGGCTGTATTGGGATGTCGAGCTCGAGGCTTGAGTTGCGGGCTGTATTATTCTAATAATACACGAATGGCGTCGCGCTTTGCTCTTGGGACCCTGACCGGTAAGACGCTCTGAATGGCGCGCGAACCGAGCCCCAACGAAGTGCGCTTCCCGCTCAGGCGTCAGGCCGACGCCGAGCCCGAACCGGTTGCGCCCGCGCCGAAGCCCGAGGTGAAATCGTGGAGGCCGCGCGCGTCCAGGCCCGAGCCGCTCGAGCTGAGCGGGGGGATGCCGCCGCCTGACGCCGGCAATCCGGCAGGCGAGACGATCTTCGAGCGGGCGCGCCGGACGATATTGCCGCCCGCGCGCCCCCCCGCCCCACCGCCGCCGCCCCCCCCCAATTATGGCGAGGCGGCGCTGGCCGGCGGCTATTCGACCAATCTGCCGGTCGCGTACAAGAAGCGCTCGTGGAAATGGCTGACGCGCGGCATCGCCGCGCTGGTGGTGCTGTTCATCGCCGCGGTGGCATGGCTTGCGCTGACCGCGCCGCTTTCCAAATCGCTGCAGCCGCCGGTGCCGCCGTCGATCACCCTGCTGTCGGCCGAGGGCAAGGAGATCGCCCGACGCGGCGCGGTGATCTCCGATCCGGTCGATGCGGCGAAGCTGCCCAAGCATGTCCGCGACGCCTTCATCGCCATCGAGGACCGGCGCTTCTACAGCCATATGGGCGTCGATCCGCGCGGAATCATGCGGGCGTTCGTCCACAACATCACCAGCGACGACCGCTCGCAGGGCGGCAGCACAATCACCCAGCAGCTGGCCAAGAACGCGTTCCTGAGCTCGGACCGGACCGCGGCGCGCAAGTTCCAGGAAGTGCTGATCGCGTTCTGGCTGGAGGGATGGCTGAGCAAGGACGAGATCCTGTCGCGCTACCTCTCCAACGTCTATTTCGGCGACAACGTCTATGGGTTGAATGCCGCCGCGCAGCATTATTTCAGCTGCGACGCCGAGGAGTTGACGGTCAGCCAGGCGACGATGCTGGCCGGGCTGGTACAGGCGCCGAGCCGGCTGGCGCCGACCGGCAATCTCAAGGGCGCGCGCGATCGCCAGAAGCTGGTGATCGGGGCGATGGTCGCGGCGGGATTGCTGAGCAAGGAAGAGGGCGCGGCGGTGCGCCCGGCGGTGCTCAAGGTCGGCAAGACCCGCGACCTGCCGAACGGCACCTATTTCGCCGATTGGGTGCTGCCCCAGGCGCGCGACCGCGCCGGCGAAGTCGCGACCGAACAGACGGTGCGGACCACGCTGGAGGTGTCGGCACAACAGGCGGCCGAGCGCGCGGTGCGCAATGCGGGGCTCAGCAAGGCGCAGATCGCGATCGTCTCGATGCACCGCGACGGGCGGGTGATCGCGATGGTCGGCGGCAAGAACTACGCCGCCAGCCCGTTCAACCGCGCCACCCAGGCGCGGCGCCAGCCGGGATCGACCTTCAAGCTTTTCGTCTATCTCGCCGCCCTGCGCGCGGGGATGACGCCCGACAGCGTCGTCGACGATTCGCCGGTGCAGATCGGCGACTGGAAGCCCGAGAATAGCGACCGCCGCTATGCCGGACGGATTTCGCTCAGGCAGGCATTCGCCAAGTCGAGCAACGTCGTCGCGGCGCGGCTGACCCATCAGCTCGGCATCGGCGCGGTGACGCAGGCGGCGCGCGATCTCGGCATCTCGACGCCGATCGGCAATGACGCTTCGGTCGGCCTCGGCACCTCGACGGTATCGCTGCTCGAGCTGACCGCGGCCTATGCGGCGGTGGCCAATGGCTCCTACCCGGTGCCGCCGCAGGGGCTGTCCGACGACGAGGCGGCGAGCGACTGGCTGGCGCGGCGGCTGGGCGCGCCGCAGAAATTCTCGAACCGCCAGCTCGATCAACTCCGCGAACTGCTGGCGACGGTGGTCGAAAGCGGCACCGGACGCGGCGCGGCGCTGCCGATCCCGACCTTTGGCAAGACCGGCACGACGCAGGACAATCGCGACGCGCTGTTCATCGGCTATGCCGGCGACATCGTCACCGGCGTGTGGCTCGGCAATGACGATAATTCGCCCAATCCCGGCCTGTCGGGAAGCGGGCTGCCGGCGCGGATCTGGCGCGACTTCATGACCCGCGCGCTCGACCTGCGCATCCCGACGCCCGAGCCGACCACCGAACCCGAGAATTTCACGATCAACCTGGAGGATGTCGTCAACGGCGTCGGCCAGTTCATCGAGGGCGGCGGCATCCGCACCGACGTCATCGGGCCCGACGGCGAGGAGCCGCTCGGCCCCGACGACCCGCGCCTGCCCCCCGAACGCTTCCCGGACCGCCAGCGAGGGCCCGACCGCGACCGCTTCCCCGACCGCGACCGCGCGCCGCAATTCGAGCCGCGAGGCGAGCGGCGTTGACCTGACGCCAAAGCGCTCGCAAGGGCTTGCCATGCGCTTCTTCTCCGACAATGCCGCCGCGGTCTGCCCGCAGGTCCTTGCCGCGCTGAGCGAGGTCAATGTCCTCGACACCGCCTATGACGGCGACCGCTGGTCGCAGCAGCTCGACGGGCGCTTCTCGGACCTGTTCGGCACGCGGGTGAAGGCATTGTGGGTGGCGACGGGGACGGCGGCGAACAGCCTCGCGCTCGCCGCGCTCTGCCCGCCGCATGGCGGCGTGGTCTGCCACAAGGAAGCGCATATCAATGTCGATGAATGCGGCGCCCCCGAATTCTATACCCATGGCGCCAAGCTGCTGGCGGTCGATGGGCCGGGCGCGAAGCTGACGCCCGAGGCGATCCTGCGCGCGGTCGGCGGCATCCGCGACGATGTCCATCAGGTCCAGCCGCACTGCATCTCGATCACCAACGCCACCGAATACGGGCTGGCCTATTCGCCGCGGGAAGTCGCCGCGATCGGCGCACTGGCCCGGGAGCGCGGGCTGGGGCTGCACATGGATGGCGCCCGCTTCGCCAATGCGGTGGCGCATCTCGGCTGCGCGCCCGCCGATGTGACGTGGAAGGCGGGCGTCGATGTGCTGAGCTTCGGCTTCGTCAAGAATGGCGGGATGAGCGCCGAGGCGCTGATCTTCTTCAAGCCCGAACTCGCCGATGCGACGCTGTACCGGCGCAAGCGCGCCGGGCTGCTTTCGTCGAAGGGACGCTATTCGGCGGCGCAGATCCTGGCGATGCTCGACAACGACCTGTGGCTGGCCAATGCCCGCGCCGCCAATGCCGGGGCGCGGATGCTGGCCGAGGCGGCGGGGCATCGGCTGGTCCATCCGGTCGAGGCGAATGAGGTGTTCTTGCGGGTGTCGGCGGAGGAGGCCGCGCGCCTGCGCGCGCTCGGGTTCGATTTCTACGACTGGGGCGTGGGCGAAGCGCGGCTGGTGGTGAGCTGGGATCAGGCCGAGGACGCGATCCGGCCGCTGGCCGATGCGATTGCCGCGTTGTGAGGGGCGTAACTTCAATCCCCCTCCGGCGGAGGGTTTGATGGAACAGCCCCAATCCACCCGCCTCGCGGTGCTGATCCCGTTCGCGGTCGTCACGCTGATCTGGGGCTCGACCTGGCTGGTGATCAAGGATCAGCTGGCGAGCGTGCCGCCGAGCTGGTCGGTCGCGTACCGCTTCGCGATCGGCGGGGTGGCGATGCTGGTCTGGGCGGCGATGCGCAAGGAGCGGCTGTGGCTCGATGCGCGCGGCATGGGCTTCGCCGCGCTGCTTGGCTTCATGCAGTTCGTGCTCAACTTCAACCTCGTCTACCGCGCCGAGCAGCACATCACCTCGGGCGTGGTGGCGGTGGTGTTCGCGCTGCTGCTGGTGCCCAACGCGATCCTCGCGCGCATCTTTCTCGGCCAGAAGATGGGCGGGCAATTGCTGGCCGGATCGGCGGTCGCGGTGGCCGGCGTGGCGCTGCTGTTCGTCCATGAGGCGCGGCTGAGCCCGGCGGGCGCCAGCGAAACACTGATCGGGATCGGCTTGTCGCTGACCGCGGTGCTGTGCGCGTCCCTCGCCAATGTGATGCAGGCGACCGAGACTTCGAAATCCTATCCGATGGCGAACATCATCGGCTGGGCGATGCTGACCGGCGCGCTGGTCAATGCAGGGTTCGCGCTGGCGACGGTCGGTGGCCCGGTGATGGACATGCGGCCGAGCTATCTGGCCGGCCTGCTCTATCTCGGCGTGCTCGGATCGGCGTTCGCGTTCAGCCTCTATTTCCGGCTGATCCAGACGATCGGGCCGGCCAAGGCGGCCTATACCAGCGTATTGATCCCGGTGATCGCGATGCTGCTGTCGACGCTGTTCGAGGGCTATCGCTGGTCGTGGCTGGCAGGCGGCGGCGCGGGGCTGGTGATGGCGGGGCTGGTGATCGCGCTGAGGGCGCGCAGGCCCAACCGGTAGTTCGCATAGCGCGGGCGCCAGCCGAGAATGCGTTTGGCCTTGCCGTTGGCGACGCGGCGATTCTCCGAATAGAAAGCGCGCGCCTGCGGGCCGAGGCTGGCATCTTCCAACGGCACCAGCGGCGGCGGCGCGATGCCGCGCAGGGCGCAGGCATAGGCGATCACCTCGCTTTGCGGAGCCGGCATGTCGTCGGCGAGGTTATACGCACCGGCCGGAGCATCGAAACCATGGATCACGCCCGAGACGATGTCATCGACATGGATGCGGCTGAACACCTGCCCGGGCGCATGGACGCGGACGGCGGAGATCTTGTCGAGCGCCGAACGGCCGGGGCCGTAAATGCCGGGCAGGCGGAAGACGTGGGCGCCGAGCGCGAGCCATGCGGCATCGGCCTCGGCGCGGGCGGAGCGGCGGCCGGTTCCGGTGGGCGCGGACTCATCGACCCAGGCGCCTTGCGTGTCGCCATAGACGCCGGTCGAGGATAGGTAACCGAGCCAGGCATCGGCTTCGGCGAGCCGGGGGGCGTAGGCGGCGAGGACAGGATCGGCCTCCCCGGGCGGAACCGAGGAGAGGATGTGGGTGGCGTGGGCGATCTCGAACGCGGTGCGCGCCGTGTCGGCGAGGGTCTCGCGGGTGACGGTGGCGATACGGGCGCCGGCCAGCCGCGCGATCAGGCGCGAGGCGGTGTAGCCGGGGCCGAAGATCAGGAGGCGCACTAGATCCTCCCCGGCACGGGGAGCGCGCGAGGTCGAACATGCCCCGCATGTTCGAGAATCGCCCGGAGGACGATCCGACCCCGCACGCAGGCGAAGCGTGACGGAAGGGGGGCTTCACGCAACGCGACACCTGCGGCACGCCCCCTCCACCAGCCTGCGGCTGGTTCCCCTCCCCGTGCCGGGGAGGATCGTTCAGTCACTTCGCCCCATATCCGTCGAACGTGACACCGAAGAAATCGCCCTTGTTCCAGCGCGGGCGCTGATCGGCGTCGGCGAGCGCGCGGGCGACGGCGTAGTTGAGGCGCGCGAATTTGGCGACCGAGGCCCAGTCGAACGGCAAGTCGATCTGGTCCGAGGGCTTGTGGTAATTCTCGGCGAGGAACTTCTTCTGCGCCTCCGCGCCCGCGCCGCCGGGGCCGGTGTCGATCGAGACGGCGGGGATGCCGGCCTTGACGAAGCTGTAATGGTCCGAGCGGACGAAGAACATTTCCTCGGGGCTCGGATCGGGGACGACCTTGAGCCCCTCGTCCGCCGCCGCCTTCGCGATCACCGGGCCGAGGCTCGAGCGCTCGCCGCCGAGCACGACGATATCCTCGAGCGGATAGGTCAGGATCGGCATGTCCATGTTGATGTCGGCGACGATCCTGCCCTTGGGCACCACCGGGAAATGCGTGAAATAGTCCGAGCCGATCAGGCCGCTTTCCTCGGCGGTCAGCGACACGAACAGGATCGAGCGGCGCGGGCGCTTGCCCGAGCGTTCGAAGGCGCGGGCGACTTCGAGCATGATCGAATTGCCGACGGCATTGTCCATCGCGCCATTATAGATGCGGTCGCCATGAACCGCGTCGCCGACGCCGACATGATCGAGATGCGCGGAGAGGACGATATATTCGTGTCTGAGAACCGGATCCGAGCCTTCGAGCAGGCCGACGACATTCCTGCTGGCGGCGGTGCGCAGCGACACCTTGGTCGAAGCCGCTAGCGTGCCGATCAACGGGCCGGTCGGCAGCTTGCCGCCCTTGCGCTCGGCGGCGGCGAGGTCGTTCCACTTGACGCGGCTGCCGGCGAACAATTTCTCGGCGCCGGCCGGGCCGATATAGCCGACGATCGGCGCGCCGGGCGCAGGCGTGTTGGGCTTGCCGTCGGGGCCCGCCCAGCCGCTGCGCTCATAATCCCAATAGGGCACCACCGCCTCGAACGGGAATTGCGCGCGCCGGCTGGGGGATTCGACGATCAGCACCGCCTTGGCGCCGCGCGCTTGCGCCAGCCGCGCCTTCTGGTCGTCGTCGCCGAAATGAGCGGCGACTTCGCTCGGCAGGCCCCGCGGCGTGCCAGGGAACAGGGCGACGATCTTGCCGCGAACGTCGAGGCCCTTGTAGTCGTCGATCCCGCCCTGCGAGTAGACCACGCCATAGCCGGCGAAGACGATGCCGCCCTCCACCGTGAAGCTGGGCGCGGCACTGGCGGTGGTGTTGATGAAATCGATGCCGAACTGGAGCGGAATCGCGGTGCCGCCGCGCGTCAGCGTCCACTTCGCCTTTTCGGAGGGCTTGTAGGTGGTGAGCTTGACCGGCTGGAACCAGCCGCCTTCGGCGCCGGGCTTGAGGCCCCGCGCCATCATCTGCGCCGCCATATATTCGGCGGCGACATCGAAATCGGGCGTGCCAGCCTCGCGTCCGCGCAGGGCATCGGACGCGAGGAATTGGACGTGCGACTTGAGCGCGGCCTGATCCGCCGGCATCTCCTGCGCCGCGGCGGGCGCGGCGAGAAGCAGGAACGGCAGGAGGATCCGGAAGGATTTTCTCACTTCGCCATCGGCCCCTTGAAGGTCAGGCCGAAGAAATCGCCCTTGTTCCAGGTCGGGCGCGCATCGGCATTGGCGAGCGCGCTGGCGATCGCATGGTTGAGCTTCACGAAGCGCAACCCCTGTGTCCAGTCGATCAGGCCGATCTCGTCCGAGGGCCGATGATAATGCTTGTCGAGGAATTCCTTGATCGCCGCACCACCCGGCCCGCCGGGCCCGACATCGAGCGAGACGGCCGGGATGCCGGCTTTCACGAAGCTGTAGTGATCCGAGCGGACGAAGAAATTCTCCTCCGGCAGCGGATCGGGAACGACCTTGACGCCTTCGGCGGCGGCGGCCTGGGCGACGATGGTGCCGACCGAGCTGTGATCGGCGCCGATCGCGACGACATCCTCGAACGCGAAGGTGAGGATCGGCATGTCGAGATTGACGTCGGCGACGATCTTGTCCGCCGAAACCGTGGGGCGCGCCGCGAAATATTCGGAGCCGACCAGCCCCTTTTCCTCGGCGGTCACCGCGACGAACAGGATCGAGCGGCGCGGCCTGGCACCGCCCTGGAAGCGTCTGGCGACTTCGAGCATCGAGGCGGTGCCGACGGCATTGTCCATCGCGCCATTATAGATGGTGTCACCCGTCGCATCGGGCTTGCCGACACCGACATGATCGAGATGCGCCGAGAGGACGACATATTGATCCTTGAGGTCGGTGCCTTCGAGCACGCCGACGACATTGTTGCCGGCGACCTTCTGGATCTCGGTGTTGGCGGTCGCCTCGACAGTGACGCCGAGCGCGCCATGGGGAAGCTTCTTGCCGGCCTTGTCGGCGGCGAGGATGTCCGCCCATTTATACTTGCTGCCCTCGAACAGCTTGGCGGCACCGTCGAAGCCCAGATAGGCGAAGGCGGGCGCGGTGGCGGCGGTGTTGGCATCGTCGGACCAGGTCATCGCCGGGCTGTTCCAATAGGGTTTGGTCGCCGCGAACGGGAACAGCGCGTGGCGGGCATTGCCCTCGATCAGGATCACGCCGGCGGCGCCACGCTCGGCGGCGGTGCGCGCCTGGACGTCGGGCTGGCTGAGATGCGCGCGGGCGTCGCCGCTCAGGCTCTGGGGCGCATCGCGGAGCATCGCGACGATCTTCCCCTTGACGTCGAGACCCTTGTAATCGTCATAGCCGCTGATCTTGTCGACGACGCCATAGCCGACGAAGACGACGGGAGCGGACACCGCGACCCTGGCGATATGCGGGTTGGCGCGCGCGAAATAATCCGTGCCCCATTCCAACGGCACCACGGTAGCGCCGCGCCTGACGGTGAAGCTGCCATGATCGGCGCTCTTGTAGCTGACGAGCGGCACCGGCTGGAGCCAGCTGCCGTTCGGCCCCCCGGGCTTGAGCCCGGCGGCGAGCATCTGCGCCGCGACATATTGCTCGGCGATGGCGATTTCGGGCGAGCCGACATCGCGGCCGCGCATCGCGTCCGCCGAAAGGAACTGGACGTGCGCCTTGAGCGCCGCGGCGTCGGGAGCGAGCTCCTGCGCAGCGGCCGGAGCCGCGACGAGAAGCGTGGTTGCGAGGAGCAGCGCGCGGATCACTTGACCATCGCTCCGCCGAAGACGGTGCCGAAGAAATCGCCCTTCTTCCACATCGGCTTCTCGTCGCCATCGGCGATCGCGCGGGCGATGCGATAATTCACATCGACGAAGCGCACCCCCGATTCCCAGTCGATCGCCGGGGTCTGGACCAGCTCGTCCGACGGCTTGTGGTAATTGTTGGCGAGGAACGCATCGACCGCGGCCTTGCCTGGGCCCTTCTCACCCGGCCACAGGAAGATCGAGGGCACGCCCTGTTGGACGAAGCGGTAATGATCGGAGCGGACGAAGAACGCCTCGTCCGGGCGCGAATCGGGCGATACGGTCACGCCGATCTCGGCCGCGGCCTTGGTCGCGATATCGCCGATCGTCGAATGCGCCGCGCCGAAGGGCACAATGTCTTCGAACTTGTAGTTGATGATCGGCATGTCGAGATTGACGTTGGCGACCAGATCGCCCTTCGGCAGCGTCGGATTGTTGGCGTAGTAATCGGCGCCGACCAGGCCCTTTTCCTCGGCGGTGACGGCGAGGAACAGGATCGAGCGGCGCGGCGCCTTGCCCGATGCCTTGAAGCGCTTGGCCTCCTCGATCAGCGAGGCGATGCCGACGGCATTGTCCATCGCGCCATTGTTGATCGTATCGCCAAAGGCATTGGCCTTGCCGATGCCGATATGATCGAGATGCGCGGAGAGAACGACGATCTCCTTTGAGAGCACGGGATCGCTGCCCTTCAGCAGCCCCGCGACATTGTAGCTGGGAAGCGGCGTGAACGCGGTCTTGAGGCCGACGGTGAGCGTGCCCGGCAGCTGGACGGCCTTGAACACGGCCTTGTCGTCCTCGGCCATCTTGAGGACCTGGTCCCATTTGGCCTTGGAGCCGGCGAACAGCTTGGCGGCGCCCGCCTTGCTCAGCATGCCGAGCGCAGGCGTCGCGGCGCTGGCGACATGGCCGGTGCCATCGGCATTGGCCCAGCCGACACGCGGACGATCCCAGAGCCCGGCGAGCGCGGCGAACGGATAGATGCCACGCCCGGTGCGCGGTGATTCGAGCGTGATATAGCCGACCGCGCCGCGCTGCATCGCGATCGCCGCCTTGGCGGGGCCGCCCGACAGATGCGCGCGTTCCTCGGGCGGATAATCGCCGGGAGCGCCGGGGAAGAAGGCGACGATCTTGCCCTTCACATCGACGCCTTTGTAATCGTCGCGGCCAAGGCCGACGATGCCGTATCCGACGAACACCACCGGCGCGGTGACCGAATAATCGAGCTGGGCGGCGTTGGCGCCGGGATAATAATCCTCGCCGAAGACGAGATCGATGGCGGGCGCCCCCTTCCTGCGGGTGAGCGCCATGCTGCCCTTGCCCGCCGGCTTGATGCTGATCAGCGGCACTTTCTGGAGGAACGAGCCCTCGTCGCCCGCCGGGCGCAGGCCGGCGGCGTAGAATTGCGACGCGACATATTGCGCGGCGATATCGAACTCGTTGGTGCCGGCTTCGCGGCCCTTCATCGGATCCGAGGCGAGGAACATGACATGCGCCTTCATCGCCGCCTGATCGGCGGGAAGCTCGGCGTTGATGATCGCGTTCTTCTCGGGCGCGGGCAGCGGCGCGGCGAGCGGCGGAACGGCGGCGTGATCCTGGGCCGCGGCGGGCAGCGCGAGGAGTGCGGCCAGCGCCAGCGGAACGGTGTATCGAAACATGGTGAGACCTCTCCGGCGAATATCGGTGTGCCGCATCGGTAGCACGGTTCGTCGCAGGCGCAAGGCCGCAAGCGTTTCCGGTTTTTTGCATGGCGGTGCGGGCGGTTGATCCTTATCTGATAGCCATGGCCGACGCACGCACCGCACCCCAGACCCCGACCGCCATCCGCCGCGCGGATTATCGCATGCCCGATTGGCGCGTGCCCGAGATCGCGCTGGATTTCGATCTCGATCCGGCGAGCACCCGGGTCCGCGCGACGCTGCGGGTCGAGCGCAGCGTCCGGCATAACCGGCCGCTGGTGCTGAACGGCGACGGGCTGGAGCCGGTGGCGGTGCGCGTCGATGGCGCGGACATCGCATGGCGGATGGAGGGTCCCGATCTCGTCATCGACCTGCCCGGCGACGCGCATGCGATCGAAACCGAGGTGGTGATCGCGCCCGAACGCAACACCCAGCTGATGGGGCTCTACGCATCGGGCGGCAATCTCTGCACCCAGTGCGAGGCGCAGGGCTTTCGCCGCATCACCTTCTTCCCAGACCGGCCCGACGTGCTCAGCCGCTACAAGGTCAGGATGACCGCCGACAAGGCGCGCTTCCCGGTGCTGCTGGCCAATGGCGATCCGGTCGCGTCGGGCGAACTGGAGGGCGGCAGGCATTGGGCCGAGTGGCACGATCCGTTTTACAAGCCCTGCTATCTGTTCGCGCTGGTCGCGGGCGATCTCGTCGCCAATACGGGCAGCTTCACCACCATGTCGGGCCGCGAGGTGCGGCTCGGCATCTGGGTGCGCGAGCCCGATCTCGCCAAGACCGATCACGCGCTGGCGGCCTTGAAGCTCAGCATGGCCTGGGACGAGAAGGTCTATGGCCGCGAATATGATCTCGACGTGTTCAACATCGTCGCGGTCGACGATTTCAATTTCGGGGCGATGGAGAATAAGGGGCTGAACATCTTCAACAGCCGCTACATCCTGGCCGACCCCGATACCGCCACCGATTATGACTATGACGCGATCGCCGCGGTGGTCGCGCACGAATATTTTCACAACTGGTCGGGCAACCGCGTCACCTGCCGCGACTGGTTCCAGCTCTCGCTCAAGGAAGGCTTCACCGTCTTCCGCGACCAGAGCTTCTCGGCCGATCAGGGCTCGGCATCGGTCAAGCGGATCGAGGATGTCCGCGCGCTTCGCGCCAGCCAGTTCCCCGAGGATGCCGGCCCGCTCGCGCACCCGGTGCGCCCCGACGAATATATCGAGATCTCGAACTTCTATACCGCGACGATCTACAACAAGGGCGCCGAAGTCATCCGGATGATGGCGACGATCCTGGGTCCGCAGAAATTCCGCGCGGCGACCGATCTCTATTTCGACAGGTTCGACGGCACCGCCGCGACCTGCGAGGATTTCGTCTCGTGCATGGAAGAAGGCGGCGGAGTCGATCTCAACCAGTTCCGCCGCTGGTACACCCAGGCGGGCACGCCGCGCGTCACCGCCAGCCTGATCCGCGAGGGCGGCCGGGCGCGGCTGAAGCTGTCGCAGGCGGTGCCGCCGACGCCCGGCCAGCCCGACAAGGAACCGATGGTGCTGCCGCTCAGGATCAAGCTGTTCGGCGCGATCACCGGCCGCGCCTTGTGCGACGAGCAGCTCGTGCTGCTGAGCGCGCCCGAACAGGAAATGGTGTTCGAGAATCTGCCCGAGGCACCGGTGCTGTCGATCAACCGCGGCTTCTCGGCGCCGGTGGTGGTCGAGACCAACCGCACCGCCGCCGACCTCGCCTTCCTCTCGGCGCACGATGACGATCCGTTCGCGCGCTACGAGGCGATGCAGCAATTGATGCTCGATACGCTGGTCGGCGCGGTGGCGACCGGCAAGGCCGATCACAAGCCGGTGATCGACGCGGTCAGGAACACGCTGACCGATGCCGCGCTCGACAGCGCATTCATCGCCGAAGCGGTGCTGCTGCCGTCGGACAGCTTCATCGGCGACCAGATGGCGATGGTCGATCCGCAGGCGATCTTCGAGGCGCGCGAGGCGCTGCGCGCCGATCTCGGCAAGACGCTCGAGAAGGAATGGCGCGCCGCCTATGAGGGCGCGCGCGCCAACCGCTTCGAATATTCGCCGGCCGCCAAGGGCGCGCGGCGCCTGAAGAATGTCGCGCTCGGCTATATCGCGGCGAGCGGCGCGAAGGATGCGGCCGATCTAGCCTTCGCGCAGTTCGAAAGCGCCGACAACATGACCGACCGGCAGGGCGCGCTGACCACCCTGGTCAATGGCGATTCGGACAAGCGCGAGGCGGCGCTGACCGATTTCTACCGCCGCTATGCCGGCAATGCCCTGGTCCTCGACAAATGGTTCCAGACCCAGGCGCTGTCATCGCGCGACGACGCCCTGGCGGCGGTCGAGGCGCTTGCCCGGCACCGCGACTTCACCCTCGCCAATCCCAATCGCGCGCGGGCGCTGATCGGCGCGTTCAGCGTCAACCAGCGCGCGTTCCACGATCCCTCGGGGCGTGGCTACCGCTTCGTCGCCGACCAGCTCATCGCACTCGACAAGCTCAACCCGCAGACCGCCGCCAAGCTGATCCCGCCGCTCGGCCGCTGGAAGCGCTTCGACGCGGCGCGGGCGGCCAAGATGCGCGCCGAACTCGAACGCATCGTCGCGACGCCGGGGCTGAGCAAGGACATGTTCGAACAGGCGACCAAATCGCTGGATTAATCATTGTCCGGGCTTGGCGGCGAGGGGCTTGCGCCCAGATAGATGCCCTCGTCGCACGGAGGCACCGGCGCGTGGGTCGCGGCATCGATGGCGTATTGGAGGCGGGTGGCGGCGATATCCTCTCCGTCGCGATCGAGCAAAGCGAGCGCCATCCGCATCAACGTCACTGCGATCGCCACCGGTCTGGTCATCCCGCGTCTCCAACGCGAAGCCGGCGACACGCCCGCGGGGGCGCGTCGTCGCTTCGAAAAACCGGGTGTTGGAAACCTGACCAAAAGAACAGGCGCATGCGCCTTTAGGCCGAAGCCTTGGACATGCGCGCATGCCACCCGGCCACAGCAATGCTGCAAACCGAGTCCTTTTGGTTTTGAGGTTTCCATGCCCCACCCGCGTCTCCGCGGGCCTGCGTTTCCTAGCCGATGGCCCGATTGGCGGCAAGCCGCCGGACTGATCCTCCCCGGCACGGAAGTGGCACGCGAAGCGTGACGGAGGGGGCGGGCAACAAACGGTTCGCGCGCGGATGGCCCCGTCCACCAGCCTGCGGCTGGTCCCCCTCCCCGTTCCGGAGAGGATCTCTACACCATCACATTGCGTCCGCGCTGGACCACGGCGGTGTGGCCCACGCTCGCCTTCAGCGAGCGCTCAAGGATCGTGTCCATGAACACATAGTCGTTGCTGACCCGCTCGGGCGTCAGTGTCACCGCCATATAGCCGCGCTTACTCATCTCGCACCATTTGACCTCGGGATTGGTGGCGATCAGGGCGCGTTCGATCACTTTGGGATCGACGCTGGTATAGGCCTCATTGCCGGGCGACGTGACGCTGGTGCCGGCGAACTCGACCCCGGCCGGCTTGCCGCCCTCGCCGAGATCGAACGCCCAGGCATTATGGCTGTCGCCGCACAGCACGATCAGGTTCGCGCCCATGCCCTGCGCCGAGCGGAGGAAGCGGGCACGGGCTTCGGGATAGCCGCCCCAATTGTCGAGATCGGCGGGGAGCCCCAGCTTGCTCGCCGTCACGCTGGCGGCGGTATAATCCTTCACCCGCTGCGGGGCATCGGGCTTGAGCCATTCGACCGCCTGCTCGGGGACGCGGTTGCGGCCGATGATCGTGCCGAAGCCGACCACCTGCCATTTAGTGCCCGCGCGCACCGATCTGGCCATGGCGTGCGCCAGCCATGCCTCCTGCTCGCTGCCGAGCATCGTCGCGGCCTTGTCGCGCCAGCGACCGTCGCGGAACGCAGTCAGCGCCTTCACCGGATCGGGATCGCGCTTCATCACCGTGCCGGTATCGGTGCCCTCGCTGCGCGCGGTGAGCCGCGTGTCGGTGCGGAACAGCGTGGCGAGGCCGCCGATATCGTAGCTGCTCCAGGGCGTCTCCGACACCGGCATCCATTCGCGCCACGCCTGGAACGCGGCGCCGCGCCGGGTGCTGTAGTCGCCTTCCTCCGGCTGGTGGTTCTGCGCGCCGCCCTCCCAGCTATTATTGGCGAGCTCGTGATCGTCCATCGAGACCAGCATCGGCTTCAGCCGGTGCAGCGCCTGGAGATCGGGATCGGCGCGATAGCTGGCGTAGCGCAGGCGGTAATCGGCGAGCGCGATCGCCTCGCCTTCGGGCAATGGCACGCGGCCGTCGATCGCGCCGCGCGCCGGCGAATAGGCGCCCTTGGCATATTCGTAGAAATAGTCGCCGAGATGGACCGCGAGATCGATATCGTCGCGCATCGCGGCATGAGCATAGGCGTTGAAATAGCCGAACGGCATGTTGCAGCACGAGAAGACGGCGATGCCGAAGCGCTTGGGATTGCCGACCGGCAGCGTTTTGGTGTGGCCCACCGGCGAGATGGCACCGTCGGGGGCGATGAAGCGGTAGAAATAGCGCGTGCCGGGGTTCAGGCCCTGTACGGTGACCTTGGCGGTGTGATCGCGCCATGGGCCGGTAAAGACTTCGCCACCGCTGACAATGCGGGCGAAATCCTGGGTGAGCGAGACTTCCGCGCGCAGCTTGGTGGCACCGGCGCCTTCGGGCACATAGCGCGTCCATAACAGCATCGTATCCGGTCCCGGCTCGCCGCTCGCCACCGAATGGGTGAAGCCCTGGCCAAACCCCGCGCCCCAGGCGAAGCCGGGAATCGCGAATGCCGCGAGGCCCAATGTGCCGGTGAGGATCAGCGAGCGGCGATCGATGCGAAGCGTCATACGGGCTCCCCTAGGTAATTCTACGCTGCCCACATTTCGTGACAGCGCCGTTTCGCATCGCTAAGCCGTTGCCCTGTCACCGGCAACAAGGCCTTTTCCCCTGAACCGTTTCCGCCTGCAGGTTTCCATCACCCCATGAACTTGTTCGCACCCGTTTCGCCGGGCGCGCGCCCCTCGCCGCTCGACCGGCTCGAGGCGATGCCGCGCTGGGCGGTGCTGCTGATCGTCGCGGTCATCACGCGCCTGGCGGCGTTCGGCAATCCGGTCACCCATGTCGACGAGGAATTCTATTTCGTCACCGCGCAGGGGATGCTGCACGGCGCGCTGCCGTTCGTCGATATCTGGGACCGCAAGCCGATCGGGCTGTTCCTGCTCTATACTCCCGCCGCAGCGCTGGGCGTGCCGGCGGGAATCTGGGCCTATCAGCTGATGGCGCTGGCCTGCGTGGTCGGCACCGCTTTGCTGATCGCGCGGCTGGCGGAGCGCGCCGGCTGGGGCAAGGGCGCGCTGACATCGGCGATCCTCTACATCGTCCTGCTCGGCTTCGGCGACGGCCATGGCGGGCAGGCGCCGGTCTTCTACAATCTGCTGGTGATCGCGGCGGTGTCGCTGGTCGCGCCACGGACGGGCGAGCGCAGCGACGATTCCGCCCGCGTGCTGCGCGCATGTCTGTCGATGCTGCTGATCGGGATCGCGCTCCAGATCAAATATTCGGTGCTGTTCGAAGGCGGCTTCCTTGGCGTGTGGCTGATCTGGCACGAATGGCGGCTGAAGACGCCCTGGCCGAAGATCGTGCTGCGGAGCGCCGTCTACGGCCTGCTCGCCTGGGCGCCGACGCTGGCGGCCTGGGGGTTCTATATCGCGCTCGGGCATGGCGATGCGTGGTTCTACGCCAATTTCGGATCGATCCTCGAACGGCAGAGCGATCCCTTCTGGGTGCTGGTCCGCGCCTTCCTCAAGATCGCCCTGATCCTGGGACTCCCGCTGATCGTCAGCGGGCTGTCACGGCACATTCCGGCTGCCGACGAAAATCAGCCGCATGTGCGGCATCTGCTGTTCGGCTGGCTGATCGCATCGGTGACCGGGCTGATCCTGTTCGGTTCGTGGTTCAACCATTATGCGCTGCCGGTGATGGTCACCGCGGCGCTTTGCTGCGCGGGCTATCTGGGCGCGACCGAAATCGGCCGCCGCTATCTCGCCCCGGCGATGCTGGTCGCGGGCCTGATCGGCGGCACCTACACGACATGGAGCGCGCGCTGGCACCGCGGCAACGCCCCGCAGCTCGAAGCGCTGGCGGCGGGAATCGGCAAGGGCCCGGGCTGCATGTACGTCCATTCGGGCAATTCGATTCTCTACAGCTATACCGGGCGCTGCGCAGTCACGGCGTGGATCTTCCCCAGCCATTTGTCGCGCGAGCGCGAGAATGGCGCATTGGGCGTAGATCAGCTGGAAGAGGTCGACCGCATCTTCGCCAGGAAGCCCGAGATCGTGGTGATGCGCCCCGAATATTATGGCGAGCGGCTGGTCGTGCGCCGCCGCGCCGAGGCGCATATGGCGGCGATGGGATATCGGCTGAAGGGACGCTGGCCGCTCGGCGACCTGATGATCAGCGTCTATGAATTGCCGACGGCGCGGAGCAATGGCGCGCCGCCACCGCCGCGCTTGGCCGCGACCAGCCCGGCATAATAGTCCATCAACTGGGCGGCGTGATCGACGTCGCTGCGGACCTTGCCGGCGGCGACCCGGGCCGCGGCCTTGAGGATCGGCTGGTCGCGGCGGAACAAGCGCCGCACCGCTTCCGCCGCCGACTGCGCGTTGCGCGCCTCATAGGTCTCGGCGAACAGCGGATCGGCGATCTCGGCGAACCCGCCCTCGTCGGGCCCGATCAGCGGCAGGCCCGACGCCAGCGCCTCGGAAGCGACCAGCCCGAACGGCTCGGCGTCCGAACCGTGGATCAGCGCGTCGCAGCTGGCCATGATGCGGGTGAAGCGGGCGCGGTCATAGACCGGGCGGAAGATCTTGATGTGCGGCGAACCGGCGATACGCTGCTCGAGGCTTCCACGCTGCGGCCCATCGCCGATCAGGGCCAGGCCGACCGGCAGATCGGCGCCGGCGGCCTCGACCGCGTCGATCACCAGCGGCCAGCGCTTTTCCTTGTGATGGCGGCCGAGCCCGAGCAGCAGATGCCCCTCGGGTGGCAGGCCGAGCTGCGCCAGCATATCGACACGGAGCTGCTCGTCGCGCTGATCGGGCGAGAACCATTGCCGCTCGATCCCCAAGGGCATCGAGGCATGGACGGTCTGGCCCCGGCGGCGGAAACGCTTGGCCAGCGCCGGGCCGTTGGTCACGAACGCGTCGTAATGCTTGAGGAAGCGGTTCATATACTGGGTGTAGAAATCGAACGCGCGCTCGACCTGGCGCGGCGTCGCCACGGCATCGAGCCAGCGCTGCGGATAGGCGCCGATCTGGTCGCCATGCGCGAAGAATATCTTGACCGCGTCGCCCTTCCACTTGGCGACGGTCCAGGCCGGCAGCCAGGTCGAGGAGCATTCGACGACATCGGGCTTGAGCTCATCAAGCAATGCCCAGACCGGCTCGTCATGGACGAAGATGCCGTAATTCCTGTCGAAGATCAGCGGCGGGCATTTCAGCCAGTAGATCTTGCCGCCGCCCGGGCGCTCCTCGATCGAATTCTCGAGCGCGGGGGCGATGACGATCAGCTCATGGCCCATATCGGCCATGATCCCCATCTTGCGATCGAGATAGGTGCGGACCCCGCCACCGGTGGGCGAATAGAATTCGTTGACGTCGACGATACGCATGCGCTCAATCGTCCATCGGGCCGAAGCCGCCCAGCCCGCGCAGATATTGCAGGCGGATCGTGATCTGCCCGCCCTGCTGCGGAATATTGACGAGCGCCTGCCGCAGCTTGGGCCGGGTGCGGCCGAGGCGCTGGTTGCTCGGGAACCCGGCGCCGTCTTCCCAGAAATTGAACTTGTTCTTGCCGTCACGGTCGTGGGTCAGCAGCACCGCCCATTGCCCGGCATAAGGCGCGCGGATGCAGACCGCGACGGGCCCTTGCGCGGGAATGCCCGACCAGACGCGGCGGAACGGGCGCCGGTCGCCCTTGAGCCCGGTATCGTCACGCAGGAAATCGTCTTCGTTGTTCGGATAGATCTCGACCTTGAGGCGGCCGGTGCGGTCCATCAGCCCTTCGACATTGACGCGCAGCATCGGCCCCGAGACCAGCGCGCAGCCGCCCTCCACCGGATCGACCTGGGCAAGCGCCGGGGTGGCGCCGTTCGCGCAGGCGATCGCGGTCAGAGCGGCGCGGCCGATCATCCCCGGATCTTGGCCAGCAACGCCTGTATGCTGAACCCGCCGATCAGGGCGATGTGGCACAGCAGGGTGAGACCCGCGATCAGCGCCATCAGCTCGGACAGCGCCTGACCTTCGCCGATGACGATGCCGGCGATGAACGAGAAGGCCAGCTCCTTGTTCGGCACCAGCGGCAGGCGCCAGACGAGCAGGCGGCCGGCCGCCATCAGCAACCACACACCGATCGGCACCGCCGGCATCGCGAAGTGCCAGGCCAGAGCGATCAGGATCGAGCCGGCGACGATGCGCACGCAGTGGATGCCGAACACCC
The DNA here is from genome assembly GCF_019635515.1 of Sphingomonas sp. Classification (NCBI taxonomy): domain Bacteria; kingdom Pseudomonadati; phylum Pseudomonadota; class Alphaproteobacteria; order Sphingomonadales; family Sphingomonadaceae; genus Sphingomonas; species Sphingomonas sp. Next base: position 468,153 of record NZ_JAHBZI010000002.1, on the reverse strand, counting down.
AGCCGAGCATCCGCGCCGGCAGCGAGAAGACCCGCTTCGAGAAGATCAGGAACGGCAGCGACATCGCGATGATGATCGCGACCGAGCCATAGGCATAGTTCTGATAGGTCGGGGTCAGCAACTCGATGCACAGCGGCAGCGCGATCGCCATCACCGCCAGCGTCACCGCGTTTCCGGCGATCGCCGACAGGATCATCACGTCCTTGACCGCGCCGAACGGCGCCGCGACCATCCGGGTGCGCTGGCGCGCCCAGGCGTAGAAATAGGCCTCACCCGAATAGCCGAGCAGAACCTCGTTCGAGATGCGCTTCTTGTGCAGCGCGGCCATGCCGTCGAGCGGGATGCGCCACAGGCGGCGGAAGATCACATAGTCGAAGGTCGGCGGGCCGAGATAATAGACCAGGAAGGTCAGATAGAAGAGCGGGTTGCCGGGCAGGTTGCGGGTCAGCCCCGCCAGCCCGGAGCCGAACAATTCGCGGCCCAGGCTCAGGATCATGAGCAGCGTCAATCCGCCGCCCAGGATCATCGGCCAGCGGCGCTTGATCTTTTCGACGGGCTCAAGCCCGGCAAGGTCTGGCACCGCACCGAGCGGGGCTTCGACAACGCCTGTGTTCACCGAAGCCTCCAAACTTGCTTCATTCACGGATTATGTGTTCCGATATCGGGACGACGAACGAATTTCGTTTTGTTTCCACCGCGTCGCAAACAAGTTGCTCTCAAAATGCGACAAAGCGCCGGAGTGACAGACGAATACGGATTATTACGGAGGCGATTTGGGCGCTCCCGAGACGTTTCGCAAGGGTTTATGTTGCACCGCACCTATTCCAAAAATGCACAGATGATCCTGACCTGCGCCCAACGCCTGCAAGGCGGTGGAGTGGAGCGGGCGATGCTGCGCATGGCCGATGGCTGGCTGAAGGCCGGGCGGCGGGTGACCCTGGTGCTGGGCAGCCGTGAGGGACCGCTGGCCGCCGAAATCCCGGAGGGGATCGCGCTGATCGAGCTGGGCACCGCCAGATATGCGGCGCTGTTTTCCTTGGCCGATCATGTCCGCGCGGTGCGGCCTGACGTGATTTTCTGCCCGGGGAATCACTATAGCGCGGTCGCGGCGGTGGCGCGGCTGCGGCTCGGTTCGGCCTGTCCGCCGATCGTGGCGAAGGTCTCCAACGCGCTGGTCCGGCGCGAATTGAGCGCAGGTGCAGCATGGGCCTATCGGCGCTGGCTGCGGCTGCATCCGCGCTTCCTCGACGCGGTGGTGGCGATGACCCCGGCGATGGCGGCGGAAGCGGTCGCCGAGATGGGGATGGCGCCGGAACGCGTCCATGTGATCGCCAATCCGCCTGCGGCCACGCGCGCCGATGCCGCGCCGGTGGCGCTCCCGCAAGGGCGCTACATGATCGGCGTGGGACGGCTGGAGCCGCAGAAACGCTGGGATCGGCTGCTCGCGGCGCTGCCCCGGCTGGCGGACCGCGAGATCAAGCTGCTGCTGCTCGGCGAAGGCGGCGCGCGGGCGGCGCTGGAGGCGCAGGTCGCGGCCCTGGGGCTGGGCGACCGGGTGTCGATGCCGGGGCATGCCGGCGACCCGCTGCCGGCGTTGCGGGGCGCGGCGCTGGCGGTGCTGACATCGGACTATGAAGGCGTGCCCGGGGTGCTGCGCGAGGCGCTTTCGGTGGGAACGCCGGTGGTGACGACCGAATCGAGCGTCGCGGTGCGCGAGATCGTGACCTCGGATGCACTCGGAAGCGTGGTGGCGCGCGACGATGTCGATGGGCTGGTCGCGGCGCTGAATCACTGGCTGGCGCCGGGGCGCGCGCGGCCTGAAGCAGTGGTTGTGGGAGGCGATCCGATCACCGAGTATCTGGCCTTGTTCGATTCGCTGACAAAGCGGGAGACCTGATCCTGATGATGCTCATGAACTTGATGGCATTGCTCGCCACCACGCTTGTTTCAGGCGACGCCCAGGAACGGCGCGACCTTGTCGAGGTCGACAGCGGCGAAGCCTATGGCGGCGGAACCTATGTCGCCTCGATCGACCGCGCCTCGCGCAAGAAGGTGGCCGAGGGCGTTGCCGTCACCCAGCATTATGTTTTCAGCAAGCCTCGCGAGGATGGGGCGGTCGATGCCGTGACCGAGTACGTCGTCGATTGCGCGATGCCGCAATATAAGACGATTCGCGACTATCGGGTCGACCGCGCGGGCAAGCTGATTAGCGAAGCGCCGATCACTCGCCTGAACGGCGAGTGGCGCTATGCCGCGCGGCCGGGAATGTCGCAGAAGATCGTCGACGCGGTCTGTACCGGCTAATCGAGCCGCAGGCGCAGCCCCAGCCATAAAGTCCGCGGAGAGGCGCGCTCGATGACGCCGGGGCCGCTGATCCCGGCTTCGATGCGGGCGTCGAAAAGATTCTCGGCGCGGGCTTCGAGGGTGAGCGCCGGAGTCAGCGGCAGCGCGGCGGCGGCGTCGAGGGTTAAGGCGCCCTTCAGGCGGCGGAGATTCTGGTCATCCTCGAACTGCGGGCCGTCGTACCGCGCGGTGACCAACACGCCGGCCCAGGCAAGCGTGGCGCTGGCATGGTGGCGAGCGGTCTGGGCGGGCTGGAGCGCGCCGATCCTCGCATCGACATAGGCATAGGATGCTGAGGAGCTGAACCTGCCGGCCTGATAGCGCGCGTCGAGTTCGATGCCTTTGCCCACCAGTTCGGGCAGGTTGCGGCGCTGGCGATAAACGCCTGCCGCCGAGACGAAGCCGACGCCGGGGAAGGCGCCCGGGCCATTGGCGACAAAGGCATTGGCGATGCCATCGGTCAGGCGATTCCAATAGATCGTCGTGCGCAGCGTCAATTGCGGCGCGGGCCGCCAGTCGATCCCGGCCTCGATGCCGGTCAGCCGCTCGGGGTTTAGCGCGGCATTGGCGGCGGTGGCGTCGGCGCCGGCGCGGAACGGGCGGTAGAGCTCGTTGAGCGTCGGCAGCCGCCAGCCGCGATAGGCGGCGGCGCGCAAGGTCACCGCGCCGAGCGCATAGGCCGCGCCGATGCGGCCGGTGGCTTCCCAGCCGTGGCGGTCGGCGAAGCGGGTGTCGGTGATCGCCGCGCCGCCGGCGAGGGGCCGCTCGACCAGCGAGCCGTTTGCAATGGTCCAATGATCGAGCCGGCCGCCGGCGCTCAGCGTCAACCCGCCCGCTTCGTAGCTGGCGTCGGCGAACCCGCCGAGCGTCATGCTCTCGCCCCCGGCGACGCGGCTGCGCGTCGGCACGCCCGCGACATAGGTGAAAAGCTCCTGGGTGCGCCCCGATACCCGGCGGACATCGCCGCCCAGGCGCAAGGTGATGCCGCCGCCGATCTGCGGCTCGGCTTCGACCCGTCCGCCAATCCCGGTGGCGGGGACATTATATTGGTCGAGCGTCGCGGCGACGGTGTCGCGGGCGTCGTTGATGCTGGCGAAGCCGCTCGCGAAGCTGCGGGTCTGGAGATAGGCGAGCGCCGACCAGTGCCGCCCGACCAGCCGGATGCTGGCATCGGCGCCGTCGCTCTTCACCCGGGTGAAGGCCACGCCACGATCGCGGCGATCGGTGAAGCCCGAGAGATTGGCTTGCAGCTCGGCGCCGCCAAGATCGGTGACGGCGCGCAAAGCGAGGCTGGCCTGTTTGTACGGCGCGGCGCGATCGGCGGGGCCGCGGTCCTCGGCGACGACGGGCACGAAACCGTCACCGCGCGCGACTTGCCCGGCGAAAGTGACGAAGCCGCCGCCGAGTTCGGCCGCGCCGATGGCCCGCGCGTCGAGGCTGCCCCGGCTACCATAAGCGGCGCTGGCATTGAGCGTGCCAAGCTCGGCGGGCGAGCCGCTGGCCAGTTCTACCGTCCCCGCCAGCGCGCCCGGCCCGGCATAGCCGCTGCCACCGCCACGGATGATTCGCGCCGAGGCCAGGCGCTCGGGCAGATAGGCGGGAAACGCCACCCAGCCGCCGAACGGATCGGCCTGGGGCACGCCGTCGAGCAGCAGCAATGCGCGGCTCGACGCGTTGCCGCCAAGCCCGCGCAGGGTGACGCCCTGGCTGGTCGGATGCGCCGAGCGGGAATCGGAGCGGCGGAACTGGGCGAGCCCGGCGGCGTCGCGGAGCGCATCTTCGAGGCGGCCGCTGGCGGTGCCGGTCAGGCGCTCGCGCTCGATCGTGACGATGCCATAGGCGGCATCGCCCGGCGGCGGGGCCAGCCCATGGCCGGTGACGACGATGCTATCGGGATCGGGTGGCGCCTGCTGCGCCAGCGCCGGCGCGGCGAACAGCAAGCCCGCCGCCAGCCCGGCGCATTTCACTTCGGCGCTACCGCATCCGGATGCGCTGCGGCGAAGGCGGGGAGCGCTGAGGCCGCGGCGTCGATCGCCACCAGCCTGGGAAACGCGTCGAGCGGGGTATCGAAGCGCCGGGCGTTGAACATCTGCGGGATCAGGAACAGATCGGCGATCCCCGGCGCATCGCCGCCGAGGAACCGGCCCTCTCCCGCCATCGCTTCCAGCGCGGCGAACCCTTGCGCGATCCAGTGCCGCGTCCAGTCGTTGCGGGCATCCTCCTCGACCCCCATCGCCTTCAGCCGCCGCATCACGCGGAGGTTATTGAGCGGATGGACGTCCATGCCGATCACCATCGCCTGCGCCAGCGCCGCCGCGCGCGCCTGCCCGTCGGCGGGGATCAGGCGCGGCTCGGGAAAACGCGCATCGAGCCAGTCGATGATCGCGAGGCTCTGGGTCAGCACCACGCCATCGGCCTCGAGCGCCGGCACCAGTCCCTGGGGGTTGCGGGCGAGATGCTCCGGTGAGCGCTGCTGGTCCTCGAGCAGCATGATCTCGCGGCGTTCATAGGCCACGCCCTTGAGATTGAGGGCGATGCGGACGCGATAGGCGGCGGACGAGCGGAAATAATCGTAGAGGATCATCACGGTTCCTCGGGCGCGGCATCCTGCGGCGCGCGGCGCCACCGCGGGCGCTTGCCGCTGCTGGCCCGCTCGGCACGTTCGGCCTCGCTCTCCAGCGCGACCTTGATCATCGCCACCATCGGATCCGCGAGCGCCAGCCCGAGCACGCCGAACAGGGCGCTGGCGAGGATCTGCGAGGCGATGGTCAGCGCCGGCGGCATATCGACGGTATGCCGCGCGACCAGCGGCAGCACGACATAGCCGTCGAAATTCTGGACCGCGAAATAGACGATGATCGCCCACACGCCCGTCTCCGGCCCGGCGCTGAAGCCGACCGCGATCATCAGCACGCCCGAGATGAACGCGCCGATATTGGGGATGAAGGCGAGCACGCCGGTGATGATCCCCAGCAGCAGCGCCATCGGCACCCCCGCCGCCCACAGCGCCAGCCAGGTGATCACCCCTTCGAACAGCATGCCGAACAGGCGGCCGGCAAGCAGGCGCCGCATCGTCGTCGCCATCCGCGCCAGCGTGATCGCGAATTCGTCGCGATGCTCGATCGGCACCATCCATTGCAGCCCGCGCTCATAGGTGCGCGGCTCCAGCGCGAGGAACAGGCCGAGGATGGCGATCATCAGCATGCTGGTCGCCGCGCCGATCACCGATCCCACCGCCGAGGTCAGCCGCCCGACCGATCCGATCGCCTGCTGGACAAGGCCGGTCAGGTCCGAGCGGCCGGGCATCAGCCCCATCTCGCTCGCCCAGGCGGCGACGCGATTGGCCTGGACCTCCAGCGTGGTGCGGAGCTGCTCGGCCTGCTGGGCGATCTGGACGCCGGTCAGGTAGAAGACGCCGGCGACGAACGCGATCGCGAGCAGGATGGTGATGACGATCCGCAGCGTGCGCGGGATCGGCAGGATCCGCCCGAGCAGCCGCGCGCCGCCGTCGAGCATCGAGGCGAACACCAGCCCGCCGAAGATGATCAGCAACGGCTGGATCAGCAGCACGACCAGCGCGACCGCGATCGCGAGGCCGAACCACACCGATGCCCGCTTGAGCTCGGCGCGGACCAGCGGGTCGCGCATCTCGTTGGGCCCGGGCTCCTGGACGATATCGACGTGATCGGAGGCGAGGGGGTCGCTCATTTGTCGTCGCGCTGGGGATGGAGCGAGGTGCCGGCGCGGCCCGCGCGGAACGAATTGCCCCAGGTCAGCGGGTTCCAGGTCGCGCTGCCGTCGAGGCTGAAGGTGATGAATTCGGCGCGCCCGCCGATATTCTCCCACGGCACCGGGCCGCCCAATCCCTCGGGCTTGCCGTCGGGGCTGAGCAGCGGATAGCGGCTGTCGGCCGAATTGTCGCGATTGTCGCCCATCAGGAAGACGCGGTTGGCGGGCACGCGGACCTCGGGATAATTGTCGCCGCGGCTGGCGCCGACACCGATATCGATCGTGTCGTAGGAGCGCCCGCCTGGCAGCGTCTCACGGTAGATCGCGACGCGGCAGAAAAGCTGGCCGCCCACGCGGACCTTGCTGTTGCCATAGTGATCGCGGTCGCACTGGGTGTTGGCATCGACCGGAATGTCGCGGTTGCCCATCGCCTGGCGGGGCACCGCGACGCCGTTGAGATAGACGACCCCGCCGCGCACCGCGACGCGGTCTCCCGGCAGGCCGATCACCCGCTTGATATAGTCGGTATTGGTGCCCGGCGGCGTGACGATCACGACATCGCCGCGCTCGGGCAATTTGCCGAGGAACCGTCCGTGTATGAACGGCAGCAGATGGAAGGTCGGGGTGACGAACGAATAGCCATAGGGATATTTGGTCACGACCAGCCGGTCGCCGACCAGCAGCCCCGGCATCATCGATTCGCTGGGAATGTAGAAGGGCTTGGCGATCAGGCTGTGGAAGCCGAGCACCGCCAGCACCAGCCAGAAGACGCCGCGAAGCTCCGCCCACCAATCGGTGCGCGGCCGCGCATCCTCATCGACATGGTCGACGGTCTCGTCGAAATCGCTCCGGCCCAACGCAATCCTTTCCGCCACTACTCGTCCTTCACCGCTTCGATGATCACCATGGCGAAAGCCCAGGGATGATCGTCGGTTAGCGTTAAATGCACCTTAGCGACGTGGCCTTCGGGGGTTAGCGCGTCAAGCCTCGCTCTGGCCCCGCCGGTCAGCGCCAGCGTCGGCGCGCCCGAGGGCGAATTGACCACGCCAATATCCTTCATGAACACCCCGGCCTTGAAGCCGGTGCCCACCGCTTTCGAGAACGCCTCCTTGGCGGCGAAGCGTTTTGCCAGCGTTCCGGCCCGGGTATGCGGGCGCCGCGCGGCCCTGGCACGTTCCGCCTCGGTGAAGACTCGCTGCTCGAATCGTGTCCCGAAACGGTCCAGCGAGGATTGGATGCGTTCGATATTGCAGAGGTCCGAGCCGGTGCCGATGATCATTTGATCCTCCCCGGCACGGGGAGGGGGACCGCCGCGAAGCGGTGGTGGAGGGGGCATGCAACGGGCGTATCGCTGGTGGGGAGCCCCCTCCACCAGCCTGAGGCTGGTCCCCCTCCCCGTTCCGGGGAGGATCTAAGAAGGGATCTCACCGCGCCCCGTCCATCAGTTCGCGCATCCGCCGCACCACCGGAGCGAGCCCGTCGAAGATCGCCTCGCCGATCAGGAAATGGCCGATATTGAGCTCCATCACCTGCGGGATCGCGGCGATCGGGACGACATTGTCGAAGGTCAGGCCATGGCCGGCATGCGGTTCGAGCCCCGCCTTGGCGGCGAGCGCGGCGGCATCGGCGATGCGCTTGAGTTCGGCTTCGCGCTCGCCCTCGTCCAGCTCGCAATAGCGGCCGGTATGAAGCTCGACGACCGGCGCGCGCAGGCGCAGCGCGGCGTCGATCTGGCGGGCGTCGGGCTCGATGAACAAGGAGACACGGCAGCCGGCATCGAGCAATTTGGCGACCATCGGCGCGAGATGGTTGTGCTGCCCCGCCGCGTCCAATCCGCCCTCGGTGGTGCGCTCCTCGCGCTTTTCGGGAACGATGCACACCGCGTGCGGGCGATGGCGCAACGCGATGCCGAGCATCTCCTCGGTCGCCGCCATCTCCAGATTGAGCGGCACGGTCAGCTCGGCGACGAGGCGGGCGATATCCCCGTCGGTGATGTGGCGGCGGTCTTCGCGAAGGTGCGCGGTGATGCCGTCGGCGCCCGCTTCGACCGCGTGCAAGGCGGCGCGGACCGGATCGGGATAGCCCGAACCGCGCGCGTTGCGGACGGTCGCGACGTGATCGATGTTGACGCCGAGGCGGAGCTTGCCGGTCACGCGGTCACCCGGCTCCCGGGCTTGATCGCGGGAATCGCGGCGAGTTCCGGGGGGAGCTGGTCGGCGGGATAGGCGGGCACGTCGAGCTTGAGCAAGGAGACCAACGGCACGCCGACCTCCGCCGCGCCATTCGAACGATCGACGATGCAGGCGGCGCCCAGCAACTCGCCCGGATGCTGGCGGATCGCGGCGATGCATTCGCGCGACGAGAGCCCGGTGGTGACGATATCCTCGACCATCACGATTCGCGCGCCCTCGGGAATCTCGAAGCCACGGCGGAGCTGGAACGCGCCATTCTCACGCTCGACGAACAGCGCCTTGCAGCCCAATGCCCGCGCCGTCTCATAGCCGGGGATGATGCCGCCGATCGCGGGCGACACCACCAGATCGACGGCACCGAACGATTCGCGGATCAGCTTGCCCAGCGCCGAGCAGACCCGCTCGCTGCGCACCGGATCCTCGAAGATCCGCATCTTTTGCAGAAACACCGGCGAGCGCAGCCCCGATGAGAGGATGAAATGCCCTTCGAGCAGCGCGCCCGCGTCGCGGAACTCGTCCAAGATGGCGTCGCCGTGCAAAGTCGCTTCCTCGTCCATGGAGAAGGCGCAGACCTTTAGGACCGGGGCCCGCGCACCGCAACCGCGCGCAAAAAGGGTTGAGAATGGGGCGGCGCGGCGTATAGGCCCATGTTGCAGGGGGCTGTTTCGCGGCCCCTCCTCGGCGCTGCTCGCGAACAGGGTGAATATAGACGATGCGCATGCTTGGGTTGACTTCGATTATCCTCGCGGCCGGGATGGCGTTCGCCGTTCCCGCCACCGCGCAGGAGCCTGCTGCGGCGCCCGCCGCGGTTCCAGCGGCAACCGGAAACGCCGCGGCTCCGGCGGCGACCAGCAGCGCCGCGGCTCCGGCGGCGGCGGAGACCCCCAAGGTCGCCGATCCCACGCTCGACGCGTCGGGACTGCCGAAGACGGCGCCGGTGGCGGGCGTCGGCCAGCCCACCGATGGCAAGTACGGGCTTCAGCAGCAGGTGACGCCGAATGGGCGCACCGCGCACTGGTTCCACGACAACATCCTGTTCTCGCTGATCGCGGCCATCTCGGTCTTCGTGCTGATCCTGCTGGCCTGGGTGATCTTCCGCTATAATCGCCGCAGGAACCCGGTGCCGTCGAAAACCAGTCACAATGTGACGATCGAGATCCTGTGGACCCTCGTCCCGGTGCTGATCCTCGTCGCGATCGCGATCCCGTCGATCAAGCTGCTCGCCGCCCAGTTCAAGCCCGCGCCCAAGGAAGCCGTCACGCTCAAGGCGATCGGCAACCAGTGGTTCTGGAGCTACGAATATCCCGATCATGGCGGCATCCAGCTGACCGCGAACATGCTCCGGGAGAAGGACGATCCGGCGCTCAAGGCCGGCGATCGCTACCGCACCGATCAGGACGGCCCGCGCTTGCTCGCGACCGATCAGCGCGTCGTGCTGCCGGTTGGCGTGCCGATCCGCCTGCTCACCACCGCGCAGGACGTGATCCATGCCTGGGCGGTCCCCGCCTTCTGGATCAAGCTCGACGCGGTGCCGGGCCGGATCAACGAGACCAGCTTCATCATCGAGAAGCCGGGCGTTTATTTCGGGCAATGCTCCGAACTGTGCGGCGCGCGCCACGGCTATATGCCGATCGCCGTCGAAGCGGTGTCGCCCGAAGTGTTCGCGCAGTGGGTGGCGGCCAAGGGCGGCAAGATGCCCGCCCCCGAAGCCGCGACGACCACCGCCGCCGCTCCCGCCGGCAACGAAGCCGACGACACGACCAACGGCGCCGCCGGCGCCAACGTCGCCATCACCAACGCAACCGCTGCTCCAGCAGTGACCAACGCGCCTGCGACCGCCAATCCGGCCGGCGCCGGCAATACGGGCAATTAAGATGACCGAGACCGCAATCGCACACGGCCATGATCATCACGATCATCACGATGCCGATCACAAGCCGGGCTTCTTCGCCCGCTGGTTCATGTCGACGAACCACAAGGACATCGGCACCCTCTATCTGATCTTCGCGATCGTCGCCGGCATCATCGGCGGCGGCATCTCGGGTCTGATGCGCGCCGAGCTGATGCATCCGGGCATCCAGTATCTGCCGCACTGGCTGGGCATGCTCCACGGCGGCCAGCACAGCCTCGACGACGCGCTGCACTTCTGGAACGTGCTGATCACCGCGCACGGCCTGATCATGGTGTTCTTCATGGTCATGCCGGCGATGATCGGCGGCTTCGGCAACTGGTTCGTGCCGATCATGATCGGTGCGCCGGACATGGCGTTCCCGCGCATGAACAACATCTCGTTCTGGCTGCTGATCCCGGCCTTCCTGCTGCTGCTCGCCTCGCCGTTCGTCGGCATCGGCGCGGGCACCGGCTGGACGGTCTATGCGCCGCTTTCCACCTATGGCGAGCCCGGGCCCTCGGTCGACATGGCGATCCTGTCGCTTCACCTGGCGGGCGCCAGCTCGATCCTCGGCGCGATCAACTTCATCACCACCATCTTCAACATGCGCGCGCCGGGCATGACTCTGCACAAGATGCCGCTGTTCGTGTGGTCGGTGCTGATCACCGCGTTCCTGCTGCTGCTGGCGCTGCCGGTGCTCGCCGCCGCGATCACCATGCTGCTGACCGACCGCAACTTCGGCACCGCCTTCTACGATCCGCAATATGGCGGCGATCCGATCCTCTATCAGCACCTGTTCTGGTTCTTCGGCCATCCCGAGGTGTACATCATGATCCTGCCGGGCTTCGGCATGATCAGCCAGATCGTCGCGACCTTCAGCCGCAAGCCGGTGTTCGGCTATCTCGGCATGGCCTATGCCATGGTCGCGATCGGCCTGGTCGGCTTCGTCGTCTGGGCGCACCACATGTTCACCACCGGCATGTCGGTGACGATCAAGATGTACTTCACCGCGGCGACGATGGTGATCGCGGTGCCGACCGGCGTGAAGATCTTCTCGTGGATCGCGACGATGTGGGGCGGCTCGATGAGCTTCAAGACCCCGATGGTCTGGTCGCTCGGCTTCATCTTCATGTTCACCGTCGGCGGCGTCACCGGCGTCGTGCTCGCCAATGGCGGCGTCGACGATTACATGCAGGACACCTATTACGTCGTCGCGCACTTCCACTATGTGCTCAGCCTCGGCGCGGTGTTCTCGCTGTTCGCCGGCTTCTACTACTGGTTCCCGAAAATGTCGGGCCGGATGTATAACGAGCTGCTCGGCCAGCTGCACTTCTGGGTGTTCTTCATCGGCGTGAACGTGATGTTCTTCCCGATGCACTTCCTGGGCCTGCAGGGCATGCCGCGCCGCTACCCGGACTATCCGGACGGCTATGCGCACTGGAACCAGATCGCGACCTATGGCTACATGATCATGGCCGCTTCGATGGCGATCTTCTTCTGGAACGTGATCCAGTCGCTGCTCGCCGGCAAGAAGGCCGAGGGCAATCCGTGGGGCGAGGGCGCGACGACGCTCGAATGGACGCTGTCGAGCCCGCCGCCGTTCCACCAGTTCGAGACGCTGCCGGTCATCGACAGCGATTCGCACCACTAACGTTCGGCCGAAAGGCCTTCGCAGACAGAAGACGCCCCGGGGGAAACTCCGGGGCGTTTTCCGTTTGCGTTCATTTTGGGTCGGTTGACGTCATGGCGCCGGTTGCCTCCGCCCGCCGCGGATGCGATGGCTCTCGCGCAGAGGCACGCGGCACCCCGCTTGAGCCTCGGCCGGGGCGCTGGTTGATCCCATCGGCGGCGCTCCGGCCTACGCGCGGACGATCTGGCCTACGCGCGGACGGTGCGCGCACGCGGGCCCTTTCCCCTTCGCGCCGCGGCTCCTATAGCGCCCGCAACGCCATGACCACGACCACCGCCTCCGCCGCCACCCTTCCCGCCGACTGGCGGGATTTCCTCGCGCTGACCAAACCCAGGGTGATGAGCCTGGTGGTATTCACCGGCCTGTGCGGGATGCTGGCGGCGCCGGTGCCGATCCACCCCGTGCTGGGGTTCACCGCCATTCTGTGCATCGCGCTCGGCGCGGGCGCGGCGGGGGCGCTCAACCAATGGTATGAGAGCGATATCGACGCCAGGATGAAGCGCACCGCCGGTCGCCCGCTGCCCGCCGGCCGCATGGACCGGCAATCGGCGCTGCATTTCGGCGTCGGCCTGTCGGGCTTCAGCCTCGCGCTGATGTATTTCGCGATCAACCTCGCCGCGACGCTGATCCTCGCCGCCTCGATCCTGTTCTACGTCTTCATCTACACGATCTGGCTCAAGCGCCGGACGCCGCAGAACATCGTCATCGGCGGCGCCGCCGGCGCCTTCCCGCCGATGATCGGCTGGGCCGCCGCGACCGGCGACGTGACGCTGCTGCCGATCCTGCTGTTCCTGATCATCTTCCTGTGGACGCCGCCGCATTTCTGGGCGCTCGCGCTGTTCGTGAAGAGCGATTACGAGCAGGCGGGCGTGCCGATGCTGCCGGTGGTGGCGGGCGAGCGCAGCACGCGCATTCAGATCGGGCTCTACACCATCCCGATGGCGGCGGCGGTGATCGCGCCCTGGCCGCTGGGGCTGCTCGGGCCGATCTATGGCTGGACCGCCCTGCTCGGCACCGCGCTGTTCGCATTGTTCGCCGCGCAGGTCACCTTCCGCGCCACCACGCCGGACGACGCGATGGCGCCCGAGAAGCGGCTGTTCAAATATTCGATCCTCTATCTCTTCCTCATTTTCGGCGCACTGGTCGCCGACAGGTGGTTTGCATGACCGACGATCTGATCCGCGCGCCCAAGCCCGCCCCGAGCGAGACCGACCTGATCCGCACGCGCCAGCGCAGCCGCGCCCGGCTGATGGCGGTGCTGCTCGGCGCGTTCGTGATCCTGGTGTTCGCGATCTCGATCGTGAAGATAAAGCTCGGCCATCCGGGATGATCAGCCGCAACCTTCGCACCGCGATCCTCGCCGGGATCGGCGTCTGCACGATGGGCGGATTGGGCTTCGCCGCCGTGCCGCTGTACCGAATGTTCTGCGAGGCGACCGGGCTCAACGGCACCACCCAGCGCGGGCTGCGCGCGCCCGGCACGACGGGCCAGAAGATCACGGTCGCGTTCGACAGCAATGTCGACAAGGGCCTGCCCTGGAAATTCGCGCCAGAGCGCCGCTCCGACACGATCGATATCGGCGGCCGCGACATGGCGTTCTTCACCGCCACCAACAGCAGCGACAAGGCCGTAACCGGCACCGCCACCTTCAACGTCACGCCCAACGTGGCGGGCAAATATTTCACCAAGATCCAGTGCTTCTGCTTCACCCAGCAGACGCTCGATCCCGGCCAGACGGTGCGGATGCCGGTGATCTTCTACGTCGATCCGAAGATCCTGGACGATCCCGACACGAAGGACGTTCAGGAAATCACGCTCTCCTATACTTTTTATCCGGCGGATTCCGCGAAAACGCCGAGCTGAAGAGGCGAATCGGGCCCGCCGCTTCGCGGTCGCCGCAACGCGGCTGCCGGGCAGCGGCACGGGCTCACGCATGGGCGCCGCCGCGCGCCTGCGTGACCTTTCTCGCCGGCGGCCGCCTTGCGGCGATCACGACCGTTGCGGGAAGCGGATTCGCCTCTTAAAGCGACTGCAAACCAGACGAACAGGGAACGTCCTCATGGCCGGTGCCAAGAACCACGACTATCATATCCTGCCGCCCAGCGCCTGGCCGCTGTTCGGCGCGATGTCCGCGCTTGTGCTCGCGGCCGGCGGCATCATGTGGATGCACTCGATGCCCGCCGCCACGCTGGTCTTCTTCGCGGGCGTGGCCGCCGTCGCGATCACCTTCTTCGGCTGGTGGGCGCAGGTCATCCAGGAAGCGCAGCAGGGCGATCACACCCCGGTCGTGCAGCTCCATCTGCGCTACGGAATGATCCTGTTCATCGCTTCCGAAGTGATGTTCTTCGTCGGCTGGTTCTGGGCCTGGTTCGATTTCTCGCTGTTCCCGTCGAGCGTCGAAGCGGTCGGCGGCGTCTGGCCGCCCAAGGGCATGGAAGTGCTCGACGCGTGGCAATTCCCGCTGCTCAACACCCTGATCCTGCTCTGCTCGGGCTGCACCGTGACCTGGGCGCACCATGCGCTGATCCACAACCAGCGCGGCGGCGCGATGAAGGGCCTGTGGGGCCTGATCGGCGTCGGCGAGGATGACGGCGTCAAGAAGGGCCTGTGGCTGACCATCGTCCTGGGCGTGCTGTTCAGCTGCATCCAGGCGTATGAATATGTCCACGCCCCCTTCCCCTTCAAGGCGGCGAGCGAGGGCGGTTCGAGCTATGGCGGCGCCTTCTTCATGGCGACCGGCTTTCACGGCTTCCACGTGCTGGTCGGCACGATCTTCCTGATCGTCAACCTGGTGCGCGCCTATAAGGGCCACTTCACCCCGCGCCAGCATTTCGGCTTCGAAGCGGCGGCCTGGTACTGGCACTTCGTCGACGTGGTGTGGCTGTTCCTGTTCGCGTCGATCTATGTCTGGGGCGGCTGGGGCGCTGCGGTCCACGGCGGATAAGTGTCCAGCGACACCGATCAGCTCTCGGGGGGAGGCGGCGCGAGCTTGCCTCCCCCTGTTGATTCCGGGCTGAGGGGCAGCTGTCCGCGCTGCGGCGCGAGGACGCTGTTCAGGAACTTCGCCGGCTTCGCCGACAAATGCGGCGCCTGCGGCCTCGATTATTCGAAGTTCAACGTCGGCGACGGGCCGGTGGTGTTCATGACGCTCGGCATCGGCGCGCTGGTCGTGATGCTGGCATTGTGGGTGGAATTCACTTTCGAACCCGGGGTGCTGATCCACGTCCTGCTGTGGGTTCCGCTGACGCTGGCGCTGGTGATGGTCAGCCTGCGTTTCGCCAAGGGGCTGCTGCTCGCGCTCGAATATCGCAACCGCGCGCGGGAAGCGCGGCTCAAGGAGCCCGAATGATGCCGCGCCTGCCCTTGATCCCGACGGCGATTGTCGGTCTGTGCGTCGCCGTGATGATCGCGCTCGGCGTCTGGCAGCTGGCGATCCGCCTGCCGCAAAAGGAGGCGCAGCTCGCCCAGCTCGCCGCCAATCCCGCCAAGCCCGAGATCGCCTTTCCCAGATTCCCCGACGATTCGCTGCTGTTCCGCAAGGCCAGCGGTTTCTGCCTCCAGCCGGTATCGAGCCAGTTGACCGGCGCGGGCAATGCCGGGTTCCGCTTCATCGTCGAGTGCCGCACCGGCGGGCTCGAAGGGCCGGGCATGCTGGTCCAGTTGGGCACGACTCGCGATCCCAACGCGAAGCCGGAATGGAAAGGCGGCGCGGTCAGCGGCCGGATCAGCCACGCGCCAGACAGCCGCTCGCTGCTCGCCACGCTGTTCGATCGCACCCCCAAGCGCCTGATGCTGATCGCCGACACCCCCGCCCCGGGCCTGACCGCCAACGGCACGCCGGACATTTCCAGCGTGCCCAACAACCATCTCGCCTATGGCGTGCAATGGTTCCTGTTCGCGCTGGTCGCGGCGGTGATCTATGTGCTGGCGCTGGCGTGGCGGGAGCGGGCGGCCCCCAAATCGTAAACTGCATCCCCAAAACCCTTCCAATGTAGGATTTCGCCTGCTCTATCCTGATCGATGCAGCCACGGCCGATCGCCCTTTCGCCACCCAGCGTACTTGTCGCGCAAGTGTCGCGTCCGTGTCGCTTCACCGTCTCAACCTGTCGCGCCGCCGTCGCGCAGGTGTCGCCGCGCTGTCCTCCCGGCGTCGCCAAGCTGTCGCGTCGCCGGCGGCGCCCCAGAGCGGCGCAACCTTCGCCCCTCGAAAACACTAAACTTCCTCAACATTCGCGCGCGTCGCGCCTCCGAATGCCGCTAAAGTTCGGCTTTCTTGCCCCCGTCCCCGCCCGCCGCTACGCGCTGGAGATCATGCGCTACATCAGCACCCGCGGCACCGCGCCGACCCTTGGCTTTCGCGACGTCACCTTGGCCGGCCTCGCCAGCGATGGCGGGCTCTACGTGCCCGAGAGCTGGCCCAGCTTCACTCGCGAGCAGATCGCCGGGCTGAAGGGCCTCTCCTATGTCGAGACCGCCGTCCGTGTGATGCTGCCCTTCGTCGAAGGCGACATCGGCGAAGACGAGCTGCGCGCGCTCTGCACCCAGGCCTATGGCCGCTTCAGCCATGCCGCGGTGACGCCCTTGGCGCAGCTCGACGAGCGCCACTTCCTGCTCGAACTGTTCCACGGGCCGACGCTCGCCTTCAAGGACGTGGCGCTGCAATTGCTGGGGCTGTTGTTCGAGAGGTTCCTGGGCGGGACCGGCGAGAACCTCACCATCGTCGGCGCGACGTCGGGCGATACCGGCTCGGCGGCGATCGACGCGGTCGCCGGGCGGCACGGCATCCAGATCTTCATGCTCCACCCCAGGGGTCGCGTCTCGGATGTCCAGCGCCGCCAGATGACGACGGTGCTCGCCCCCAACGTCCACAATATCGCCATCGAGGGCAGCTTCGACGATGCCCAGGCGCTGGTGAAGGCGATGTTCAACGACAGTGATTTCGCCGGGCGCTTCCAGGTCACCGCGGTCAATTCGATCAACTGGGCGCGGCTGATGGCGCAAATCGTCTATTATTTCTACGCCGCCGTCCGACTCGGTGCGCCCGAGCGGCCGGTCGCCTTCTCGGTGCCGACGGGCAATTTCGGCGACGTGTTCGCGGGCTATGTCGCGTCGCGGATGGGCCTGCCCGTGGCGAAGCTGATCGTCGCCACCAACGTCAACGACATCCTCCACCGCGCGCTCTCGGCGGGCGACTATTCGGCGGGGACGGTGACGCCGACCGCGGCGCCTTCGATGGACATCCAGGTCAGCTCGAACTTCGAGCGGCTGCTGTTCGACCTCGCCGGCGGCTCGGTCGCCGAGCAGATGGCCGGGTTCGAATCAAGCAAGGCAATGCGGCTGAGCAATGCGCAGCGCGAGGGCGCCGCGTCACTGCTCGCCAGCGACCGTATCGAGCCGGGTGAGATGAACGAAGCGATGCGCTGGGCGTCTTCGGAAGCCGGGCAGGTGATCGATCCGCACACCGCGATCGGCCTCGCCGCCGCGCGCCGCGCCGATCTGCCCGCCGATGTGCCGGTGGTGACGCTGGCGACCGCGCACCCCGCCAAGTTCGCCGACGCGGTCGAACGCGCGACCGGGCGGCGCCCCTCGGTGCCCGCCCGCGCCGGCGATCTGTTCGAACGGCAGGAGCGCTATGAGGTGCTGCCCGCGACCTTCGAAGCCGTCAGCGCCTATATCGCCGAACGCGCGACGCCGAAGGGCGCCGCCGCGTGAAGCTCGTCACGCTCACCGGCGAGCCCTGGGCGGATTACGGGCTGATCGACAGCGGCCATGGCCGCAAGCTCGAACGCTATGGCGACTATCGTTTCATCCGTCCCGAACCGCAGGCGATGTGGGCACCGGCCTCCGCGGACTGGGACGCGCATGGCGAGTTCCTCCCCGCCCCCGACGATGAGGGCGGCGGGCGGTGGCACTATGCGAAGCCGACCCCGCGCGAGGGCTGGCCGCTTCGCTGGGAGGAAGTGGCCTTCACCGCTCAGACCACGCCGTTCCGCCATTTGGGCTTCTTCCCCGATATGGCGCCGGTGTGGAGCTGGATGCGCGAACAGGTTTCCGACAAGCCAGAGCCGGAAGTCATGAACCTGTTCGGCTATACCGGCGTCGGCACGCTGGCGATGGCCGCCAAGGGCGCGCGGATGACCCATGTCGACGCCTCGAAGAAATCGGTCGCCGAGGGCAAGGCCAATGCCGAACTGTCGGGCATGGCCGACTTGCCCGTTCGCTGGATGATCGACGACGCCGGCAAGTTCACCGCCCGCGAGGTTCGCCGCGGCCGCCGCTATGACGGTATCATCCTCGATCCGCCCAAATGGGGTCGCGGCCCCAATGGCGAGGTCTGGAAGCTCGAAGAGGGCCTGCCCGGCCTGATCGCCGATTGCCGCGCTTTGCTCGATGCGGATTCGCGCTTCCTGTTCCTCACCGTCTACGCGGTACGGATGTCGGCGCTGGCGATCGGCGAGCTGGTCCGCCAGCATTTCGCCGATCTCGGAGGGACGGTCGAAGCCGGCGAACTCACCGTCCGCGAGGAAGCGCGCGGGCTGGAATTGCCGACGGCGATCTTCGCGCGGTGGAGCCGCTAGGAGCGGCCCATGCGAATGGCGGCGCCGGCGACGAACGGGCAGCCGGCGACAAGCAGAAGGCTGAAGGCCCCGAGCAGCTTGAGCGCGCCGGCCTGATCGGCGGTGGCGCCGAAGATGAGGAGGGGAACCGCGAAGGGCAGCATCACCAGCCCGGCCAATGCGCCGGCACCGCGCAGCCCCGCGACCAGAGCGGCGGTGGCAGTGCCGAGCGCCGCGAGACCGGGTGTGCCGATGGCGAGGGCGGTCAGGATCGGAAGGAGGGTTTCGTTGGGCAGACGGAGCAGGGCGGCTGCGATCACCGTCGCGGCAAGCAAGGCCGGCGCGAAACCCAGCCAATGCCCGGCCATCTTGGCGGCGGCGACCGCCGAATCGGACAGGCCTCGCGCCGCGAACTGGTCGAGCACGCCGCTCTCTGCGTCGGGCGTGATCAGCCGCTCGACGGGGAGCAACGCCGCGAGCAGCGCCGCGCTCCAGATCACCCCGCCGCCGACCCGGGCAAGCAGCTTGCCGTCGGGCCCGATCGCGAAAGGAAACAGGATGGCGACGAGCAGGAAGAACGCCACCGGCAGCACCAGCCCGCCGCTCGACCAGGCGCGGCGCACTTCACGCCAGGTGATCGAAGCGAGCGCGTTCAAAGCGTTACCTCGATCGCATCCGGCAGCGCGATGGGCAAATGGGTCGCGACCAGCGCGATGCCGCCGCCAGCCCGGTGGCTGGCGATGAGCGCTTCGAGCGATCGAACCGAGCTGTCGTCCAGACCATTGGCGGGCTCATCGAGCAGCCAGACCGGCGCGCCGCTCGCCACCACTCGCGCCAGCGCCGCGCGGCGGCGCTGGCCGGTAGAGAGCAATCGCACCGGCACTTGCGCCAGTTCGGCGAGACCGGCCGCTTCCAGCGCCGCGGCCACCGCGTCCGGGCGCCCGTCGATCCGCGCCCAGAATCGCAAGGCGGCGTTAAGGCTTAGCTCCGGATCGAGCGCCGCCGCCTCGCTGAGCAAAGCCCGCGCCCCTTCGCCTTGTACCGAGCCCGATGTCGGAGCGAGCAGCCCGGCGGCGATTCGGATCAGGCTCGATTTGCCTGCCCCGTTCGGCCCGGTCACCAGCGCCGCCTGCCCTGGTGCCAGCGCAAAGCTCAGCGCCTCGAACAGCAGCCGCCCGCCTCTCGCGCAAGTCGCATCGCGGAAAGCGAGGCCGTTCACCCGGCAGCGTCTTCCAGCGCATGCATATCGTCATCGGACAGACCAAAATGATGCCCGACCTCATGGATCACGACATGGGTGATCAGGTCGCCAAGATCGACGCCGGTTTCGCACCATTCGGCGAGCAGAGGCTGGCGATAGAGGTGGATGCGATCGGGCAGCGCGCCGCTTTCGAAGGTGGATTTCTCGCCGACCGGGCGGCCGTGATAAAGGCCGGTCAGGCCGAACGGATCCTCGATGCCGAGAGCGTCCAGCGTTTCGTCGTCGGCGAACTCGTCAACGATCAGCACGACATCGCCGAGATAGCTCGCGAACGGCTCCGGAATGCGCGCGAGCGCCTCGCGGGCCATTGCCTCGATCATGGCTGCATCTGGGGCTTGCCGGGTCATCCTGAGCGGCATAGGCGGTCAGCAAGCGCTACGGCAAGGAGAGCTAGGCATGGTGACGCGGCTGACCGAGGGATTGCGAGCCGAATCGCTGGCGGCGCTGCCCGAATGGGCGCACGAGGCCGAGCGCGACGCGATCGTGCGGACCTTCACCTTCAGGGACTTCAACGAAGCGTTCGGCTTCATGACCCGTGTCGCCCTGCTCGCCGACAAGGCCGATCACCATCCCGAATGGTCGAACGTGTGGAACCGGGTCACGATCCTGCTGACCACCCACGACGCCGACGGGCTTTCGATCCGCGATATCCAGATGGCGCAGGCGATCGACGCGCTTATTTGAACGCCTTGCCGGTCATCCTGCGGAGCGAGCCGGGGAACCAGCGCGCCATGAACCACAAGCGGTGCGCGGTCTTGCCGACGCGGGTGTGGACCGCCTTGCGGCTCTCGAGGATGTTCCAGACGGTCTTGGCGACCTCATCGACCGGCGTGATCTCCAGTCCCGCGCCGCGCACCGATTCGCGCACGGTGCGGTTGGTGTCCTGGCCAACATGGTTGAGCAACGGTGTCTCGATGAAGCTCGGCATCAGCGATCCGACATAGATACCCTCGGGCGCCCATTCGGCATTGAGCGACTCGGCGAATCCCCGCATCGCGAACTTGCCGGCGCAATAGATCGACATGCCGGCATTGCCGGCGATGCCCGCCGCCGAGCTGGTCAGGATCATCGCCGATCCGGGTGTGGCGGCGAGAAGCGCGTGTGCGGCCTTGGCACCGTAAATCATGCCGTTGATATTGATATCGAGGCCCCGGTCGATGTCGGTGTCGGACATGCCTTCGAGCTGGCCGGCGACGGCGATGCCAGCATTGTTGAACAGGAAATCGAGGCGGCCGCCGCTGGCCTCGGCAAACTCGGCGAGCGCCTGCGCCCATTGGCCGCGATCGCGCACGTCCATGACATGGGTGGTCGCCATGCCATCGGGAAGCATCTTCCTGGTCGCTTCCAGCCCGGCGGCGTTGATGTCCGCAAGCCCGATGCGCCAGCTGCGTGCAGCCAGATCCTTGGCGACCGCCTGACCGATTCCCGACGCGCCGCCGGTGATGAATGCCGCCTTGGTGGCCATCGGCCCCTCTCCCCTTTTTGACCTTTGCGCGATCATCCCGCACAAATCGGCGCGATGCCAGAGCAAACGCGCAGCGTTATCTACAAAAATGTCAGCAAGGCATTTGCCGGCGGGGTGACCGCTGTCGATCAGGTGACGCTGGAGATCGCTGGCGGCAGCTTCGTGGCATTGGTCGGCAGTTCCGGTTCGGGCAAATCGACTTTGCTCAAGATGGTCAACCGGCTGATCGATCCCAGCGGCGGCGAGGTTTGCATCGGTAGCGACCCGGTCTCCACCCAGCCGGTGCACCTGCTGCGGCGGCGGATCGGCTATGTCTTCCAGAATGTCGGACTGTTCCCGCATATGAGCGTGGCGGAGAATATCGCGATCCCGCTCAGGCTGGCGGGCGAGCGCGACACGGCGGCGCGCGTGGCCGAATTGCTGGCGCTGGTCGAGCTGCCCGCTGAGATGGCGGTGCGTATGCCCGATGCGCTTTCGGGCGGGCAGCGCCAGCGCGTCGGCGTGGCGCGAGCACTGGCGACGGCGCCGGGCATACTGCTGATGGACGAGCCGTTCGGGGCGCTCGATCCGGTCACCCGGGCGGGGCTCGGCAAGGCGATTCGCGCGCTCCACGACCGGCTCGGGCTGACGACGATCCTGGTGACGCACGACATGGCCGAGGCGCTGCTGCTCGCCGACCGGGTGCTGGTGATGCAGTCGGGGCGGATCGTCGCCGATGCCACGCCCGCAAACCTGCTGGCGGGCACGGGCGGCGCGGCGGCCAATGCCTTGCTGGCCGTGCCGCGCGAACAGGCCGAGCGGCTGGCGGAATTGGAACGAGCCTCCTGATCCGGCGTTCGTTACGCTGACAGAAGAATATCAGGGGTCTATCGATGCGTCCTATCCTGCTTGCCGCCTGCGCGCTCGGCGCGTGCACGATCCAGCCCGCCGACCAGAACCAGACGGTCAATGACACCGTGGTGGCCGACAATGTCGTCGCCGAGACGGTGCCCAATCCGCCGCCGCTGCAACCGGTCCCGGACAATGCCGCCAACGGCGCGGATACGATGACGGTTACGCCGGCGATCGACGAGACCGCGCAGGGCGCTGCCGATGTCGTGCAGCGTTATTATGCGCTGATCAGCGAGAAGAAATATGCCGAGGCCTGGGCGCTGTGGGAGGATGTCGGCAAGGCATCGGGGATGAGCGCGCAGGCGTTTGCGGCGAGCTTCGACAAATATGCCACCTACACCGCGCAGGTCGGTGCACCGGGCGCGGTGGATGCCGGCGCGGGGCAGCGCTTCGTGACGGTGCCGGTGCAGGTGGGCGGCAAGCTCAAGACCGGCGCGCTGGTCAGCATGACCGGATCGGTGACGCTCCACCGCACGATCGTCGATGGTGCGAGCGCGGAGCAGAAGAGCTGGCGCATCCGCACCGCCGACATCAAGCCGCGCCCCGATTCCGGCGCAACGACGCCGCCGCCACCGCTCGATAACCGCTCGACCGCGCGGTACAAATGCATCGACGGATCACGGATGACCGCGGCGTTCGACCCCGATAACGGCAAGGTGACGATCACCCGGGCCGGCAAGACCCTCGTGCTCAAGCAGGAGCGCGTCGCGTCGGGCGTCCGCTATGCGGCGGGCGGGACCAGCTTCGCCGGCAAGGGCGAGAGCATGACCTTTACCCAGCAAGGGCTGCCGCCTTTGCCGTGCAGCCCTATCCGCCGATAAGATTGGCGATCACCGCCATATCGGCGTTGCTGACCGCGGCGCCGGTGACATCGGTGAGGCCGGTGGCATTCTCCACTGCCGCCGTCTCCTTGTCGCCAAGGCCGATGCTGGTGACCGCGAAGAACAGCACACCCGCCGCCCATAGCAAAGCCGACCAGCGACTACGGAAGATCCGTGATGGGTTTCTCGGAAACATGACCGCAGCTATGGCACGGATCGAGTGAACACCCCGCTTCGAAAGCTGGTTACCGATGACGCCTTTTCGCCAGACGATCACCGCTCAGGCTGACGACATCGACGAGCTCGGCCATGTCAACAATGCGGTGTGGGTGAAGTGGATTCAGGATGTGGCGGTGGCGCATTGGATGGCGCTGGCGCCGCCCGAGGATCACGCCGCCTATTTCTGGGTGATCACCCGCCACGAGATCGATTATCGCAGCAGCGTCCTCGAAGGCGAGACGGTCACCGGCGAGACCTGGGTGCAGGATCCGCCGCGCGGAGCGCGGTTCAACCGCCACATGAAATTCACCGGCGCCGACGGCAAGATCAAGCTCGAGGCGGTTTCGACCTGGGCGATCATGGAACGCGCCACGGGCAGGCTGGCGCGCGTTCCCAAACATCTGGCGGAGCTGTTCCTCGACTGAGCGACGGGGCGACGAACCGCGCGAATGTTGAGGAAGTTTAGTGTTTTCGGGGTACGCAACATTCGCGCCTCTGGGGACGGCACGTTCCCGCGACGGCGAGGCGACACCGGCGCGACACCCACGCTACACCGGCGCGACACTCCGCGACACTGGCCCGACACCCCCACGACGCCGACGCGACATTGGCGATCCGGCAAGCTGGATTATTCAAGGTTTCAAAGAGCGACCGAGGTTATCGGCCGGTCGAGCCAAGCAGGCGAAATCCTACATTGCAACGGTGTTCTTCACCCTTTGTCACCCCGGACTTGTTCGGTGCTTATCCCGCTCGGACATGTGCGGCTCCCCGGCGAAGTCAGGGTCCAGTTGGGGGACAGATATTGACGGGCGCAGCGCTTCGTTACAGCGACCTCTCCACCTGGGGCCCGGCCTTCGCCGGGGAACCACAGGAGACAATGCTCGAATGGGATAAGCACCCTACATTGCAAGCAGGCTAGTTCTTGAGCCGGTAGCCGGTGCGGAAGATCGTCACGATCAGGCCGAGGCACAGCGCGAGGAAGGCGCCGGTGAAGCCGAGGCTCCAGGCGATATCGACATCGCCCTTGCCGAAGAAGCTCCAGCGGAAGCCGCTGACCAGATAGACCACCGGATTGAACAGGCTGACGGTGCGCCATGGCTGGGGCAGCATATCGATCGAATAAAAGGCGCCGCCGAGAAAGGTGAGCGGCGTCACCAGCAGCGCGGGGACGATGTTGAGCTGTTCGAAGCCATTGGCCCAGATGCCGATGATGAAGCCGAACATCGAGAAGGTGACCGAGGTCAGCAGCAGGAAGGCGAGCATCGCCAGCGGATGATCGATGCGCAGCGGCACGAAAAAGGCCGAGGTGAAGAGGATGATCAGCCCGATCACGATCGATTTGGTCGCCGCCGCGCCGACGAAGCCGATCACCATCTCCACCGCCGAGATCGGCGCCGACAGCAATTCGAACACCGTGCCGGTGAATTTGGGGAAGTAGATGCCGATCGAGGCATTGGCGATGCTCTGCGTCAGCAGCGAGAGCATGATCAGCCCGGGCACCAGGAAGCTGCCATAATTGACGTCGCCGATCGAATCGATGCGGCTGCCGATCGCGCCGCCGAAGACGATGAAATAGAGCGAGGTGGTGATCACCGGGGTGGCGATCGATTGCCAGAGGGTGCGCAGGGTGCGCGCCATCTCGAACCTGTAGATCGCCCAGATGCCGTGGATGTTGACGCCGGTCATGCCGCGGCTCCTTCGTTGGACGCTTCCTTGTGCTCGACCAGATCGACGAAGATGTCCTCGAGGCTCGACTTGGAGGTATCGAGATCCTTGAAGCCGATGCCGAGATCGCCGAGCTTGCGGAGCAACGACGGGATGCCGGTGCGCTCTGCCTGGGCATCGAACACATAGCGCAGGCGATGGCCTTCATCCTCGATCGTCAGATGCCAATCGGCGAGATCGGCGGGAACAACGGTCATCGGCTCGACCAGGGTGATGTCCATCTCGCGCTTACCGAGCTTCTTCATCAGCTCGGTCTTGTTCTCGACGAGGAGCAATTGCCCCTTGTTGATGACGCCGACGCGATCGGCCATCTCCTCGGCCTCTTCGATATAGTGGGTGGTGAGGATGATCGTGGTGCCGCGCTCGCGCAGCTTGCCGATCAGCTTCCACATATCGCGCCTGAGCGACACATCGACGCCGGCGGTGGGCTCGTCGAGGAACAGGATATCGGGCTCGTGGCTGAGCGCCTTGGCGATCATCACGCGGCGCTTCATGCCGCCCGACAATTCCATGATCTTGTTGTCGCGCTTGTCCCACAGCGACAGATCCTTGAGCACCTGATCGCAATGCGCCTGGTCGGGCGCCTTGCCGAACAGGCCGCGTGAGAAACGCAGGGTCGAGCCGACCGTCGAGAACATGTCGACCGCGATCTCCTGCGGGACCAGCCCGATCTTCGAGCGCGCTTCGCGGGGGGATCGGATCGCGTCATGGCCATCGACCAGGATCGTCCCCGAACTCGGCGTGACGATGCCGCAGATGATCGAGATCAACGTCGTCTTGCCGGCGCCGTTCGGCCCCAGCAGCGCGAAGATCTCGCCGCGCTGGATATCGAGATCGACATGATCGAGCGCCTTGTGGCCCGAGGCATAGGTCTTGCTGACCTGAGTGACCGACAGGATGGATGACATGGAAACCCCGAGGGAACGGAACGGCCCCGTTACGTAGGGTGTGGTATGATGCGGAGCAAGGCGGCGGGATTAAATCCTCCCCGGCACGGGGAGGTGGCAGCGCGAAGCGCTGACGGAGGGGGCGCTCCACAAAGCGCAGCGTTTGCGGCACGCCCCCTCCACCACCTTCGCTGGTCCCCCTCCCCGTGCCGGGGAGGATTTATTGCTTGCGCGCTTCCGCCACCGCTTCCGCCAGGCCCTCATAATCGCGGGCGCCGTAATAAAGCTTGCCGCCTATGACCCAGCTCGGCGTTCCGGTCATCGCCAGCTTCTGGCCCAGCGCGTGATTGGCGTCGATCTCGGCCTTCACCGCCTGAGAGCCGATCGACTTCTTCGCCGCGCCCAGATCGAGCCCGGCCTTGGCGGCGGCGGCGGCGATCGCCTCGCCGTTCGGCGGGCCTTCGGCATAGAGCGCGTCGTGGAAGGGGCGGAACTTGTTCTGTTCGGCGGCGGCCAGCGCCCAGCGCGCGGCGACGATGCTGTCGGGGCCGAGCACCGGATATTCGCGGTAGACGATGCGGACGTTCGGATCCTTGGCGATCAGCTCCTCGATCCCCGGCAGGCTGGCGCGGCAATAGCCACAGGCATAATCCATGAACGCGACCACGGTGACGTCACCTTGCGGGTTACCCGCCCAGGCGCCGGCATAGGGCTTGCGCACCGCGGCAAGGTTCGCGGGCAGCGCCTTTTGCGCGTCCAGCTCGGCCTGTTCGGCCCTGGCGGCATCGCCGGCGCGGAGCTTGTCGATCGCCTCGGGCAGGATTTCGGGATGGGCGAGGATATAGCCGCGGACGAGATGGCCAGCGAGCGGCGAGCCGGGGATCAGCAGGAAGCCGAGCAGAATGACCATCGGAATCTGCGCGATCGCGAGCAGTTGCAGCGTTGCGCGATTGAAGAGCGGTTTATCGGCCATGATCAATTGCGCTTCTTGCGCTTTTCCTCGTCGAGCGCGGTCTGCGACACCATCATGATATCCTGGGCGCGGACCCAATCGGGCGAACCCGCCGGCAGCCCGCCCATGGCCCGCCGGGCGGACATCAACGCGGTGCGCGCGTCGCCCATCAGATTGGAGCGTTCGGCGGTGGCGAGCGCGGTACGCGGCTCATCGCCCTTGCGGTCATAGACGGTGCCGAGGTTCATCCAGGCGAAGGGATTGTCATTGTCGCGCGCCACCGCCTGCTTGAGCACGCGCTCGGCCTCGTCGAGATTGGCCTGATCCTCGGTGGCGAGCAGCGCATGGCCGAAGGTGGCGGCGATCAGCGGCTGATTGTGGGAGAGCTCGGTTGCCTCGCGCAGCGGCGCCAGCGCCTCGCGCGGCTTGCCCGATTCGAGCAGGATCTGCCCTTCGAGCTCGAGGAAATAGGGATCGTTCGGCGCGATCTTGACCAGCGCGGTCGTCTCCGCCGCGGCCTGCTCGGGATAGCCCGATTTGTGATAGGCATAGGCGCGCGCATAATGCGCCGCGACCGACTGATCGCTGAGCGGATAGCGCTGGAGCGTCACCTTGGGCTCCTTGACATAGCCGCGCAGCTTGGCCTGGACGCGCTGGAAGCGGGCCTCCATCACCGGATCGAGCGGCTTGTTCCACGCGGCCGAGCTCTGGACGTCCTTTTTGAGATTCTCGACGCGTTCGGCGGACATCGGGTGGGTCTGGCTGAACGGATCGATCTCGGGCTGGTTCTTCGTCGCGTAATAGCCGTAGCGATGCATGTCGATCGTCAGCTTGTTGAAGAAGTCGAGAAAGCCCTTGCCGCTGATTCCCGCCTTGTCGAGATAGCCGGCACCGGCGGCGTCGGCCGAGCTTTCCTGGACGCGGCTGAAGGCGAGATATTTGCCGATCGCGGCGCGCTGGCCCATCATCAGGATGCCGGTGCCCGCCTCGGGCGAGCCCGCCGCCATCGCCGCGGCGCCGAGCAACAGGCTGAGGATCGAGATGCCGCCATAGCCGCCATCACGATTGAACACGGCGTGGCCGCCGGTGATGTGGCCGATCTCGTGCGCGATCACGCCCTGGACCTCGTTGGCGCTATCGGCGGCGTCGATCAGGCCGGTATGGACATAGACGATCTGGCCGCCGGCGACGAAGGCGTTGACCGAAGGATCGCCGATCAGCACGACCTTGGCATCGGCGGGGCGGAGCCCGGCGGCCTCGAACAGGGGCCGCGCCATATCGTTGAGCAGCGATTCGGTCTCGGCGTCACGGAGAATGCCCTGCGCCAGCACCGGAGTCGCGGCGAAGCACGACAGGCAGAGCAGGGCCAGAAAGCAAGCGAAGCGCTTCATGCGCGGCATCATCGTCTGAAACTCCCCGTAGGTCCAATGCTCTCGCGTTTTGGCCATGAACGCCGGGTGAAGCGGGCCCGCGAGGCTAGCCCGCGGACCCGTTCAAAATCAGCCGCCGAACGTGCGGTTCCACCAGCCGCCACGGCGCGGGGCGGCTTCCTCGGCCGCATCGCCGGCGGCCTCGGTTTCGAGCACCGGGGCAGGCTCGGCCTCGACCGGCTCGGCGGGCGCCGCGGCCTTGCGGCGGGTGCGCTTGGGCTTTTCGGCGACCGGCTCGGGCGCGGCCTCGACAGCGGCAGGCGCTTCGGCCGCCGGAGCCTCGACCGCCTCGTCGGCCTTCTTCCTGCGGGTGCGCTTGGGCTTTTCGGCGACCGGCTCGGGCGCGGCCTCGACAGCGGCGGGCGCGTCGGCGGCCTCGGCTACCGGAGCATCGGCCTTTTTGCGGCGCGAACGCTTGGGCGCGGGCGCTTCCTCGGCGACCGGCTCGGCGACGGCCTCGACGACGGGCGCTTCCTCAGCGGCTTCCGCCAATGCCTCACCACCCTCGACACGGTCACCACGGCGACCGCCCCGGCGGCCACGGCGGCGGCGCTTGCGGGCGCCCTCGGCGGTCTCGCCCGTCTCGCCTTCGTGGCGGCCTTCCTCGCCGTCCTGCGAATCGCCAGCGGTTTCCTCGCCCTCGGCGCGCGGCTCGTCAGAGCCGCCCTCCTCATGGTCGCGGCGGCCACGGCCCCGGCGGCGGCGGCGGCGCTTGCCACGGCCCTCACCCTCATCGTCGCCACGCTCGCGGCCGTCACGGCGTCCGCGCGGCGCCTCCTCGGCCTCTTCCTCCTCTTCGTCGATCTCGTCCTCGACGTAATCGTCCTCGGGCTCCTCGATCAGCTTCTCGAAGCGCGGGGCGTGCGCCGGGGGCGGGCCCGATGCCTCGACGGTCATGCGGGCGCCCTCGACCTCGCCGTCCGAGATGACTTCGACGAGGACGCCGTAGCGGTCCTCGATCTCGGCCAGTTCGGCGCGCTTGCGGTTGAGCAGGTAGAAGGCGGCTTCCTGGCTGGCGCGCAGCGTGATCTGCGAACCGCGGCCGCGGGCGGCCTCGTCCTCGATCAGGCGCAGCGCCGACAGGCCCGCCGAAGACGCGGTGCGGACGAGGCCGGTACCTTCGCAATGCGGGCACTGGCGGGTCGAGGCTTCGAGCACGCCGGTGCGCAGGCGCTGGCGGCTCATCTCCATCAGGCCGAATGCCGAGATGCGCCCGACCTGGATGCGCGCGCGGTCGTTCTTCAGCGCCTCCTTCATCGCCTTTTCGACCTTACGGACGTTCGAGCCATGATCCATGTCGATGAAGTCGATCACGACCAGCCCGGCCATGTCGCGCAGGCGGAGCTGGCGGGCGATCTCGTGCGCGGCTTCCAGATTGGTCGCGGTCGCGGTCTGCTCGATCGAATGCTCGCGGGTCGAGCGCCCCGAGTTGATGTCGATCGACACCAGCGCCTCGGTCGGGTTGATGACCAGATAGCCGCCGCTCTTCAGCTGGACGACCGGGTGGTACATCGCCGAGAGCTGCTCCTCGACCCCGGCGCGCTGGAACAGCGGCACCGCGTCGGCATATTGCTTCACCTTCTTGGCGTGGCTCGGCATCAGGAGCTTCATGAACTCCTTGGCCTGACGATAGCCGTCCTCGCCCTCGACGATGACCTCGTCGATATCCTTGTTGTAGATGTCGCGGATCGCGCGCTTCATCAGGTCGCTGTCGCCATAGACCAGCGCCGGCGCGGAGGATTTGAGCGTCTCCTCGCGGATCCCGTCCCACAGCCTCGCCAGATAATCGAAGTCACGCTTGATCTCGACCTTGGTGCGCTGGAGACCCGCGGTTCGGACGATGCAGCCCATCGTCGGCGGCAGCTTGAGGTCCGACATGATGCCCTTGAGGCGCTTGCGGTCAGCGGCCGAGGAGATCTTGCGCGAGATGCCGCCACCATGCGCGGTGTTGGGCATCAGCACGCAGTAGCGGCCGGCGAGGCTGAGATAGGTGGTGAGCGCCGCGCCCTTGTTGCCGCGCTCTTCCTTGACGACCTGGACCAGCAGCACCTGCCGCCTGCGGATCACGTCCTGGATCTTGTAGCGGCGGCGGAGATTCATCCGCTTGTCGCGGAGCGCATCGGCCGCGCTCTCGCTGTCGCGGCGGCCGCCACGGCCCTTGCCACGCCCGCGACCGCGACCGCGGCCACGCTCGGCCTCGCCCTCGCCTTCCGACGCGTCGGCATCCTCCGGCGCTTCGGCGTCGTCATGGTCGTGGTCTTCGTGATCTTCGTCCTCGTCGTCGTGCGGACGCTCGAGCACCTCGACGCCGTCATCGCCTTCGAGAGCGTAGTCGTCGCCCTCTTCCTCGGCGCGCAGCGCGGCTTCCTCGGCGGCGTGCTCGGCCTCCTCGCGCAGCAGCGCCTCGCGATCCTCCTTGGGGATCTGATAATAGTCCGGGTGGATTTCGCTGAAGGCGAGGAAGCCGTGGCGATTGCCGCCATAATCGATGAACGCCGCCTGGAGCGACGGTTCGACGCGGGTAACCTTGGCTAGATAGATGTTGCCCTTGAGCTGCTTGCGCTCGGCGGATTCGAAGTCAAACTCCTCGATCCGGCTTCCTTTGACGACAGCCACGCGGGTTTCCTCCCGGTGGCGTGCGTCGATCAGCATACGCATGGTCATTATATGGTCTCCGGGCGCGCCCGCCTGGACCCCTGAAGGGAATGGATTCGCCAAAGGGGCTCAGCGCGTGCGCGCGATGCAAGATGCGGCCTGAGCCGGACGATCCGGCTGCGGTCCCGCAGGTTTCGAAAAATGCTGCTGCCGCAATGGCACGCGCGGACCGGCGGTCCGCGAGCTCCGCAACCGTCGCGCGCCCGGCCGGAACGGCCCTGGCGATCAGACGGTGGGGAAATTGCCTCATGCGAGCGTCAACCTGAATTGCCGCGGCATCTGTCGCCGCGTGGCTTTTTCCGGCGCGAAACCGGAACAATCGGGTGCCTAGCACCCCCCGCGCCATGCGGCAACCATCGTGCGCCACAAGGAACGTTTCGCGTAAGAAACGGCAATAACTTGCAGGCTTGCCGGCAAAAATATGCCGAATCGGATTTTAACCGCATCGCTTCAGCCGGCGGGAACGGGGCGACGGGTAGCCAGAGCAGGTCAGGGCGTGTTTTAGCCGAGTATCCAATTCCATGCTTTTGAACTGGACCCCCCGCCAGTCATCGCGGCATATCTGGCGCGTGTTTTTCCTGCTCGCTCTCCTCGCCGGTTGGCTGACCGGCGCGCCTAGTTGGGCAGGCGTCGTGCAGGAAGTGCGCGTGCAGGGCGACCGTGTCGTCGTGAAGTTCGACGCGCCGGTCACCCAGGCCAGCGCCTTCGTGCTCGCCGGACCGACGCGGATCGCGCTCGACATCCAGGGCGCCGAGCCGGGCCGCTACGCGCAAGCCGGCGGCGTGGTCGCCAATATCCGCCAGGGATCGCAAGGCGCCGAGGGCGCCCGGGTGGTGTTCGACCTCGCCCGCCCGGCGATCGTCACCGAAGGCGTGTTCGGCAGGGACGGCCGCACCCTCACGCTGCAGCTGCGCACCGTCGACGACGCGCAATTCGCCCGCGCCGCCGCCGAGCGGCGGATGAGCTTCCTGCCGCCCTTCACCTATCTCCAGCCGTCGAGCCGGCACCCGTATAGCGAATCCATGGCGCTGCCGAAGCGCGCGCCCGCGGCGGCGCTGCCGCGAATCTATGGCGATCCCAGCCGGCCGCTGGTGGTGATCGACGCCGGCCATGGCGGGCACGATCCGGGCGCGATCGGCGCCAACGGCCTGCGCGAAAAGGATCTAACGCTCAAGAACGCGCTGGCGATCCGCGACGCGTTGCTCGCTTCGGGCCGGGTCCGGGTGGCGATGACCCGCGAGGACGACCGCTTCCTGGTGCTGCAGGAACGCTACGGCCTTGCCCGCAAGCTGAAGGCCGACCTGTTCATCTCGGTCCATTGCGACAGCGCCGGCAATCCGGGCGCGACCGGCGCCACCGTCTATACGCTCTCCGAAGTCGCATCCGACAAGGAAGCGGCGCGGCTGGCGGCGCGCGAGAACAAGGCCGACATCATCGCCGGCGTCGATCTCGGCACGCAGAATCCCGATATCTCGTCGATCCTGATCGACCTCACCCAGCGCGAGACGATGAATGCCAGCGCCAGCTTCGCCCGCCTGCTCGGCCGCGAGGCGCAGCCGCTGATCCCGATCAAGCCGAACTATCACCGCATGGCTTCGCTGATGGTCCTCAAGGCCCCGGACATGCCTTCGGTGCTGTTCGAGACCGGCTATATCTCGAACGCCAGCGACGCGGCGTTCCTCGCTTCGAACGATGGCCAGAAGAAGATCGCCCAGACGGTGCGCAAGGCGGTGGAGATTCACTTCGCGACGCGGATGGCATCGCGGTAGTTTGTTTGCCTCAGGCGCCGGCGCGGACATCCGTCCGCTTGGCTATCCTCGCATAAGCTTGGGCGCGCGTTCGCGCTTGCGGGCCTTCGGCCCGACCAAGCTATCGATCGAAGCCGGGTACGAGCCGAACGGCCGCCGCGCCTTATCGGCGCGCTAGCCAAGTGCGCGAGTTGCGCACGCCAGCGCTTGCGGCAAAACAAAACCTCCCGCTTCCCTCCGCTCCCAATCCTGCTAAACCCGCCTGCGCATGACCGAAGGCACGATTTCCAGCGTCAAGTTGAGGCTCAAGCGCGAGATCGGGGGTCTTCGCGGCTGGTACGGACGCGTCCATGACCGCTGGTGGTTCCGCATCCTCGCGATCCTCGCGCTGCTGAGCGGCGTCTTCGTTTTCCTGCTCTGGCTGCTGATCGCGCGCAACCTGCCCTCGGTCGAGACGCTGCGCGCCTATGAGCCGCCGCTGCCGACGAGCGTCCGCGCCTATGACGGCCAGCCGATCCACAGCTATGCCCGCGAGCGCCGCGTCCAGCTCAGCTATGCCGAATATCCCAAGCAGCTGGTCAACGCCTATCTCTCGGCCGAGGACAAGACCTTCTTCAGCCATCACGGCGTCGACTTTCCCGGGCTGGTGCGCGCCGCGTTCGAAGGGCTGCTGACCGGTTCGACGCCGCGCGGCACCTCGACGATCACCCAGCAGGTCGCCAAGAATCTCGTCGTCGGCAACGAGCAGAGCTATCTGCGCAAGGCCAAGGAAGGCGTGCTCGCCTGGCGGATCGAGGACACGCTTTCGAAGGAGCAGATCCTCGAGCTTTATCTCAACTCGATCGAGCTCGGCCGCAATGCCGGTGGCGTCGCCGCGGCGAGCCAGGCCTATTTCGGCAAGGAGCTCAAGGACCTGACGCTTCCGCAAATGGCCTATCTGGCGATCCTGCCCAAGGGTCCGGCCAATTATGATCCCGACCGGCGAACCGCGCGCGCACTGGAACGGCGCAACTGGGTGCTGGGGCAGATGGCGAGCAACGGCTTCATCACCCAAGCCGAACGCGACGCGGCACGCGCCGCGCCACTTGGCACGATTCCGCGCCAGACCCCCAAGGAAGAACGCGTCGGCGGCTATTTCGTCGAGGAAGTCCGCCGCCAGCTGATCGACAAGTTCGGCGAGACCGACGCGACGGGGCCGTATAGCGTCTATTCGGGCGGCCTGTGGGTGCGCACCTCGATCGATCCCAGGCTGCAGGAATATGCCCAGAAGGCGCTGCGTGACGGCTTGCTCCGCTACGATCGCGGGCGCGGCTGGTCGGGCACGCTCAATGACAAGTCCGACGGCAAGCGGATCGACGTGTCGAAGGGCTGGCTCCAGCCATTTCTCAACACCAATATCGGCCTCGATTACGAGGATTGGCGCGCGGGCATCCTGATCGCGCGAAGCGGCGATAGCTGGCAGATCGGCTTCGAGGACGGCACCACCGGCACGCTGCCCAAATGGGGCGCGACGATGCCGGTGCGGGGCCAGGGCGGACAGGCCTTCAACGCGTTCGAAGCCGGCGACGTCGTCGCGGTGGCCCCCGAAGCCGGCGGCAACTGGTCGTTGCGCAGCGTCCCCAAGGTCTCGGGCGGCTTCGTCGTCGAGGATCCGCGCACCGGCCGCATCCTCGCGATGCAGGGCGGCTTCGATTACCGGCTGCAAGCCTTCAACCGCGCGACGCAGGCGCAGCGCCAGCCGGGATCGACGATCAAGCCGATCGTCTATGCCGCCGCGCTGGAGCAGGGGATGACCCCGGCGTCGATCGTCGTCGATGGTCCGTTCTGCGTGTGGCAGGGCGCCAATCTCGGCCAGAAATGCTTCAGGAACTTCGGCGGCGCGGCGGGCGCTGGCCCGCATACGATGCGCTGGGGCCTTGAGCAGTCGCGCAACCTGATGACGGTGCAGATCGCCAACACCACCGGCATGGACCATGTCGTCGATCTGATGCAGCGGATCGGCATCTCGAAGCAGAAATTCCCGCCCTATCTCTCTTATGCGCTCGGCGCGGGCGAGACGACGGTGATGCGGATGGTCAACGCCTATTCGATCCTGGTGAACCATGGCCGCGCGCTCAACCCGACGCTGATCGATTTCGTCCAGAACCGCCGCGGCGAGGTCGTCTGGCCCGAGAACTGGCGGCCTTGCGAGGGCTGCAACGCGCCCGATTACAAGGGCGGTCCGATGCCGCGCCCGGCCAACCGGGCGCGCCAGGTGATCGACGCGATGTCGGCGTTCCAGATGGTCCATATCGCCGAGGGCGTGATCCAGCGCGGCACCGCCACGGTGCTGCGCGATCTCGGCCGCCCGATCATGGGCAAGACCGGCACCACCTCGGGCCCGACCGATGTGTGGTTCGTCGGCGGCACGCCGCAGATGATCGGCGGGCTCTATCTCGGCTATGATACGCCGGTGAATCTGGGCGGCTATGCCCAGGGCGGATCGATCGCGGCGCCGATCTTCAAGGAATTCGCCAAGCCCGCGTTCGAGGGGATGGAAGTGGTGCCGTTCACCGCGCCCGCCGGCATCCGCATGGCGCGGATCGACCGGGCCAGCGGCAAGCGCGTGTTCGGCGCCTGGCCGGGCAACGATCCGATGTCGCCGGTGATCTGGGAAGCGTTCAAGCCCGAGAGCGACCAGCGCGACCGCCGCAAGATCGACGAGACCACCGAGACCAAGGCCGCGCCGAAGAAAGCCGAGCCCAAGAAGGAAGAGGGCGACAGCGACTTCTTGCAACGCGAGGGCGGAATCTACTAGCGCGCGTTCCTATATAGCCGTCATCCCCGCGGAGGCGGGGACCCATAAGCACCGGCGCCGGCGAATATGGATTCCCGCCTCCGCGGGAATGACGGCAGGTTTGATTTTTCTGGAGTGAATTATGCGCGCCGAAGCGCAGGCACATGTCGACAAGATCAACGATGCGCTGGCGCTGCTGCGCCGGTTCCTCGACTGGGACCGTGCGCTGCGCCGGCTCGACGAGCTCAATGCGCGCGTCGAGGACCCGACGCTGTGGGACGACGCCAAGCAGGCGCAGGAAGTGATGCGCGAGCGCCGCCGCCTCGACGAGGCGATCACGGCGACGCGGGCGATCGAGAGCGAATTGAACGACACCGCCGAGCTGATCGAGATGGCCGAGGCCGAGGGCGACGAGGAGATGGCCAGCGAAGGCACCGCCGCGCTCGCCGCGCTCGCCGAACGCGCCGACAAGGACAAGGTGATGGCCCTGCTCTCGGGCGAGGCCGATGCCAACGACACCTATGTCGAGATCAATTCGGGCGCGGGCGGCACCGAGAGCCAGGACTGGGCCGGGATGCTCCAGCGCATGTATACCCGCTGGGCCGAGCGCCATGGCTACAAGGTCGAGCTGATCGACTATCATTCGGGCGAGCAGGCCGGGATCAAATCGGCGACTTTGCTGATCAAGGGCGAGAACGCCTATGGCTACGCCAAGACCGAGAGCGGCGTGCACCGCCTCGTCCGCATCTCGCCCTATGACAGCGCGGCGCGGCGCCACACCAGCTTCTCGAGCGTATGGGTCTATCCGGTCATCGATGACGATATCCAGGTCGAGTATAATGAAAGTGACCTGCGCATCGACACCTATCGGGCATCGGGTGCCGGCGGGCAGCACATCAACACCACCGATTCGGCGGTGCGCATCACCCACATCCCGACCGGCATCGTCGTGCAGTGCCAGAACCAGCGCTCGCAGCATAAGAACAAGGCCGAGGCCTATAACCAGCTCCGCGCCCGCCTCTATGAGCGCGAGCTGGCGATCCGCGAGCAGGCCGCCAATGCCGAGAACGCGACCAAGACCGATATCGGCTGGGGCCACCAGATCCGCAGCTACGTCCTCCAGCCCTATCAGCTGGTCAAGGATCTGCGCACCGGCGTCACTTCCACCGCGCCTTCGGATGTGCTGGATGGAGCACTCGATCCGTTCATGGCGGCGGCGCTGTCGCAGCGCGTGACCGGCGAGACGGTCGAAGTGGAGGATGTCGATTGAGGCTTGCTGCCGGCCTGACCCTATCGCTGTTGCTCGCGCTGGCGGCATGCGACGGCGCGCCGCGCGTGATCAAGGAAAAGGCCGAAGCCAATACCGGCTTTCCCGCCGCCGACCGCCCGGTCGCGACCATCGTCTCGGCGCGCTGGTCCGACGAGGAGTCCCGCGACCGGCTCAACGAAGCGGCGCAGGTGATGGATCTGGCGAGCGTCAAGCCCGGCATGACCGTCGCCGATATCGGCGCGGGCGAGGGCTATTACACGATCCGCCTGGCGCAGCGGGTCGGCAAGGAAGGCCGTGTCGTCGCCGAGGATATCGTCCCCGAGGTCCGCGACCAGCTTGCCATCCGCGTGGTGCGCGAAAAGCTCGACAATGTCAGCGTGCGGCTGGGGCTGCCCGCCGATCCACGGCTGCCCGAGGCGAGCTTCCATCGTGTGCTGATGGTGCACATGTATCATGAGATCGAAAGCCCCTACGAATTCCTGTGGCGGCTGCGGCCGTCGCTGACGCCCGACGGGCAGGTGATCGTCGTCGATGCCGACCGCCCGACCGAGCTGCATGGAACCCCGCCCGACCTGCTCAAATGCGAGTTCGCCGCGGTCGGATACGGGATGGTGTCGATGCGATCGATGCCCTCGG
Organism: Sphingomonas sp.; assembly: GCF_019635515.1. Classification (NCBI taxonomy): domain Bacteria; kingdom Pseudomonadati; phylum Pseudomonadota; class Alphaproteobacteria; order Sphingomonadales; family Sphingomonadaceae; genus Sphingomonas; species Sphingomonas sp. Next base: position 431,015 of record NZ_JAHBZI010000002.1, on the reverse strand, counting down.
CCGGCGGCTATATCGCGATCTTCGCCCGCAACGGCGAGCGGCCCGAGCCGGGCACGATCAAGGCCTGCCGCAGCGGCAAGACCGCGACTCCGGCGGCCCTGCCCAAGCCGGGCGAAGACAAGAGCAATTTGGAAACGCGCTGAAGCGCGTTTCGCGCTGCCTACCCGCTAGAGCAACCCGAGCGCGCGAAAGCTCGAAAAGCCGTTCCGCGAAATCACCAGATGATCGAGCAGGCGGATGCCCAGCCCGTCGAGCGCGCGGGCGAGGCGGCGCGTGGCTTCGCGATCGGCGGCGCTGGGAGTCGAATCGCCGCTCGGATGGTTGTGCGCGATCACTACCGCGACCGCATCGAACGCCAGCGCGTCGGCGGCGATGGCGCGGATCGGAAGGTCGAGGCGGTCGTGCGAATCCGAATGCATATGCCGCATCCCCAGCACGCGTTGCTCGGCATCGAGATAGGCGAAGGCGGCGGTCTCCTTGGCTTCGTCGACCAATGCCGCGAACAATGCCTCGGCCGCCGCCGGACCGGTAAGCCGTTGATCCGGACGGGGAGGCGCAGGCGGCATCGCACCGGACCTGCCAGCCGGAAGCCGCGCGCCGAAGCGCTACTGGATCGGTTTTGGTTGTCCACAATGGAGCTAATCCTTCCGCTTGGCCTGGTTCGGGCCTGCGGCTAGGCTCGCCGCATGCGTCAATATCTCGACCTGATGGAACGCGCGCTGACCCAGGGCGTGGAGACGATGGACCGCACCGGGACCGGGACGCTGAGCGTGTTCGGCCACCAGATGCGCTTCGATCTCGCCCGTGGTTTCCCGCTGCTCACGACCAAGAAACTGTTCACGCGGGCGATCATCGTCGAGCTGCTGTGGTTCCTGCGCGGTGACACCAATGTCCGCTGGCTGCAGGAGCGCAAATGCTCGATCTGGGATGAATGGGCCGATGAGAATGGCGATCTCGGCCCGGTTTACGGCAAGCAGTGGCGCGACTGGGAAACGGCGGACGGCCGCCATATCGACCAGATCGCCGAGCTGCTCGACACGATCAGGAACAACCCGGGCTCGCGACGCCAGATCGTCAGCGCGTGGAACCCCGGCGAGCTGCACGCGATGGCGCTGGCACCGTGCCACTGCCTGTTCCAGACGCATGTCGCGAACGGCAGGCTCTCGCTGCAACTATATCAGCGTTCGGCCGACATCTTCCTCGGCGTACCGTTCAACATCGCCAGCTATGCGCTGCTGACGATGCTGCTCGCCCAGCAGGCGGGTCTGGAGCCGGGCGAGTTCATCTGGACCGGCGGCGATTGCCACCTTTATTCGAACCATCTGGAGCAGGCCCGCGAGCAGCTTGGCCGCGAGCCGGGACCGCTTCCGAAGCTGGAGATCCTGCGCAAGGCACCCGGCATCGACTCCTACGAATATGAGGATTTCGCTTTGACCGGATACGAAGCGCAGGCCCATATCAAGGCGCCGGTGGCGGTATGATGCGCTTTGCCCTGCCCGCCCTGATCCTCCTCCCGCTCGCCGGTTGCGGCGGCGGCGAGCAAGGCCCGCCCAAGGTCCAGCCGGTGGAGGTGGTCCAGACCTTCAATCATGACTCGCAGGCCTTCACCGAAGGGCTGTTCTTCCAGGACGGCGCATTGTTCGAAAGCACCGGCGAAGAGGGCACTTCGGGTTTCCGCAAGGTGACGCCCGAGACCGGCGAGATCGTCCAGCAGGTCCAGCTTCCTTCGCAATATTTCGGCGAAGGGATCGTCGGCTGGAAGGACAGGATCTACCAGCTGACCTGGAAGGACCAGAAGGGCTTCATCTACAACGCCAAGGATTTCACCCCCGCCGGCGAGTTCGCCTATAAGGGCGAAGGCTGGGGGCTGACGCATAACGGCAAGTCGGTGATCATGAGCGACGGCACCGCGACATTGCGCTTCCTCGATCCCGATACGCTCGCCCAGCAATCGACGTTGGCGGTCACCGCCAATGGCTGCCCGGTCAAGCAATTGAACGAGCTGGAATGGATCGACGGGGAGATCTGGGCCAACATCTGGCAGACCGATTTGATCGCGCGGATCGATCCCGGCTCGGGCAAGGTGAAGGGCTTTGTCGATGTGACCGCGCTCGGCCCGCCGACGCCCGATACCGATGAAGTGCCCAACGGCATCGCCTATGATGCGGCCAGCAAACGCATCTTCGTCACCGGCAAGATGTGGCCGCAACTGTATCAGGTGAAATTGAGCGACGCACCGCCGGCGGGCGCGGCCAATGACGCCGCGGCGGCGCTCATGCGCTGCTGAGGTCGCGTCGCGACCTTATTGTCACTCCTGACCTGTTCGGTGCTTATCCCGCTCGAACATGTGCGGCTCCCCGGCGAAGGCCGGAGCCTAGTTGGGCAGATATTGACGGGCGCAGCGCTTCGTTACGGCGACCTCTCCACCTGGGCCCCGGCCTTCGCCGGGGAACCACAGGAGACACAAGCTCAAATGGCATAAGTACCGACCTGTTTCGGGGTCCAACTCTCGGCGCGCTGTGTGCAAGAGGCTCCAGCCGCATCGCTCGCGGCACTTTGGACCCCGGAACAAGTCCGGGGTGACAGCCTGGGGCAACAAGGTTCATCCACGGTTCAGTTTGGCGATTACATTCGTAGTCGCGAAAATCCGGGGAGGGAAACGATGCGCATGATCTCGATCATCGCCGGGCTGCTGGCCGCAACCGCCGCCGTCGCACAGGATGCGCCGCGCCGCGCCGATGCGCCGCCGGTGATCACCGGCACCTGCGCCGTCCTGCCGATGCTGCCGGGCACCGACATCCCGGTCGTCGAGGTGATGCTGGGCGGCAAGGGACCGTACCGCTTCGCGATCGACACCGGTGCGGGCGGGCATGGCCGGATCAAGCCCGAGCTTGCCGCGGAACTGGGCTTCGAAGTGATCGGTCAGGTCCGCACCCCCGCGCCGGGCGGCGCGGTCGATACGCGCGAGGTGTTCGGCGCGCCCGAACTGGCCGTGGGCGGCGTCACCTTCAAGGATGTCGGCCTGGTTGCGCTTTCCACCGTGCGCGGACCGAATGTGCCGTGGGACGGGATCCTCGGCATCGCCTTGTTCCAGCGGCTCGCGCTGACGCTCGATTATGGCAACGCCAAGGTCCGCTTCGGCGGTCCGGGTCTCAAGGAAGGGCTGGCGCTGGAGTTCGACCGTTCGATCCCGGTGTTCCCGCTGACGATCGGCGGCAAGACCTTCGCCGCGCATCTCGATACCGGCAACGGCGCGGGCGCATTGTTCCTGTCCGAAGCCGATGCCCAGGCGCTGCCGCTGTCGGGCGAGCCGGTGTCGCGCGGCAAGGGGCGGACCAGCTTTGGCGAGTTCGACATCATGGAAGCGCCGCTCAGCGTGCCGATCATGGCGGGGAGTGCCAAATTACAGATGCAAGCGGTCGGCTGGCCGAGCCCGCGCCCAGGCGGCAATCTCGGGTCCAAGGGGCTGAAGGGCATGGCGGTGACGATCGATACCGCCGCAAAATTGGGCGACATCCGCGCATCGGGTGCCGCGCCCACTTGCCCGGCCTGACCGGAGCGCCGCATAAGCGGGCATGATCGTCTTCCACCTCGCCCGTGCCGACAATGGCGTGATCGGCCGCGACGGCAAGCTGCCGTGGCATCTGCCCACCGATCTCAAGCGCTTCAAAAGCGGCACGATGGGCAAGCCGATGGTGATGGGGCGCAAGACCTTCGAGAGCTTCCCGAGCCCCCTGCCCGGCCGCCGCCACATCGTGCTGACGCGAGACCGCGGCTGGCGGGCGGAGGGTGCGGAAGTGGCGCATACGCCGGAGGAAGCGCTGGCGCTGGCGGGAACGGGCGAAGTCGCGGTGATCGGCGGCGCGGAGATCTTCGCGACCTTCTTGGCGCAAGCCGACCGGATCGAGCTGACCGAGGTCCATGCGCAGGCCGAGGGCGACACATTGATGCCGCCGTTCGGGCTTGCGTGGCGCGAGACGGCGCGCGAGGATTTCGCAGAGGAAGCGGGGCGCCCCGCTTTTAGCTTCGTCACTTTGGAGAGAGCGGCATGAAGAGAATCCTGTGGGGACTGGGCGTGCTCCTCGTGCTCGCCGCCATCGGCTTTTTCGGTTTCGCGCCGGGGATCATCGAAGGCAGCATGAACAAGGTGACGCCTGGCAAGCTGCCGGTGGTCACCGCGGAGACGAAGAAGCTGCACGACAGCCTGCTCGTCGCGGACATGCATGCCGACACTTTGATGTGGCGGCGCTCGCTGCTGGAGCGATCGAACACCGGACAGGTCGATCTGCCCCGCCTGATCGAAGGCAATGCCACGCTCCAGATCTTCTCGTCGGTGACCAAGACGCCCAAGGGCCAGAATTACGATTCCAACACCGCCGACACCGACAACATCACGCTGCTGACCATCGCCCAGATGCAGCCGCCCAAGACGTGGAGCTCCCTGCTCGAACGCTCGCTGTTCCATGCCCGCAAGCTCGACCGCGCCGCTGCGGGATCGGACGGCAAGCTGCGGGTGATCCGCACGCCGGCCGATATGGACGCGCTGCTTGCCGAGCGGGCCAAGGGCAAGAAGATCGTCGGCGGCATGCTGTCGATCGAGGGCTTGCAGGATATCGAGGGGCAGATTGGCAATCTCGACAAGCTCTACGATGCCGGCTTCCGCATGGCGGGGCTCGCCCATTTCTTCGACAACGACGTCGCCGGATCGATGCACGGCGTCAACAAGGGCGGGCTGACGCCGCTCGGGCTGCAGGTGCTGCGGCGGATGGAGCAGAAGGGCATGATCGTCGACATCGCCCATTCGAGCCATGCTTCGGTCGCGCAGATATTGGCGGTGGCCAAGCGCCCGGTGGTCTCCAGCCATGGCGGGGTGCAGGCGACCTGCAAGGTCAACCGCAATCTGACCGATGACGAGATCAAGGGCGTGGCGAAGACCGGCGGGGTGATCGGGATCGGCTATTGGGACGCGGCGATCTGCGGCTCGTCGCCTGCCGATGTCGTCAAGGCGATCGCGCATGTCCGCGACCTGGTCGGGATCGATTTTGTCGGGCTGGGATCGGACTTCGACGGCGCGGTCGAGACCAGCTTCGATGCATCGCAGTTGGCGGTGATCACCCAGGCGCTGGTCGATGCGGGGTTCACGCCGGACGAGACCGCCAAGGTGATGGGCGGCAACATCCTGCGCGTGATCCGCGCGGGGATGGTGCCGCTGGGCTGAGCCGTCCGCGCTTGACTGTCCCGCCCGGCGGCGCTTGATGTAGCGCAAGGGGGACGGGAAGATGACGGAAGAACCGGGGTACACGCCGAGCGTATCGCCCAAGTTGCTGGGACTTGCCGCGGCGGGTTTGACCTTGGCATTTGCTGCCAAGCAGGCGCAGCTTTCCAAGCTCGACCTCAATCCCGCGATCCTTTTGTTTTCCGCAGCTGCGCTTGCCGCATTGCTCGCACTGTTACTGGAACTGGCCGTCTTGCATGACGTGCGCGAGCTCTGGAGAAAGGAGCGCGATAGTGTTTTTGAGCATCCGCCGGTTCGCCGCGAACCGTGGCCCGAGCATTTCAGTCTTCTCGTCATCCTGTCCCTGACCGGCGGATTGATTGCGGCGCTGATCGCGCTGATCGCGCCCATCGGCTGGTGGTGGATTGCTGCCGCCATGGCCGCCACCATCTGCATCGCGCTGGCGTGGCGGGAGGAAGCGTTATGGCCTTCCTTTAAGCGATCCGCCTTCGCTGCGGCGTGCCTGGTGTCGCTGGGCGCTTTCGCCCTTGGCGCGCTCCATCCGATTACCGGCTGGGGACGGAATAGTGCAAAGGAAGCCCGCGACAGTATCCTGGGTCCGGGTAGCGGGGGCGACGAATCGACGCCGGTGCCCAAACAACCTGACGAGCCCCAGCGAACTACACCCGTGGATCCGCCCAAAGAGGCACCTCGCGATACAACCAAGGATCCGCTGACCTCTCCCGATATCGACCGGCTGGTCGAGGCGCTCGAAAAGGCCATTCGCGAAGGCAACACGACGGTGATCAACGACCTGCGCAAGCGGATTACAACGATCATCAACGCCAGCCGACAATGCCCTGCTGCCACGAAGGGCGACAAGGGCGATAAAGGGGACAAGGGCGATCCCGGCGAGCCGGGGCCGCCGGGCGTGTGCGGCAGCTGAGCGGTTGGCGGGCTAGCGAGGCGGTGCCGCCCGCCCTATAGCCCCGCGCATGGAGCGGCTGAACGGCGGCTCGGCGATCCCGGACGCCTTTCGCGGCGGGATCGTCGCGCTGGGTAATTTCGATGGATTTCACCTGGGGCACCAGGCGGTGGTCGGCCATGCCGTGGCGCGGGCGCGGGCAGAAGGCCGGCCGGCTTTGGTCGGGACCTTCGATCCGCATCCGAAGCGCTATTTCCAGCCGCAGACCGAATGGTTTCGCCTGACCTCGATGGACCAGCGCGTGGCGCTGTTCGCCGAGGCCGGGGCCGATGCGACGATCATCTTCCCGTTCGACGCCGCGCTCGCCGCGCTCAGCGCCCGCGACTTCGCCGCCGAGCGGCTGGCCGACTGGATCGGCGCGGCGGGGGTGGTGACCGGGGGCGACTTCACGTTCGGCAAGGGGCGATCGGGCGATGTCGCGACGCTGGCACGGCTCGGCGACGAACTGGGCTTCGCCGCGCAGACGGTGCCGCCGGTGATGCAGGATGGCTGGGTGGTCTCGTCCAGCCGCATCCGCGAGCATCTCCGCGCAGGCCAGCCGCGCGAGGCGGCGGCGCTGCTCACGCGCCCGTTCGCGATCGCCGGCATGGTCGAGAAGGGCGCGCAGCTCGGGCGGACGCTCGGCTATCCGACCGCCAATATGCGCCTCGCCAATTATCTGCGGCCGGCATACGGCATCTATGCCGTGCGCGGGCGGCTGAGCGACGGGCGGGTGCTGGACGGGGTGGCGAATCTCGGTATCCGGCCGAGCTTCGAGCCGCCCGAGGAACTGCTGGAGAGCTTCTTCTTCGACTTCGCCGAAGACCTGTACGGCCAGACCATCGAAGTGCAGCTGATCGACTATATCCGCCCCGAGGCCAAGTTCGACGATCTCGCGACATTGAAGACCCAGATGGACAAGGATGCGGCAAAGGCCCGCACATTGCTGGCCGGGTAAAGAAGTGGTTCACGCACGAACGCGAAGTCGCGAAAAGGATCGCCCGCCGCGCCAGCGGCCTTCCTCCTCGATCGTTGCGATCCGAAGGGCCTCGCCGGTGCGAAACCATCGCCGCGCATGCCAATCTCTTTGCGTCCTCGCGCCTTTGCGTGAACAAATTCTCTTCTGAATCCCCCTCCCTCCGCAAAGGGATGACTCAGCCCCTTGCACAAGCTAATCCCCGCGCACCCATGACCGACGCAATCGACTATCGCGACACCGTCTTCCTGCCGAAGACCGATTTCCCCATGAAGGCCGGGCTCGCCGCCAAGGAGCCGGCGATCCTCGAGCGCTGGGCGAAGATCGGGCTCTACCAGAAATTGCGTGAGCAGCGCGCCGGGCGCGAGCGCTTCCTGCTCCATGACGGCCCCCCTTATGCGAATGGCGACATTCACATGGGCCATGCGATGAACAAGATCCTCAAGGACATCGTCGTGCGCTCGCAGTCGCTGATGGGCAAGGATGCGCCCTATGTGCCCGGCTGGGACTGCCATGGCCTGCCGATCGAGTGGAAGGTCGAGGAAGCCTATCGCGCCAAGAAGCTCAACAAGGATGAAGTCGATCCGGTCGCCTTCCGCGCCGAATGCCGTGCCTATGCCGAGAAATGGGTGGCGGTCCAGCGCGGGCAATTCGAGCGGCTGGGGATCATGGGCGATTGGGACGATCCCTATCTGACCATGAAGTTCGACGCCGAGGCGACGATCGCGGGGGAGCTTTTGAAGTTCGCCGAGAGCGGCCAGCTCTATCGCGGCGCCAAGCCGGTGATGTGGTCGCCGGTCGAGAAGACCGCGCTGGCCGAGGCAGAAGTCGAATATGAGGACGTGGTCTCGACCCAGATCGATGTGGCGTTCGAGATCGTTGAGGCGCCGAACGCGCCCGAACTGGTCGGCGCGCATGCGGTGATCTGGACGACGACGCCATGGACGATCCCGGTGAACCAGGCTTTGGCTTATGGGCCGGAGGTTGAGTACGTCCTTTGCTCGATCGGGAAGTCCGGCACGCAAGGTAGCCGCGGCGATGATAAAAGCTGGGTCGATGTGCAAAGCGGTCTGCGCGAAAGCAGGATGAGCGTCCTGATCGCGAAGGAGCTTCTCACCTCGTTCCGCAATCGGTGGGCGCCAGACGGCATTTCCTTGGTCGAATGCGAAGAGGTTAGTTTCAAAGGCTCGCAGCTCTCCGGAGCCATCGCCCGCCATCCGATGCACCATCTCGGCGGCTTCTTCGCCAAGCCGCGTCCGTTCCTGCCGGGCGATTTCGTCACCACTGACGCCGGCACTGGCCTGGTCCATATGGCACCCGATCATGGAGAGGACGATTTCCTGCTCTGCAAGGCACACGGCATCGATCCGGTGTTCGCGGTCGATGGCAGCGGCATGTATCGCCCCGACTGGCTGTGGCTGGGCGGTCAGGGCTCGGTCATCAACAAGAAGTTCGTCGCGCCCGATGGGCCGATCTGCAGCGATCTGCGTGACGCGGGCGCATTGCTCGCCGCGTCCGAGGATTTCCCGCACAGCTATCCGCATAGCTGGCGGTCCAAGGCCAAGATCATCTTCCGCTGCACGCCGCAATGGTTCATCCCGATGGATCGGGCCAAGACCGATGACAGCGCGCTGCCGGTGATCGAGCAGGGCGACGAACCGGTGGCGGGGCATGCCCGCGGCAATGGGCCGACGCTGCGCGAACTCGCCATCGACGCCATCGAGCGCACGCGCTGGGTGCCCGAGCGCTCAATCAATCGCATCCGCTCGATGGTCGAAGGGCGCCCCGACTGGGTGATCAGCCGCCAGCGCGCCTGGGGCGTGCCGATCGCGCTGTATGTCCATCGCCAGTCGGGCGAATATCTGCGCGATCCGGCGGTGAATGCCCGCATCCTCGACGCTTTCCGCGCCGGCGGTGCCGATGCCTGGTTCCAGGCGGATCATCAGGCTTTGCTCGGGCCGGGCTACAAGCTCGACGAGTATGAGGTGGTCACCGACATTCTCGACGTGTGGTTCGATTCGGGTTCTACGCACGCTTTCGTGATCGAGGCGCGCTACGGGGCGGATGCCCGCGCCGACCTGTATCTCGAAGGATCGGACCAGCATCGCGGCTGGTTCCAGTCGTCGCTGCTCGAATCGTGCGGGACGCGCGGGCGCGCGCCCTATGGCGCGGTGCTGACCCACGGCTTCGCGCTCGACGGCAATGGGCGGAAAATGTCGAAGTCGCTCGGCAACGTCGTCGATCCCTTGAAGATCATCGGCGAGAGCGGCGCGGATATCCTGCGGCTGTGGGTCGCGCAGACCGATTATTTCGAGGACGTCCGCATCGGCAAGGAGGTGCTGGCCGGCACCGGCGACACCTATCGCAAGCTGCGCAACACCTTCCGCTATCTGCTGGGGGCATTGGACGGTTTCGACGACAGCGAGAAGTTGGCCGTAGCCGAGATGCCCGAGCTGGAGCGCTATGTGCTGGCCAAGCTGGCTGAGCTGGACGCGGAATTGCGCTCGGCGGCGGAAGCGTTCGAGTTCAACCGCTACAGCCGCGCGCTGACCGACTTCGCCAATGAGGATCTGTCGGCGTTCTTCTTCGATATCCGCAAGGATTCGCTCTATTGCGACGCGCCTTCGGACCCGAAGCGCCGGGCCTATCGGACGGTGCTCGATACGCTGTTCCACGCACTGGTCCGCTACGCCGCGCCGATCCTTGCCTTCACCGCCGAGGAAGTGTGGCAGGCGCGCTTCCCAAGCGAAAACGAATCGGTGCATATGCTCGAATGGCCGGTGCTGCCCGAGGGCGCCGCGACCAGCGCCGACTGGGCGGCGATCCGGGCGCTGCGCCAGACAGTCACCGAAGCGATCGAACCCTATCGCCGCGACAAGCAGGTGCGATCGAGCCTGGAGGCCGAAGTCACCGCGCCGAACCTGCCCGGCGGCGTCGATCTCGCCGAATTGTTCATCGTCTCGTCAGTCGCTTCCGGCGATAGCGTCACGGTGACGCCCACCGATCGCCATAAATGCGGCCGTTGCTGGCGGCATCTTCCCGAGGTTGCAGTGGACGGCGCGCTATGCGACCGCTGCGACGGGGTGGTGAACGCATGAATGCTCAGATGACCGTTACGCGCTGGATCGGGCTGCTCGTCGCGGCTCTGGTGTTCCTGTTCGATCAGGGCATGAAATGGTATGTGACCGGCCCGCTCGGCCTCACCGTCCAGAACGACAGCCTGACCGTGCTGCCGATCTTCGACCTGCGCTTCGTCAAGAATGTCGGCGTGTCGCTGGGGCTGATGCCGGCGAGCAGCGAGTTCATGCGCTGGGCGCTGGTGGTGCTGACCGGCGGCATCGCCATCGGCGTCGCCTGGTGGATGGCGCGCGAGAGGAAGCTGCCCGACGTCGTCGCGCTCGGCATGGTGCTGGGCGGGGCGATCGGCAACATCCTCGATCGCGCGCGGCTTGGCTATGTCGTCGATTTCGCCGATCTGCATTTTGGCGCGTGGCGCCCGTTTCTGGTATTCAATGTCGCCGATGCCGCGATTACGTTCGGCGTCCTCATCCTGTTGTTCCGCGCGCTGTTCGTGCGTGATAAGACGGCGCCGTCGGCTGACGCGCCCGCCCCTGTGGAGAATGAAGTCAATGCGTAGAATCCTGCTTATCGTGTCGGGCATTGCGCTCACGGCATCGCTCTCCGCCTGCAGCAAGGGCGGCATGAACCGCGAGCGTCCCGACGAGTTCGCCGTCGCGCGCCAGGCGCCGCTGGTGATCCCGCCCGATTTCTCGCTGGTTCCCCCCGCCCCCGGCGCGCCGCGCCCGCAGGATGTGAGCCCGTCGAGCCAGGCGAGCGAAGCGATGTTCGGCGGATCGGCCGCGCGCAGCGCCGGCGAGCAGGCCACGCTCGACGCCGCCGGCCGCACCAGCGCCGACGGCGCCGCCCGCACCACCGCCGGCAGCCCCGGCACCAATGTCGTCGACAAGGGCACGACCACGCGCGACATCGTCGCCGCGCCCGAGGGCAACGGCAAGGATGCGAGCACCAGCACGCCGCAATAAGCCGGCTGCGATTCGGCCAAAGAAAAACGCCGGCCCCGCGAGGGGACCGGCGTTTTTCTTGTCTGAAACCGCGCCCTAGAAGGCCGCGCCGATCGAAAAGACCACCGCGCCGTCCGCGCCGATCGACTTCTTGTAGCCCAGCGCCGTCGGCTCGTCGGTGTTGATATAGGCGATGCCGAGGGTCAGCGCCTTCCAGTTCAGCTCCGCCCCGAGCGAATAATCGATCACCTTGCCGTCGGCGCCGCCGAGAAAGCTGTCGCTCTCGGCATAGCCGAGATGCGCCTTGAGCTTGATCGGCGTGGTCGGCACGCCCACGGCGAGATCGCCATAGACATAGATGCCGCTGTCCTTGCCGAGCGATACCTGGCCGGAGGGCGCCCAGGCCACGCCGCCCTTGAGGCTGGCGGGGCCGAGCGTGCCGGTCAGCGAGGCATAGGGCTCGATAACGCTGGTGTTCGACGAACCCGGGTAAAGATACAGCGTCGCGCCGATATCGCCGGTCAGCCCCGGGGTGAGCTCCTTCGAGAAACCGCCATAGACGTCGATCTCGGTGCCGTTGTTGAAGCCGATGCTCGACCCCCAGGTGCCGATATAGAGGCCGCTGTCATGCGTGACGGCGAAGCCGCCCTGAATCGCGGCCTTCTCGTTGCTCTGGCTGAAGCCGCGAAAGCGATAGTCGCTGACGACCGTGGCGCTGCCGCTGATCGTGATCGGGCTGGGCGGATCGGTCTCGCTCTGGGCGAAGGCCGGAGTGGCGGCGGTGGCCAGCGCAAGCGCGCTCAGGCCGGTCAGAAGGTTGCGCATGGAATCCCTTTCAAATGAATAGCGAAGGGCCCCGCCTGCTGCCGATGGTACCGCGTCATTTAACCCGGAGGGCCTGCGCGGCTGGCATCAGCACATGAATAGTGCAGGAATACGCTGCGACGCACAACAAAATTTGGCAGGGCCGTTTCGGGAACGCGACGACCTGTTGCGAAGCGGCAACAGCAGCCGTGGGTGTCAGCGGACCGCGAAGATCGCGTCGACCTCGACCACCGCGCCGCGCGGCAGGGTCGGCACGCCGACCGCGGCACGGGCGTGGCGGCCAGCCTCGCCGAACAGCGCCTGCATCAGCTCGGAGGCGCCATTGGCGGCCTCGGGCTGATCGGTGAAGTCCGCCGCCGAATTGACGAACACGCCCAGCTTCACGACCCGCTCGACCCGCGACAGATCGCCGCCGAGATGCTTCTTGATCTGCGCGACCAGCATCAGCCCGCAGCGCTGCGCGGCTTCCTGGACATAGGCCAGGTCGCGGTCCTCGCCGGCGCGCCCGGTCATCACCGCGCCGTCCTTGAAGGGGAGCTGGCCCGAGACGTGGAGCAGCCCGCCAGCCTCGACGACGGGCACATAGGCGGCGACGGGCGCGGCGGCTTCGGGAAGGGCGAGGCCAAGCTCTTCGAGCTTGCGATCGATGGCGGTGGTCATGATGCGGCTTCACCACTCAAGACCTCGGCGGTCAACCCTTGGGCGAACCGCTCGGCGATCCACGCCTGCGCCTCGCGCCAGTCGTCGATCCGGGCATGGGCGAACGGCGCCCTGGGGACGCTGGAAGCCAGATCGGGCTCGGCGACCATGTGGAGGCGGAACACTTCGGGCGCGTGCTTCGCGACCGATTCGTGATGGACCGGCAGATCGTCGACAAAGACCGTGACCGGATTGCCGAACTCGGCGACCAGCCGCGCGACCGGATCGCCCTTGCCGCCCTGGTTGCATTCGACCCGGTGGTGGATACCATGCTCGGCGAGCTGGGCGATGCGATGATCGCGGCAATGATCGCCGAGATTGGTGAGCACGACGATATCGGCGACCTCCGACAAGGCGGCGAGCGCCTCGCGGGCATGCGGAACCAGGGTCTGGCGGGCCATCTCATCCGGAAAGAAGCCGCCGAGCAGCGCCCACATCTCCTCGCGCTGGACCGCGCTGCGATCCGCGCGGCGCGTCATCGAGGTGGCGAAATCGCCGCCATTGAGCGCAAAATCGATATCGTGATGCTCATCGAGCCACGCCCCGAAATGGCGGACCATATGGAGCAGGACTTCGTCGCAATCGGTGATCAGCAGGGGCTTCATGCGGCTTCCAATCGGGCGCGGGCGGAAACCAGCGCGGCGGGTTTGACGCCGAGCGCATCGGCACAGGCGAGGAGATCGGGCTCGTAGGCTTCGAGAAAGCCGAGCGTGGCGGCCAGCAGCGAAGGATCGCCGGCGCGGGCGCGCAGTTCCGACGGATCGAGCCCGGTCAGGTCGAGCAGCCGCGCGGCGCGGGCAGGCTCACCCAAAACCCAGACGAGCGCCTGCAAGGCCAGCGCCTCGGCATTTGTTTCCGGCGTTACCATCGCTTAGATAGTCACTGTCATCATTGGGGTTTGGGCGTGGCAAAAAGGGTGCTCGTTGTCGAGGACAACGAACTCAATCTGAAGCTGTTCTGCGATCTGCTGCGCGCGCACGGGTTCGACGTCGAGCCGGTGAAGGATGGGCGCGAGGCGGAGGCGCGGGCGCGCGCCTTCATGCCCGATCTGGTGGTGATGGATATCCAGATGCCGCACGTCACCGGCGACGCGATCATCCGCGAGATGAAGCTCGATCCGCAATTGCGCGCGATCCCGATCATGGCGGTGACGGCCTATGCCGGCCATGACGACGAGGGGCGGATCCGCGCCGCCGGCGCCAACGCCTATGTCTCCAAGCCGATCAGCCTGGTGCGGTTCATGGAGGAAGTGCGCGCGCTGGTACCTTCCGAAACGCAAGAAGCCCCGCAGCCCTAAAGGGCGCGGGGCTCTTGAAAAGCTATGCTCCGCTTGCGCAGGGAGCGGCTTACTTGATCTTCGCTTCCTTGAACTCGACATGCTTGCGCACGACGGGATCATATTTGCGGAAGGACATCTTCTCGGTCTGGTTGCGCGGATTCTTCTTGGTGACGTAGAAGAAACCCGTGTCCGCCGAGCTGACGAGCTTGATCTTGACAGTAGTCGGCTTGGCCATGGCCCAGAACCCCAATACTTCGCAAACGCGAATCTCGTTAAAAAGAAAGAGCGGCACGCCGGGCGCACCGCTGTCAGGCGGCGCGGATGTGCGATTCTCGCAGAAAAGTCAAGCCGAGGGCCGCACGCTTGTGCTTCACGCGGCCTTAACTGCGCCTGAAGGACAAGGCAGGCGGAGGAAAGGCGCCATGGAAGCTCTCGTTCCGGCCTTTCTGTTGGCCGTTCTCACGCAATTGGGCGACCGGCCCGCATTGCTTACCGCGATTCTCGCCGACCGTTATGGCCGCCCGCTGACCGTGGCGGTGATGGCCGGGCTTGCCCATGCCGGCGGCAATGCGATCGCCGCGTTCGCGGGGCTGACGATGGCGCCGATGCTCACGCCCAACGCCCAGTCCCTGCTGCTGGCGCTGGCATTGCTCATGGCGGGGTTCGGCGGGCTGTGGCGGGTCAAATTGCCGAGCCGGCTCGAGGCCTGGCATCTGGGGTCCCTGTTTACACCGTTGCTCGGCGTCTTCGTGCTGGCCCTGGGCGACCGCACCCAATTCTTCACGCTGGCGCTGGCGACTCGCGGCGAGCCGTGGTTCGCGGCGGCGGGCGCGGGGCTTGGCGGCTTCGCGGTCTGCTTTGTCGCGGCGGTGCTCGGCGAACTGCAATGGCGCAACATCCCGTTCGGCAAACTGCGCGTGATCATCGGGCTGCTGTTCCTTGCCGCCGGCGCGTGGATCGCGCTGGGAGCGCTTCGCTTACTCTGATCGAAAATCTGCTACTGGCGAGGCGCCGGACCGTACCTATATCGCCGGGGCAATCCCGTCCCGGAGGAAGACATGGCCGATTCCAAGGCGCTGCAGACGCCGACCGATCTCAACCGCAACGAGACCAAGAGCGTCGCCGAGGCGCTCAACAGCGCGCTGGCGGACAGCTTCGCGCTGTATCTCAAGACCAAGAATTTCCACTGGCACGTGAGCGGGCCGCATTTCCGCGACTATCACCTGCTGCTCGACGACCAGGCGGCGCAGATCTTCGCGATCACCGACGCGGTGGCCGAGCGCGTGCGCAAGACCGGCAACACCACGCTGCGCTCGATCGGCGATATCGCCCGGCGGCAGACGGTGAAGGATAATGACGCCGATTTCGTCAGCGCCGCGGACATGCTCGCCGAACTGCGCGACGATAATCTCAAGCTGGTCGAGAGCTTCCGCGCGGTGAAGGAAGCGGCCGAGGCGGCGGGCGACAACGCCACTTCGGGCATTGTCGATGAATGGACCGATCAGGCCGAGGAGCGCGCCTGGTTCCTGTTCGAAGCCAGCCGCAAGAGCTGATGCGAAAAGGGCCGGGGATCATCCCCGGCCCTGTCGCCTTTACTGGATCGCGGCCAGTTCGGTCTCGATCTTCTTGAGCAAGTCGGCGGGAAGCTTGTCGGGCGCATAGGGCGCGACCGCGCTGAGGCTCATGCCCTTGAACGAATCGTAACTGGGATTGGTGGTGACGTCCCCGCCGAGATTGGCGGTGAGCACGGCGTTCGCCTTGGCATCGGCGACCAGCGTCTCGATCGGCGTGTCGAGATTGAACTTGGCGGCGGGCGCGGTCTGGGCGGGAGCGGTCTGCGCCGACGCGGCGGCGGGCGACAGGGCGGCGAACGCGGCGGCCGCGAGAATCACGAACTTCATGGAAAAGGTCTCCGGTGATGGAGGTGCCAATCTAGCGGCGCGCGGAACCACGCGCCAGCGCCCATTATTTGCCGAGCGTGAGCAGCCAGAGATCGGGCGGGGCCCCGAGCCGGAAGGGACCGCCGCTGGTGCCGAGCCCGGCGGTGGTCACCACGGTTCGTCCCGGTTCGCGGCGAACGCCGCAGCGATAGCGCTCGCCGAACCGGCTAACGTCGGAGATCGGGCCGTAGAAGGGCAGCACCACCTGCCCGCAATGCGTATGCCCGGCGAGCAGCAATGCCACATCGGCAGGGAGGTTCGGGGCGATATCAGGCGAATGGGTGAGCATGATCCGGGCGCCGCTGAGCGGCCGCATCGCCGAGACGGTGGCGAGCAGATCGGTGTGATGCGAGAAATCATCACCGGCGACCCCGAGCGCCAGCGGCCCGCGCTGGACAGCGCCATTCTCGACCACCGTGACGTTGGCGCGCTGGAGCAATGCCCGGACCTCGGCGGCGCCGGTCCAGTGATCGTGATTGCCAAGCGCGGCGACGACACCATAGCGCGCCTTCAGCCCCGCCAGCGGCGCGACCAGTGGCGGGCCGATCCGTGCAGCACTGCCAGCCCCGTGCCCGAAGATGAAATCCCCCGCGATCAGCACCAGATCGGGCTCGAGCGCGTTGATTTGGGTGACGATGCGGGTGAGCCGTTCCGGCCCCATTGCCGCAGTGCCGATATGGATATCGCTGATCAGCACCACGCGCATCGGCGCGGCACCGGCCGGCCAGCCGGGCAGCGAGATGCTCGCTTCGCGCACCACCGGATCGCGCCTCGCCTCCAGATACGCATAGCCGGCCAGCGCGGCGGCAGCGGCGACGGCCAGGCCGAGGACGAGAAGGAGGAAGCGCTTCATAAGGACAAGCCTAGCGCGCGGCGGCGTCTGGCGGAACCCGCGCCCTCGTTCCATGTTGCCCCATCATGCGCGCTTTCGCCGACCTGCTCGACGCCCTGATCTATACGCGCTCGCGCAACGCCAAGCTGCGGCTGATCGGCGACTATCTGAAAGCCACGCCCGATCCCGACCGGGGCTGGGCGATGGCGGCGCTGACCGGCACGCTCGATCTCCCCGCGGTAAAACCCGCTCTGGTCCGTGCGCTGATCGAGGCGCGTGTCGATCCGGTGCTCTATCGGATGAGCCGCGATTTCGTGGGCGATTCGGCCGAGACGATCGCATTGCTGTGGCCCGAGCCGGCAGTGCCGCCCGATGCCAGCGAACCGCTGACGCTGGCACAGGTCGTCGATACGCTTGGCAGCATCAGCAAATCCGATGCGCCGGCGGTGCTCACGGGAATGCTCGACCGGCTGGAGGCCGACGAGCGCTTCGCGCTGCTCAAGCTGGCGATGGGAGCGTTGCGCGCGGGCGTCTCCGCCCGGCTGGCCAAGACGGCGCTGGCGCAGGCGTTCGATCTCGATGTCGAGGCGGTCGAGGAAGTGTGGCACGGGCTGACTCCGCCCTATGCCAGCCTGTTCGGCTGGGCCGAGGGGCGCAGCGCCCAGCCGACCACCGAGAGCGTGCCCGTCTTCCGCCCGTTCATGCTCGCGCACCCGCTGGAGGAGACCGAGGTCAGCCTCGACGATTACGCCGCCGAGTGGAAATGGGACGGCATCCGCGTCCAGCTCGTCCACGTCGCGGGCGAGACCCGGCTCTACAGCCGGGCGGGCGACGACATCACCCACAGCTTCCCCGAAATCGCGGCGAGCTTCCAAACCGCCGGCGTGCTCGACGGCGAATTGCTGGTGAAGGGGAAGGCTCAAGGGGGAGAGGCGGGCAGCTTCAACGCGCTCCAGCAGCGGCTCGGGCGCAAGGTAGTCAGCGCCAAGACGCTGAACGAATATCCGGCGTTCGTGCGACTCTACGACATTCTCTTCGACGACCTCGAAGACTTGCGCGCTATGGGCTGGAGCGAGCGCCGGGCGCGACTGGAGGCGTTCGCTGCCGATCTCGATGCCGAACGCTTCGATGTCTCGGCAGTGATCGAAGCCAAGGATTTCGAGGAACTGCAGGAAATCCGCGCCGGCGCGCGCGACGCGGCGATCGAGGGCGTGATGCTCAAGCGCCGCGATTCGCCTTACGTTACCGGGCGCCGCGTAGGGTTGTGGTACAAATGGAAGCGCGATCCGCTCAACGCCGATTGCGTGCTGATGTATGCCCAGCGCGGCAGCGGCAAACGCTCGTCCTTCTATTCCGACTATACCTTTGGCGCCTGGACCGAGACCGGGGAGCTGCTGCCGGTCGGCAAGGCCTATTTCGGCTTCACCGATGAGGAGCTGAAATGGCTCGACCGCCATGTCCGCAACCACACCATTGCGCGCTTTGGCCCGGTGCGCGAGACCGACAAGTCGCTGGTGCTGGAGGTGGCTTTCGATTCGATTCATGAATCAAAGCGCCACAAATCGGGGCTGGCGATGCGCTTTCCCCGGATCAGCCGCATCCGCACCGACAAGCCGGCGAGCGAGGCGGACACGATCGCGGCGCTGCGACGGCTGGTGAGCTGAGCGGAGACGCGGGGCATGTCACACGGCCCTTGCGCGGGCGGCGCATTATTATAGCGTGACTCCTTTCCTATCCGTTCAGGGACTTATCATGCGCTTATCCGCTCTTTTCGCGCTGCTTCCGATTGCGCTCAGCCTTTCCACCGCGTCACTTGCCCAGACCGCTCCCGCCGGTGCCGCCCCCGCGGCCATTGTCCCGACCGGCAAGATCGAATTCAATGGCGACCGCATCCGTGAGGACATCACCTATCTCGCCTCCGACAAGCTGGAAGGGCGCTACACCGTCGCCACCGGCTATTTCCAGGCAGCAGCATTCGTCGCCGATCGCTTCGCCCAGCTCGGCATGCAGCCGGGCGGAGACTTCGAAAAATGGTTCCAGCTGGTTCCGATCCGGCTGAAGGACGGCAAGTCCGAGCGCACCTTCCGCCCCCCCAATGTGCTCGGCATCATCCCGGGCTCGGATCCGGCGCTGAAGAACGAATATGTCGTGATCAGCGCGCATCTCGACCATCTCGGCATGGGCCGCCCGGGCGGCGGCGACATGATCTTCAACGGCGCGATGGACAATGCCTCGGGCGTGGCGACGATGCTGGAGGCCGCGCGCGCATTCACCACCAGCGGCAAGCCGCCGCGCCGCTCAATCCTGTTCGTGGCGCTGGCAGCGGAAGAGCAGGGGCTGGTCGGCTCGAACTTCCTGGCGCGGCACCCGCTAATCGGCGACGGCAAGTTCGTCGCCAACGTCAATCTCGACATGCCGATCCTGCTCTATGATTTCCAGGACGTGGTAGCGTTCGGCGCCGAGCATTCGACGCTGGGGCTGATCGTCGCAGCGGCAGCGGCGAAGATGAAAGTTGCATTGTCGCCCGATCCGGTGCCGGCCGAGAACCTGTTCGTCCGCTCCGACCATTACAGCTTCGTCAAGCAGGGCATTCCCTCGATCTTCCTCGTCACCGGCTTCCAGAATGGCGGCGAAAAGGCGTTCAAGGACTTCCTCAAGAAGCATTACCACCAGCCGTCGGACCAGATCGACCTGCCGTTCGATTGGCGCGCGGCCGCCCGCTTCGCCAAGATCAATTACCTGATCGCGCGCGAAATCGCCGACGCCGACAAGGCGCCGATGTGGTACGAGGGCAATGTCTACGGCGACCGCTACGCCAAGAACGCGCCTAGGGCGCCCAAGCCCTAAGCGCGGGGCGGCGGGCGCATGACCGCAGCCTGGCTGCCGCCCGCGATGATGATCGCGTCCGGCTCGATCCACGCGATCGTCAACGCGATTCTCAAGGGCGGCAAGGACAAGATGGCCGGCCGCGCGATGATCGACGGATCGAGCGCGGTCCTTCTGCTCCCCGCGACCTTGCTGGTGCCGCTGCCCGACGGCGCGTGGATATGGCTGACGATCAGCGCCGCGATCCACTGCGTCTATCTCTACGCGGTGGTGCGCGCGTTCGAGAGCAGCGACTTTTCCGCCGCCTATCCGATCATGCGCGGCACTGCGCCACTGATCACCGCGGCGCTGGCGATCGGGCTGACCGGCGAAGATGCGAGCGTTCGCGAGCTGGCAGGGATCGCGCTGCTCGGCGGCGCGGTGTGCGTGCTGGTGATGGGTCGGCATATCGGCCGCGCCGGGCTCGGCTGGGCGTTGCTCACTGCGGCGATGATCGGCTGCTACACCGTCACCGACGCGCAAGGGGTGCGCGCCGTGCCGCAGCCGGCCAGCTATATCGTCTGGTCGTTCATGTTCTCGGGCGTGGCGATCGTGACGATGTTCGGGCTCCTGTCGCGTGGTCGGTTGCTGGCGGGCGCCCGCGCGCAATGGAAGCCGGGGCTGATCGCCGGCGCACTGTCGATCGTCACCTATGGGCTAGCGCTCAGCGCCTTGGCGATGGGACCGACCGCGCCGCTGGCGGCACTGCGCGAGACGGGGATGATCACCGCACTGGCGATTTCGGTGCTGTTCCTGCGCGAACGGGTGACCTGGCAGCGCGGGGCGAGCGTGGCGGGGATATTGGCGGGCGCGGCGCTGATCCTGACGCGGTAGCGCCACACGGTTTCCCTCTTCCGCGAAGGCGGGAACCCTGACGCTATTCGACCGTGCCCTGCGTGACTCTGTATCCCGGCTTTCGCGAGGACGACGGATAGCTGGCTAAACCAAAAAGGGCCGGAGGTTTCCCCCGGCCCTTTCGTTTATCGTAACCGCTAAAAGCTTAGCTGCCCGGCTGCAGGTTCACCGCGGCGTATTTGCCACGACGATCGACTTCGAGCTCGAATTCGAGCCGGTCGCCTTCGTTGAGCGTGGGCATGCCCGCGCGCTCGACCGCCGAGATGTGCACGAACGCATCGGGCTGTCCGTCGTCGCGCTGGATGAAGCCGAAGCCCTTCATCGCGTTGAAGAACTTGACCGTGCCGCTGGCCTTTTCGCCCGTCAGCTGACGCTGCGGGCCGCCGGCGCCGCCACGATCACCGCCAAAGCCGCCGCGATCACCGCCACGGTCTTCGCGCGGAGCGCGCTCTTCGACCGGCATCGGCTCGCCGTCGATCTTCAGCTCGGTAGCCGAGATGCGGCCGCCGCGATCGACAAGGGTGAAGCCCATCGGCTGACCTTCGGCCAGGCCGGAAAGACCCGCCTGCTCGACTGCCGAGATGTGCACGAACACGTCTTCGCCGCCATCATCGCGAACGACGAAGCCGAAGCCCTTTTGCGCGTTGAAGAACTTTACGACGCCGGTCGCTTCGCCAACGACCTGGGGGGGCATGCCGCGACCACCGCCGCCACCGCCGCCGAAGCCGCCACCACCGCCGCCGCCGCGATAACCACCGCCACCGCCGCCATAGCCGCCGCCGCCGCCGCCGCCGAAGCGGTCACCACCGCCAAAGCCGCCGCCACCGCCGAAGCGATCACCGCCGCCATAGCTGCTGCCGCCACCGAAATCGTCGCCGCCAAAACCATCGCGCTTGTCGCGGCCGCGCCCGCCGCGATCCCCGCGACGCCCTTTATCGAAACTCATGCCCTGTTCGTCTTCCCGGTTCGCCCAAATTCATAATCAAACCCGTACGCCGGACGAAAAAGCGCACAGATATTCAGGCACACAGACCATGCCGAGAATCGGCCATAGCCCAAAACCGGACAGCGCGCGAACGAAATTCGCCTTGATTCGCCGAACTAGCGTTAACCGCGGCGCTTGCGCCACGTCTCGTCGCACGGCAGAGCTTCATCCCATGGATTCGATCATGGAATTACTCGCCAGCCCGGCCGCCTGGGCCGCGCTCGTCACGCTGATCGTGATGGAGGTGGTGCTGGGCATCGACAATCTGATCTTCATCTCGATTCTCTCAAACAAATTGCCCGAAGAGACCCGGCAAAAGGCGCGCCGTATCGGCATTTCGCTGGCGCTGGTCATGCGCCTCGCGTTGCTGACGATGATCGCCTGGATCGTCGGGCTAGTGCACCCGGTATTCGACCTGGGGATCGTTGGCCCGCTCGATTCGCATGGGCAACCGGCGTTCGAGACCGCATTCTCGTGGCGCGACCTGATTCTGCTGGCGGGTGGCCTGTTCCTGATGTGGAAGGCGACGACCGAGATCCACCATTCGGTCGATACCGACGCGCACGACACCGACGACATGCTCGACAAGAAAAAGGTGCTCCAGCTCACCTTCACCTCGGCGATCGTCCAGATCCTGCTGCTCGACATCGTCTTCTCGATCGATTCGATCCTGACCGCGGTCGGCATGACCGAGCATGTCGAGATCATGTACGTCGCGGTGGTGGTCGCGGTCGGCGTGATGCTGCTCGCCGCCGACCCGCTCGCCAACTTCATCAACCGCAACCCGACGGTGGTGATGCTCGCGCTCGGCTTCCTGCTGATGATCGGCATGGTGCTGATCGCCGAAGCGTTCGGCGCGCATGTTCCCAAGGGCTATATCTACACCGCGATGGGCTTCTCGGCGGCGGTCGAATGCCTCAACATCTGGTCGCGCCAGGCAAAGGCGAAGAAGGCGGCGGGCGGCGACAGCCATTGAGGCGCGCGCGCAACGGGTCTAGGCGGGCGCGATGACCGTCTATTTCCATGAAGAAGATCTGCCCGAGGGCGTGTTCGCCCCCGGCGCCTCGATCGCCGTCGATACCGAGACGATGGGGCTGATCACGCCGCGCGACCGATTGTGCGTCGTGCAATTGTCCGACGGATCGGGCGACGAGCATCTGGTGCGCTTCGGCCCGGGCAGCGATTATGCCGCGCCGAATTTGCGCGCGGTGCTCGCCGATCCGGCGCGGCTCAAGCTCTATCATTTCGCGCGCTTCGATCTTGCCGCGATCAAGCAGTATCTCGGCGTCACCGCCGCGCCGGTCTATTGCACCAAGATCGCCAGCCGGCTGGTGCGCACCTATACCGACCGCCATGGCCTGAAGGACCTGGTCCGCGAGCTGTGCGGGCAGGAAGTCTCCAAGCAGCAGCAATCGTCCGATTGGGGCGGGCCGGACCTTTCGGACGCGCAAAAGGACTATGCGGCCTCCGATGTTCGCTTTCTCCACGCGATGAAAGTGGAACTAGACAAGCGTCTCGCGCGTGAAGGACGCATGCAACTCGCCCAATCCTGCTTCGATTTCCTGCCGTGGCGCGCGGAGCTCGATCTCGCCGGCTGGCCGGAGGTCGATATCTTTGCCCATGCGTAGCGCCTTTACGGTCCCGCAACCGCCGGTGGCGCATCATGTCTGAAGTGGCCGTTCGAGTCCTCTCAGCCAAACGCGCCTGGGCGCATCCGGGCAGCAGCCATGACCGGCTGGTGCGCACCGCCTTGTGGATTCTCCCCGCCGGGATCATCGTGCTCGGCGCGTTCCTGGTCCTCGCGCCGCTGTTCGCCGGCGGTGAGATGAGCTTCGTCCTCGACAAGAACAAGGTGGCGATGGCCAATGAGCGGCTGCGCATCGACGCCGCCGAATATCGCGGCCAGGACGCCAAAGGCCAGCCGTTCCGCCTCCATGCCGGCGAAGCCGTGCAGCAAAGCTCGGCGGAACCGGTGGTGCAGCTCCACAACCTTTCCGCCGAGATCAAATTGCCCGAGGGCCCGGCCTCGCTGAAGGCCGATCAGGGCCGTTACAATATGGAGAAGGAGCAGGTATCGGTGCAGGGGCCGATCAAGTTCCAGACCAGCGACGGCTATACGCTCGACACCCATGACGCGACCGTCGACCTGAAGACGCGGCGGATGCAGAGCGGCGGCGCGGTATCGGGCGCGACTCCGATGGGGGTTTTCAGCGGCAACAAGCTGACCGCCGATCTCGACAAGCGGACTGTCTCGCTCGACGGCAATGCGCGCTTGCGGATATTCCCGAGAAGAGCAAATAGGCGCTGATGACTCGCGGTTTCTTCCTCGCCTCGACGGCGCTCGTCCTTGTCGCCGCTCCGGCGGCGGCGCAGACGCGCCATGACAGCTCGGCCCCGATCGATTTCTCCTCGGACCATATCGAGCTGCAGGACCGCGCCAATCGCGTGCTGCTGACCGGCAGCGTCCGGATCACCCAGGCCGAAATGACGCTGACCGCGGCGCGGATGACGGTCACCTATACCGGCCAGATCGAAAAAGGCTCGCCACAGGTATCGCGGCTCGACGCCGCCGGCGGGGTCACCGTTTCGCGGCCCGACCAGACCGCGCGCTCCAACTATGCGGTCTACGACCTCAACCGCCGGGTGATCACGATGGTTGGTGGCGTGACGCTGCGCCAGGGCGCCAACAATGTCTCGGGCGGGCGGCTGTCGATCAACCTCGACACCGGCCGCGCGACGATCGACGGCTCGGGCGTGAGCGGCGGCGGCACCAGCGGCCCCGGCGGCATGCAAAGCTCGGGCGGACGCGTCACCGGACGATTCTCGGTGCCCAAGCGCGATACAGCGCCTGCCGGCACGCCCGCTCCGAAGCAGTAATTTCACCGCACGCCGCAGCGAGCCTTCCCTTGGCCGCGAAGTTCATGCAGGAATCTTGCCAACCGCCCGTCCGGTAAGGATCGGGTAATCAGGACCGTCCATGCAGGGACCGATATGAGTGATCTAGACACCAGCGAAGTGCATGTCGCCGACCCGGCGCCGGTGCCCGACAAGGGGCTGGCGGTGGTGTCGATCGCCAAGTCGTACGACAAGCGCGTGGTGCTGACCGATGTTTCGATGTCGGTGGCGCGCGGCGAAGTGGTCGGCCTGCTCGGTCCCAATGGCGCCGGCAAGACCACCAGCTTCTATTCGGTGATGGGGCTGGTGAAACCCGACAGCGGCCGGATCATGCTGGACGGCGAGGACATCACCAAGCTGCCGATGTACCGCCGCGCGATCCTGGGGCTCGGCTATCTGCCGCAGGAAACCTCGATCTTTCGCGGGCTGACCGTCGAAAAGAACATCCTCGCCGTGCTCGAACTCTCCGAGCCCGACAAGGCCGCGCGCCAGCGCCGGCTCGATCAGCTGCTTGAGGAATTCGGCCTGACCCGGCTGCGCGATGCGCCGTCGATGGCGCTGTCGGGCGGCGAGCGGCGCCGCGCCGAGATCGCGCGGGCGCTGGCCGCAAATCCGACTATCATGCTGCTCGACGAACCGTTCGCGGGCATCGATCCCTTGTCGATCAGCGACATTCGCGACCTGATCGTCGAACTGAAGTCGCGCGGCATCGGCGTGCTGATCACCGATCACAACGTCCGCGAGACGCTCGACATCGTCGATCGCGGCTACATCATCTATGACGGCCGCGTGCTGTTCGCGGGCTCGCCCGGGGATCTCGTCAAGGACGAGAATGTGCGGCGGCTGTATTTGGGCGAGAGCTTCGAGCTGTAAAGCGTCATGAGGCCCTTGCTCCTTCCACCGTCTTCCCGGCGAACGCCGGGATCCAGAGCCGGGAGCGTATCGCCTGTAACCCTGGGGCCCGGCTTTCGCCGGGGTGACGAAGGGGTGCACTGATGTCACTCGCCCCGCGCCTCGATCTGCGGCAGTCGCAATCGCTGGTGATGACGCCGCAGCTGCAGCAGGCGATCAAGCTGCTGGCGCTGTCGAACCTGGAGATCGAGACCTTCATCGCCGAGGAGCTGGAGAAGAATCCGCTGCTCGAAGCGCAGCCCGGTGACGATGGCGAGGCGCGCGAGCCCGAGCCGACGCCGGAATATGAGGAGCGCGACGGGCCGGCGGATGCCGCCGAACTGCTGAACAGCGGTGGCGACGCCAATGGCGAGGCGGCGCTCGACGTCGATTTCTCGGCCGAGACCTTCCATCACGACAGCCCTTCGGACAGCATCGGCGGCCTCGACGGCGGGCTGGGAATGACCGGAGCCGGCAGCGGTGGCGGCATGGGCGAAGACGGGCCCGACTTCGACAATATGACGAATGCCGATCTCAGCCTCTGCGACCATCTGATGGCGCAGGCCGGGGCGAGCGTCGCGGGTGCCGACCTGTTCATCGCCGCGCATCTGATCGACCAGATCGACGAGGCCGGATATCTGACCGTGCCATTGCTCGACATCGCCAACCGGCTGAACGTCGCGCTGGCGCGGGTCGAGGCCGTTCTCGCGACGGTACAGACGTTCGACCCCACTGGCGTCGGCGCGCGCAATCTTTCCGAATGCCTCGCACTGCAGGCCAAGGAAGCCGATCGCTACGATCCGTGCATGGCGCGGCTGATCGACAATCTCGAACTGGTCGCGCGCGGCGACATGGCCCGCCTCAAGCGCATCTGCGACGTCGATGACGAGGATCTGGCGGACATGATCCGCGAGTTGCGCAACTATGATCCCAAGCCCGGCGCGCGCTATGGCGGCGAGCCGACGCTGGCGGTGACTCCCGACATCTTCGTGGCCAAGCGCGGCATGGGCTGGGCAGTCGAGATCAACGCCGCGACCCTGCCCAAGCTGCTGGTCAACCGCGCCTACTATGCCGAGATTTCCTCGGGCCCGCAGGACAAGACCAGCAAGGCATGGATGTCGGACATGCTGGCCAGCGCCAACTGGCTGGTCAAGGCGCTCGATCAGCGCCAGCGGACGATCATCAAGGTCGCCAGCGAAATCGTGAAGCAGCAGGAAGCGTTTTTCCTGAAGGGCGTCGCCCATCTGCGGCCGATGACGCTGCGCCAGGTCGCCGAGGCGATCGAGATGCACGAATCGACCGTCAGCCGCGTCACCAGCAACAAATATCTGAGCTGCGCGCGCGGGCTGTTCGAGCTCAAATATTTCTTCACCTCGGCGATCCAGTCGGCGGATGGCGGCGACGCGGTCTCGGCAGAGGCGGTCAAATCGGCGATCCGCGCCCTGATCCAGGCCGAGGACGCCAAGGCGATCCTCTCCGACGACACGCTGGTCGATATGCTGCGCGAAAAGGGCTTCGACATCGCCCGGCGGACGGTGGCGAAATATCGCGAGGCGATGGGAATCGGCAGCTCGGTCCAGCGGCGCCGGCAAAAGGCGCTGGAGGGCGTCGGCTAGCCTTATTTTATCGGCGGACGGCCCGCCGGCTTGAGCCCCGCCTCCACGAACACCGATGCGAGCGCGCTGACATCCAGGCCTTCGGTCAAGCCGGCGAACTCCGCTTCAACGGCGGGATCGGCCATCAGCGCCTGCATCGCCACCTTGCCGAGCAGTTCGAACGCCACCTCGATCGAGTTCGGCCCGTCATATTTGACCGCCTTGACCGTCTGCTCGCGGCAATCGACCGTGAGCAGGCGCATCATCAGATTGCCCGCGGCATGGGTGTAATCCGCGCGTTGCTCCGGCGTGACCCTGGAGAGCGGCTTGACCTCCGGCCCGACCGAGACGGCGGCGAATATCCATTTCACCAGCAGCGCGTGATCTTCCTTGGTCGTCTTTTCGACCAGGCACTTGGCAAGTTCGTCGGTATAGACGCTGGCCGAAGCCGCTGGTGCAACTACAGCCGATGCCAGGATGGCCGTGAGCAAATGCTTCAGCATGCATATCTCCCCGTTGCGGGCACGGTAGAACCGGGGACAGAACGCCGCAATCCACGAAAGTGCCCGCGATTCAGGATTCAGCAACCGGTGTCATATAAACCCGGACAAATGAGCGCCGAATTTTCAGTAGAGGCAGACCCTTCGCGTGACCTGATCCGCATCAGGATGGCGGGGTTTTTCACGCAGGCCGACATATTGGCGTTCCTCGCCGCCCGCCGCGACGCGCATGCCAGGTTGCACTGCGGCGCCAACCAGCATCTCACGCTCAACGACGTGCGCGACATGAAAATCCAGTCGCAGGAAATGGTCGACGCGTTTCGCGCGGTACTCGCCGATCCGCTTTACCGCTCGCGGCGGCTCGCCTTCGTGATCGGCCCGACGCTGGCGCGCACGCAATTGCAGCGCGCGCTCGATGCGCGCAACGCCCGCTGCTTCGAGGATGTCTGGGCCGCCGAAGCCTGGCTGCGGCTTGACGCGGCGGAAGCCGCCTAACCCGCCTAGTTCGCGGGCTTGTTGGCCGCGGCGACCGCCGCGTCGAACTCGGCCTTGGTGAGCGACAGCAACAGGCCCTTGCTGTTCTTGCCGAACGATTCGAGCGGCACTTCGACCTTGCCGCCCTCCGCCACAACTACCGCCGCGGACATGCTCACCGCATCGACCCTGCCGAGCACGACGCCCTTATTGTCACGAATGTCGCTGCCGACGGTGACGTCGTCGGGTGTCGCGGGAACGGCACGGTTGCTCTTAAGCGGCTTGGGCTTCTTCGCTTCGGCCATCGCCGCGTCGCGCTCGCGTTCGGCGATCTTGGTCTTGTCGGCGCCGCTGAAATCGCGCGATTCCTCGCCGACCAGGATCTGCGCGTGTGCGCTTCCCACCCCGAGCGCGAGGGTGAACGCAACCGCTGCCAGCTTGACTATGCGCATGGGTCTCTCCTGATGGATTTGGCCCTTGGTAACGCTACCACATCGCAGTTGCAACTCGGCGAAGGACCGTCATCAATCGTCCTCATCCTCGAAGCCGACCAGATCGAGCGCGCGTGCTTTGATCTGATGGAGCGCGCACCAATGGACCAGCGCGTCCTCGCGGCCATGGGTCACCCAGACCTCTTTGGGCGCGACTTCGCGGATGGTGCGGGTCAGCTCGTCCCAATCGGCATGATCGGACATGATCAGCGGCAGTTCGACATTGCGTTGCACCGCGCGCTGGCGGACGCGCATCCAGCCCGAGGCCATCGCGGTGATCGGATCGGGCAGGCGCCGCGACCAGCGATCGTTGAGCGCGCCGGGCGGGCACAGGATGATCCGCCCCTGCAACTCGGCCTTGGCGATGCCGGTCGCCATGCGCAGCTCTCCCAGATCGATGCCGAGATCGACATAGAGGTCGCATAGCCGCTGCATCGCGCCGTGGAGATAGATGGGATCGTCAAAGCCCATCTGGCGAAGTTCGGCAATCACCCGCTGCGCCTTGCCCAGCGCATAGGCACCGACCAGCACGCAGCGGGTGGGGTTGGCGCGCAGGGCCGAAAGCAGCTTGTCGATCTCGTCCCGCGTCTCGGGGTGGCGGAAGACCGGCAGTCCGAAAGTCGCCTCGGTGATGAAGATATCACAGGGCGTTATTTCGAACGGCGCGCAGGTCGGGTCGGTGCGGCGTTTGTAATCGCCCGAGACGACGATGCGCTCGCCGCGGTGATCGAGGATGATCTGGGCCGAGCCAAGAACATGGCCGGCGGGCACGAAGCTGATCTCGACATCGCCGAGCCCGATCGTCTCGCCATAGGCCATCGGGTGTCCGGTCTGCGGGCCGTAACGGGTTTCCATGATCGCCAGCGTCTCGGGCGTCGCCCAGACCTCGCCATGGCCGCCGCGCGCGTGATCGGCATGGCCATGGGTCACCAGGGCGCGCGGCACCGGCTGGGCGGGATCGACCCATGCGTCGGCGGACGGGATATAGATTCCCGTGGGTCGCGGATCGATCCAGTCGCCGAGCTTCGCCATCATGCCTATATGGTTGGGATGCTCGCCGGTTCCCAGCTTCCCGCCATATTGACCGACTGGTTCGCGTCGCGCGGCTGGACGCCCCGGCGGCATCAGCTCGATATGCTCGCCGCCGCGCGCCGCGGAGACCATGCGCTGCTCGTCGCCGCGACGGGCGCGGGCAAGACGCTGGCCGGTTTCCTGCCGACGCTGACCGAGCTGATCGAGAACCCAAGCGACGGGCTGCACACGCTCTACATCTCGCCGCTCAAGGCGCTGGCGGTCGATGTGCAGCGCAATCTGATCACCCCCATCGAAGAGATGGGACTGCCGATCCGGGTCGAGACGCGTACCGGCGACACGCCGCACGAGAAGAAGGTCCGCCAGCGCGCGCGGCCGCCGCAAATATTGCTGACCACGCCGGAGTCGCTCAGTCTGTTGCTGTCCTACGAAGACAGTCTGACGATGTTCGCGGGACTCAAGACCATCGTCATCGACGAGGTCCATGCCTTCGCCACCGGCAAGCGCGGCGATTTACTGGCGCTGGCGCTGGCGCGGCTGGGCACGCTCGCGCCGGACCTGCGGCGGGTGGCCCTGTCGGCGACCGTCGCCGATCCCGATGGCTATCGCGCCTGGCTCGCGCCCTATGGCGATATCGATTCGGTGTCCCTGGTGCGGGGCGAGAGGGGCGCCGATCCCGATATCGCGATCCTGCTTCCCGAAGGACGCGTGCCTTGGGCGGGGCATTCGGGCCTCTATGCAATTCCGCAAGTGATGGCCGAGATCGAGACGCACCGGACGACGATTATCTTCTGCAACACCCGCGGGCTGTGCGAGCTGATTTTCCAGAATCTGTGGAAGGTCAACGAGCTGCAGCTGCCGATCGCGGTGCATCACGGCAGCCTGTCGCTGGAGGCGCGGCGCCGGGCCGAGCAGGCGATGGCCGATGGCAAATTGCGGGCGCTGGTCGCGACCGCCAGCCTCGACCTCGGCGTCGATTGGGGCGATGTCGATTGCGTGATCCAGATGGGCGCACCCAAGGGTTCGTCGCGGATGCTGCAGCGGATCGGCCGCGCCAATCACCGGCTCGACGAATCCTCCGAAGCGGTGCTCGTCCCCGGCAACCGCTTCGAATATCTGGAGGCGCGGGCGGCGCTCGACGCGGTCGAGCAAGGCGAGCTCGATCCCGACATCTTCCGTCCCGGCGCGCTCGACGTGCTGGCGCAGCACATCATGGGCGTCGCCTGCGCCGTGCCGTTCGAAGCGGGCGAAATGCTGCGGGAAATTCGTGCAGCATTGCCCTATTCGGCGCTGGAGGAAGAGACTTTCGAGCGCGTGCTGCAGTTCATCGCCGACGGCGGCTATTCGCTGCGCGCCTACGACAAGTTCAAGCGGCTGACGCGCGGCAAGGACGGGCTCTGGCGGGTCACCAAGCCGGCCTTTGTTGCGCAGCATCGGCTGAATGCAGGGATCATCGTCGAGGCGCCGATGCTGGAGGTACGCTTCCGGAACGGGCGGCGGCTGGGCAAGATCGAGGAAGCGTTCGGCGCGTCGCTGTCGCCGGGCGACAGCTTCTTCTTCGCCGGCATCGCAGTCGAGGTCGAGCGGGTCGAACTGACCGACATCGTCGTGCGCGCGACGACCAAGCCGGCGCGGATCGTCTCATATATGGGCGCGCGGCTGGCGATCACCGCGACGCTGGCGGCGCGGGTCCGCGAGTTCCTCGCCGATCGCAGCCAATGGGCGCGCTTTCCCGACGATGTCCGCGAGTGGCTGGAGGTGCAGGCCCATCGCTCGGCGCTGCCGCAGCCCGGGCAATTGCTGGTCGAGACCTTTCCGCACGAAGGGCGGCACCATATGGTCGCCTACAGCTTCGAAGGGTGGAACGCGCATCAGTCTCTCGGCATGCTGATCACGCGGCGGATGGAGGCGATGGGCCTGAAGCCGCTGGGCTTCGTCGCCAACGATTATGCGCTCGCGGTCTATGGGCTGGAGAAGATCACCGATCCCGCCGCATTGTTCTCGCCCGATATCCTCGAGCATGAGTTCGTCGATTGGGTGCAGCAATCGGCCCTGCTCAAGCGCGCCTTTCGCGAAGTCGCGATCATCGGCGGGCTGGTCGAGCGGCAGATTCCGGGCAAGAAAAAGAGCGGGCGGCAGGTCACTTTCTCGACCGATCTGATCTACGACGTGCTGCGCAAATATGAGCCGGATCACCTGCTGCTGCGTGCCGCCTGGGCCGATGCCCGTGCGCGGATGACCGATGTCGGCCGCCTTGCCAATCTGCTCGACACCGCAGCTGCCCGCATGCTGCACATCGACCTGCCGCGCGTCAGCCCGATGGCGGTGCCGGTACTGATCATGATCGGCCGCGAATCGGTACCCCAGGGCGCCGCCGAGGACGTGCTGCTGATGGAGGCCGAGGACATTGCGGCGGAGGCGATGCGGCTCGATTGAAGTACGGGACATCTTCCCGAAACATTGCGATTGCTGCGCAGCAAACACGGGTATAGCTTCGTCCCATGACCAAGCTCCGCGCGCTCCTCCTCCTCCCGCTGCTGCTGCCTCTCGGCGCGGCCGCCGGTGGCCATGACCTGGGCCGTCATCCGTCCCAGGACCCCGACATGATCGAGACCGAGAATATGGTGGAGGGTACGCTGCTTGCCCTCGGCCAGCTCGACAAGCGCCTGACGGTGCCGGTCGTGGTGGGCAAGAAGGGCCCGTATAATTTCATCATCGACACCGGCGCCGAGCGCACCGTCGTTTCGCGCGAGCTGGCCGGATCGCTGCGGCTGAACGCGGGCAACCCGGTGCTGCTGACCTCGATGACCGGAGTCAGCACGGTCAACACCGTGATCGTCCCCGATCTCTCAATCGAGTCGATCGGACAGCTCCACACCGTCATCGCCCCGGCGCTGGGCGCGCGCGACCTTGGTGCGGTGGGATTGCTCGGGATCGACACGCTGAGCAAGCACCAGGTCTCGATCGATTTCACCACCGGCCACATGACGGTGCGCCCGAGCAGCAAGCGCGACCGCAACCGTCCCTATAAGCGCGACGAGATCGTGGTCACCGCCAAGAGCCTGTTCGGTCAGTTGATCGTCACCGATGCCTATTATGGCAACTCGCGCATCCAGGTGGTGCTAGATACCGGTTCGCAGGTGACGATGGGCAATTCGCCGCTGCGCAAGCTGATCAGTCGCAACCGGATGAAGGAAGCCGTGCCGATCTCGCTGACCAGCGTGACCGGCGAAAAGGCACAGGCCGATTATACGGTGGTGCCCGATATCCGCGTCGGCCGCCTCGCCTTCGGGATCATGCCGGTCGCCTTCGCCGACGTCGCGCCGTTCGAGCGTTTTGGCCTCACCAAGCGCCCGGCCCTGCTGCTCGGCATGGACGCGCTGCGCAGCTTCGCCAAGGTCGATATCGATTTCCCCAATCGCCAGGTACGCTTCACCATGCCCAAGGATGTGCGGCACGAACGCACGACGGGATCGCTGATCCCCGGCGTAGAAGGCGCATCGCCCGGGCGGGGATATTGAGCGGAATGGCAACCGCGGATTGACTTTGCGCGGGCAGGTGCGCTTGGGGCTGGGGCATGACCAGCCTGTCGCGCGCAACCCTGGCCTCGCTTCCGCAAGCGATCGCCCGACCCGGCCATGACCTGAACGCGGTTTCCACCGGGATCGTCCATTTCGGCCCCGGCGCGTTCCACCGCGCGCACCAGGCCGCCTATATCGACCGGCTGCTCGATCGCGACCCGCGCTGGGGCATCGCCGCGGTCTCCCTGCGCAGCGCCGGCACCGTCGATGCGCTCAAGGCGCAGGACGGGCTCTATACGCTGGCGGTGATCGACCGCGCCAGGAGCAAGCGGGTGATCGCCGCGCATTCCGACGCGATCGGCCCCGGCGAAGGCGCGAAGCTGCGGGCGTTGCTGGCCGATCCGCAAGTGAGGATCGTGACCAGCACGGTGACCGAGAAGGGCTATTGCCTGGGGGGCGATGGCAGCCTCGATCTGGCGCATCCCGACATCGTCCACGATCTCGTCCGCCCGGTGGAACCGGCGAGCGTGATCGGCTGGATCGTCTCCGGGCTTTCGGACCGCCGCGACGCGGGCGTGGCGTCGTTCGCGGTGCTGTGCTGCGACAATATGACCGGCAATGGCGGCAAGCTTCGCGCCGCGTGCGTCGCTTTGGCGCGCGAATATGATGCGGGCCTCGCCGACTGGATCGAAGCGGCGGTCGCCTTCCCCGATTCGATGGTCGATTCGATCACCCCTGCGAGTGATGCGGCGTTCCTCGGGCATGTCGCGCACGATATCGGCGTCACCGATGCCGCCGCAGTCCAGCGCGAAGGCTTCGCGCAATGGGTGGTCGAGCGCTTCGACGTCGCCGACGGTCCTGATCTCGCCTTGGTGGGCGTGACGCTGACCAGCGATGTCCGCGGCTATGAGCAGGCCAAGCTGCGCATCCTCAACGGCGCGCATTCCGCGCTCGCCTATATCGGCCTCGCGCTGGGGCTGGAAACGGTGTTCGAGGCGATGTCCGATCCCGCGCTGGAAGGGTTCATCAGCCGCCTGGTCCATTCGGATATCGCGCTGAGCCTAAAGCCGGTCGAGGGGCTCGATATCTCCGCCTATGCCGATGCGGTGCTCGACCGTTTTCGCAATCCCGAGATCCGTCACCTGCTCAGCCAGATCGCATGGGACGGGTCGCAGAAGCTACCCTACCGCCTGCTCGACACGATCCAGGACCAGCTCGATACCGGGCGCGGTATCGATCGCCTCGCAGTGCCGGTGGCGGCGTGGATCGGGTTCGTGCGCCGCAAGGCGGAGGCGGGCGAGACGATCACCGATCCGCTCGCCGAGGTGCTGGCCAAGGCGGCAACGGGCAGCGATGTCGCGACCGCGATGCTGGCCCTGCGCCAGGTCTTCCCCGAACGGCTCGCGACCGACCCGCGCTTCCGCCACGCGTTGACCGAGGCGCTGTTGCCTTTCCTGGACGGGGATCCCGAATCGCTGCTGAGCCGCTGACTTGACTAAGGCCGACACCGCGCAGCATCCTCGGCGCGGGAGTTTCGGTGCACAGCGTTGGGTTGCTGCCGGCAGCGCCGCTATCCTGTTGCTCGCCGCAGGCGCGCCGCCGTGTCAGGACGCGCAGCCGTCCAGGACCGCACCACAGTCCGGGAAAAAGGTCCGTAAGGGCGTCCGCACCGTCGGCACGCCGATGGGGAAGCGCTTCCGCATGACGCCGAGCGAGTGGAGGAGATTCACCGAAACCACCCGCCGCGATGCCGGCCTGCTGCGCAATCGCAGCACGCTGACACGGGCGGGAAATTAAACCGGCTGCGGCGCTCCATCACGAAGCACATGGCTGCACAGCTGGGCTTCGGGCGTATCACCGCCTTCGAGCGCCGCGACCGTCACCCAGCCTTCGGCACGCAGCTTGGCGCCAAGCCCCGGCGGCGTACCGAAGGGCAGGAACAGCCGCCGCCGCTCGCCATCGCCCAGCCCGGCCCCAAGGATCGGATCGGTGAACAGCGAGAAGCCGACCGCCGCTTCCTCGCGCCCGTCACCATGGATGATCGTGTAGCTGCCGCCGCGCCCGATCTCGCCGCGCACGCCCTTGGCGAATAGAGAGAAACCCAGCCAGCTCTGATATTCGAAGCCGTGGCGCTCGGTCGGGTCGAGGGTCAGCGCCGCCTGTCCTTCGATCGCCGCGGCGATCCGCGCGAGCCCGTCGAGCCGCGAGCCGAGCTTGCCCGAATCGGTCGCGCGCAACCGCGCCATCGCCGCATCGAACGGACCGGCCGCCTCGATCAGCGGCAGATAGCGCGAATCGATCGCCGCGACGCCACCGGCGTCCTTGGCGTCGAGACGTTCGCGGAGCTGCTCGAGATCGGGCGTGTCGGCCGCAAGCGTATCGAGGAGATCGGGCAGCGTGAAATCGAGGCTGATGCCCTTCACCCCCGCCGCCCGCAACGCTTCGATCGCGACCTGCACAATTTCGGTCGCCGCGGCGACCGTATCGAGCCCGATCAGCTCGCAGCCGATCTGGCGGGCAGAGCGCAACGGATCGAGTTCGGAAGCCGAGAGCTTGATCACCTGCCCCGCATAGCTGAGCCGCACCGGACGCGGATGATGCCCCATCCGCGTCGCCGCGATCCGCCCGACCTGCGCGGTGATGTCGGGGCGAATCGCCAGCGTGCGCTGCGACACCGGATCGACGAAGCGGACCGCGTCCCGCAGCCCCCCCGCCTTCAGCCGGGCGCCGAGCGCATCGGCGAATTCGGCGAGTGGGGGATCGACCTGCTCATAGCCATAGCCGCGCGCCACCCCAAGCACGCGCCCCTCCAGCCGCGACGCGGCGTCGGCGGCGGGGGGGAGGCGATCGTGAAAGCCTTCGGGAAGGAGACCGGTCATGGCGATCCTTTAGAGCAATCCGTCATCCCGGCGAAAGCCGGGATGACGCGCTGCGCGCATCAGAACTTGAGCGCCATCGCGGTCTTCACACCCGGGAGCGCGCGGACCTTGGCGATCAGGTCCGCCGTCACCGGCTCGTCGACGGAAAGCAGCAGCACCGCCTCGCCGCCGGCATCGCGGCGGCCGAGGTGGAAGGTGCCGATGTTGACGCCCGCTTCGCCCAGCGTCGAGCCGAGCCGCCCGATGAAACCGGGCGCGTCCTCGTTGACGATATAGAGCATGTCACCGGCTAGGTCAGCCTCGACCTTGATGCCGAACAGCTCGACGAGGCGCGGCGCCTGATTGCCGAACAGCGTGCCCGCCACCGAGCGGTCGCCCGCCTGGGTGCCGACCGTGACGCGCAGCAGCGTGTGGTAATCGCCTTCACGCTCGTGGCGGATCTCGCGAACGTCGAGCCCGCGCTCCTTGGCGAGGTAGGGCGCGTTGACCATGTTCACCGTGTCCGAATGGACGCGCATCAGGCCCGCGAGCACCGCGCCGGTGATCGGCTTCTGGTTCAATTCGGCGGCGGCGCCTTCGACTTCGATGGCGATGTTCGACAGGTCGCCATGCGCGAGCTGGCCGATCAGCGAGCCGAGCCGCTCGGCCAGCGCCATATAGGGCTTCAGGCGCGGCGCCTCCTCGGCCGACAGGCTCGGCATGTTGAGCGCGTTGGTGACGCCGCCCGAGACGAGGAAATCGGCCATCTGCTCGGCGACCTGGATGGCGACATTGACCTGCGCTTCGTTGGTCGAGGCGCCGAGATGCGGCGTCGAGATGAAGTTGGGGGTGCCGAACAGCGGCGATTCCCTGGCCGGCTCGGTCACGAACACATCGAGCGCGGCGCCGCCGATATGGCCGCTTTCGAGGCCCGCCTTGAGCGCGGCTTCGTCGATCAGCCCGCCGCGCGCGCAATTGATGATCCGCACGCCCTTCCTGGTCTTGGCGAGATTTTCCGCCGAGAGGATGTTGCGGGTCTGATCGGTCAGCGGCGTATGCAGGGTGATGAAATCGGCGCGCGCCAGCAGCCCGTCGAGATCGACCTTCTCAACACCCATCTCCACCGCGCGCTCGGGCGTGAGGAACGGATCATAGGCGATCACCTTCATCCGCAGACCGAGCGCGCGGTCCGCGACGATCGAGCCGATATTGCCGGCGCCGATCAGGCCGAGCGTCTTGGCGGTCAGCTCGACCCCCATGAAACGGTTCTTCTCCCACTTGCCGGCCTGGGTCGAGGCATCGGCCTCGGGCAGCTGACGGGCGAGCGCGAACATCAATGCGATGGCGTGTTCGGCGGTAGTGATGCTGTTGCCGAACGGGGTGTTCATGACGACCACCCCCTTGGACGAGGCATAGGGGATATCGACATTGTCGACGCCGATCCCGGCACGGCCGATGACCTTGAGGTTGGTCGCGGCGTCGAGGATCGCCTTGGTCGCCTTGGTCGAGCTGCGGATGGCGAGACCGTCATATTCGCCGATGATCGCGGCGAGCTCTTCGGGCGTCTTGCCGGTGATCTCGTCGACCTCGACTCCGCGCTCGCGGAAAATCTCGGCGGCCTTGGGGTCCATTTTGTCGCTGATGAGTACTTTTGGCATTTTGGTTTCCAGTTCGGAAGCAGTGCTCCTGCGGAAGCAGGAACCCAGAGTTTTAAAAGGCATCGCTTGTGATCCTGGGCTCCTGCTTTCGCAGGAGCGCGGCAGGGTTCAGGCTCGGGCGGACGAATAGGCCCAGTCGAGCCAGGGGCCGAGCGCTTCCACATCAGCGGTATCGACGGTCGCGCCGCACCAGATGCGCAGCCCCGGCGGAGCGTCGCGATAGCCGGCGACGTCGAGCGCGGCGCCTTCAGCCTCAAGAAGCGACGCCATCTTCTTGATGAACGCTTCGTCGGCGCCTTCGACGGTCAGGCAGACGCTGGTCTTCGAACGAATCGTTTCGTCCGCCGCGAGATTGCCGAGCCAGTCGCGCGCCGCGACGATCTTCTCCAGCGCCGCCGCATTGGCGTTCGAGCGGGCGACCAGTCCGTCGGCACCGCCCACTGATTTGGCCCATTCGAGCGCAAAAATCGCATCCTCGACCGCGAGCATCGACGGCGTGTTGATCGTCTCGCCCCTGAACACACCCTCGGCGAGCTTGCCCTTCGAAACGAGTCGGAAGACCTTGGGCAACGGCCAAGCGGGGGTGTAATTCTCCAGCCGCTCGACGGCGCGCGGGCCGAGGATCAGCACGCCATGGCCGCCTTCGCCGCCGAGCACCTTCTGCCACGAGAAGGTGGCGACATCGATCTTGTCCCATGGCAGATCATAGGCGAACACCGCGCTGGTGGCATCGGCGAAGCTCAGGCCCTCTCGGTCGTCGGCGATCCAGTCGCCGTTCGGCACGCGCACGCCCGAGGTGGTGCCGTTCCAGGTGAACAGCACATCGTTCGACCAATCGACCGCGCCGAGATCGGGCAACTGGCCATAATCGGCGCGCAGAATGGTGGGATCGATCTTCAATTGCTTGACCGCGTCAGTAACCCAGCCCTCGCCGAAGCTCTCCCAGGCGAGCGCGGTGACCGGACGCGCGCCCAGCATCGTCCACATCGCCATTTCGAAGGCGCCGGTGTCCGAGCCCGGCACGATGCCGATTCGGTGCGTATCGGGAAGCTTCAGCATCTCGCGCATCAGATCGATCGCATATTGCAGACGCGTCTTGCCGATCTTCGAGCGATGCGAACGGCCGAGAACCTGGGTATCGAGCTTTTCGGGGCTCCATCCCGGCGGCTTGGCGCAGGGACCGGAGGAAAAGTAAGGACGCGCCGGCTTATGCGCCGGGCGGGCAATCAAGTCAGTCAATGTATCTCTCCTTGCAGAGAGCACGCGCGGCGTTGGGACCGCGTGGCCCGTCGATGGCCCTACAGCCGCGCCGGCGAAAGTCAATTGCGCTGCGGCGCAGCGACGCGCAATTTATGTGCGTGACCGCTTTGGTTAGCGGTCGTTAACCCTATCGCGGCTAGGGTTGGCCCCATGCGTTCCGCCCTGTTCCTGCTGCCCCTTCTGCTTGGCGCCTGCGTGTTCGGCGGCGATGACGGTTATGCTCCCGCACCGCGCCCGGTGCCGGCACCGATCCGCGAACGGCCCGCCGGACCGGTCACGCTCAACGGGCCGACGCCGCGATCGACCCAGCAATGCTTCACCGATCTGGCACGCGCCGATATCCGCTATTCGGGATTGCCCGACCGCGATTTCGGCGGCGGCTGCGTGGTGACCGGCGCGGTGCAATTGCTCG
This sequence comes from Sphingomonas sp., assembly GCF_019635515.1. Classification (NCBI taxonomy): domain Bacteria; kingdom Pseudomonadati; phylum Pseudomonadota; class Alphaproteobacteria; order Sphingomonadales; family Sphingomonadaceae; genus Sphingomonas; species Sphingomonas sp. Next base: position 391,971 of record NZ_JAHBZI010000002.1, on the reverse strand, counting down.
ATATCGGCGTGCCGGTGACCGGGCTGAAATCGATGAAATGCGAACTGGCGCGGACTTTCGCCGCCTGGGTGCGCTACGCGGTGGCGCCGGCGGCGATGCAGATCCTCGGCAGCGAGCTGGTCCGGGTCGAGACGTATGGCACCTATTCGTGCCGCGCGATCATCGGCGGCGGGCCCGCGACGGTCGGCAAGATGTCCGAGCATGGCCTCGCCAACGCCGTCGATGTTTCCGGATTTGTGCTCAAGGACGGGCGGCGGATCACGATCGAGCGCGGCTGGCGTTCGGACGATCCCGACACTCGCGAATTCCTCCTGACGCTTCACAAATCGGCGTGCCGGCGCTTCAAGACGGTGCTCAGCCCCGACTATAACGCGGCGCATTACAACCATCTTCACCTCGACATGGGGCGGGGTCCGTTCTGCGCCTGATTTGCAGCGGTCACATATTGGCCTTAAGCGGGTCCAAATGAGCAACGAAACAAGAGTGCCGAGCCGGGTTTTCCAGCCCGCTCGCGAAGAAGCCGCCAGCGCCAACACCAATAGCGGCACACCCCAGACCGAGCATCCGGCCTATCGCCTCGCCTTTCAGGACATGGACTTCCTGCTACGCGAGGATCTCCGCCCGGTGCGCTTCCAGCTTGAGCTGCTGAAGCCGCAGTTGATTCTCGACGAGGCCAATATCGCTTCGACCTTCGTCTTTTACGGATCGGCGCGCATACCCGAACCCGAAAAGGCGCTGCTGCTGCGCGACAACGCCAAGACCGACGAAGAGAAAATCGTCGCCGAGCGGCTGATCGAGAAGAGCAAATATTATGACGTGGCGCGCGAACTCGCCGCCAAGGTCAGCACCTTCCCGCGCGACGCTGCCGGTAAGCGGCACTTCGTGGTGTGCTCGGGCGGCGGACCCTCGATCATGGAAGCCGCCAATCGCGGTGCCTTCGATGTCGGCGCCGAGTCGGTCGCGCTCAATATCGTGCTGCCGCATGAGCAGGCGCCCAATCCCTATGTGACGCCGGCATTGTCGATGCAGTTCCACTATTTCGCGCTGCGCAAGATGCACTTCCTGCTCCATGCCCGCGCGCTCGCGGCGTTCCCGGGCGGGTTCGGCACGTTCGACGAACTGTTCGAGCTGCTGACGCTGATCCAGACCGGCAAGATCAAACCGATCCCGGTTCTGCTCTATGGCCGCGCCTTCTGGGACCGCGTCGTCAATTTCGAGGCGCTGGTAGAAGAGGGCGTGATCGCCGCCAGGGACCTCAAGCTGTTCAACTATTGCGAGACGGCCGAGGAAGGCTGGGAGATCGTCCAGCAATTCTGGCAGGATCGCGAACAGGAGCAGGTCAAGACGACCAAGGCAGAAGCCTGAGCCCGATCGAACAAAAAAGGCCCGCTCTCCAGACCAGAGAGCGGGCCTTTTTTGTTGGCCGGTGCCCGTGAGCCTTAGTGGCCCTTGCGCTCCGCCTGCACCGCTGCCTGCGGATCGACCGACGGCGCGCCGCTGGCGGGCGTCGCCTGGTTCGAGAGGTTGCCGGTGTCGTCGGCGGCGGTGACGTTGCTCTCAACTGGCGCCGCGCCGGCGGCGGGCGCCGCCGGGAGCGGCAGGTTCGAGCCCTGCGCGTTGAGATAGGCGATCACGTTCGCGCGCTCCTGCCCGTCGGCAAGACCGGCAAAGGTCATCTTGGTGCCGGCGGCGAACTTGCGCGGGGAGGCGAGCCACGCATCCATCTTTTCGAAGTCCCAGGTGCCGCCAACCGCCTTGAGCGCGTCGGAGAAAGCGAAGCCGCCCTTGCCCTGGCCGATCGGTTCACCCATCGTCGCATAGAGGTTCGGGCCGATGCCGGTCGCGCCGCCCTGAGCGATGGTGTGGCATGCCATGCACTTCTTGAACGACGCTTCGCCCTTGGCGAGATCGGCCTTGGCGAGGCGCACCGCGATCGGTTCGACGGCGGCGGCGCCGCCACCCGCGCCGGCTTCCTCGACGCCCTCGATCGGATAGCCCATCTTTTCCGGACGCTCGCTGTGGAAGATCATCCCGCTGACGATCGAGAGGCCGAGCGCGACAATGCCGCCGGCCAGTGCCCATCCTGCGATCGTGTTCGTGCGGTCTTCCATCTGCGGCCCCTGCGGAAAATATAGTCTCGAAATTCGAGACCCCTCTAGTCCGCGACTTTCCGCATCGCAAGCTGCTTGCCGGGCCGCGCAACGCCGGTTAATCGCGCGGCGTCATGGAGAATTTCGCCGCGCCCGCACGCCCGATCGTCGCGGCGATGATCGAAGCAGCCGCTCACGCGCCCGAACGCGCCGTCGCGTTTCAGGGCGCGCCAGGCGCCAATTCGCACATCGCCGTCCTCGAAGCCTTTCCCGACGGGCTGCCGCTGCCCTGCTTCTCGTTCGAGGATGCGATCGACGCGGTGAAGGAAGGCCGCGCCGATTGCGCGATGATCCCGATCGAGAACTCGCTCCACGGGCGCGTCGCCGACATCCATTTCCTGCTCCCCGAATCGGGACTGGTGATCACCGGCGAGCATTTCCTGCCAATCCGCTACGCATTGATGGGCACGGGCAGCCTCGATCAGGTCCGCCAGGCGATGAGCCACCCGCAGGCGCTCGGCCAGTGCCGCCAATGGCTGAAGGCCAGGGGCATCGCGCCGCTTTCCTATCCCGATACTGCGGGGGCCGCGGCGGTGGTCGCCGAGATGGCGGACGTGGAAGTCGCCGCGCTGGCGCCGCCGCGCGCCGCCGAACTCTACGGGCTCAACACGCTCGAAGGCGATATCGCCGATGCCGAGCACAACATGACGCGCTTCGTCGTCCTCGCCCGCGCCGCGCCGGCGCAGGCGGGACCGGGGCCGTTCATGACCACCTTCATCTTCGAGGTGAAGAACGTCCCCGCCGCGCTCTATAAGGCGCTGGGCGGCTTCGCGACCAACGGCGTCAACATGACCAAGCTGGAGAGCTACCAGCGCGGCGGCACGTTCGCGGCGACCGAATTCTATGCCGACGTCGTCGGCAGCCCGGCGGATGCGACGGTGGGCCGGGCGCTGGAGGAACTGCGCTTCCACACCAAATGGATGCGGGTGCTGGGGACCTATCCGCAGGCACGCGCGCGGCCGTGACGGCTGAAGGCTAGGCGAGGTTTTAGGCCAGTGCACGTTCGCGCAGCGCGAATGTTCGCGCTGACCAAGGGGATTTCCGAAGCGGCGGTTTCAAGGGGCGGCGAGATCCGACCGACCTATGCCAGGCGGGCAAGGCGGGGCCTTATTGACTCTCGCGACGACCTGTTGTGTAAGCACAACAAGTCGTTTCCCTGAGTCGCCACATGCCCGCTATACACAATCGCATTCCGCTGTTTCGCGCCGAACGTGGCATCAGCCGCCGCGCGCTGGCGGAAGCGGTTGGCGTCAATCCGCAGACGATCGGCTATCTCGAGCGGGGCGACTACAGCCCCAGCCTGGAGCTGGCGTTGAAGATCGCCGGCTATTTCGACGTGCCGGTCGAATTGCTCTTCTCCTTCACCCGTTTCGAGCCGGTCTCGCGCACGATGATGCGCGCGGGCCCCGCCGAATGACCGCATCGGACCCCGCCATGAATCGAACCCGCCGCAACCCCAGCCATGGTTCGGACAGCGCGCGGCTGCACCGCCCGCTGTTCCGATGGATGCCGATCGTGGCGGTGGCGATGGGCGTGGCCGGCTTCGCGCAGGTGATGCTGTCGCCCGGCCACGCATCCATGGGCTTCGTCATCATGACGGTCAGCGGGGCCTGCGGTGTCTGGCTGCAGTCGGCCGGCCCGCTCCGAATGGGGATCGATGGCGCCATCATCGACGAATTCGCCCGCGCGCTTCACGCGCGCGCCTATCTCGCCGCTTTCGCCAGCATCGCCTTCACGGCGCAAATCGGGATCATGCTGGTGGCGGCGCTGGCGCTGCTTTATCATTGGCCGCGCGAATTGCTGATCACCGTACTCATCGGGCTGGCCATGTTGCTGCCGCTGTTGTGGCTGGCGATGCCGACACTCCATGCGAGCTGGTCGGCCGCGCCGCTCGACGACGAATAGTTCAGCTGCCCTCCACCCACGCCGTCAGCAGCGTATGGGCGATGGCGTAGGGCGGGGGCGGGAGGAAGCCGGCGTCCGGATCCCCGGCCAGCGCCCGCCGAACCTGGTCGCGGGTGAACCAGCGCGCGTCCTCCAGTTCATGGACATCGATGGTGATCGCGTCGCTGTCGGCGACGCCGATGCATGCGATCATCAGCGAGGACGGGAAGGGCCAGGGCTGGCTGGCGACGTAACGGACGTCGCGGACCTTCACGCCGGCTTCCTCCTCGATCTCGCGGGCGACGGCGTCTTCCACTGATTCGCCGACCTCCAGGAACCCGGCCAGCGCCGAATAGCGGCCCGCCGGCCAAGGCGGCTGGCGGCCGAGCAGGACGCGGTCGCCCAGTTCGGCGAGCATGATCACCACCGGATCGACGCGGGGGAAATGCTCCGCGCGGCAATTGGGGCATTTGCGGCCCCAGCCGGCGCGGAAGATATCGCTGGGCGTCGCGCAGACCGCGCAAAAGCCGTGACGGGCGTGCCAATCGACGAGGCTGCGCGCGGCGGCATAGAGCGCGGCATCCTCGCGGGTGAAGCGGTCGAGCATCCCGAACAAGGCCAGCGACCGGGTCGCGGGCGGGCGCACCCCTTCGGGCAAGGCCGAGGCGAACCGCGGCGCGCCTTCGTCGACGCCGAGAAACAACAGGTCGCCCTCGGCGGCGGCGAGATTGGTCCAGACCAGCCGGTCATGGTCATCCAGAGCCGGATCGAGCCCGTTCAGCACCAGCAGCCGCGCCTTGGAGTCCGCCACCGCCGCCGCCAGCAAGGCGGGTTCGTGGCGGACGCGATCGGCGCGGTCGAGCGTGCCGCCGGTGAAGCCGGGCGGGTTCACTGCTTCAGATCGTCGAAGACCGCCTTGGTGGTGTCGGCGCGGAGCGTGGTGTCGCCGAACAGATTGATCATCACCGTCACGCGCAACTTGTGGACCGGATCGACCCAGGCGATCGTACCGGCGGCGCCGCCCCAGCCATAGGTACCCTTGCCGGTCCCGCCCGGCGTATCCGCGAGCGTGACCGAACCGGCTGCGCCGAAGCCGAGCGGCGCGGCACCGGCGCGGTTCGCGTTGAGCAGCGAAGTGTCGGCACCGGCGGGCAGCAGGTTCGACATCGCCAAACGCACCGTCTCGGGCTTGAGGACGCGAACGCCGTCGAGCGTGCCTTCGTCTAGCAGCATATGGAGGAAGCGATCATAATCGCGCGCCGACATCACCAGGCTGGCGCCGCCATAGGGAAAGCTGGGCGGATTGAGGTAGACCGAGGTCCTGGCCGGATCCATCGCCACGAGCGTGCCGCCGACCGAAGCGAAATTATCGGCAAAGCGGCCGATTTCGCCAGCCGGCACGGTCCAGTAGCTGGACCGCATCTTGAGCGGTGCGAAGATGCGGGTGTTGATGAAGCTGTCGAACGGCATGCCGCTGGCGACTTCGATGACGCGGCCGAGAACATCGAGCCCGATCGAATAGCTCCATTTGCTGCCGGGATCGAAGAGAAGGGGCAGGGACGCGACCTTGTTGGCGAACGCTTCGAGGCTGGCGGGGCGCCCCGGACGGGTTTGCGCCTCGAACGCGTTGTTGATCTGCGCGGGATTGATGCCGAGCCGGGTATATTCGTCGATCAGGGGGCCGGTCTGACCGGGCAGGATATAGCCGAGGCCGGCGGTGTGGGTGAGCAGGTTGCGGACGGTGATCGGCGATTTGGCGGGGCGGCTATCCAGCCCCTTGGCCGGATCGACCAGGACCTTCATGTCCTTGAAGGCCGGAATGTACTTGCTGATCGGATCGTCGAGGCCGAGCTTGCCCTCCTCGATCAGGATCATCGCGGCAATGCCGGCGATCGGCTTGGTCATCGAATAGACGCGCCACAGGCTGTCGGCATCGGCCTTGGCGGAATCGGCCGCCAGGCCGATGCGGCCGGCGGCGGTGATGACGGGCGCCTTGTCGCCCTCACCCACCGCGATGACGATACCGGGCACGGTTCCCTGCGACACGTAGCGCTCGGCGACCGTCTTGGTCTCCTGCGCCGATACGGGCGCGGCGAGCGCCAGCACCGCGATAATTCCAAACCCGAATGCCCGCATCATTCCCTCCCGAAAATCCGTGCCGCCTTGGCGAACACCGTCGGCAGCCCCGCCGATCCGATATCGGCGATCGGCCACCATTCGCCTGCCGCCGTTTCATGCGCCCCGGCTTCGGCCGTCGCAAGAGCGAGTTGCAGATTGAAATGCGTAAATCCGTGCGCGGCGGTCTCGTCCAGCAGGTGCCAACCGGCGGCGGCGGGCGCACCGGCGAGGCCGGGCGCGGTATCGGCCCATGGGCCGGTGGGCAGCGCGCGCATGCCGCCCAGCAGCCCCTTGTCCGGGCGGCGGACCAGCAGCACCGTGTCACCGCGCGTCAGCCAGAAGATCGTGCCATGGCGCTGGGGCTTGGCGGCCTTGGCGGCCTTGACCGGGAAACGCTCGGGGGCACCGCTGGCGAAGCCGTCACAACCTTCACGCAAGGGGCAAAGCAGGCAGCGCGGGCTCCGCGCGGTGCAGATGCCGCTGCCGAGATCCATCATCGCCTGCGCGAAGTCGCCGGCGCGCGTCTCCGGAGTGATCGTATCGGTGAGCGCGTGAATACGCTTCTTCGCGCCGGGCAGCGGCTCTTCGACCGCGAACAGCCGCGAGACGACACGCTCGACATTCGCATCGACCACCACCGCGCGCCGGCCGAAAGCGATCGCGGCGATGGCGGCGGCGGTGTAGCCACCGATGCCGGGGAGTTTGCGAAGTTCGGCCTCGGTGTCCGGCAATTCGCCACGCGCGGCGACTTCGCGGGCGCAGGCCAGCAAGTTGCGGGCGCGGGCATAGTAACCGAGCCCGGCCCAGGCGGCCATCAGCTCGGCATCGTCGGCCGCCGCGAGCGCCTCGAAACTCGGCCAGCGCGTGGTGAATTTGTCGAAATAGGGTTTGGCGCTGGCGACCTGCGTCTGCTGGAGCATGATCTCGCTCAGCCAGACGCGATAGGGATCGGCGGCGTTGGCGCCGGGCGGGGCGCGCCATGGCAGCGCGCGGGCGTGCGAATCGTACCAGGCGAGAAGGTCCACAGCGATTTCGCGAGGCTTGTTGTCGGGCACGCCCCGCCTATGGCATGGACGGACCCGAATGACGAAGCCCCCGCGCACCACGATCCGGCAACCCAGGCCCGCGGCCGCGCCGCAGCGGGCGATGCGCGCACGCGCGGTATCCGAGCTGCTGCCCGATGTCGGCCGCGCCGCCTTCCGCAAGTTCGGCTTCGTCCAGCATTCGATCGTCAGCCGCTGGGCGGAGATCGTCGGCGAGCGTTATGCGCGCGTCTCGACCCCCGAATCGATCCGCTTTCCGCAGGGCAAGCGGGCCGAGGGGGTGCTGAGCCTCGTCGTCGGCGGGGCGCATGCGCCGATGATGCAGCATATCGCCCCCGAGATCGTCGAGCGGGTCAACCGCTTCTTCGGCTACACCGCCGTCGCGCGACTCTCGATTCGCCATGGTGAGGTCAAGAAGCTCGACAAGCCGGTGCCGCCCCCGAACCTCAAGCCGCTGAGCGAGGAAATGAGCGACAGCCTGCGCGGAATCGTCGACCCCGAGCTCAAGACCGTGCTCGAAGCCCTTGCCGCCGGCGTGCTGGCGAGCGACGACAAGCCCAAGATCGCCAAAATCGACTAAATGCCCCAAGAATTCGCCTGGAGAGAGAATATGCGTTTCGCCCTTGCCCTGACCTCGCTGCTCGCGCTTGCCGCATGCGGCGGCGACAATGCCAATAATTCAGCCCCGACGGTCTCAAGCACTGCCGTCGCCCCGGCGCCCGCGCCGACCGGCCAGGCCTGGACCGATGTCGTCGCCAAGACGCCCGAGGGCGGATACGTGCAGGGCAATCCCAACGCCGCGATCAAGCTGGTCGAATATGGCTCGCGCAACTGCCCGGTCTGCGGCCGCTTCGCCGCCGAAGGGATCGAGCCGCTGCGCTCCAAATATATCTCGACCGGCAAGGTCAGCTACGAATTCCGCGACTTCATGGTCCATGGCGCGCCTGATCTCGCGGCGGCGCTTCTCAACCAGTGCGTGCCGGCCGAGAGCTTCTTCAATGTGCTCGACCAGCTCTTCGCCGGCCAGGCCGAGTTCGAAGAGCGGCTGATGAACACCCAGCGCACCAATCCGCAGGTGCTGACGCAGCTCCAGCAGTTGGCCCCGGCGCAGCAGGCGGCGGGCTTTGCCGATCTGATGGGCTATGTCGAGTTCATGAAACAGCGCGGCGTGCCGGAGGCGAAGGCGCGCACCTGCCTTGCCGACCAGAAGGCGATCGAGAGCATCGCCAAGGTCAATGCCGATGCCGTCAATCAGAACCTGCCAGGCACCCCGACCTTCCTGATCAACGGCAAGGTCGTGCCCAACACCGCTTCCTGGGGTGCGCTGGAGCCGGCGCTGCAGGCCGCCGGCGCGCGCTAAGCCGGAACCCTAGAGCCCGACCATGCAGATCAAGCGGCTGCGGCTGACAGGCTTCAAGAGCTTCGTCGACCCGGCCGATCTGCGAATCGAGCCGGGGCTGACGGGAATCGTCGGCCCCAATGGCTGCGGCAAATCCAACCTCCTCGAAGCGCTGCGCTGGGCGATGGGCGAGAACAGCGCCAAATCGATGCGCGGCGCGGGGATGGAGGACGTGATCTTCGCCGGCACCGCGACGCGGCCGGCGCGCGATTTCGCCGAAGTATCGATCCTGGCCGAGCAAGTGGGCGGCGAGGATGAGTTCGAAGTCGTCCGCCGGATCGAGCGCGGCGCGGGATCGGCATACCGGATCAATGGCCGCGACGTGCGGGCCAAAGATGTCGGACTGGCGTTCGCCGATGCCGCAACCGGCGCGCATTCGCCGGCTTTGGTGAGCCAGGGGCGGATCGGATCAATCATCTCGGCCAAGCCGGCCGAGCGGCGGGCGATGCTGGAAGAAGCGGCGGGGATCGCCGGGCTGCATGTGCGCCGCAGGGATGCCGAGCAGAAATTGCGCGCGACCGAGGCCAATCTGACGCGCCTCGATGAAGTGATCGGCGATCAGGAATCGCGCGCGGCGGCCTTGAAGCGCCAGGCGCGGCAGGCGGAGCGGTATCGCGAGCTTTCCGACCGGATCCGGGTGGCCGAGGCGCGGATGATCTTCGCGCGCTGGCGCGATGCGGCGGCGGCGGCGGATGCGGCCAAGAAGGAGGCCGAGGGCGCGCAGGCCTTGGTCGCGGCGCGGACGCAGGCGCATGAAGACGCCGTCGGTGTGCAGCAGGCAGCCGCGACCGCGCTGGCGACGGCGCGCGCGGATGCCCTGGCGGTACGGGACCGGGCGACTGAAGCGATGCACGCGCTGGCGGCCCTGCGCAGCGAGCGCGCGACGGTCGAGCGACGGATCAATGACCTGAAGGACACCGGGATCCGGCTGGCCGACGACCGGAGCCGCGAAGGCGCGCTGGCCCGCGACGCGGCCGAAGCGCTGGCGCGGCTGGCCAAGGAAGAGAAAGCGCTCGACGCGCGCATCACCTTCGCCACCACCAAAATGCCGACCCTGGATGCGGCACTGGCCGAGGCCGAGCGGGCGGCGCGCGATGCCGAGGTGGCGCTGGCGCAAGCGCTGGCGGCGCAGGCCAGCGAAGCCGCCGAGCAGCGGGTGGCGGAGGCGGCGCTGGCGGCGGCGCGGACGCGGGTCGAGCGATCGACGCGGGACCGCGAGCGGATCGATGCCGAAGCGCGGTCGCTGCCCGATGCCGAGCCGCTAAAGGCGGAGAAGGCGCGGGCAGCCGATGCGCGGGCGCAGGCGCTGCGCCAGGCCGAGAGCGCGCGGACCGGGCTGGCGCGGGCGGATGCCGAGGAACGCTCGGGCGTGGAGGCGCGTAACCGGGCGCAATCGGCGCGGGCCTCCGCCCATGCCGAGCTGGCGCAGCTCGACAGCGAAGCCCAGGCGCTGGCCAAGGCGACGCGGCCTTCGGACAAGGACCGGCTGCTCGACAAATTGAAGGTCGATGCCGGCTATGAGCGCGCGCTGGCGGGGGCGCTGGGCGACGATCTGGAAGCCGGCCTGGACCAGAGTTCCGAACGCTATTGGGCCGGCGCCGAGCCACAGCCGGGCGATCCCGGCGCGCCGCAGGGGGCGACGCCATTGGGGCGACATGTGGCTGCGCCTGCAGGCCTCGCGCGGCGGCTGGCGCAGGTGCTGGTCGCCGAAAGCGATAGCGGTCAGCCGCTCGCGGTTGGGCAAAGGCTGGTGACGCTGGCGGGCACGCTCAGGCGCTGGGACGGCTATGTCGCCAAATCGGGCGGTGCTGCCGCAGCGCAACGCTTACAGAACATCAACCGGCTGGCGGCGATCGAGAAAGCGCGGCCGGCCGCGGTGCGCGCTGTCGAATCGGCGGATGCCGAACTGGGCCGGATCGAAGAGACCATCGCCGAGGCGCGGCGCGCAGCCAGCGATTGCCGCCGCGTGCTCGATCATGCCGAGAATGCGGGACGTGAGGCGGGACGCGCCGAGGATCGCGCCACCGCGCAGCTCGAACGGCTCGATTCGCAGCGCGCCGATCTCGACGCGCGCCGCGCGCGAGTCTCCGCCGAACAGGACGAGGCGGCCAGTGAACTGGCCCGCGCCGAGGCCGCCAAAAGCGCGCTTCCCGATGGCAGCGCGACCCGCGACAAGGTGGCGGCGCTTTCCGCCGATGCCGAGACCAAGCGCGCCGCATCGGCCGGCGCACGCGCCGAACGCGGGACGCTGGAGCGCGAAATCGCGGCGGCGCGGGAGCGGTTCGCGGCGGCGGGCGCGGAGGCGAAGAGCTGGAAGTCGCGCGCGGGCGAAGCGGCGCGGCGCTCCGCCGAAATGGATAAACGCGCGCTGGAACTGGCCGAAGAAAGCGAGCTGCTGTCGTCGCGGCCCGCCGAACTCGACGCCAAGGTGAGCGCCGCCGAAGCCGAGAGCGAAGCGGCGCGCAGCCAATCCTCCGCCGCGCAAGCCGCCGAACAGGCCGCCGAGGAGGCGCTGCGCGAAACCGAAGGCGCAGTGCGCGCCGCCAACGAGACGCTGGCCCAGGCCCGCGAGGAGCGCGCCGGAGCATTGGCGCGCGCGGAGAATCAGGAAGCGCGGCGGATCGAGATGGGGCGGCTTTCGGGCGAGCGCTTCGAATGCCCGCCGCCGTTGCTGCCAGGCAAGGCCGGGTTCGAGGCGGATACGGTGCGCGGCCCGCAGGACGAATCCGCGTCCCATGAAAAACTGAGCGCCGAGCGCGAGCGGATCGGGCCGGTCAATCTCGTCGCCGAGAGCGAGCTCGCCGAGCTCGAAGCCGCCTTCACCACCAACGCGCAGGAGCGCGACGAACTGGCGCAGGCGGTCAACCGGCTGCGCGGTTCGATCGGCACGCTCAACCGCGAGGGACGGCAACGGCTACTGGCGGCATTCGAAGCGGTCGATATGCATTTCCGGCGGCTGTTCACGACCTTGTTCAACGGCGGCGCGGCGCATCTCGAGTTGGTCGATTCGGACGACCCACTGGAGGCGGGCCTCGAGATCATGGCGCAGCCGCCGGGCAAGAAACTGCAATCGCTGACGTTGCTTTCGGGCGGCGAGCAGGCACTGACGGCGGTGGCGCTGATCTTCGCGCTGTTCCTCACCAATCCCGCGCCGATCTGCGTGCTCGACGAAGTCGATGCGCCGCTGGACGACGCCAATATCGAGCGCTTCTGCGACCTGCTGGAGGCGATGACCCGCGAGACCGCGACCCGCTATCTGATCGTCACCCACAATGCCGCGACGATGAGCCGGATGCACCGGCTGTTCGGGGTGACGATGGTCGAGCAGGGCGTGAGCCGGCTGGTGTCGGTCGATCTGGGCGGGGCCGAGACGCTGCTGGCGGCGGAATAAATTCCCTCTCCCCTTTGGGAGAGGGAGGGAGCTGGCGAAGCCGGCGGAAGGGTGAGGGTAGACCGGAGTTGCTGATTTCGATCCCCACCCTTCCCACCGCTTCGCGGCGGGCCCCTTCCCTCTACCGCCGGGAGAGGGACATTTGCATTCGATGAGCCGTCTGAACCGCTTCCCTCGCGTGCGCCTGTTCGACGCGCCGACACCGATCCAGCAACTGACGCGGATCGAGGCCGCACTGGCGCTCGAAGGCGCGCGGCTGTTCGTGAAGCGCGACGACCTGATGGGGCTGGGCGGCGGCGGCAATAAATTGCGCAAGCTCGAATTCCTGCTCGGCGAAGCGCTCGCACAAGGCTGCGACACGTTCATCACGACGGGCGCGCGGCAATCGAACCATGCGCGGCTGAGCGCGGCGGCGGCGGCGCGGATGGGCCTGGCGGCCGAGCTGATGCTGACCGACACGGTGCCGCGTGACGATCCGGCCTATCGCGACAACGGCAACCAGCTGCTCGACGGACTGTTCGGCGCGACGGTGCACCATTTGCCGCGCGGAGCGGATGCGCTGGCGGCGGCGCGCATACGAGCCGAGGCGCTGCGGGCGGAAGGGCGCAAGCCCTATATGGTCGGCGCCGGCGGGTCCTCGCCGGTCGGTGCGCTCGGCTATGTGGATTGCGCCAACGAGATACGGGCGCAGGAGGCCGAAATGGGCCTGAAGTTCGCGAACGTCATCGTCGCCAATGGCAGCCATGGCACGCATGCCGGGCTGGCGGCGGGGATGGCGGCGGCGGGAGACGATCCGCGCCGGGTGTCGTCGTTCACGGTGCTCGCGGCTTTGGACGAGGCGGAGCGCGGTACCCTCGCGCTGGCCAATGAAACACTGGCGCTGCTGGGCGGCGGTGTGCTGGACGCGGCGTCGATCCGGATCGACGCAAGCCAGCGCGGCGCGGAGTACGGCATCCCGACCGAGGCGATGCTCGCGGCGGTGCGGCTGATGGCGCGGCAGGAGGGCCTGCTGATCGATCCGGTCTATAGCGGCAAGGCGTTTGCGGGGGTGCTGGCAGGGCTCGCCGGCGGACGGTTCACGGGCGATGTGCTGTTCGTGATGACCGGGGGGACGCCGGGGCTGTACGCGTACCAGCCCGCTTTCGCCACCTAGGGTCCGAGGATTCGGCGGTAGAGCGCGATATATTTATCGGCCATCGCCTCGACCGAGAAGCGCTCGACGACCGCACGGCGCGCGGCGGCGCGATCGATGGTGTGGATCGTGCCCAGCGCGGTGATCGCTTCCCCGACCGAATCGACCAGTACGCCGGTTACGCCATCGTCGATCAGTTCGGGCATGCTGCCGCGGTTAATAGCGATGGCCGGAGTTCCACAGGCCATGGCTTCGATTACCGACAGGCCAAAGGGCTCGTCGAAATTGATGAGGTGGAGCAGCGCCTGCGCGTTGCCGAGCGCCTTCAACCGCAGCTCGCCGCCGACGGCGCCGTGATAGACGATGCGATCGCTGAGATGCGGGGCCACTTCGCGGTCGAAATAGCCCTGATCCTGGACGATGCCGTAGAGATTGAGACGGCGGCCGGTGGCGTGGGCGACCTGGATCGCTTCCGCCGCCCCCTTGTCCGGGTGCATGCGGCCGAAGAAGAGCAGATCCTCGCCGCCGTCTGAAACGAAGGGAAATTCGTTCGGGCGGATGCCGTGGTGGATGGTCGCGGCGTATTTGAGGCTCCGATGGCGGTCCGCATCGCTGATCGCGACAAAATGGACGCGGTCCTCATAGGGCTTGTACATCGGCAGGATGCGCTCGGAGCCGAAGCCGTGGATGGTGGTGACCATCGGCGTTTCGACCAGGCCGGCAAAGGCGTGCGCAGGGAAATCGGCCTGATTATGGATCAGGTCGAATTCGCCAGCGCGCTCGAAGACATGGGCGAGATGGGCATATTCCCAGACCTTGGCATCCACGCGCGGGTCTTCCTCATAGGGCGCGGGAACCACGCCGGCGAGAGTCGCGGCGGTAAGCGAATCCTGCGTCGCGAACAGCGTGACGTCGATGCCCCGCGCGACGAGAGCCTCGGTCAGCAGGCTCGTCACCAGCTCCCATGGGCCGTAATGGCGTGGCGGCGTGCGCCACGCGATCGGGGCGATCATCGCGATCTTCATGCGAGAACATAGCCTTCGTTTGGCCCGAGGATCGCCGGATCGCTGCCACCCCGCGCGCTGGCGATCACCGACAGCCCTTCGGCCCATTCGGGAATGGCGAAGCTCTGCGCGGTGCCGCCGAGATTGAGGACGATCAGCAGCCGTTCGCCGCCATGGCGGCGTTCGTAGGCGAGGACATCGCCGGTCGCGTCCACGCCCGCATAATCGCCGATGGCGAGCGCGGGATGCTGGTGGCGCAGCGCGAGCAGTTTCTGGGTGAATCGCCACATCGAGGCGGGATCCTCGCGCTGGGCGGCCATGTTGCGCCGGGCCCAATCCTTATGGAGCGGCAGCCAGGGATCGGCGGGGGAAAAGCCGGCATTGGCGCTCGCATCCCATGCCATCGGGGTGCGCACCGGATCGCGGCCCATGCCGATGCCGGGCTCGTTCAGCTCGCGCGGATCCTGCACAAGATGCGCCGGGATCGGCACATCCTCCATGCCGAGCTCGTCGCCATAATAAAGCGTCGGGGTGCCGCGGAGCGTGAGGAGAAGCATCATCGCCACACGCGCCTGTTCGGGGCCGGCCTTGGTGGCGATGCGGGGGCGATCATGGTTGCCGAGCACCCAATTGGGCCAGCCGCCTGCGGGCAGCGCGGCTTCATATTTGGCGATGCGGTGGGCGATCTTGCGGGCGTGCCAATCGGCGGCGATCAGCTGGAAATTGAAGGGGAGATGGACCCCGGGGGCTTCGGGCGTGCCGTAATAAGTGACCAATTTGGGCACCGGCAGATAGATCTCGCCGATCAGGACGCGGGCGCCATATTCGTCGGCGACCTTCCGCATTCCTGCGGCGATGTCATGGACTTCGGGCTGGTCGGTCGAATGCTCCTGATGGACGGTGGCGAATTCGGGCCAGCCCTCGCGCCATTCCTCGTTCTTCGGATTATCGGGGAAATCCTGGTGCTTGATCATGTGCCACAGCACATCGATGCGGAAGCCATCGACGCCGCGCTCGAACCAGAAGCGCAGCACATCTATCATCGCGGCGCGCACCTGGGGGTTGCGCCAGTTGAGGTCGGGCTGTTCCTTCAGAAACGCGTGATAATAATATTGGCCGGTGTGCTCGTCCCATTCCCAGGCCGGGCCGCCGAAATCGCTGATCCAGTTGTTCGGGGGCGAACCGTCCGGCTTGGCGTCGCGCCAGAGATACCAGTCGCGCTTGGGATTGTCGCGGGACGAGCGGCTTTTCTGGAACCAGGGATGTTCGCTGGAGGTGTGATTGGGGACGAGATCGAGGAGCAGCTTGAGGCCGCGATCGTGCGCGGCCTTGAGCAGCGAATCGAAATCGTCGAGCGTGCCGAAACGCGGATCGATGTCGGTGTAATCGGCGACGTCGTAGCCGAAATCGGCCATCGGCGAAGGGAAGATCGGCGAAATCCAGATCGCGTCGACGCCGAGCGATTTGAGATCGTCGAGGCGACGTTCGATGCCGGGGAGGTCACCGATCCCATCGCCGTTGGAATCCTGGAACGAGCGCGGATAGATCTGGTAGATCGTGGCGGATTTCCACCATTCGGCGTGGGTCACGCGAACCGCTCCTTGGGGATATGGGTGATGCGGCAGGCCAAGTCGGCCTCGCCGCTGGCGACGATATAATGATCTCCGCCGTCGGCCAGGCCGGTGGTAAAGACCACGGGAGTGGGCAGATACATCTGGTGGGCGATATCGGCTGTCAGCACCGGATTGGCTTCGAGCAAAGGCTCGCCATCCTCCAGCCGCAGGATCTTCGACGGATCGTCCTTGTCGAGCAGCGCCCAGAAGCTGCGATAGACGCCGACCGCGCCCTGTTTCTCGACGCCGTGATAGATCATCAGCCAGCCCTCTGGCGTCAGCACCGGCTGGCTGCCGCCGCCGATGCGCTGGGTACTCGTCGTGCCCTTGCGCGCGCGGATGCCGGGGGTATCGAGCGGCTTCCAGTGCAACCCGTCGGGCGACTGCGCCATGTTGATCGCGGGACCGCCGAACCACTCGCTGTCTTGCGGGTAGGCGAAATAGACTTTACCCAGCGGGCGGGTCAGCGCCATGAACTTGCCGGCCACCTTGCCTTCGAACAGCAGCATGTCCTTGTTCTGGTGATCGAGGACGATACCGAGCAGATTGTAATCCATGCCGTTCACCGAATGGTACATGGCGGTGCAGTGGCGCTCGGCCGAGACGCCGCAGACGGTCATCCACCAGCTGCCGCCGACCAGGCTGATGCGGGCGTCCTCGACGCCGTAGTCCATATAGCTGGCCGAGGGCTCGATCGCCTTGTCGTAATGGATCTTCACGATCGCCCGCGCATCGGCGCTGATCTCGACCGGCAGCAACCATGACAGCGAGGTCAACCCGAGCAGACGCGGATTGCGGTCACGCAGC
Organism: Sphingomonas sp.; assembly: GCF_019635515.1. NCBI lineage: Bacteria > Pseudomonadati > Pseudomonadota > Alphaproteobacteria > Sphingomonadales > Sphingomonadaceae > Sphingomonas > Sphingomonas sp. Next base: position 375,430 of record NZ_JAHBZI010000002.1, on the reverse strand, counting down.
GCGAACTGGCGCGGATCGCCCATCTCCACCCCAGGCAGCGGATGCCGGTCGAGGACATAGCCTTGCGCCGTCCAACGGATCGCACGCACGCAATCGCCATCGACCGGCTCGCGCAATGCCTCGGCGACGCGAACCATCAGCAGCAGATTGCCGTTGGACAGGCGGGTGAGCCCAGGATTGAACGCACCCAGCACAAAGGTCGGCGCCGCTATCCCGCGCCGCAGCGGCGAGCGCGTCAGATCGACGTCATCGGGACGGAAAATCAGATAGTCGTCGGCCAAGCTATTCCCCTCGCTCGTCCGAACGGGATCAGGCGGCGGCGGTTCCGCGCGCCTTGTCCGACCTCCGGGCCTGCTCGTGATGGCGGATCACTTCATCGATAATGAAGCGCAGGAATTTTTCGGAGAATTCGGGATCGAGATCGGCCTGTTTGGCCAGCGCGCGCAGCCGCGCGATCTGCGCTTCCTCGCGCCCCGGATCGGCGGGCGGCAGGCCGTGCGTGGCCTTATAGGCGCCGACCGCCTGGGTGACCTTGAAGCGCTCGGCCAGCATATGGATCAGCGCCGCATCGATATTGTCGATGCTCTGGCGGAAGCGAGTGAGCGTGTCGTCAGACATATGCTCTCTTTGCGCAGCCAATCGGGGCACGCAAGCCTTGCCTTTGCCGCCGTCTGGGGCCAGAGCGCCCCCATGAGCGCGACTGTCCATCAGCTTGGGGGCCACCGCCCGGGCGGCAAGACCCAGCCTTCGCTCGATCCGATGCTGGCGCTGGTCGCGCACGATCTCAATCTGGTCAACGCGGTCATCCTCGATCGGATGCAGTCGGATATCCCGCTGATCCCCGAGCTGGCTGGCCATCTGATCGCTGGCGGCGGCAAGCGCATGCGGCCGATGCTGACACTCGCGAGCGCGCAACTGCTCGGCTATTCAGGCACGCGGCATCACCGGCTCGCGGCATGCGTCGAGTTCATCCATACCGCGACGCTGCTCCACGACGACGTCGTCGATTCCTCCGATCTGCGCCGCGGCCGCCGCACCGCCAACATCATCTGGGGCAATCCGGCGAGCGTGCTGGTCGGCGACTTCCTGTTCTCGCGCAGCTTTGAGCTGATGGTCGAGGATGGCAGTCTGAAGGTGCTCAAGATCCTGTCGAACGCATCGGCGGTGATCGCGGAGGGCGAGGTCAACCAGCTGACCGCCGTGCGCCGGCTCGACATCTCCGAAGAGCGCTATCTCGACATTATCGGCGCCAAGACCGCGGCGCTGTTCGCCGCCGCGTGCCGGATCGCCGCAGTGGTCGCAGAACGCGGCGAAGGGGATGAAGCCGCGCTCGACGCCTATGGCCGCAATCTCGGCATCGCCTTTCAGCTCGTCGACGACGCGATCGATTATGTCTCCGACGCGAACACGATGGGCAAGGACGCCGGCGACGATTTCCGCGAGGGCAAGATGACCCTGCCGGTGATCCTCGCCTATGCGCGCGGCGACGAAGCGGCGCGGGCGTTCTGGAAGGACGCGATCGCGGGCCGGCGCGTGACGGACGAGGATTTCGCCGAAGCGATCCGGCTGGTCCAGTCAAGCCGCGCAGTCGATGACACGCTCGCCCGCGCGCGCCATTACGGCCAGCGCGCGATCGACGCCCTGGGCGGCTTTGCGAGCGGCGCGGCCAAGGACGCGATGGTCGAGGCGGTCGAGTTCGCGGTGGCCCGCGCCTTTTAGACTTCCTCCTCGCTATCCTCATCCGCATCGACACCGAGCGCGTCTTCCTCGTCGGTGTCGAGAATCTCCTCGATCGCCTCGGTGATCAGGTCGAGCTGCTCATAGCTGGCGGTGAAGTCGAGGGTCTCGCCGTCATCATCCTCAAGGCTCAGGATATAGTCGCCCTGCCCATCGGGCGTGATCGTGAATTGGGAAAGCGTGCGCGCCATGTCTCTCTCCTTCGCTTGCGCCAAACCCGGCTTTCCTGAATTGGTTGCAGCCGATGCTAGAGAAGCTGCCGATCCACGCCGTGTTACCCGAATTGCTCGCTGCCTTGCGGGCGGGGAGCAACGCCGTGCTGGTCGCGCCGCCGGGGGCGGGCAAGACCACGGCGGTGGCACCGGCGCTCCTCGGAGAGACCTGGTGCACGGGGGAGATATTGCTGCTGTCGCCTCGCCGGCTGGCGGCGCGTGCGGCGGGCGAGCGGATGGCGGCGCTGGCGGGTGAGAGCGTCGGCAAGACCTTTGGCTATGCGACACGTCTCGATTCGAAGCGCTCGGCGGCGACGCGGGTGACGGTGGTTACCGAGGGAATTTTCGTCAATCGCATTCAGGCTGACCCCGAGCTGGCCGGCGTTTCGGCGGTGCTGTTCGACGAAGTGCATGAGCGCAGCCTGGATTCGGATTTCGGGCTGGCGCTGGCGCTCGATGCGCAAGGCGCGCTGCGGCCCGATCTGCGGCTGGTGGCGATGTCGGCGACCTTGGACGGATCGCGCTTCTCGGGGCTGATGGGGGATGCCCCGGTGATCGAGAGTGAGGGGCGGAGCTACCCGCTGAAATTGCGACATATCGGGCGCGCGGCGGAAAGCAGACTTGAGGACTCCATGGCGGCGGCGGTGCGGGTCGCGCTGCGCGAGGCCGAAGGCGGCGTTCTGGCGTTTCTGCCCGGGGTGGCGGAGATCGAGCGGACGGCGGAACGGCTGGAGGGCATGCCCGGCGTGATGCTGCACCGGCTGCACGGCAGCATGGACCCCGCCGCCCAGCGCGCGGCGATCGCGCCCGACCCCCAAGGGCGGCGCAAGCTGGTGCTGGCGACATCGATCGCCGAAACCTCGCTGACGCTCGACGGCATCCGGGTGGTGGTCGATTCGGGGCTGGCGCGGCGCCCGCGCTACGACCGGGCGGCGGGGATGACGCGGCTGGTCACCGAGCGGGCGAGCCAGGCTTCGGCGACCCAGCGCGCGGGCCGCGCGGCACGACAGGGGCCAGGCGTGGCGTATCGGCTGTGGGAGGAAGCGGCGACGGCGGGACTGCCGCGCTTCGATCCACCCGAGATTCTGGAAGCCGATCTCTCGGCGCTGACGCTCGATTGTGCCCTGTGGGGTGTCAGCGATCCGCGCCAGCTAGCCTGGCTCGATCCGCCGCCTGATGCGGCGATTTCGGAAGCGCGGGCGCGGTTGACGGCGCTGGAGGCAATCGATGCGGATGGCCGCCCGACCGCGCACGGCAAGGCGATCGCGCGCCTGCCGCTGCCGCCGCGGCTGGGGCATATGCTGGTGCGCGCGGGCGAAATGGGGCTGGGCCACACCGCCGCGCAGATCGCGGTTTTGCTCGGCGAGCGCGGGCTGGGCGGGAACGATCAGGATCTGGAGCTGCGGCTGCGGCGGTGGCGGAATGAGCGCGGGCCGCGCGCCGAGGGGTCGCGGCGCTTGGCCGAGCGCTGGTCAAAACTGGTTTCCGGTGCCGGAGATGGCGATGTCGCCACCTGCGTCGCGCTTGCATTCCCGGATCGCATCGCCAGGCGGCGCGACGCATCTGGCGAGACCTGGGCATCAGCGGGCGGACGCGGGTTCAAGCTCGATCCAACGTCGCCGCTGGCGCGGGCCGAATGGCTGGCGGTGGCGGAGACGCAAGGCATGGCATCGGGCGCACGCATCCTTTCGGCGGCGCAGATCGATCCTGCGACGGTGGAGGCGCTGTTCGCCGACCGGATCGAGACCAGGCGCAGTGTCCGTTTCGATCCCGCGAGCGGGCGTATCGAGACGCTGCGCGAGCGGCTGCTGGGCGCGATCCGGCTTTCCTCCGGCCCTGATTCGAGTGCGAGCAGCGACGAGATCGAGAAAGCCTTGCTCGAAGGCGTGCGGACGCATGGGCTGGGCCTGCTGCCCTGGTCCGGCGGCGCGGATACGCTGCGGACACGCGCGGCTTATGCGGGAGTCGAGGTGCTGAGCGACGAAGCGTTGCTCGCGACGATCGAAGACTGGCTGCCCGCAGTGCTGGCGGGCAAACGCCGGCTTGACGCGATGGAGCCGGGCGCGCTGACCGAGGCTTTGCAGAACCTGGCTGGCTGGGATGCGATGCGCACGATCGACAAGGCCGCGCCCGCGCGCTTCGAATCGCCCGCGGGATCCAGCCACGCGATCGATTACGCCGCCGAGGCCGGGCCGACCGTGGAGTTGCGCCCGCAGGCGCTGTTCGGGCTGGCGGTCCATCCGATGATCGGCAACACGCCGCTCGTCCTCAGCCTGACGTCGCCCGCCGGCCGTCCGATCCAGACGACGCGCGATCTGCCGGGGTTCTGGAAAGGCAGTTGGGCAGCGGTCGCCAAGGAGATGCGCGGCCGTTATCCGCGCCATCCCTGGCCCGACGATCCGGCATCGGCCAATGCGACGCTGCGCACCAAAAATGCGGATGCAAGAAGGAACGCGGAGCGCTAAAGGAACCTCATGAAGACCGCTCGCATCTATCAGAAGCCCAAGAACGCCATGCAGTCCGGCCGCGCCCGCACCGACCGCTGGCAGCTCGAGATCGAACCGGTGAGTGCGCAGACGCCTGATCCGCTGACCGGCTGGGCTGGCGGCGGTGACACCACCAGCCAGTTGCGGCTGGGCTTCGCCTCGCTGGAGGAAGCCACGGCCTATGCCGAGCGCGAGGGGCTGGCCTATCATGTCGTGCCCGCACCGGAGCGGAAGCTGAAGTTGCAGGCGTACGCGGACAATTTCCGCTGATCGTTGCACTCCTGCTTTCGCAGGAGAACTAAACCGCCAATAGGGTCGGCCCCAACAGCGTCAGCAATTTGACATCGACCGCGACGCCCTCGGCGCGTTTGGCCGCGACGAAATCGGCGAGGCTGTCGAGCGCCACGCGGTGGACGACGATGTCCTCGCCGGGCAGTCCGCCGCCTTCGCCGATGCGCTTCAAGCCATATGCGCGAACCAAGGTGAAGCCTTCGCTGACCAGACCGGGCGAGGCGTGGAAGACGCCGAGATGCTCGACCCGCTCACAGGTGTAGCCGGTCTCTTCCTCAAGCTCGCGCTTCGCTGAGGTTAGCGCGTCCTCGCCTTCATGGTCGTCGCCGACCAGCCCGGCGGGCAATTCGATGCAGCGCATCCCGATCGGCACGCGATATTGCTCGACGAGCAGGACATGGCCGTCATCAATCGCGATGATGACGACGGCGCCGATCCCGCGCGCCCGCGCGACATATTCCCATTTGCCGTCGCGGATCGCGGTGATCCACTTGCCCGCCCAGGCGATTTCGCGCGTGCTCACAGCTCGATCAGGCGATCGGGTAGTTCGTTGGTGTCGCCTTCGCTGCGCGGAAAATGCTCGGCAAGGACCAGCCCGATCTGAGCGACGGCATCGGCCATGCCTTCGCCGGGCTTGCCGCTCTTCACCTTGGGCAGCAGCGCCGCCATCGCCGCCCCCCATACATCGGGGGTGACCTTCGAATGGATCGCCTCGTCGGCGATGATCTCGGCGCGACGTTCGTCGAGGCTGAGATAGAGCAATACGCCGGTCGCGGCCTTGGTGCGCTTCTCGGCGCCGGTGCGGAACAATTGCACCGCCTTGCGCCGGACGCGGCGCGCTTTGGTGCTGCCGGGGGTGAGCAGCATCCTGAGGCCGTCGATCGCGAGCAGCAGGCGGACGCCCAAGAACTTGAGCGCGGCGATGATCATCGCCGCTGTCAGATACCAGCTCGGCGGCACGCTCTCGGCCCAATTATCGACCAAGCGAGCGTGCATCCAGGCGAGCAGCCCGGGCTGCCAGGCGAGAAACGCCAGCGCGAGAAACATCGCCAGCACCGCCCAATGCAGCGCGACGTCATGATAGGCGTCCGACTGCTTCGCCACGACCGTGACGATCTCGCCATCGGTCGTCAGTTCGGCCTGTGCGACCGCCGCGGTCACGGCCGCATGATCGGCTTCGCTGAGCAACATCGTCACCAACTCCCCGAAGCGCCGCCGCCGCCGAACGATCCGCCGCCGCCCGAGAAGCCGCCACCACCGCCGCCGCCCCAGTCGCTACCGCCTCCGCCTCCCCAGCCTGAGCCGCCGCTGCCGCCCGAGTTACGGCCAATCTCGTTGGCGATGCTCCACAGGATGATCGGCCAGTTATCACCGCCGCCACGATAGCGCCGCCCGCGCCGCCCGCCGAACATCATCGGCAGCACCACGAACGCCACTACTATGCCGATGAACAGCAAGCCGAACGGGAAGCTGTCGCCGCCGTTGCGGCTGCGCGTGGCGCCGGCCTTGTCCACGGCCTCCTTGGCCTTGGCCTCGGCGGCCTCGAGCGGGAGCGTCATCTGCTCGCCGATCGCCTGCGCGCCCGCGACGATGCCGCCGGGCATGTCGCCCGCCTTGAATTTGGGGATTATTATCTGGTTGATGATCTGGCTCGACAGCGCATCGGTCATGATCGGCTCGAGCCCATAGCCGACCTCGATCCGCACCTTGCGATCATTGGGCGCGACGATCAGGATGATGCCGTTATTGGCGTCCTTCTCGCCCAACCCCCATTTGCGGCCGAGCTGATAGCCATAATCGGCGATGTCATAGCCTTCGAGATCGGGAATGGTGGCGACGACGAACTGGCGCGTCGTATCCTTGTTGATCCCTTCTGAAAGCCGGGTGAGCTCCGCGACCTGCTCGGGCGACAGCAGCTTGGCGGCATCGACCACCGGCTCCCTGCCGCGCTCCGGAAAATTCTGCGCCTGTGCGATGGCGGCGCCGAACAGCGCCGCCATCACGCATAGCAACAGGCGGAGGGTTTTCATGCCGTTGCTCCGCTTTGCGAGGTGACTAGCTGCCGTTCCCGAAATTCACAGTCGGCGCGACGTCCGCGCCCGCCTTGGCCTCGAACGGCACCATCGGCTTGGCGCCGTGGAAGATCTTGGCGCCGATCGCCGAGGGGAAGGTGCGGATCAGCGTGTTATAGTCCTGCACGGCGGCGTTATAGTCGCGGATCGAGATCGCGATGCGGTTTTCCGTGCCTTCGAGCTGGCTCATCAGCGTGGCGAAATTGGCCTGGCTCTTGAGGTCCGGATACGCCTCCTGCAGACGCTGCAGCGTCAGGCTCACCCCGTTCTGCGCCTGATTGAACGCTGAAACCTTGGCCGGATCGGTGAGATCGTCGCCGCTCAGCTTGATCTGGCTGGCGCTGGCGCGGGCATTGGTGATGTCGGTGAGGATCTTGGCTTCCGAACCGGCGGCGCCCTTGGCGGTCGCGACGAGATTGGGGATCAGATCGGCGCGACGCTGATAGTTGGTCTGGACGTCGGCCCATTTCGCCTTGGCCGCTTCCTGCGCGGTTGGAACGCTATTGAGCCCGCAGGCCGAAAGCAGTGTGGCCATCGCCAGCACCAGAACAGCACGCATCTTCATCGCAATCCCTCCACCAAAGTGCCTTGCTATCATACGGCACAGGCGCAAGATGGAGAAAGGAAATCGGCAAACAAGAGGGGTGTGTCCCGATGCTAAAGGAATTCCGGACCTTCATCGCCCGTGGGAACGTGCTCGATCTCGCCGTGGCGGTGATCATCGGCGCGGCGTTCGGCAAGATCGTCACCTCGCTGACCGACGACATATTGATGCCGCTGATCGGCAAGGTCTTCGGCGGGCTCGATTTTTCGAGCTATTTCATCGTGCTCGGCGATGTCCCGGCAGCGCTCGTCGGGTCGACCGATTATCAGGCGCTCAAAAAGGCCGGCGTGCCGCTGCTCGGCTATGGCGAGTTCATCACCGTCGCGGTCAATTTCCTGATCGTCGCCTTCATCATCTTCCTGATCATCCGCTCGGTGAACAGAGTGATGCCCAAGCCCGAGGAAGCGCCCGCGGCAGCACCGGTCGAGCCGGCCGACATCGCGCTGCTCCGCGAGATCCGCGACGAATTGCGCAAGAAGGGCTGAGAAACCCGCTTGTTGTTGCACTTCGGTGCAGGTGTTAGGTTCCCTCCGAAAGCAAGTTCGGGGGGAACGCCATGCTCACGCTTATCCGCCGCGCCGCGCTCGGTCTGGCGCTGATCGCCGCGCCGCCGGCGCTCGCCCAGACCGAGCCGGCACCGGTCACGCAAATCCCGGAGGGCGGTACGGCGACGCTCCGGGTCGAGATTTTCTCCGGCGTCTGCGTGGTCGCCCAGATCACGACGCGCGCGCTGGTTACTCCGTATCTGCGCGGTGGCCCCTGTCGCGACGCGATCCCGATCAACGCCGAATGGCTGGGCCAGTCTCGCGCGCGATTGCGGATCGGCAATACCAACAACTGCGCCACGGTCGCGCGCGGCGTGGTGGCCGGCCCCGCCCGGGTCGACATCCTGCCGTGCGACCGCTCGGCGCTCGACCAGGAGTTCCGCTTGGCGCCGGATGGCGACCGCTATCATATCCGCACCAGCGAAGGGACCTGCTGGTATTTGCGCGCCAGCCAGGACCTGCCGTCCAGCGACATGGTTCTCGAGCGCTGCCAGGGGTTGCGCGGCACGTTCCGTCTGTACGACCTTAATCGCATGCTATCCGTGGCGCGACCGGTCGGCCCGATGCCGGTCACGCCGGCCGTGCCGAAGACGATCGGTCCACTGCCGCTGGTCATCCTTCCGCCGGCCGCCGCGCGCCAGCCCTCCGACGGCGTCTATCGCATCGCCGGGCGCTTCCGCAGCGACGTGTGCCTCTCCACGGGGTTGCAGGACGATCGCGGCAACGCCCCGCTCCGCTTCACCGCAGATTGCGCGACCGGCACCCAGTTCAATGTGCGCTGGCGCGGCAAGACCGACGCGGGCAAGGACCGGTTCGAGATCGGGCTGGAGGGCACCTCGCTGTGCCTGATGCGCCCTGCCGGCGAAGGCGAAGGCGCGCGGGCCAGGGCGACATTCTGCGGATCGGACGCCGCATACTGGTTCGAGATCGCCCCGGCCGACGGCGGCGCGTATCGTATCCGGCAGGAATTATGCCTGATGCCGTGGCGCCTCGACGACAATCAGCTCAGCTGGGGCTATTGCGGCAGCAACATCAACGAGCAGTTCGTGCTGCGTCCGCGCTGACGCGCGATCGTCAGGCGGCGGCAAGGTTCTCGGCGGTGGCATCGGCAAGGCTGGTGCCGTCGAGGATGCGCGCGGTCTCGTCGCGGACCCGGGCCATCGCCTGCCGGATCGCGCAGGCGGCTTCGTCCTTGCAATCGTGGCAGGGCTTGTAGGCGGTACGGCTGACGCACGACACCAGCGCCAACGGCCCTTCGATGACGCGGATGATCTCGCCCAGCGAGATAAGCCGCGACGCGCGGGCCAGCCGGTATCCGCCCATCTTGCCGCGGGTCGAGACGAGGAAGCCGGCCTCACGCAGATCGGCGAGGATCAGCTCGAGGAATTTGCGCGGCACATTCGCTTGCGTGGCGATACGGTGCATCGGAATCGGATTGCCGGCCACAGGTTCCCCGGCAAGGAAGAGCATCGCGCGCAACGCATAACGGGACCGCTGGGTCAACATGGCCACGCCCATGCCAATCCCCTGCGCGATTGTGAAGAGGCTGGAATCCCATGGCTCTTTTATTTGCGCGCGATGTGCCTATATTGGCACTGCCGTCTTTCGGGCGGCTATGGGGATAAACGACGGCGTGCAATAGACGCAGCGGACCCGGGGGCAGTACCCGGCGGCTCCACCATAAATGGTGGTGTATCTGGACACCGTTTCTGACGGGGCCGAACCAGGATCGACGTGTGTTGAAAAGCGCCGACTATCTCTCAGCGTGGGCCACTGTGACGGTCCATTACACAAGTGCCAACGATAACGAAGCACTCGCTATTGCGGCGTAACCCCAAGGCTTAACGGCCTAAGGTTATTCTAAAATGCGCGGTTGGACCGCACCGGGCAACAGAAGCGGATTCCAGCGGTACGGGGGACACCGGGCAACAGAAGTCCCCCACTCTACCTCACAGACTATCCCAGCACCTCGGTGAGCACGCGGCGCCAGTTGCCGCCCATGACCTTGTCGATCTCACGTCCCTTGAAACGCGCTCGCTCGAGCGTGGCGGCGATACGCTCCATGCGGTGGATATTGTTGAATTCGGGGATGACGACATGTTCGGGCACCCAGGCGAAACCCGGCACACCGCGCTTGTCCATCGCATGCCACCAGTCGAGATAGCCCTTCACCCCTTCGGCGTTGTTATTGCCGAGCTTCACCAGATTGGCCTCGCCAGTCATCGGGAAATCGTTGGAGATGCCGACCGCGTCGATTCCGCCGATCCTGATGATGTGGCGGAGCTGGGCGACATAGTGGTCAGGCGTCGGCACCCGGTCGCGGGTCAGCCAGAAGCTCATCATGAACAGCCCCATCATCCCGCCCTTGGCGGCGATGGCGCGGATCACCGCGTCGGAGGCGCAGCGGGGATGATCGACCAGCGCCCTGGCGGCGCCGTGCGACAGGATGATCGGGGTTTTGCTGAGCCGCGCCGCATCGAGCATCGTTGCCTCGGCGCCGTGCGAGACATCGGGCACAAGCCGCAGCCGGTTCATCTCGGCAAGACCCGCAATCCCCAGCGGGGTTAGCCCGTGCTGCACCGGCTCGATCGCGCCGCCGGCATAGGGCGTATCATTGTGATGCGTGAACTGGACGATCCGCAGGCCCTTGCCATGGAAATAGGCGAGGCGGCCGGGATCGTCGCCCATCATCTCGGTCGACTGCATCTGCAGGAAGGCCGCGCAGCCCGGCTTCCTGCCGATATCGCTACCCCTCAATGCGAGATAGGCGGTCTGGCTCGCCGCCAGCCGCGCGACGGCGGCGTCGATCGCCGGATCATTGGCCTCGAACCCGCGCAGATATTTGGGCGAACCGTCCGCCGCCTTGACTGTCTGGATCGCCGAGACGTCGCAGATCATCGCGTCGAGCCCGGACGCGCGGATCTCGTCCATATCCTCGGGCAGGAAGCTCATGCCGTCGATCCAGAGCTTGCGCGCGGGCCGGGCCATAGCCTGCCCGGCCACCAGCATCGCGCCCGCTCCGGCCAGCAATCCGCGCCGATCGATTCGCTTCCCGCGCATCCCTATCTCTCCCTCAACACTCGACGACGTTGACCGCCAATCCGCCCAGCGAAGTTTCCTTGTAACGTTCGCTCATGTCGATCCCGGTCTTGCGCATCGTCTCGATCACCTGATCGAGCGAGACGCGGTGGGTGCCGTCGCCAAGCAGGGCGAGCCGCGCCGCCTCGATCGCCTTGACCGCGCCGACGGCGTTGCGCTCGATGCACGGCACCTGGACCAACCCGCCGACCGGATCGCAGGTCAGGCCAAGATTATGCTCCATGCCGATCTCGGCCGCGTTCTCGATCTGCGCCGGGGTTCCGCCGAGCGCCGCCGCCAACCCCGCCGCGGCCATCGAGCAGGCGACGCCGACCTCGCCCTGGCAGCCGACCTCCGCGCCCGAGATCGAGGCATTCTCCTTGAACAACGAGCCGATCGCCGCCGCGGTCAGCAGAAAATCCTCGATGCCCTTCTCGCACGCCATCGGCGCGAAACGCTCGTAATAGCGCAGCACCGCCGGCACGATTCCCGCCGCGCCATTGGTCGGCGCGGTGACGACCTTGCCGCCGGCGGCATTCTCCTCGTTCACCGCCAGCGCCCAGAGATTGATCCAGTCGATCACCGACAGGGGATCGGAAAGCGCCCGCTCCTGGCGCTGTAGCAATTTGCCGTGAATCTCGGGGGCGCGGCGCTTGACGCGAAGGCCGCCAGGAAGCTCGGTATGGCGCGAAGCGATGCCGCGCTCGACACAGGCCGACATCGCCTGGCGAATCGCGGCGAGCCCGGCCGAGACCTGTTCGGGGGTGCGCGCGGTTTCCTCATTCTCGCGCATCAATTGCGCGATCGACTTGCCTTCGCGTTCTGCGAGCGCGACCAGCGTGTCGCCCGAGCTGAAATTGTGCGGCACATCCCAGCCGCTGGCGTCGAGCGAGTTGCGCCCGGTCTCGTCGTCGCGCAACACCGCGCCGCCGCCGACCGAATAATAGGTCTGGCGCAAAAGTGCGACGCCATCGGCGTTGAACGCCACCAGCGTCATCGCGTTGGAATGGAAAGACAGGCGTTCGCGCTGGAGGAAGCGCAGGTCTTCGGTCTCGTCGAAAGCGATGTCGCGGGTACCGGCGAGCTTGAGGCGGCCCGAGGCGCGGATCGCCGCGACTTCGGCCTCCGCCGCGTCGGGATCGATCGCGGCGGGCAGATGCCCGGCAAGCCCGAGCAACGTCGCGCTATCGGTGGCATGACCCTTCCCGGTCAGCGCCAGCGAGCCATAGAGCAATACCTCAACGCGCGCAGTCTCCGCCGGAGCATCGGCGGCGAAGCGTGCGGCGGCAGTCATCGGCCCCATCGTGTGCGAACTCGACGGCCCGACGCCGATCTTGAACAATTCAAAGGTGCTGGCGACCATAACCTCTCCCGCCCGCCCGGCGGCGGCCCGCATAGGATGCGACCGGTACGCTGGTAACCATTGTTACGATAGTCCGGACAGGCGCTTTGCCAAAGAAAAGGGGCCCGGCGTTGCCGCCGGACCCCTCATTCATTTCAGGCTCGCCCGACCCTAGTCGTCGCCGGTCAGGAACGCGGGCAGGCCGATATCCTCGCCGCCCTTGTCGCCCTCGTCCGAACGTTCACGGCGCGGGCCGCGATCACCACGGTCACCGCGCGGACCACGGTCGTCACGGCGCGGGCCACGGTCACGGTCGCCGCCGCGGCCGCCGTCACGACGGCGGTCACCGTCGCGCTGCGGACGGTCACCACGCGGACGCTCCTCGCGGGGCGGACGGGTGTCTTCGAGCTCGGCGCCGGTTTCCTGGTCAACGACGCGCATCGACAGGCGGACCTTACCGCGCTGGTCGATCTCGAGGACCTTGACCTTGACTTCCTGGCCTTCGCTGAGGACGTCCGAGACCTTCTCGGTGCGCTCGTTGCGGATTTCCGAGACGTGGACGAGGCCGTCCTTGCCGCCCATGAAATTCACGAACGCGCCGAAATCGACGAGGTTGACGACCTTGCCGGTGTAGATCTTGCCGACTTCGGCCTCTTCGACGATGCCCTTGATCCAGTTGATCGCGGCTTCGATCTGCGCGTGATCGCTCGACGAGACCTTGATCACGCCCTCGTCGTCGATGTCGACCTTGGCGCCGGTGGTGGCGACGATCTCGCGGATGACCTTGCCGCCAGTGCCGATGACGTCACGGATCTTCGACTTGTCGATGGTCAGCGTCTCGATGCGCGGCGCGTGCGCCGACAGCTCCGAGCGGGTCTCGCCCAACGCCTTGTTCATTTCGCCAAGGATATGCGCGCGACCTTCCTTGGCCTGGTTGAGCGCCTTCTCGAAGATTTCGCGGGTGATGCCGGCGATCTTGATGTCCATCTGCATCGTGGTGATGCCTTCGGACGTGCCGGCAACCTTGAAGTCCATGTCGCCAAGATGATCCTCGTCACCGAGGATGTCCGACAGGATTGCAAAATCCTTGCCCTCAAGGATCAGGCCCATCGCGATGCCCGAGACCGGGCGCTTGATCGGCACGCCGGCATCCATCATCGCGAGGCTGCCGCCGCACACCGATGCCATCGACGACGAGCCGTTCGACTCGGTGATGTCGCTGGTCAGACGCACGGTATAGGGGAACTCGTCCTTGGTCGGCAGCACCGGATGCAGCGCACGCCAGGCCAGCTTGCCATGACCGACTTCACGACGCCCCGGCGCGCCGAAGCGGCCGACTTCGCCGACCGAATAGGGCGGGAAGTTATAGTGCAGCATGAAGTGCTGGTAGCTGAGCCCGTTCAGCCCATCGATCATCTGCTCGGCGTCCTTGGTGCCGAGGGTGCAGGTGGCGATGGTCTGGGTCTCGCCGCGGGTGAACAGCGCCGAGCCGTGCGCGCGCGGCAGGAAGTGCGTCTCGGCGACGATCGGGCGGATCTGCGTGGTGGTGCGGCCGTCGATGCGCTTGCCGTCCTTGAGGATGGCGGTGCGGACGATCTCGGCTTCGAGCTTCTTGATCAGCTTGATGCCGGCCATCACCTGCTGCGGGGTCAGACCGTCCTCGACGAACTGCGCCTTGGCCTTGGCCCGGGCCTCGTTCAGCGCGTTCGAGCGGGCCGACTTGTCGGTCAGCTTGTAGGCGGCGGCGATGTCCTTGCCGATCAGCTTCTTGAGGCGGTCCTTGAGCGCGGCATTGTCGTCGCCCGAGGCGATTTCCCACGGATCCTTGGCGGCCTGTTCGGCGAGATCGATGATCGCGTCGACCACGGTGCGGCAAGCGTCGTGCGCGAACAGGACGGCGCCGAGCATGACTTCTTCCGAAAGCTCATTGGCTTCGGATTCGACCATCATCACCGCGTCGCGAGTGGCAGCGACGACGAGGTCGAGATCGCCCTCGGCGACCTGCTTGTCGGTCGGGTTGAGGATATATTCGCCGTTGACGTAACCGACGCGCGCGGCGCCGATCGGACCCATGAAGGGCACGCCCGAGATGGTCAGCGCGGCTGAAGCGGCGACCATCGCGAGGATGTCGGGCTCGTTATGGCCGTCATACGACAGGACCTGCGCGATCGCGTTGATCTCGTTGTAGAAGCCCTCGGGGAACAGCGGGCGGATCGGGCGGTCAATGAGGCGCGAGACCAGGGTCTCCTTCTCGGTGGCGCCGCGTTCGCGCTTGAAGAAGCCGCCCGGGATGCGCCCGGCGGCCGAATATTTCTCCTGATAGTGCACGGTCAGCGGGAAGAAGTCCTGGCCTTCCTTGACGCTCTTCGCAGCCGTGACGGCGCAGAGCACTACGGTTTCGCCGAGGGTCGCCATCACGGCGCCGTCGGCCTGGCGGGCGACCTTGCCCGTTTCCAGCGTGAGGGTCTGACCGCCCCACTGGATTGCTACTTTCTTGGTATCGAACATTTGGTTTCCTTCACTCCCCGGTGCCGATCACGCGGGGGGCCTATTGATTGAGCCGTTCTTGGCTCAGGGGATGGCCTGATTGCCTTCCCTTGTGTGCTCCTGCGGAAGCAGGAGCCTAGGGCCAATGGCGTTACGCCCGAGACCCTGGATCCCCGCTTTCGCGGGGATGACGCAATACGTAAACGGCCCGCCGAAGCGGGCCGAACGATTGCGTCACTTGCGGAGACCCAGCTTGCCGATCAGGTCGGTGTAGCGGGTTGCGTCCTTCTTCTTCAGATAGTCGAGCAGCGAACGGCGCTTGTTGACCATCATCAGAAGACCGCGGCGCGAATGATTGTCCTTGGCGTGCCCCTTGAAGTGCTCGGTCAGGTTGACGATGCGCTCGGTGAGGATCGCAATCTGGACTTCCGGGCTGCCGGTGTCGCCTTCGGCGCGGGCATGTTCCTTGACGAGCGCGTTCTTGCGCTCCGCAGTGATCGTCATGTCTTTTCCTTCGGCATCTTCTACAGATTGAACCCGCGGACGACCCGGATTTCCCCGGATTGAGCCTCCACCAGCGCTACGGGCACTTCCCCGAGCAGCGCGAAATATTGGCCATCTGCGTGCGTCCCGGCCAGAACCCGCCCCTGTCGGAGCAGCCCTGCCTGGTCGGGGGTGAGAGATAGAGCCGGGATGTCGTCCAGCCCCGCCCTCAATGGCAGGAGGTGTTGTTCAAGCGTGCGCGCCTTAGCCAGTTCGGCCAGTTTGTCCAGCGAAATCGCGGAGAGCGTGTCGAACGGACCGGCCTTGATCCGGCGCAGCGTGGTGACATAGCCGGCGCTGCCAGCATGGTTCGCGATGTCGCGCGCCAAGCTGCGGATATAGGTACCTTTCGACACATGGGCGCGCAGATCCGCATGGGTCAGCACTTCGCTCATGTCCGTCCCAGTCTTGCCGATCCCGTTGATCAGCCGATTGGTCGATTGGAGATTATGGATCACCACATCGCGGGTGGCGAGCGTAGGGACCTCACCCGCGCGCGCCAGATCATATGCGCGTTGGCCGTCAACCTTGAGAGCGGAATAGGCCGGCGGCACCTGGGTGATGGGCCCGGTGAAATGTCGGATGGCGTCCCAGACGTGGCCTCGGCTTGGCAACAGAGCCTCGCGAACCACCTTGCCCTCGGCGTCGAGCGTGTCAGTTTCCGCGCCGAAGGTGATCGTGAACTCGTACACCTTGTCGCTGTCGAGCATCCGCCCCGCCAGCTTGGTCGCCTCGCCCACCGCGATCGGCAGCACGCCGGTCGCCAGTGGATCGAGGGTACCGCCATGGCCGACCTTGTACTTGCCATAGCCACCCTCGCGCAGCGCGCGCTTGACCGCGCTCACGCCCTGCGTCGAGCCGAGCCCCAGGGGCTTGTCGAGGATGATCCAGCCATGCACGCCCGCGCCCTAGCCGAGGCGCGGCGGCGCGGCCAGCCTCAGCGCGGGCTGAGCCTGAACAATCGGCCGCCCGCACCCTTTTCGCCATCTTCGAGCAGCCAGACACTGCCGTCGGGGCCTTGCGCCACATCGCGGACGCGCATGCCGAGATTCCATTGTTCGGCCTTGCTGGCCTTGTCGCCGTCGATCTTGATGCGGATCAGCGCCTGGCCCGACAAAGCCCCCTGCAGCAGCGAGCCCTTCCAGGCCGGGAATTTGTCGCCGTTGTAGAAGAGCAAGCCTCCTGGCGAGATCGACGGATTCCAGAAGATCTTGGGCGGCTCATAGCTATCACCGGCCGCGTGATCGGGGATCGGCGTGCCATCGTAATTGTCGCCGTTCGAGACATTGGGCCAACCGTAATTCCTGCCGCGCTGGATCAGGTTGATCTCGTCGCCGCCCTTCGGCCCCATCTCGCTTTCCCAGAGCCGACCCTTGTCGTCGAAGGTCAGGCCATAGGGATTGCGATGACCGAGGCTCCAGATCTCAGCCGGAACCATATTAGTCCCATCGACCGCCAGGGTGCGCGCGGTCGCGGTCTTGGCGATCTCGGTATTCTTGGGCGGATCGGTGACCTTGACGCTGGCCGCTCCGGTCTTGCCCGCCCAGGGATTGTCGGGTGCCGGCTGACCGTCGAGCGTCAGATGGATGATCTTGCCGAGCGCCTGATCGGGATCCTGCGCAGGGGTGAAGCGCTGGCGCTCGCCCAAACTCAGGAACAGCGACTGACCATCGGGCGCAAAGGCGATGATCGCGCCGAACTGCCCCCCCTTGCCGTCCGATCCCGCGCGCCAGACAATCTGGGGGTTGGCCAGCACCGGGGTGGCGCCGTCGCGCAATATGCCGTGCGCCAGCGCCAGGCTGGAGCCGCCCGAGCGCGGCTCGGCATAGCTGTACCAGACACGCTTGTTGGCGGCGAATTGCGGATCGAGCGCGACGTCTAGCAGGCCACCCTGCCCCTGGAACGCGACTTCGACATCCGCCACTTTGCTGCGCGTCTTGCCATCGGCGGAAACCAGCACGATCTGCCCGGCCTTTTGTGTCACCAGCATCCGCCCGTCTGGGAGAAAGGTCATCGCCCAGGGCGTGTCGAAACTGGCGACCTCGGTCAGCGTGAACGGCCTGTCCGCAGCATCCTGCGCGACTGCGGAGGATTGTGGATTGCACGCCGCGAGCAGGGCGAACGCAGGAAGGAATATCCGGGCATGGGGCATATTCAGGGCACTCCGATCGGGTTTCGGATGCGCAACGCTCTAGCGCATCGCTACGCTCCCGTCATTTGCCGGTGCACACACGCAATAATCTCGCTAACGTAACGAAATTGCGTACATTTCCGCTATTGCGCAACTTTCCAAGTCGAGACATCCTGCCTCGCATACCGGGCTTGGGGGCAAGCGATGTTCTGGTCGATTCTGCGCTGCGCCGCGTGCGCCTGCGTATTTGCGTTTGCGACTGCCGCCTCGGCTGATCCCGTGACCGTGGATCCTGCACTTTATTTCTCCGAGCCGGTGCTTTCGGAGCCATTGCTGTCTCCTGACGGTGGCCGCATCGCGGCGCGCGCCATGGTCGGCGGCGAGGCTCGCCTCGCGGTATTTCAGGCCGACAAGGGCATGGCCGATCCACAGCCGGTCGCGCTCCCGCGCACCGAGCAGTTGCAATGGTATCGCTGGATCGATGGCCATAGCTTGCTGGTCAGCCTGCTCCTTCAGGGTTCGGCACCAACATCGCGGTTGGTCGCGGTCGATCTGACCAGCGGCGCGCTCCGACAACTCGGCGCCCCCCGCCCGGCCGGCGCCAATGACGCGATCCTCCATATCGACCGCGCCGGCACCTTCATGCTGCTCAAGTCGCAGGCCGATGAGCGCACCCCGCCTTCGGTCTACCGCATCGACTTGCGCACCGGCGCCGCGGCGCTCGCGGTTGCGCCGCAGCCGCATGTCCGCGACTGGATGGTCGATGCCGACGGCGTCATCCGCGCCGGCATCGCCGCAAAGGGCCAACGCGCCTGGATGCTCTATCGGCGGCAGGAAGGTGACCGCTTCAGCCGCGCATCGGACGGCGACGCGGTCGAACAGCTGGCGGCGGTGCGCGGCAGCGACACTGGCTATGCGATGGCCGAGGCACCCAGCGGACGTACCGGGCTCTATGCCTATGACTTCCGCCGCGGAAAGCTGGGCCGGCTGATCTACGAAAATGACCAGGTCGATCTCGACGGTTTCGAGACCGGGCCCGACGGCCGATTGCTCGGCGTGCGCTTCAGCGGCGACCGTGACGAGACCCTGTGGTTCGATGCCGCCGCCGCTGGCGAGCAAGAGGCGATCGATGCGGCGCTGCCTGGGCGGGTCAACCGCGTGGTCTCCGCCAGCGACGACAAGCAGCGCCTGCTGGTGCTGAGCAGTTCGGCATCGGACCGTGGCATCTATTATGTCTATTCCGGCGGCCGCGCTGCCCTGTTCGGCGCGGTCAATCCTGAGCTTACCGCCCGCCCCGCCACCGAGATGCGCGCGGTCTCCTACCGCGCCCGCGACGGGATGACGCTGCATGGCTTCCTGACGCTTCCCGCCGGACGCGGCAGCGCCGGGCTGCCGCTGGTGGTGATACCGCATGGCGGTCCGTTCGCGCGCGACGATTGGGGGTACGATCCCTGGGTCCAGTATCTCGCGGCCAAGGGCTATGCGGTGTTCCAGCCCAATTTCCGCGGTTCGGTCGGTTACGGCATCGCCTATATGGCGAAGGGCGATGGCGAATGGGGCCGCGGCATGCAGGACGATATGGACGACGGCGTCGCCTGGCTGGCCAAGGCAGGAACGATCGACGCGCGCCGCGTCTGCGTGATGGGCGCCTCCTATGGCGGTTACGCGGCGATGTGGGCAGCGGCGCGCGATCCCGACAAATATCGCTGCGCGATCAGCTTCGCCGGCATCTCCGACGTTCGCGCCCAGCTCGATTACGACCGTCAGACCTTCGCTGCGGTCGATTTCCGCGCGTGGCGGCGGCGCATCCAGGGTTCGGCGCCGTCGCTCGAGTCGCTGTCGCCACTCAGCTACGCCGATCGCATTGTCACGCCGATGCTGATCGCGCATGGATCGGAGGACGATATTGTCCCGCCCGAGCAATCGGTGATGCTGCATCAGGCGCTGTCGCGGCTGGGACGGACCCACGAATATGCGGTCTATCCCGGCGAGGGGCATAATATGGACGATCCGGCAAACAGCGCCGATTTCCTGCGGCGCGTCGGCCAGTTTCTCGATCGCTACAATCCGAGCTGACAGGCCCTTGCTCCCGGCCGAGCATGCGCGTATATCGCCCGTGCTTTCTCGACATCGTCAAACATGTTGAGGCCGCGCCCACCGGGTGCGGTCGCAGAAGGCGCACATCTGATTGCCGGAGCACGCACTTGGCGGACATCGCCGCACTGACCAGCCTGATCGAACCCGAAGCCAAGGCGCTCGGGCTCGACCTGGTGCGCGTCAAGATGTTCGGCGGGGTCAGCGATCCGACGCTGCAGGTGATGGCCGAGCGCCCCGATACGCGCCAGCTGACGATCGACGATTGCGCCGATCTGTCGCGCCGCATCTCGGATGTGCTCGACCGGCTTGAGGCCGAGGGCAAGGATCCGATCGATCACGCCTATCGCCTCGAAGTCAGCTCGCCGGGGATCGACCGCCCGCTGACCCGACTTCAGGACTTTGCCGATTGGGCCGGGCACGAGGCACGGATCAACCTGACCGAGCCGACCGCCGACAATCGCAAGCAATTGACCGGGGATCTGGTCGGCATTGAAGGCGAGACGATCACCATCGATGTGCGCAAGCACCGAGAAGTTTCCATTCTTTGGGCGCAGGTCGCGGACGCCAAGCTGCTGATGACCGACCGCCTGATCGACGCAACCGCGCCGCTTTCGAGCGAAGGCGCAGAAGAATTCGACGAAATCGAAGCAGAGGAAGAATACTGATGGCCACTGCCATTTCCGCAAACAAGGCCGAGCTGATCGCAATCGCCGATTCGGTGGCGAAGGAAAAGCTGATCGACCGCGCCATCGTCATCGAGGCGATGGAGGACGCGATCCAGCGCGCCGCCAAGAACCGCTATGGCAGCGAGAACGACATCCGCGCCAAGCTCGACCCGCAGACCGGCGACCTGCGCCTGTGGCGCGTCGTCGAAGTGGTCGAGGCGGTCGACGACTATTTCAAGCAGGTCGATCTGAAGGGCGCGCAGAAGCTCCAGAAGGACGCCGCGATCGGCGACTTCATCGTCGATCCGCTGCCCCCGATCGAGTTCGGCCGCATCCAGGCCCAGGCTTCTAAGCAGACCATCTTCCAGAAGGTCCGCGACGCCGAGCGCGAGCGCCAGCATGAAGAGTTCAAGGACCGGATGGGTGAGATCATCACCGGCGTCGTCAAGCGCGTCGAGTTCGGTCATGTCGTCGTCGATCTCGGCCGCGCCGAGGGCGTGATCCGCCGCGACCAGCAGATTCCGCGCGAGGTGGTTCGCGTCGGCGACCGCGTCCGCTCGATCATCCTCAACGTCCGCCGCGAGAATCGCGGGCCGCAGATTTTCCTTAGCCGCGCGCATCCCGACTTCATGAAGAAGCTGTTCGCACAGGAAGTGCCCGAGATTTACGATGGCATCATCGAGATCAAGGCGGCCGCCCGCGACCCGGGCTCGCGCGCCAAGATCGGCGTGATCAGCCACGACAGCAGCATCGACCCGGTCGGCGCCTGCGTCGGCATGAAGGGCTCGCGCGTCCAGGCGGTCGTGCAGGAAATGCAGGGCGAGAAGATCGACATCATCCCGTGGAGCGAAGACACCGCGACCTTCGTCGTCAACGCGCTCCAGCCCGCCAATGTCAGCCGCGTCGTCATCGACGAGGAGGATGACCGTATTGAAGTGGTGGTGCCCGACGATCAGCTCAGCCTCGCCATCGGCCGCCGCGGCCAGAATGTCCGCCTCGCCTCGCAGCTGACCGCCAAGGCGATCGACATTCTCACCGAGACCGACGCCAGCGAGAAGCGTCAGCAGGAATTCGTCGCCAATTCCGAGATGTTCCAGAACGAGCTCGACGTCGATGAGACGCTGGCACAGCTGCTGGTCGCCGAAGGCTTCTCGAGCCTCGAAGAGGTCGCCTATGTCGAGCTGGCGGAAATCGCCGAGATCGAAGGGTTCGACGAGGATCTCGGTGCCGAGCTGCAGAGCCGTGCAGCCGAGGCGCTGGAACGTCGCGAGGAAGCCAACCGCAACCTGCGCCGCGAACTCGGCGTCGAGGACGATCTCGCGACCATGCCGTACATGACCGAGGCGATGCTGGTCACGCTCGGCAAGGCCGGGATCAAGACGCTCGACGATCTCGCGGATCTCGCCACCGACGAGCTGGTCCAGAAGAAGCGCGTCGAACCGCGCCGCCGCAACGAGGACGCGCCCAAGCGCGCCGAGGACAAGGGCGGCGTGCTCGCCGAATACGGCCTGAGCGACGAGCAGGGCAACGAGATCATCATGGCCGCCCGCGCGCACTGGTTCGCCGATGAGGAGTCCGCTGCGGCCGCAGGTTCGGAGGACGCAGTTGCGGAATCCGAACAATGATACGCCTGGGCTAACCCCCGCCGACGCCATCGAAGGCCCGATCCGGAAGTGCATACTCTCCGGTGACAAGCAGGCGCGCGACCATCTCGTGCGCCTCGCGGTCTCGCCGGACGGCGACGTGCTCCCCGATGTCCGCGCCAAGGCGCCGGGCCGCGGAGCGTGGATCGGCGTGACCAAGGCCGAGCTGGCGAAATCGGACAAGAAATTGCACGGTGCGCTGGCGCGCGCGTTCAAGACGCAGAAGCTCATCATTCCCGACGATCTCGGCGAGCGGATCGCGGCGCAACTGCAGCGCGCTTTTCTCGATCGGCTCGGGCTGGAGGCCAAGGCCGGCTTCGTCGTCACCGGCGGCGAGAAGCTCGACAAGGCGGCCCGGTCGGGCAAGCTGTACCTGCTGCTCCACGCCAGCGACGCCGGTGCCGATGGCATGGCCAAGCTCGCGCAAGCCTGGCGCGTTGGCAGCGATCGCGAAGGAAGCGGGCTCAAAGGGGTTACATTGCCCCTGCCGCGCACCATATTGTCAATGGCACTGGGCCGCGAAAACGTGGTACATGCAGGCCTTACCGACCCGCGCGCAGCGAAGCGGGCGAGCGAAGCGCTCGACCGCTGGCTGCACTTTATCGGACCCGATCCCTTGCCCGTGCCTTGCGAAAACGTCTCGCAGGGCGCATCGGCGCTTCCGTTGGAAGCGTCGCACGACGACGACAAGACAGACTGAAGGACTTTAGGCAGCCGCATGAGCGACACCGAGAACGAAAAGCCGAAACTGGGCATGCGCGCGCCGCTGGGCCTCAAGCGCACCGTCGAGACGGGCAAGGTGAAGCAGAGCTTCAGCCATGGCCGTTCGAACACCGTGGTCGTGGAAGTGAAGCGCCGCCGTGTGCTGGGTCCGCAGGGCACTCCTCCGGAAGAGGCGACGCCGGCTCCCGAGCCCGTTGCCGCGCCTGCTCCCGCGCCCGCGCCTGCTCCGCGTCCTTCCGCCGCCGCTGGCGAGACCGCGCAGGAGCGCCAAACCCGTATGCTGCGCGAAGCCGAAGAGCAACGCATGCAGGCGCTTGAGGAAGCGCGCCGCCGCGAGGAACGTGAGCGCGCTGAAGCGATCGAGGCCGAAGCACGCCGCGCCGAGGAGCGCGCGCAGGCCGAAGCCGAAGCAGCGGCGAACCCTGCCAAGGCGAAGGCCAAGGCTGCGGAACCCGCTCCGGCGCCCGAACCCGCCCCTGCGCCCGCGCCCGCGCCCGAACCGGCTCCTGAGCCGGTCGGCATCGCGCTCGATCCGAACCGGCCCGCGCCGCGCCGTTTCACGCCGGTCGCGCGTCCCGAAATCCCCAAGCCGCAGCCCAAGCCCGCGCCCGTGCAGGACCGCGAGGAAGCGCCGGCCGCATCACAGCCGCAATCGGCGCGGCCGCTGCCTTCGGGCACCGGTGTGCCCAAGCGCCCCGAGCCACCCGCGCGGCCGAGCCGTGGCGCCGGCCGCCCCGGCGACGACCGCCGCCAATCGGGCAAGCTCACCGTCAATCGTGCGCTCGGCGACAATGACGGCGCGCGCGCCCGTTCGCTGGCGGCACTGAAGCGTGCCCGCGAGAAGGAACATCGCCGTCTGGGCGGCCCACGCGAGCCCCAGGCCAAGCAGATTCGCGACGTGCAGGTACCCGAGGCGATCACCGTACAGGAACTCGCCAACCGCATGGCCGAGAAGGGTGCCGACCTGGTCAAGACGCTGTTCAAGATGGGCATGCCCGTCACGATGACGCAGACCATCGATCAGGACACGGCGGAGCTGCTCGTTACCGAATTCGGTCACAACATCGTCCGGGTGTCCGACTCGGACGTCGATCTCGCCACCGATACGGTCGAGGATGCTCCCGAGACGCTCAAGGCGCGTCCGCCGGTGGTTACGATCATGGGCCATGTCGATCACGGCAAGACCTCGCTGCTTGACGCGCTGCGCGGTACCGACGTGGTCAAGGGCGAAGCCGGCGGCATCACCCAGCATATCGGCGCCTATCAGGTCACGCTGAAGGACAAGTCGAAGATCACCTTCCTCGACACGCCGGGCCACGAAGCGTTCAGCGAAATGCGCGCCCGCGGCGCCAACGTCACCGACATCGTCATTCTGGTGGTGGCGGCCGATGACGGGCTGATGCCGCAGACGATCGAGGCGATCAACCACACCAAGGCGGCCGGCGTGCCGATGATCGTGGCGATCAACAAGGTCGACAAACACGAAGCCAATGCTCAGCGCGTGCGCGAGCGTCTGCTCGAGCATGACGTGCAGGTCGAGGCGATGGGCGGCGACACCCAGGACGTCGAGGTCTCGGCGCTCAAGAAGACTGGTCTCAACGAGCTGATCGAGAAGATCCAGCTCCAGGCCGAACTGCTCGAGCTCAAGGCCAATCCCGACCGCACCGCCGAAGGCACCGTGATCGAAGCCAAGCTCGACAAGGGTCGCGGCCCCGTAGCGACCGTGCTCGTCACCCGCGGCACGCTCAAGGTCGGCGACGTCTTCGTCATCGGCGCCGAGAGCGGCAAGGTTCGCGCGCTGGTCAACGACAAGGGCGCGCAGCTCAAGGAAGCCGGCCCATCGATGCCCGTGGAGGTGCTCGGCCTGTCGGGCGTGCCGATGGCGGGCGATTCGCTGCAGGTCGTCGAGAACGAAGCGCGCGCCCGCGAAGTCGCGGCGTATCGCGCCGGCGTCATCCAGAACAAGCGCACGACCAATGCGCCCGCCAGCCTCGAGAGCATGTTCTCGGCGCTCAAGGAAAAGCAGGCGATGGAGTATCCGCTCGTCGTCAAGGCCGATACCCAGGGCACCGTCGAGGCGATCATCGGATCGCTCAACAAGATCTCGACCGACGATATCCGCGTGCGTATCCTGCATTCCGGCGTCGGCGGCATCACCGAGAGCGACGTCAACGTCGCCGCGGCTTCGGGCGCGCCGATCATCGGCTTCAACGTTCGTCCCAACGCCAAGGCGCGCGAGATCGCCGAGCGCAACAAGGTCGCGCTCAAATATTATGACGTGATCTACGACCTGACCGACGAGATCCGCGCCGGCATGGCCGGGCAGCTCGGGCCGGAAGCGTTCGAAACCGTCGTCGGCCGCGCCGAGATCCGCGAAGTCTTCTCGGCGGGCAAGACCGGCAAGGCCGCCGGTCTGCTGGTCACCGAAGGCGCGATCCGCAAGGCGCTCAAGG
This sequence comes from Sphingomonas sp., assembly GCF_019635515.1. Classification (NCBI taxonomy): domain Bacteria; kingdom Pseudomonadati; phylum Pseudomonadota; class Alphaproteobacteria; order Sphingomonadales; family Sphingomonadaceae; genus Sphingomonas; species Sphingomonas sp. The sequence goes on along the minus strand of NZ_JAHBZI010000002.1, from coordinate 350,321 downwards.
CGCGCATCACCCGTGATGATGTCATCATCTATCAGGGTGAAATCGCGTCGCTGCGCCGCTTCAAGGACGATGTCGCCGAAGTGCGTGCGGGTCTTGAGTGCGGCGTAACGTTCAGCCAGAACTTCACCGACATCAAGCCGGGCGACTTCCTCGAAACCTTCGAAGTCGAACTGCGCGAGCGGACGCTCTGACACCGGAGGAGCAGGACGAACAACAGCGGCGGCTCGAGAACAAGCTCGATGTCGTTGTCAGCCATGGCGGGTGCTGCCTGCTTGAGGGCTGCATCTTCGCACTCCCGGCGTTCCTCGTCCTGCTCCTCCCGCCGTTCTGGTTGTTGATGACATGAAGCACGCCGAAACCTCCGAGAACCGCTCCGTCCGCCTGCTCAAGGTGGGCGAGCAGGTGCGCCATGTGCTGAGCGAGATACTCGCCCGCGGCGATGTTCATGACGAGGTGCTGGCGACGCATCTGGTGTCGGTCACCGAAGTGCGGATGTCGCCCGATCTGCGCCACGCCACCGTGTTCGTGAAGCCGCTGCTCGGCAAGGATGAGGACAAGGTGCTCAAGGCGCTGCGCACCAACACCGCCTATCTCCAGCGCGAGGTCGCGCATCGGGTGAAGATGAAATATGCCGCGAAGCTGAAGTTCATCGCCGATGAGAGCTTCGACGAGGGCACGCATATCGACAAGCTGCTGCGCGACCCCAAGGTGGCGCAGGATCTTGGCGAGGATTGATCCACAGCTAATCCGCGGCGATGACTGGATTCGTCCGCGCAGTTGCGGACTATGTGCGGATGGCCAAGCTCTATTTCTACTATGCCAGCATGAACGCCGGCAAATCGACCACGCTGCTGCAAGCGGATTTCAACTATCGCGAGCGCGGGATGCGCACCCTGCTGTTCACCGCCGGAATCCATGATCGCGGCGGCAAGGGCGTGATCGATTCGCGGATCGGGCTGAAGGCAAACGCCTATCCCTTCGACGAGGAAACCGACCTGCGGTTGATCGCCGAGGAAGAGCATTTCAAGGCGCCGCTCTCCTGTATCCTGGTCGACGAGTCGCAGTTCCTGCAGCCGGCCCAGGTCCGCCAGCTCGCGCATCTGGCCGACGAGGTGGGTATTCCGGTGCTCTGCTACGGCCTGCGCAGCGATTTCCAGGCCAAGCTCTTTCCGGGATCGGCCGAGCTGCTGGCGCTGGCCGACGCGCTCATCGAGATCAAATCGGTGTGCGAATGCGGGCGCAAGGCGACGATGAACATGCGCGTCGATGCCGAAGGCAATGCCGTGCGCGAGGGGGAACAGCGCGAGATCGGCGGCAACGAGCGCTATGTCGCGATGTGCCGTCGGCACTTCATGCAGCGTACAGGCGTTGGGGCCTAGCAGGGGCTTTTGCGAGGGACCCGATCATGATCAGGCACATGCTTCTGCCCGCCGTCCTGTTGCTTGGCGCAGGTGCCGCCATGGCCCAGGACGCGCCGCCGCCGGGCGGCAAGGAAGTCTCGATCCCGTTCATCAGCCACGGCAATGTCCGCACCTTCGAATCGACGCGGAGCGGCGACGGCGTCTACATCCAGAACCAACGGCACGACTGGTATTTCGCGCGCTTCTATTCGCGCTGCAACGCGCTGCCCTTCGCGATCCGGGTCGGCTTCAAGAGCTTCGGCGGCGGCGGTACATTGGAGCGCGGCGACACCGTCATCGCCGAGCATGAGCGGTGCCGGATTTCCAGCATCGTCCGCAGCGGCCCGCCGCCCAAGAAGGCGAAGAAGCCGCGCCGCCGCCATTGAGGCGCGGCCAGGCTCAGCGCGCGATCAGATAGTTCATCCGCGCTGCGGCGATCGGGCGCTCGGGATCGTCCTGCCATGCGGTCGCCTCGACATTGGCGACGCGGTTGCCGAGGCGGGTGACGACACCGCGCGCCCGGGTCGGCTTGTCGCGGCCGCCGCGCATATAATCGACGGTCAGGTTGATCGGCTTGATCCGGGCGTCGCCCTCACCCGCCAGCGCCTGCTTGAGCGCGGCGACCGCCGCCATCTCCAGCAGCCCGCCGATCGCGCCGCCATGGAGGAAGCCGGGACGGCCGAGGACATGGCTGCCGAATTCCATCACCAGCGTCGGCGCGGTTTCGCCGGGCTCTTCGCTGAGACCGAGCAGCTCGGAATAGGGAGCGGTCAAAAATAGCCCTCCACAGCCATGAAGGTGCCCGCGACATTGGCGAGCGGATCGCTGGGATCGCCGTCATGCGCCTGGCCGCGCACAAAGGCGATCGAGCGGGTGATCCGGTAGCATTCGCCGCGGCCGATCACGGTTTTGCCCGGGGTAGCGGGGCGGAGATAATCGATGCGCAGATCGAGCGTGGCGTGCGGCTTGAATGCACCCAGCCTGAGCCAGACGCCAACGCTGGTCGCCATATCCATCAGGGCCAGGATCGGCCCGGAGGCGAGCACGCCCGAAGCGGGATCACCGATCAGGCGGGCATCATAGGGCAGCATCAGCTCGGCCCAATCGGCGCCGTGTGCCCGATAATCGATACCGAGGGTGTCGCCATGCCCGCCGAAACGATGCTCGAAGAAGCGCCGGGGATCGAAAGTACCACTCATCGCCCGCGCCCTAGCCTGCACGGGCGCGCCACGTAAACCTCACACCGTCAGCGCGATATCGGCGACGTAGAAATTGGGCATCGGCTCGCCACTGTCGTTCTGGATCCAGAAGCCGTCGATCTCGACATTCTCGGCGCCCAGCTCGGCGAGCGAGGCGGTGACTTTGGTCCAGCCGCCGGCCTTGACCTCGACCAGCTTCATCTTGCCCTCGATCGGCTTGCCGCCCGAAGTGGCGATGACGCGGACCTTGCCGCCGGCGCCGGTGCCCTGGATCAGGAAGGTGAGGCCGCGATAGGGCGCGGTGCTGAAGGCGGCATGGTGGAGATAGAGCGCCTTGTAGCCCTCGGCGCTGACCTTGATCGGCATGCGCGCACTGATGTCGGTAGAAAGCTCGACGGTGGCGAAGCTCCAATTCTGCCAGCCTTCGCCCAGTTTCTTGTCATAGATAGTGGTGATCGCCGGATCGGCGGCCGGCGCCGCGACGGTGGCGGCCGGCTTGGGCTTGGCGGCGACATCACCGGCATCCTGTTGCGCATAGGCGGCCGGGGCGGCGAGCAATGCGATGGCGGCAATCAGAAACTTCATTCGACCTCTCCTGTCCCTGTCCCGGGATTTGCCCTATCCTCTTCCTAAATGTTAGCGCTAGCAAGAGGCGAAAGCGAATGAGCGAAGAGCGGGTCGCAATCGATTTTCAGGACCATATCGCCGATGTGCGGCTGACCCGGGGCGACAAGATGAACGCGCTCGATCCGGCGATGTTCGCCGCGATCATCGACGCGATCCGCAAGCTGGAGGCGATGGCGGGACTGCGCGCGGTGGTGCTGTCGGGCGAGGGCCGCGCCTTTTGCGCCGGGCTCGACATGGCGAGCATGATGAGCGTGGGATCGGGACTCGACGAGAAATCGCGCGACCATGGCCTGGCCAATGATTTCCAGCAGGTCGCCTGGGGCTGGCGGACGCTGGGCGCGCCGGTGATCGCGGCGATCCACGGGGTGGCGTTTGGCGGCGGACTGCAGATCGCCAGCGGCGCCGATGTCCGCATCGCGGCGCCGGGAACGCGGCTGTCGGTGATGGAGATCAAATGGGGGATCGTGCCCGACATGGCCGGCTACGCGCTGTGGAAGGGCAATGTCCGCGACGATCATCTGCGCGAACTGAGCTATACCGCGCGCGAATTCGATGCCGAGGAGGGGCTGGCGATGGGCTTTGTCAGCCGCATCGCCGACGACCCGCATGTCGAGGCGATGGCGCTGGCCCGGGCGATCGCCGGGCGCAATCCGCACGCGGTCCGTGCCGCCAAGCGGCTGGCGGGACTCGAAGGCGATGCGGCGGCGACGTTGCTGGCGGAAACCACCGAGCAGGTCGCGCTGCTGCGCACGCCGAACCAGATCGAGGCGGTGATGGCCAATATGCAGAAGCGCGCACCGAATTTCGCCGATTGAGTGGCGCGAATGTTGAGGAAGTTTAGTGTTTTCGGGGGATTCAACATTCGCTCTCTGAGGCGGGACCCGAGAAGCTACAGGCAGGCGACACCTACAGGACAGCTGCGCGACACTTTCCGACAGCTACGCGACACCGGGGCGACGCGCGCGCGACGCTGGCGCGACAGGTGCACGACACTGACGGTCAGGAACGCGAGGGTATTCAAGGGTTCAAAGAGCGGCCGGGAGTTCCGACCGGTCGAGCCAAGCAGGCGAAATCCTACATTGCAAGGATTCCCTCCACCCTTTGTCACCCCGGACTTGTTCGGTGCCTATCCCATTCGAGCTTGTGTCTCCTGTGGTTCCCCGGCGAAGGTCGGGGCCCAGATGGAGAGGTCGCCGTAACGAAGCGCTGCGCCCGTCAATATCTGTCCGCCAACTGGGCCCCGGCCTTCGCCGGGGAACCGCACATGTTCGAGCGGGATAAGCACCGAACAGGTCAGGAGTGACAATATAGTTTTGGTCAACCGATCGCCGCCTTGGCCCGCTTCTCCGCCGCCGCATGCAGGTCCCAGAAATTGGCGATGCGCTCGCCGCGCAGGCGCCTTTCGAAAACATCGAGATGCGCGCCCCAGCCACCGCCGAAATTGATCGCGCCGTCGCGGGTGGGAATGCCGGAATGGGTGAGGGTCAGGCGGGTGCGCTCGCCAAGCTCTTCCAGTTCGATCACCACATTGCCGTTCTTGCCCTCGTCCCAGGTGAAGGCGAGCAGGCGCGGGGGATCGATCTGCGTGATCGTCTCGTGCCACGCCTTGCCCCGATAGGGAGCGTATTCGTCGGGGAAAGGCACGTCCTCGTCGGAGAGATTGCCGTGCGCCATGGTCATGCCGAGCGCGCCGCCGACGCGTGGTTCGGTCGGGCCGCCCATGAACCATCGGGCGCGCAGATCGGGGTCGATCAGATATTGCCAGACGGTCTCGCGCGGGGCGTCGAGCTCGCGCTTGAAGACGAGGGTCCCGGCGGTCAGCGTATCGGTCATTTTCCAGTCTCCATGACGCGATCGAGGCCGGCGAGGATCATGCCCCAGCCCTTGCGCGTCTGTTCTTCATAAGCGGCCCATTCGGGGGCCATCTCGTGGGTGAGGCGGAGCGTGCAGCCGGCGGCGGTTTGGGCGATGTCGATCGAGACGCGCGTCCATTCACCTTCCCCGGCGGGATCGGCAGCGAACAGGAACACCAGACGATGCGGGCGATCGATGACTTCGAATTGCAGGCGGTGATGCGCGTCGCCCGATGGGCGGCGCTCGACGATCAGGGCGCGGCCGCCGACACGGGCATCGATCTCGCAGCGCATCATCTCGCCATCGGGGGTGGCGAAAAGGAAGCGGCGGGCCTGTTCGGGGCTCAGCCAGGCATCGAACACGCGCTCCGGCGAGGCATGGAAATCGCGCGTGACGGTGAGGATGATCGGCGCGTTCATTCCAGATTCAACTGCCACGACACGCCGAAATGGTCGCTCAGCCAGCCGAACTTGCGGCTCCAGCCATAATTGCCGGGCGGCATCAGCACCGCGCCCTCCCATGACAGGATCGCGAACAGCCGGTCGAACTCGGGCTCGTCGGCGCAGGTGACGAAGAAGGAGAAGCTGGGCGTGAAATCGAAGCCGTGGGCGATATGGCTGTCATGCGCCATCACCGTCTGGCCGGCGATCTCGGCATAGGCGCGGAGAATAGTGCCTTCGGGGCCGGGGCCATCGGCGCCGAACAATTCCATCGAGACGATGCGGCTGCCGGGAACATGCTCGACATAGAAATCGAGCGCGGCTTTGCCCTTGCCACCCTGGAACATCAGAAAGGGCGTCATGCCGGTCATTCGGGCTTCTCCCTGAGCAGCGCCTCCAGCGCGTCGAGCCGGACATTCCAGAACCGCTCCCATTGGCGCAGCCATTTGTCGGCCTCGCCCAGCGGGCCAGCCCGGAGGCTGCACATATAGGCGCGTCCGGCCTTGCGGCGGGTGACCAGCCCGGCGTCTTCGAGCACCTTGAGATGCTTGGAGGCGCCGGCAAAGCTCATCGCGAACGGCTCGGCGAGCGCGCCGATGCTTTGCTCGCCGCGCGCGAGATGGGCGAGCATGCCACGACGGGTGGGGTCGGCGAGCGCGCGGAAGGTGGCATCGAGTCGTTGTTCAACCATGTGGTTGAATATTGACCTCGCCGACTTTATTGTCAACCGATTGGTTTAATATCCTCGGGCAGCGTCGCGCGGGTGGCGCGAACGCTGTCCCACGCATACAGCGCGCAGCCGGCCCAGATCAGCGGGAAGGCAATGAAGTGCACCGGCCGCAGCGGCTCGCCGAGCAGCAGGGCGATGCCGAACTGCATGCTGGGCGAGAGATATTGCATCAGCCCCAGCGTCGAGAGCGGGAGGCGGCGGGCGGCGGCGGCGAACATCAGCAGCGGCACCGAAGTGAGCACGCCGGCCGAGAGGATCAGCAGATCGAGGGCGAGCGACTGGCCGAAGCCGGTGGCGTCGCTTTGGGCGCAATAGAGCAACCAGGAGATGCAGATCGGGGCAAGCAGGACCGTCTCGACCGTCAGACCGCCCAATGCATCGATCGCGGCGATCTTGCGGAGCAGGCCATAGAGCCCGAAGCTGATCGCGAGCACCAGCGATATCCACACCGAGCCGCCGCCGCTGAGCGCCATCGCCGCGACGCCGAGCCCGGCGATGGCGATCGCCACGCCCTGCCATTTGCGCAGACGTTCGCCGAGCACGGCCATGCCCAAGGCGACATTGACCAGCGGATTGATGAAATAGCCCAGACTCGCTTCGAGGACGTGGCCGTGCTGAACGGCCCAGATATAGACCAGCCAGTTGACCGCGATCAGCCCGGCGCTGGCGACGAGCAGCAGCAACGTCTTGCCGCGCGCCGCGGCGAGCACCGCCCCGCCCCGTTTCAGTGCCAGCACCAACAGGATGAGCAGCAGCACCGACCAGACGACGCGGTGCGCGAGTACCTGCAGCGCCGGCACGCCGGTGAGGATATGGAAATAGAGCGGCAGCACGCCCCAGATCGCATAGGCGCCAATCGAGAATGCGAGGCCGCGGCGATCGAGAGTGGATGGGGCAGTCATCGCAGGCGCCATCGCTTGGCAAGCGGCAAAGGGCAAGCAAAGCCGCGTTTGCGCCGCGAAAGCCGAATTGCGCGGGCGGGCGCGGCCGCTAAGATCGCACCAGAATGGGGGAGAGATGATGTCCGACGAGTATGACGCGGAGCTTGGCGGCCCGCACGACCATCCGGTGATCGCGGCCTTGGCGGGATGCGTGGTACTGGTCGCGGCGACCGTGCTGGTACCGCATTTCCTGCCGGCGCAACCGCAGATGACGCTGGTCGGCACCGGCGTGGCGGCGGGGTTCGCGTTATGGCTGATCGGCTTCGTGGTGACGACGCGGCTGTCGAGCCTGGGCTGGAAGGCGGGATCGCTCGCGTTCCTGCTCGCGGTGGGAGCGCTGGCCGGCTATCTGACCCACCGCCAATATGAGGCCGGCGGGCGCGAGGACCCGAGCAGCTTTGCAGAGATCGCGTTCGGGCCGCAGGGCAATCCGATCCTGCCGCGCGATGCGGCGGGGCGCGGCGCGGTGTCGCGGCTGTATGCGGAAGCGGTGGCGGCGGACGCGAGCGAGCGGCGCGATTATGACGCGGCGCTGGCGAAGTTCGGGGTCGGCAATCTGAGCAGCCCCTATCTGCTGGCGCAGAACCCGCAGACGATCGCCAGATGCGGCGATCTGGCGGGGATCAGGACGCTGGCGCAGGAGCAGGCCGGCAAGCGCGCCGAGCGGGCGGAGGCGATCGGCAAGGCGATCGACGCGGCGGCGTTCGATGCGCCGATGAAGGAAGCGATCCGGACGATCGCGGCGCCGGGCGGGGCGGACGGGCGGCTGGCCAGTCAGCTGGCGTTCCTCGACGGCACCGCCGAGCTTTGCGCGCTGCTGGCCAAGCGCAGCTGGTATAACGCCAATGCCTATTTCGGCTTCAATTCGGGCGGCGATGCCGCGCGCTACAAGGCGCTGCAGGCCAAACGCGCCGAAGCGGCCGGGGCCAGCGAAAAGATCGACAAGGACGCGATGGCGCGGATCAAGGCCGCGCAGGAACAGGTGCGCGCGGCGCTGAGCTAGGGTCCGGGCCCCTGGGCCGGGCGCACCGGCGTCGCGCAGGTTTCGCCGGTCACGGTGGCCCAGGGCAGCACCCGCCAGGCGGTGACGAGACCGGCGGTGACATACGGATCGGCCTCGGCAAAGGCGCGGGCGGCGCCGGAATCGTTGAAGAGCAGCAGCGCGCTTTCGACAGGGTCGCCGACCGCGCCACCGAGCAGCAAGGTGCCGGCATTCGCGGCCCGCCAGGCCAGCGCCAGATGCGCGTCGCGATAGTCGCCGCGGCGGGCGAGATAGTCGGACGCGAGCTCGTAGCGGAGCAGGAAATGGGCCACCTTATCCTCCGATGCGCAGCCACAATGCCGTGGCGTCGTCCGAAACCTTGAAGCGGGGATATCGCGTACAGGCGCTGTCGGCCTGTTCGATGCCGCGCAATTCGGCGGCGAGCGCGGCGAGCCCGTGCGCCCACACCGCCTCCATCAGCGATGCGGCGTCATAGGCGCCGTATGAATCGACCAGGGCCGCGAAGCCGTCGGTCATCAGCAGCAATTCGTCGCCGGGGGCGCAGGCCGCCACGCTGGTCGCGACTCGCATATGCTCGGGATTGACGCTGAGCACGCGCATCTCCGGACGGCCGCGGGACCTGCGCAATTCCGCGAGGATCGGGGCGGTTTTCTTGACCGTACCGAGACCGTGATGGGCGAGCGAGCGGGCGCGCTCGGTCTCGCCGTCGCGGTCGGCGGCGGGGCCGAGCCGGGCGACCTTGCCGTTGCTGACGTGGAGCGCGGCGCAATCGCCGAGCCAGCCGCATTCGAGCGCGTCGCCCGTGAGCCGGACGGCAATGGCCGAGGCGACAGGGAGCTCCCAGCGGCCTTCGGGCACGCAGGTGCTTGCCTTGGCGAAAGCGGCGATCAGGCGCTCGCCGACTTCCCCGAAGATCGTCGCGATCGGGGCGTCGGCGGCGGCGGAGAAACCGGCCTGGGCTTCGCTGGCCAGCCACGCCGCGCCGCCCTGAGACCCGAGCAGCCCGGGCGGGCCGAGATCGGTGCCGCCATCGATCATCCAGGCGAGGCGGGCGCCGCTGCCGGCGCGGTCGTCATTGGCGACGAGCGGATCGCCCGACAGGCTGATCGATTGCAGGACATCGAAATGCATGCCGCCAGCCTAATCCCCGGCGCGGCGCTTGTCAGTCCTCGCGGCGGGCGCCGTCGAGGGTTTTGTCGAGGCGCGTTTTGGCCGCTGCGTCGGCGGCACGCTCGGCCTTGGTGCGACCGAACGCCACGCGATTGGCGTCAGCCGTGGCGGCGCGGACCTTGCGGTCGCGCGCCTTTCGCGCCTGCCGCAGATTGACGAGCTCTCCCATTTTTGGGCCAATCAATCCGCGAACAGGAGAACCGGGGTTTCGAGCAGCTTCTTGAGGGCTGCGACGAAGCTCGCCGCATCATGGCCATCGACGACGCGGTGATCGCAGCTGATCGAGACGTTCATCAGCTTGGCGCGGACGATCTCGTCGGTCCCATGACTGTTTTTTGCGAAGACCGGGCGCTCGACGATCTTGTTGGGGCCGATGATCGCCACTTCGGGGCGGTTGATGACGGGCGTGGTGACGATGCCGCCGAGCGGTCCGAGCGAGGTGATCGTCAGGGTCGAGCCGCTGAGTTCGTCCGACTTGGCCTTGCCGGTGCGCGCGGCCTCGGCGAGGCGGCTGACCTCGGCGGCGAGCTGCCAGACGTTCATGTCCTGCGCGTCGCGGATCACCGGTACCATCAGCCCGGCATCGGTCTGCGCGGCCATGCCGAGATGGACGCGGCCATGGCGGGTGACCACGCCGGCCTCGTCGTCATAGCGGGCGTTGATCATCGGGAAGGCAGGGATGGTACGGCAGATCGCGACGATCAGGAAGGGCAGCATCGTCAGCTTGGGGCGATTGCCGCGATTGGCGTTGAGATCGGCGCGCATCTCCTCGAGCGCGGTCACGTCCACTTCATCGACATAGGTGAAGTGCGGGATGTGGCGCTTAGCCGCCTGCATATTCTCGGCGATGCGGCGGCGCATGCCGATGACCTTGACCGGTTCGTCGTCGCGGGCACGGCTGGCGTGCGGGGCCTGATAGCCCTGGCCGCTGCCGTAGCGCAGGAACGCGTCGAGATCGGCGTGGCGGATATGGTTGCCGTCGGCCTTCACCGAAGCGAGATCGACGCCGAGATCCCGGGCGCGGGCGCGGACCGCGGGCGAGGCGAGGATTTGGTGGCGCTCTTCTTCCTTGTTCCCCTGCGAAAGCAGGGGTCCAGAGTCGCCAGCGCCGTCCCTGGAACCCTGGGCTCCCGCTTCCGCTTGAGCACTGGCCGGTGCCGGAGCGGGCGTGGGTGCGGGCGCAGGAGCCGCCACTTCCTCGACGCCGGGATTCTCCGCTTCGAGCACGTCCTCGCTCGGCGGCGCGGTCTCCGCTTCGGCGGGCGCGTCGCCATCGGTCTCGACGATGATCAGCGCCGATCCGATCGCGATCTGGTCGCCGACTTCGCCGGCGACTTCGACGACGATTCCCGCGACGGGCGATTCCATCTCGACGGTCGCCTTGTCGGTCATCATGTCGGCGACCTGCTGGTCCTCCTCGACACGGTCGCCGACCTTGACGTGCCACGCGACGATCTCGGCCTCGGAAATGCCTTCGCCGATATCGGGCAAGCGAAACGTGAAGCGTGCCATGGTCAGTCCTTCAGGAGTTTCTTGAGCGCGGTGCCGATGCGGACGGGGCCGGGGAAATAGGCCCATTCGAGGCTGTGCGGATAGGGGGTGTCGAAGCCGGTGACGCGCTCGATCGGGGCTTCGAGATGGTAGAAGCAGCGCTCCTGCACCAGCGCCATAAGCTCGGCGCCAAAGCCGGCGGTGCGCGTCGCTTCATGGACGATCAGGCAGCGCCCGGTCTTTTTGACCGAGGCTTCGATCGTCTCGATGTCGAGCGGCACGATCGAGCGGATATCGATGATCTCGGCGTCGATGCCCATTTCCTCGATCGTGGTCTGGGCGACATGGACCATCGTGCCATAGGTGATGATCGTCACGTCGTTGCCGGCGCGCGGGATCGCCGCCTTGCCGAGCGGAATCCGGTAATAGCCTTCGGGCACTTCGCCGCCGGGATGGGCGGCCCAGGTCTTGGCCGGGCGGTCATAATGACCGTGGAACGGGCCGTTATAGATGCGCTTCGGCTCGAAGAAGACGACCGGGTCGTTGTCCTCGATCGCGGCGATCAGCAGCCCCTTGGCGTCATAGGGCGTCGAGGGGATCACCGTCTTCACGCCCGAGATGTGCGCGAAGATCGCCTCCGGCGACTGGCTGTGGGTCTGGCCGCCGAAGATGCCGCCGCCGAACGGCGAGCGCACCGTGATCGGCGAGATGAATTCGCCCGCCGAGCGATAGCGCAGCCGCGCCGCTTCGGAGACGAGCTGATCGAGCCCGGGATAGATATAATCGGCGAACTGGATCTCGGGCACCGGCCGGAGGCCATAGGCGCCCATGCCGACCGCGACGCCGATGATGCCGCATTCGCTGATCGGCGTGTCGAACACCCGGGTCTTGCCATATTTCGACTGAAGCCCGGCGGTGGCACGGAAGACGCCGCCGAAATAGCCGACATCCTCGCCCATCACGACGACATCGGGATCGCGCGCCATCATCACGTCCATGGCGGAATTGATCGCCTGGATCATGTTCATGCGCGTCGCCGCGCCCTGCGCTTCCATGGCGTTGTGCATCGTATCGGCGTTCACAGGCCCGCCGCCTTCTGCTCGTCGAGCATCTGCTGGCATTGCTCCCTCAGGTGCCAGGGCATTTCCTCGAACACCCCTTCGAACATCGTGTCGAATTTCTGATGCATGCCGTGGCCGAGCACGCCGTTCTTTTCGGCCTGCTTCTGCGCGGCCTTCACTTCCTCGGCGAGCTCCAGATCCTGCGCGGCATGGCGCTCCTCGTCCCATTCGCCGATCGCGATCAGATGCTGCTTGAGGCGCTGGATCGGGTCGCCGAGCGGCCAGCTCGTCGGCTCGCCCGCCGAGCGATATTGGGTGGGATCGTCGGAGGTCGAATGGCCTTCGGCGCGATAGGTGAAATGCTCGATCAGGGTCGGGCCCTGATTGGTCCGCGCCCGCTCGGCGGCCCACAGCGTCGCGGCATAGACGGCGAGGATATCGTTGCCGTCGACGCGGAGCCCGGCAATGCCATAGCCGATGGCGCGCGCCGCGAAGGTGGTCGCCTCGGCGCCGGCGAAGCCCGAAAAGCTCGAAATCGCCCATTGATTGTTGACGACGTTGAAGATCACCGGAGCGCGGTAGACCGTCGCGAAGGTCAGCGCCGAGTGGAAGTCGCCCTCCGCCGTCGAGCCGTCGCCACACCATGTCGCGGCGATGCGGGTGTCGCCCTTGGCAGCCGATGCCATCGCCCAGCCAACCGCCTGCGGATATTGCGTCGTCAGATTGCCGGAGATCGAGAAGAAGCTGAAACGCTTCTCCGAATACATGATCGGCAGCTGGCGGCCCTGCAACTTGTCGCCGCTGTTCGAATAGATCTGGTTCATCATATCGACCAGCGGGCAGCCGCGCGTGATCAGCACGCCTTGCTGGCGATAGGAGGGAAAGCACATGTCGTCGGTCGCGAGCGCCGCCGCGGCGCCGACCGAAGTCGCCTCCTCGCCGGTGCATTTCATGTAGAAGCTGGTCTTGCCCTGGCGCTGGGCGCGGAACATGCGCTCGTCGAAAGCACGGACCAGCGCCATCGAGCGCAACATCTTGCGCAGCGTGTCGGCGTCGAGCTTCGGGTTCCACGGGCCGACGGCATTGCCCTCGTCGTCGAGAACGCGGACGAGGCCGAACGCCAGTTCATGAAAGCTGTTCGCGGGATCGGCGGTGTCGGGCCGCCGCGCCGAGCCGGCGGCGGGCACATCGATATCGCTGAAATCGACCTCGTCGCCCGGACGGAATTTGGGCTCCGGCACGTGCAGCGACAATCCTGGCAGATTGGGGGGCGGCAGATTGGAGCGGTCGCGCTCGGTTCCCATGGGCTCTCCGGACATTGTCCCCGCATGGATGAACGCGCGGGACTCGTGTTTGGAGCCTTGTTATAAAATTTCAAAGGCCGGCGCAACAAGGTCAGTGCTACTGACCTGAAATGCCGGGCGGCACGCCAGGCAACGCAATCTTTGGCGCGACGCCGCGAATGGCAAAACGGCGCCTCGCCCGGCCTCGGGGTTGACTCTTTGTTCTTGTGGAACAGAATAAGAACATTCCGCATGACCGAGTCGTGAGCACCGAGTAATCCAAGTGGCTGACCCCGCTGTCCTGAAACAATTGCGCGAGACGCTGAACGGTCTGGAGGACCGGGGTTTCCGCCGCCGGCCGGTTTTGCCGTTCGGGGTGGAGGCGGTCGATTCGCGGCTGGTAGGGGCCGGTCTCAGGCTCGACGCGCTGCACGAAGTGGCGCCGGCGGGACCGGACATGGCCGAGGATTGCGCGGCGAGCCTGTTCATGGGCGGGATCGCGGCGCGGGCCTGGGGACCGGTCTTGTGGGCCGTCCAGCGCCGCGACCTGTTCGCGCCGGGGCTGAGCCAGGTCGGCCTCGATCACAAGCGCCTGATCTATGCCGAGGCGCGCGACGATGCCGAGCTGCTGGCGGTGATGGAGGAAGCGCTGCGGCATCGCGGTCTCGGCGCGGTGATCGGCGAAGTGAAGCGTGCGGACATGACCGCGACGCGGCGCCTGCAGCTGGCGGCCGAGGGCGGACGGACGATCGCCTTGCTGATGAAACGCAACGTCCGCGAGGGCCAGGATCCGATCGGCATGCCCTCCGCCGCCGTGACGCGCTGGCGGATCGGCTGCGCGCCCTCGACGCCGCTGCCGGTGGAGGGCGTCGGCCGGCACCGCTGGCGAGTCGAGCTGGCGCGGCAAAAGGGCGGCGAGGGATTCACCCAGATATTGGAGGCATGCGATGCAACGGGTCGCTGCGCTCTTCCTGCCAAGCTGGCCGATCGACCGGCTGCGGCGGGCGGAGCGGCGCGCCGGGCCGCCTGAGCCCGTCGCCCCCACCCTCACGCCGGCACCGCGCAACGGCGGCTGGCGCCCCGGCGCGCGCTGGGCCCGCGAGGATGCGCCCCGGCTGATGATCCTCCCCGGCACGGGGAGGGGGACCGCGCCCGAAGGGCGTGGTGGAGGGGGGGCTGCCGCAAACGGTTCGCTCGCGGCGCCCCCCCTCCACCATGCTGCGCATGGTCCCCCTCCCCGTGCCGGGGAGGATCTAATCATCCCGCTGATCACCGCGATCCGCGAGGGCAGCCGGATCGAGATCGCCGCCGCCTGCCCGCACGCCCTCGCGCTGGGACTGCGCCCCGGCATGGCGGTCACCCAGGCGCGGGCGCAGGTGCGCGGACTCGATATCCGCCCCGCCGATCCGGAGGGCGACCGCGCCGAGCTGAGGCGGCTGGCGCTGGCGCTGGCGCGGCGCTGGACACCAACGGTGGCGATCGAAGGCGAGGACACGCTGTTCCTCGACCTGACCGGGGTGGCGCATCTGCATGGCGGCGAGGCGCGGATGGCGGCGCGGCTGGTGCGTCTGCTGACGCGGCTGGGCTTCGCGGCGCGGATCGCGATTGCCGATACGCCGGGCGCGGCATGGGGGCTGGCGCATCATTACCGTCATCCCGGCGAAAGCCGGGATCCAGAATCAAAGGCGGTGTCGTTTGCGACCCTGGGTCCCGGCTTTCGCCGGGATGACGGCATCCTGTGCAAACCCTGCATGCAGGCCGAGGCTATGGCTTCGCTTCCGGTCGATGCCTTGCGGATAGAAGGCAAGGCTATCGAATTGCTTCACCGGCTGGGCGTCACCCGCGTCGAGCAGCTGGCGGCGATGCCGCGCGGGCCGCTGGCCAAGCGATTCGGCAAGGCGCTGGTGCGCAATCTCGAACGCGCGCTGGGCCGCCTGCCCGAGCCGCTGGATCCGGTGATCCCGCGTGAGGCGATCGTCGCGTCACAGCGTTTCGCCGAACCGATCGCGACACCCGAGGCGATCGCGCATTGGCTCGGGCAAATCGTCACGCGGCTGGCGGCCGCTCTCGAAGCCGAGGGTCTTGGCGCAACCCGGATCGAGCTGATCGCCGACCGCATCGACGGCGTGCCGCAACGCATCCGCATGGGGCTGGCCCGCCCGAGCCGCGACGCCGCGCATATCCTGCGGCTGCTGACACGGCGGATCGAGGAAGTGGAGCCGGGCTATGGCATCGACGCGATGGCGCTGCATGTCCGCCGCGCCGACCGCCAAGGGCCGCAGCCGGTGGTCGAGCGGCTCGACGAGGAAGCCGCGCCCGATCTCGCCATCCTGATCGACACGCTGGCGACGCGGATCGGCATGGCGGCGATGTGGCGCAGCACTCCGGTGGAGAGCGATGTCCCCGAGCGATCGGTGGCGCCGATGGGCGTGCTCGATTCGCCCGGGCGCAGCGGCCAATCCCTCAAGGCCGGAGACATCCGTCAGCTCGATCGAAATCCCGCGCTCCACCCCTGGCATCCCGAATGGCCCAAGCCGGCGCGGCTGCTGCGGCGCCCCGAGCGGATCGATCACGTCATGGCCGAATTGCCCGATCATGCCCCGCGCCGCTTCACCTGGCGCGGCACGTCGCACCGCGTGGTCCGCGCCGACGGACCCGAGCGCGTCCATGGCGAGTGGTGGAAGCGCGCCGGCGAGCGGGACAGCGTGCGCGATTATTTCCGCGTCGAGGACGATATGGGCTGCCGCTACTGGCTGTTCCGCAAGGGCGATGGCGAGCGCCCCGCGACGGGCGATCTCAGCTGGTATCTGCACGGGGTGTTCGGGTGAGTTATGCCGAACTCCAGGTGACGACGCATTATTCGTTCCTGCGGGGCGCTTCGGCGCCCGAGGAGTTGTTCAGGCAGGCCGCTTTGCTGGGATTGCCGGCGCTGGGAATCGTCGACCGCAATTCGCTGGGCGGCGTGGTGCGCGCGCTGGTCGCGGCCGAGAAGATATCCGAGCTCGGATTGCCGATCCGGATGATCGCCGGGTGCCGGCTCGATCTGGTCGATGGCAGTTCGCTGCTGGTCTGGCCCGAGGATATCGCCGCCTGGTCGCGGCTCACCCGGCTGCTGACGCTCGGCAAGTCGCGCGCCGATGCCCAGCATGGCGAGAAGGGCCGATGCTTCCTGCATTGGGAGGATGTGGCGGGGCATGGCGAAGGGCTGGTCGGCGCGCTGGTGCCGGGGCTCGCCGATCCCGGCGATCCGCTGTCGCTGCAATGGATGGCGGACATTTTCGGGCGCGACCGCGGCCATGTCTGCCTGACCCAGCACCGCCGGCCCGGCGAGGCGATGCGGCTGCATCACCTTGATCAAGCCGCCCGGCATTTCGGGCTGACGCCGCTGGCGACCGGGGATGTGCTGTATGACTTGCCCGAGCAGCAGATGCTCCAGGATGTGGTCACGGCGATCCGCGAGAAATGCACGCTCGACGAACTCGGCTTCCGCCGCGAGCGCAATGCCGATCGTCACCTCAAATCACCCGAGGAGATGGCGCGACGGTTCCGGCGATATCCAGAGGCGCTGGCGGCATCGCAGGCAATCGCCGAGCGCTGCACCTTCTCGCTTCGCGAGCTGAAGCACCAATATCCCGACGAGCATGTCCTGCACGGCCGATCGGCGCAGGAGGCGCTGCACAAGCTGGCGTGGAGCGGACTGAAATACAAATTCGCCGGCAAGCCGGAGCAAGCTTATTGCGACCTGCTGACCTATGAGCTCAATCTCGTCGAGCAGATGGGCTATGCGCCCTATTTCCTGACCGTCAATTCGATCGTCCAGTTCGCGCTCAGCCAGAAGATCCTGTGCCAGGGGCGGGGCTCCGCGGCGAATTCGGTGATCTGCTATGTGCTGGGGATCACGTCGATCGACCCGATCAAGCACCAATTGCTGTTCGAGCGCTTCATCTCGACCGAGCGCCACGAGCCGCCCGATATCGATGTCGATTTCGAGCATGAGCGGCGCGAGGAAGTGATCCAGTGGATCTACGAGACCTATGGCCATGACCATGCCGCGCTGACCGCGGTGGTCAGCCGCTTCCGTTCGCGTGGCGCCGTGCGCGAGGTCGGCAAGGCGCTGGGCCTGCCCGAGGATGTCACCGCCGCGCTGGCGAGCCAAATCTGGGGATGGTCGAACGACGGCGTGCCCGACAAGCATGTCGAGGCGCTCAACCTAGACCGCGGCGATCCGCGGCTGGCGCTGACGCTGGAGTTGTCGAGGCAGCTGATCGGCACGCCACGACATCTGTCGCAGCATCCCGGCGGCTTCGTGCTGACCCGCGACAAGCTCCACGATCTGATCCCGGTCGAGCCGGCGGCGATGGTGGATCGCCGCGTCGTCGAATGGGAGAAGCTCGATATCGAGGAGCTCGGCTTCATGAAGGTCGATATCCTCGGGCTCGGCATGCTGGGGTGCATGCGGCGCTCGTTCGATCTGCTGGCCGAGCATAAAGGGATCGCGCTCAACCTCGCCTCGCCTGTTCTTCAGGACGATGACGATCTGACCTTCAAGATGATCCGTCAGGCCGATACGCTGGGCGTATTCCAGATCGAGAGCCGGGCGCAGATGTCGATGCTGCCGCGGATGAAGCCGGTCAATTTCTACGATGTCGCGATCCAGGTCGCGATCGTCCGGCCCGGCCCGATCCAGGGCAATATGGTCCATCCCTATCTCAAGCGGCGCGAGAACCCGAAACTGGTCGATTATCCATCGCCCAAACTGAAGGAGGTGCTCAAGAAGACATTGGGTGTGCCGCTGTTCCAGGAACAGGCGATGCAGGTGGCGATCCTCGGCGCCGGCTTCGCCCCCAGCGAGGCCGACCGGCTGCGCCGGGCGATGGCGAGCTTCAAGGCCGACGGCACGATCGGCGAGTTCCGGCCCAAGCTGCTTTCCGGCATGCGCGCCAACGGGATCAGCGAGGAATTCGCCGAACGGCTGATCGCGCAGATCGAGGGGTTCAGCAATTACGGCTTCCCGGAAAGCCATGCCGCCAGCTTCGCCAAGATCGCCGTCGCCTCGTCGTGGATGAAGTGCCGCCATCCCGACATCTTCTGCGCGGCGTTGCTCAATTCGCAGCCGATGGGATTTTACGCGCCGGCGCAGCTGGTCCGCGATGCGCGCGAGCATGGCGTCGAGGCGCTGCCGGTGTGCATCAACGCCAGCGTGTGGGACACGCAGATGGTGGCGGGCGCGGGCAATGACCGTCCGGTCGACGCGCGGTTCCGTGGAAGCGAGGCGGACTGGCGCGCACTGCGGCCGCTGCGGTTGGGGATGCATGTCGTGCAGGGGCTCGACAGCAAGGATGCGGAGCGCCTTGTCACGGCGCGTGGCGCCAGCCCCTTTACCTCGATCGAGGACGCATGGCGCCGCTCGGGGGTGAAGCCGGCCGCGCTCGAGCGGCTGGCGCGGGCCGACGCGTTCCAGTCGCTGGGACTGAACCGGCGGCAGGCGCTATGGACGATCAAGGGACTGGCGCAGGCACCGCTGCCACTATTGGCCTTGGCCGATGCCCGCGCGGGCCGGATATTGCCCGAGACCAGCGAAGTGCCGGTGGCATTGACGCCGCTTACCGCAGGGCGAGAAGTCGTCGAGGATTATCGCGCCACGCAGATGTCGCTGCGCGCGCATCCGGTCTCGTTCCTGCGCGAGCGGCTGGCGGCGCGGCGGATCGCGCCATGCGCGCGTCTCGCGGATCTGAAGGATGGCGCGCGCGTCGAAGTGGCGGGGCTGATCCTGGTCCGCCAGCGGCCGGGCAGCGCCAAGGGCGTGGTGTTCGTGACGCTGGAGGACGAGACCGGCATCGCCAATGCGGTGCTGTGGGCCGACCGCTTCGAGGCCAATCGCCGCACGGTGATGTCGGCGACGATGCTGGCGATCCGCGGCAAGGTTCAGAAGGAGGGCATCGTCATCCATCTCGTCGCCGAGAGCCTGATCGACCTCACCCTCTGGCTGCGCGACGTCGGCGATCTCGATCTTCCGCGCATGTCCGTGCCCGGCGACGGCGCGACGCATGGCGGGACGATCGATCCGCGCGACCGCAAGCCCGAGGCGCTGCACCTCGCCCGGCAACGCGCGCTCGATGCCTGGGCGCCGCGGCGCAGCGGCCGCGACGATGGCGGCATCCCGATCAAGTCGCACGATTTCCACTGAGCCATGCCGATGACCGGTGCCCAGCCCCTCTATGTGATGATCAAACCGCCGCCGGCCGTGGCGCGGGAGATCGATTGCTGCCGGCGGCTGCTCGATATCGCCAGCAGCTATGGGCCGGCGCGGTTTCATTGCACGGTACTGCCCCTGGGCGATGCCCGGGATATCTCGGCCGCGCGGCTCGACCGGCTGATCGCCATCGCCGCCGCGCTGTCGCTCGACCCCTTCCGCATCTCGCTGCACACGCTCCGCCGCAACGCGCTGATCGGCAAGGCGCGCGGCGTGCGCACGCTTCGCACGCTGTTCAAGCAGGGGCTGGCGAATGTGGGCATGCCGGTGCCCGGCTATGATGCCGAACCGCACCTCTCCGTCGCCTATGGCAATGCGCCGGAGCGGCGAAAGGCGATCGCGCCGATCAGCTGGATCGCCGAGGAGTTCCAGCTGGTCCGCAGCATTTACGGGCAGGGCCGCCATGAGGAGCTTGGGCGCTGGCCGCTGATCGGCCGGCAGACGTCTTTCGCTTTCTAGAAGCCCATAGCCAGTTGCGCGACATTGCGGGTGACGATCCCATCGCGGACCTCGACGCCTTCGAGGCCGAGCATATGCGCCTTGGACGAGGAACCACCGGGGGCGGAGAAGCCGCCGATCTGGCCGTTGGCGGCGGTGACGCGGTGGCAGGGGATGATCAGCGGCACCGGGTTGCTAGCCATCGCCTGGCCAACGGCGCGAGCGGATTCGGGGCCGGCATCGAGCAGCCTGGCGATGGCGCCATAGGTGGCGGTCTCGCCCCAGCCGAGCTGGCGGACGGCGGCGTAGACGCGCTCGAAGAAGGGCCGCTGCGTGCCGAGATCGACCGGCACCTGTCCGAAATCGACGCGTTCGCCGGCGAAATAGCGCCGGGCGTCCTCGATCACTGCCCGCACCTGTGGCGGTGGCGACACCAGCTGCGCATCGGGCAGGCGGCGGAGCAGCGCCCATTCGGCTTCGTGCGGATTGCTTGCCGGCAGGCGCAGGGCGGTGACGCCGTTCACGTTCCAACCGATCGCGGCGAAGCCGCCTTCGGTTTCGAACAAGCCATAGAAGCACGCGTCCGTCATGACGCTGAGATCGGGACGCGACCCGACATGCGCAACAACCCATTCATTCGAAGCGGTGCGTCACTTCGATCGGGCCGACGATCGCCGCGTTGAACGCCGGCAGGTCTCCGGCTGGAATCCAATATTCGCGGTGTGCCTGCCCGCCGGCATCCTGGATCGCATAGCCATCGAGATAGTCACGACGCACCGCAAAGCGGGTAACGAAACCGCTGCCGCTATCCCGCACATTCCAATCGCGCGCGATCTTGATCGCATAGTCCTCGGTCGTGACCGGATAGAAGATCGGCTGATCGGGAAGGCGCGGCGGAAAGCCGCGCATGCCGCTGGCCTCGACCAGCGCCAGCTCCGCCGGGCCGACCGGGCGCCAGAGCGTGACCGTCTCGACCAACTCAGCCGCCGACGGTCTGCTCGATCACCCCGAAGATCGGGTGATGCCTGTCGTCCTCGGCCCAGATACGGACGGTATCGCCGGCTTTCAGGAACGGCGTTTCCGCGCTCCCACGCAGGATCGTCTCGACGGTGCGGACTTCGGCGAGGCACGAATAGCCGACGCCGCCCTCGGCGATCGGCTTGCCAGGGCCGCCATCCTCGCCGCGATTCGAGACGGTGCCCGAGCCGATGATCGTGCCGGCGCCCAATTTCCGCGTCTTGGCGGCATGGGCGATCAGCGTGCCGAAATCGAAGGTCATATCCTCGCCGGCTTCGGCGCGGCCGAACGGCTTGCCGTTGAGATCGACCATCAGCTTGCGATGAAGCTTGCCGTCCTGCCACCAGTCGCCAAGCGCGTCGGGCGTCACGAACACCGGCGAGAAGGCGCTGGCCGGCTTGGACTGGAAGAAGCCGAAACCCTTGGCGAGCTCACCGGGGATGAGGTTGCGCAGCGATACATCGTTGGTGAGGCCGACCAGCCGCACCGCCGCCAGCGCCTCCTCGCGCGAGGCGCCGAGCGGAACGTCACCGGTGACGACCACCACTTCGGCTTCGAGATCGCAACCCCAAGCTTCATCCGCGAGCGGAATCGGATCGCGCGGGCCCAGGAAACCGTCCGATCCGCCCTGATACATCAAGGGATCGTGCCAGAAACTGTCGGGCATCTCCGCCGCGCGCGCCTGCCGCACCAGCGCGACATGGTTCACATAGGCCGAGCCATCGGCCCATTGATAGGCGCGCGGCAGCGGTGCGGCGGCGAGGCGCTCATGGAAACGCTCGCGCGGGATGACTTCGTGATCGAGGTCGGTCTGGAGGTTGCGCAGATCGGCCTCGACCCGGTCCCAATCGTCGAGCGCCGCCTGCAGCGTCGGCGCGATCATGCTGGCGCTCGCATACCAGGCGAGGTCGTTCGAGACGACGACGAGTTTACCGTCGCGACCGTGCTTGAGGCTCGCCAGTTTCATGATCTCTCCTTTGTTGTCGCCATTGTCTTAGACCTTGACGCGGGGCCCGGCCAAGGCCATTCGCGCCACGCATTTCAGGAACACCCGCGCCGCCGAGCCCTGTCGAAGGGCGGCGTCGGGCCTCGCCGGCAGGCGGAGACCTGTATCCATGGCCAATGTCGCAGTGATCGGCGCCCAATGGGGCGATGAGGGCAAGGGAAAGATCGTCGACTGGCTCGCCGAACGCGCCGACATGGTCGTGCGTTTCCAGGGCGGGCACAATGCCGGACACACTTTGGTGGTCGGCGAGAATGTCTACAAATTGTCGCTGCTGCCCTCGGGGATCGTGCGTGGCACGCCGAGCGTGATCGGCAATGGCGTGGTGCTCGATCCGTGGCACCTCAAATCCGAGGTCGAGAAATTGCGCGGGCAGGGTGTCAACGTCACCCCGGCGACGCTCAAGGTCGCCGATACCTGCCCGCTGATCCTGCCGTTCCACCGCGATCTCGACGCGCTGCGCGAAGATGCCAGCGGCGCCGGCAAGATCGGCACGACCCGGCGCGGGATCGGCCCGGCCTATGAGGACAAGGTCGGCCGGCGCGCGATCCGGGTATGCGATCTCGCGCATCTCGACGATCTCGGCCCGCAGCTCGACCGGCTGTGCGCGCATCATGACGCATTGCGGGCCGGATTCGGCGAAGCGCCGGTCGATCGCGCGGCTCTGGTCGCCGAGCTCAAGGACATCGCCGGCTTCGTGCTGCCCTTCGCCGAGCCGGTGTGGCGGACGCTCGCCGAGGCGCGGTCGCGCGGGCGGCGGATCCTGTTCGAGGGCGCGCAGGGCGTGCTGCTCGATATCGATCACGGCACCTATCCGTTCGTGACCTCGTCGAACACGGTGGCGGGCACCGCGGCGGCGGGCAGCGGCATGGGGCCAAGCGCGGTCGGCTTCGTGCTGGGAATCGCCAAAGCCTATACCACGCGGGTCGGCTCGGGGCCGTTCCCGACCGAGCAGGACAATGACATCGGCGAGCGGCTGGGCACGCGCGGGCATGAGTTCGGCACGGTCACCGGGCGCAAGCGGCGCTGCGGCTGGCTCGATGCGGTGCTGCTGCGCCAGTCGGCGGCGGTATCGGGAATCACCGGCATCGCGCTGACCAAGATCGACGTGCTCGACGGGCTGGAGGAAGTATCGATCTGCGCCGGCTACAAGCTGCGCGGTGAGACGCTGGATTATTATCCGGCCAATGCCGCGGACCAGGCGGCGGTCGAGGCGGTCTATGAAACGATGCCGGGCTGGGCGGAATCGACCGCGGGCGCGCGCAGCTGGGCCGATCTGCCGGCGCAGGCGATCAAATATATCCGCCGCATCGAGGAGCTGATCCAGTGCCCGGTCGCGCTGGTTTCGACCAGTCCGCAGCGCGACGACACGATCCTGGTGCGCGATCCGTTCGCCGATTGAGGCGCCGTCGGGCGCGCTTGCGGGCTAGCGCCCCGTCTGCGCCCGGTGGAGCAGCTTCTGGTCGGCCAGCACCAGCGCCATCATCGCTTCGACCACCGGCGCGCCGCGGATGCCGACGCAAGGATCATGGCGGCCCTTGGTGCGGATCTCGGTCGCCTCGCCTTCCCGCGTGATCGTCTCCACGGGCGTGAGGATCGAGCTGGTCGGCTTGAAGGCGGTGCGCACCCAGATGGGCTGACCGGTCGAGATGCCGCCCGCGATCCCGCCGGCATGATTGGCGAGGAATTGCGGACCGTCTGCGCCGGGGCGCATCGGATCGGCATTGCCCTCGCCGGTCGCCAGCGCGGCCGCGAAGCCATCGCCGATCTCGACTCCCTTCACGGCGTTGATCGACATCATCGCCGCGGCCAGTTCGCTGTCGAGCTTGGCGTAGAGCGGCGCGCCCCAGCCAGCCGGCACCCCGCTTGCTTGGCAGGTGACCGTCGCCCCGAGCGACGACCCCGCCTTGCGCGCTTCATCGACCTTCCGCTCCCAGCGCGACGCGGCCTGGGCATCGGGGCAGAAGAAGGGATTGCGGGCGATCTCCTCCTCGTCGAAACGCGAATAGAATATGGCGTCGCCGCCGATCGCCTCTACCCAGGCGGCGATCTTGACCTCGGGAATCACCAGCCGCGCGACCGCGCCCGCCGCCACCCGCGCCGCGGTCTCGCGCGCCGAGCTGCGCCCGCCGCCGCGATAGTCGCGAAAACCATATTTGGCGTCATAAGCGTAATCGGCGTGCCCGGGGCGATAGGCCTGGGCGACTTCCGAATAATCCTTCGAACGTTGATCGACATTGTCGATATGCAGCGCGATCGGCGTGCCGGTGGTCCTGCCCTCGAACACGCCCGAGAGGATGCGGACCTGATCGGGTTCCTGCCGCTGGGTGGTGAAACGCGAGGTGCCCGGGCGGCGCTTGTCGAGGAACGGCTGGATATCGGCTTCGGACAAAGCCAGTCCCGGCGGGCAGCCATCGACCACCGCGCCGAGCGCGGGCCCGTGCGATTCCCCCCAGGTGGTGAAGCGAAAGACGCGTCCGAAGGTGTTGTAGCTCATAATCCCCTCTCCCTGAAGGGGAGAGGGAGGGGCCCATGCGAAGCATGGGAGGGTGAGGGCATGAGCGCCTCGCGGATCGTTTCCGCGACGCCGTCCAGGTTCCGCATCACCTCATCGTTCGAAAAGCGGATCAATCGGAAGCCTTCTTGTTCGAGCTGTGCGGTACGCTGCGCATCATAGCTCTGCTGGAATGCGTGCGTGTCGCCATCAATCTCGACCACGAGCTTCGCCTCGGAACAATAAAAATCGGCGAGGTACGGGCCAAGCCAGACTTGATGGCGAAATTTCGCTCCCGATAGCTGGCGATTGCGGATCGCTTGCCACAAGTGGTTCTCGGGTTCGGTGCGGTTACGACGTGCCTGGCGTTGAAAGCTCAGCGCATCGTCGCCCTTTGGTCGCTTCATGCCCTCACCCTTCCCACGCCTTCGGCGCGGGCCCCTTCCCTCTCCCCTTCAGGGAGAGGGGTTTAAGCTATGCCAAAGCGATATCCGGGGCGTCCTCCGCCTTCATGCCGATGACGTGATAGCCGGCATCGACATGGTGGGTCTCGCCGGTGACGCCGGCCGAGAGATCGCTGCAGAAATATAGCCCGGCGCCGCCGACATCCTCGATCGTGACATTGCGCTTGAGCGGGCTGTTGAGCTCGTTCCACTTCAGGATCAGGCGGAAATCGCCGATACCCGAGGCGGCGAGCGTCTTGATCGGGCCGGCCGAGATCGCGTTGACGCGGATATTGTCGCGGCCGAGATCGACGGCGAGGTATTGGACGCTGGTCTCGAGCGCGGCCTTGGCGACGCCCATGACGTTGTAATGCGGGATCACCTTTTCGGCGCCGTAATAGCTGAGCGTCAGCAGGCTGCCGCCGTTCGGCATCATCTTCGAGGCGCGCTGCGCCACCGCGACGAACGAATAGACGCTGATGTTCATCGTCATCAGGAAATTATCGAGGCTGGTATCGACATAGCCGCCGCGCAGCTCGTTCTTGTCGGAGAAACCGATGGCGTGGACGACGAAGTCGATCGTCGCCCAGCGTGCCCGCAAGGCATCGAACGCGACATCGAGCGCGGCCATGTCGGAAACATCGCAATCGATCAGGAAATCGCTGCCGAGCTGCTCGGCGAGCGGGCGGACCCGCTTTTCCAGCGCTTCGCCCTGATAGCTGAACGCCAGCTCGGCGCCCTGCTCGCGCAATTTCTGGGCGATGCCCCATGCGAGCGAACGATCGTTGGCGAGGCCCATGATCAGCCCGCGCTTCCCCTGCATCAATCCGGTCATGCAGCAACCTCCTTGCTTTCGGCGCTCTCTAGACCTTCCTGAGGGACTTCCGCCAGAGCCGCGTTCAATTCCGCGCCGATCACCACGCCCAAGCCAATGATGAAGAAGAAGATCAAGGCGATCATCACGCCGGCGAGACTGCCATAGGTCAGGTCATAGCCGCCGAGCAGCGACAGCACCCTGGGGAGCAATGCCGTCGTCCCCAGCCACCAGCCCGTGACCAGTGCCGCGCCGGGCCATTTGAGACATGTGGTCTTGCGATACTTCGCCGGGGTCAGCGAATAGAACAGGATGTAGAGCGCGCCGAACAGCGCGAGGCCGGGGGCGAGGCGGCCGATCGACACCGCCTGCTGCGCCTCCACCGCGAAAGGGAAAACCCGGTAGAGCAATTGCTCGACGCCGGTCAGGATCACCTGGAAGCTGAACGCCGCCATGGCGAGGATCACCGCGCCGACGATCATCCCGATCGCGCCCAACCGGTAGCGCCAGAAGGGGGTCGAGCTTTGCGTGCCATATGCCTGGCGGAGGATCGCGCGGAGCGTCTCGATGAAGCCGGCGGTGGTCCACAGGCCGACGATGGCGCCGAACCAGAGAAGGTTGCCCGAGCGCGCCTCCAGCACATCGCGGATCGGCTGGGCAAGGAGGTTGGCGACGTCGGGGGGCACGGTGTTGAGGAAGGCATTCAACGCCGCGATGGTATCTTCGCGGCGGCCGAACACCCGGGCGATCGCGGCGGTGACGATGAAGAACGGAAACAGCGTGACCAGCGACAGATAGGCGAGGTTGCCGGCATGGGTGAAGCCATCGGTATAGGTGCCGACGCCAACGCGCTTGAGGATTTCGAGCGCGCGCTGGCTGAAGCCGAGATCCTCGAGCCGCTTGCCGAAACCCCGCCGCCGCGCCTCGGGCGATTCGGGGGAGATGCCGGGCGGTGCCGGGCGGGGTTCGGCTACGGGCGGGGTCTCGGTCACTAAGACCTAGACGCCCATCTTCGCGCGCGGGTTCCGCATATCCTGCCAGCCCTCGGCGAAGCTGGTCAGCGCGGCATCGTCGCTTGGGAGATCGACGATCAGGGTGACGAGCAGATTGCCGCGCGTCCCGCCCTTCTTGTGAAAGCCGCGGCCGCCGAGGCGCAGCACCTTGCCCGAGGTCGAACCCTTGGGGACCGTGAGCATCACCGGGCCATCGGGGGTCGGCACGCGGACCGGGCCGCCGAGCACCGCTTCCCGGAGCGTCACCGGCAGGTCGAGACGGATATCGTCGCCGCTGCGCGAATAGAAAGCGTGCTTGCCGATCTCGATGGTGACGATCGCGTCGCCCATCCCGCCCGGCCCCTCGTCGCCCTTGCCGGTCAGCCGCATCTGGGTGCCGGTCTCGACACCCGCCGGCAGTTTCAGGTCGATGGTCTTGCCGTCGCGCAGCGTGATGCGCTGCGGGCTGAGCCGGGCGGCATCCTCGAACGACACGGCGAGGCGATAGGCGACGTTGGCGCCCTTGGCGGCCGGGCGCCGCCCGAAGCCGCTGGAGAAACCGCCACCGCCGCCGCGCCCGCCAAACAGGCCCTCGAAGATATCGCTGAACCCGCCGGCATCGCCGCCGCCGAAATCGCGCGCGCTGAAGCCGCCCTGCGGTCCGCCGGGCCCGCCGCCGAAGCCGAACGGCGCGGTGGGATTGCCGTCACCGTCGATCTCGCCGCGATCGAAGCGCGCGCGCTTGTCCTTGTCGGTGAGCAGGTCATAGGCCTGCGTCACCTTGGCGAAGCGCTCGGCCTTCTTCGGATCGTCCTTGTTGCGATCGGGGTGCAGCTCCTTGGCGAGCTTGCGATAGGCTTTCTTGATCGTCGCCTCGTCGGCGCCACGGGCTACTCCCAAAGTTGCGTACGGATCGGCCATTCTTGTCCCTTTGTTCGCGCGCTATTTCGGCGCGACCGGGCATCAACGCAAGAGCTAGGCGCCGGTCTCCAGCGGCTCGACATCGACCGAAACGTGCATCTGCTGTGCGCCCGACCCAAGAACGACGCCGTCGACCGGCGCGATATCCGAATAATCGCGGCCGATGGCGACAACGATATGATCCTCGGCCATCCAGATGCCGTTGGTGGGATCGACCCCGACCCAGCCCAGCTCCGCTCCGGCCCAGACCAATACCCAGGCATGCGTCGCATCGGCGCCGACCAGGCGCGGCTGGCCGGGTGGCGGCAAGGTGCGCAGATAGCCCGAGACATAGGCGGCGGGCAGACCGGCGGCGCGCAGCCCGGAAATCATGATCTGCGCGAAATCCTGACAAACGCCCCCGCGCTTGCGGAACGCCTCGTGTGGCGGGGTATCGACCATCGTCGCCCCGGTATCGAAATCGAATTCGCGCTGGATGCGGCAGGCGAGCGCATAAGCGGCGTCGAGAATCCCGCGCGCGGGATCGAGGTCCCCGGCGCACCAGGCGGCGATATCGGCATCGACCGGGATCAGCGGCGAGGGAAAGATATAGCTGGCGGGACTGGCGGGCGAGGCGTCGCGGCTGGTCCGGGCGAGCGCGGCGATCTCGGCGATCGTCGGGTCATCCGGCCGGGGGAACGGGATCGGGCGATTGACCCGCACCCGCGCGGTGCTGGTGATGGTCAGCGTCCTGGCCGGCGCCTCGACCACCAGCCGCATGACATTGGCCAGCCCCGCCTCGGCGCGCGCCGGCTGGATGCGGCCATGCGGCTCGACGGTCAGGCTGTAGTCGAGCATTTCCTGGCCCGACCACAGGATCGGCTTGAGCCGCAGATTGTTGCGCGCGAAGCCGACCGCGCGCGCATAATCGAAGCGCGTCACGTGACGGATATCGTAGAGCATCACGCCAGCACCATCCCTGCGGCACGCAAGGGCTCGGCGCCCTGCAGGAAATAGCGGCGAGCGATCGCGTCGGAGAGGTTGGTGAGGCGCACGCCGATATCGCCGAGCATCCAGTCATCGATGCGGGTGGCATTGGCGGTGACGAGGATCGCGGCGAGCTCGCGCGCCTGTTCCTGCTGCGCTTCGGCAAGACCGGAATCGGACAGCACGGGCAATTTGTTGAGATGCCCCGAGATCGCCGCGACCTGGAAGGCGATGCCGCGCGGATTGCCCGGATCGAGCGTGACGAGATCGAGGACAGGGACGCGCGCCATCCCGGTCAGATAGCGTTGGCGATAGCTGATCTGGCTGTCGGCGAGATCGAGCAGGGTCGAAAGATCGTCGCTGGTCGCCTGTACGCTGCCGAACGCGCGGATCGCGCGGACCGCGTTACTGGCGCGCTCGATACGGCGGCCGATATCGTGGAAGCGCCACGCGTCGGTGCGGCCCATATGCTCGGCGGCGAGGCCGGCGAGCGCGGAATAGCGGCGCTGAAGGCTGCCGGTGCGGTCGAGGACGCTGCCCCGGGTCGGGAACGGCGCGTCGAGCAGCCGGACCATATCGGCCGAGAGCCGCTCGCGCGAGACTTCGGCGATGCGCCTGGCCTGGGCGTTGGTGTAGCGGACGCTGTACCAGCCGTCCTCGCCCTCCAGGGCGATGCGGATCAGCGCGGTCAAATCGGCGCGCTTATAGGCCTTGGGCTCGGGCGCGGCGCCGGCGGCGACGACCAGCCCGACGAGGCGGCGGACCGTGTCGGCGGAGAGCGCCGCGCCGGTGTCGGCGCTGATCGAGTGGCCGAGCAGAACGCGCAGCACGCCGAGCAGCGCCTCGCCACGCTCCAGATAGCGGCCGAGCCAGAAGAGATTGTCGGCGACCCGGCTGGGAAGCGTGCCGGGATTGCGGCGCAGCGCCGTCGAATCCCCCGAAGGCAGCAGCGAGACGGGCGCCACTTCCTCATCGCCATGGATCGCGACATCGGCGGACCACAGGCCCTCGCCCATCACCGCGGCGCGGGCATCGGCATGCTCGCCGATGCGGGCGAAGCCGCCGGGCATCACGCTCCAATTGCCGTCGCCGCCGCGTGCCACGAAGACGCGCAGGGTGAAGGGGCGCGGGGCGAGCGCGCCTTCGGCGACCACCGGCATCGTCGAGAGGCGGACGACTTCCTGCCCGACATAATCCTGCGGACGGCGGGCGAGATCGGCGAGCAGGGCGGCGCGGGCATCGCCAGTGAGGCTGGCGCCCAGCACCGGCTTGCCATTGGGCAGGCCAAGCGGCGTGGCGCCGAAGGCCGGGGCGATGACGAGCGTGTCGAGATGGGCTTCGACATGCGCGCGTGCCGCATCCTGGCCGCACCACCAGGTGGCGATGTTGGGCAGCTTCAGCGGCTCGCCGAGGATCTTGCCGAGCCTGGGCAGGAAGGCGGCGAAGGCGGGCGCTTCGAGCAGGCCGGCGCCTGGCGCGTTGGCGATGACGACATTGCCCGCCGCCATCGCATCGATCACCCCGGGCACGCCGATCGACGAATGCGAATCGAGCGCGAGCGGATCGAGCAGGCGCGGATCGAGCCGGTGCCACAACGCATCGATACGCTTGAGCCCGGCGATGGTGCGGACATAGAGCTTGTCGTCGAGCACCGCGAGATCGGGGCCCTCGACCAGCAGGAAGCCGAGATAGCGGGCGAGATGCGCCTGTTCGGCATAGCTGGGATTGAGCCGGCCCGGGGTGAGCAGCGCCATGCGCGGATCGACGCGCCGGCAGGACGCCGCCAGCCCCTCGCGAAAGGCGGCGAAGAACGGCGCGTGGCGGGCGATGTTGAGGCGGTTCTGCAGGCCGCCGAGCGTACGCGCCATCGCCAGCCGGTTTTCGAGCGCATAGCCCGCGCCGGCGGGCGCGCGGAGATGATCGGCCAGCACCCGCCAGCCGCCCTCGGGCCCGCGGCACAGATCGAAGGCGGCGAAGTGGAGATGATGGCCGCCGGGCGGATCGAGCCGGCTCAGCGGGCGGAGGAAATAGGGGCTGCCGGTAACCAGCGCGGCGGGGACATGGCCATCGGCGACCAGACCCTGCTCGCCATAGAGATCGGCGAGCAGCCGCTCGATCAGCTCGGCGCGCTGGACGACCCCGGCTTCGATCCCCCGCCATTCGGCCTCGGGGATGAGAAGCGGCACCGGCGAAAGCGGCCAGGGGCGCTCATCATCCTCGCCCTGGCCGGCGATGCGGAAGCCGGTGCCGATATCGGCGGCGTGGCGCTGGGCGCGTTCGCGGGCATGTTCGAGATCGTCGCCAAGGCCGGCCAGCTCTTCAAACAAGGCCGCCCATGCCGCTCGGTCGCCGCCATCGGCGCACAAGGCGTCGCCGCTCTTCGACGCGGCGCAATAGTCGGCGATCCAGCGATCGGCGACCACGCCTGCGTCGAACAGATTTGCGGCGCTGCTGGCCACCCCGAGCTCCCTTTCGCAAGACTCTGGGCGAATCGATGCTGCTTCGCAACACAGATTAGGTTCTCACTTCGTCATTCGCGGGGATGACGGCTTGGAAAGCTATAGGTCGGGCAATTCCTGCCCCGCTTCGCCCCACCCCCGCAGCGCGCGGCTGGCGGCGCGTTCATTGAGTTCGGCGGCGTCGCGGATCGTCCAGCGCTTGGGGCTGTCGAGGTCGCGCAGCTCGGTCCAGGTGACCGGTGCGGCGACCGGTGCATCCTCGCGGGCGCGGGCGACATAGGGAAGAACCGCGGTGCTGCCACGCTGGTTGCGGAGATAATCGAGGAAGGTCCTGCCCTTGCGGTTAGCTTTCTTGAGGTTGGCGGTGAAACGCTCGGGCTCGGCCTGCGCCAGCGCGCGGGCGAAACGCTCGGCGAAGCTCTTCACTTCAGGCCATTCCGCGCGCGGAATCAGCGGGACGACGACATGGACGCCCTTGCCGCCCGACAGCAACGGCCAGCTGGTCAGCCCGATATCGGCGAGGTGGCCCTTGATATCGAAGGCGGCCTTCTTGACCGCTTCGAACCCCAGCCCCTCGTCGGGATCGAGATCGAAGACCAGCCGATCGGGCTTTTCGATATCGGCCACGCCCGAGCCCCACCCATGGAATTCGATCGTGCCCATCTGGACACATGCAAGCATCCCGTCGGCATCGTCGATATAGAGATAGGGTTCGACCGAACCGTCCTTCTCGCGGACATCGACATGGTGGACATGGTCGCCGAACGAGCCAGCATCATGCTTCTGGAAGAAGCAATATTTGGCGCGGCCCTGCGGGCAGCGGACCAGGCTGATCGGACGGTTCGCCAGCCAGCGCAGGATATTGGGCGCGACCGCGGCGTAATAATCGGCGAGATCGCCCTTGGTGAGGCCGCTTTCCGGATAGATCACGCGATCGGGATTGCTGATCCTGATGCTGGTCTCGGGAGCTTCAGGCAAAGGCGCGGGCTTTTCGGCGACCACTTCGCTCGCCTTCTTGTCGCCGCGCAGGCCGAGGAAACTGGCATGGCGGACAACATTCTCGGCAGTGAATTCGGCGAAGGCGATCTCGGCGACGAGGCTCGGCTTGACCCAATGCGCGCCGCGCGCCTCGGGCCTCGGCACTTCGGCGGCGGGCTTGGCGGCTTCGATCTTCGCGAAGCGCGCGCGCAGATCGTGGAGCGCATCCATGTTGAATCCGGTGCCGACCTTGCCGGCGTAGCGCAGCGTGCCGCCCTCATTGACGGCGAGGAGCAGCGAGCGGAAGCCGCGGCCCCTGGCGCTCGACGGTGTCCAGCCGATGATCACGAATTCCTGCCGCCGCGTGCATTTGATCTTGAGCCAAGCCTTGGTGCGGGCGCCGCGATAAGGCGCGTCGGCGCGCTTCGAGACGATGCCCTCATAGCCTTCGCGGCACATCGCCGCGAACAGCTTCTCGCCGGCGCCGACGATATGTTCGGAGAACTGGATGCGCGTGTCGGCGGCTTCGAGAAGGATGCGCAGCCGCTCCTTGCGGGCGAGCTGCTGCTGTTTGGTCAGATCCTCGTCGCCCTCGCCAAGCAGGTCGAAAGCGAAATAGGTGAGGCCCTCGCCGCCGGCCGAGATCGCGTCCTGCAGCGTCGAGAAATCGGGCTTGCCGTTCTTGTAGGCGACGATCTCGCCATCGAGCAGCGCCGGGCCTGGGATGGACTTCGCGGCTTCGGCGATTCCGGGGAATTTATCGGTCCAGTCGAGGCCGGAGCGGGTGTAGATTTTGACGTCCGCGCCGATCGCGATCAGCGCGCGATAGCCGTCATATTTGACTTCGTGGAGCCAGGCGTTGCCGGTGGGGACGCTGTCGACAAGGGTGGCGAGCTGAGGCCGGTGGAAAGCGGGGGCTTTGCCCTTTTCGTCACTCCGGCGCACGCCGGGGCCCGGGGTTACGCCCGTAACGCCCTTGGCTCTGGATCCCGGTGTGTGCCGGGATGACGAATGCGCAGGTTTCCCCTCCTCGATCTCCAGCATCGTCCGCCCGGTCTTGACGCTGGTCAGCCCGGTCTCGACCAGAAAATCGGTCGCGCCGGCTTCGGCATCGTCGATCTTGCGCAGCAGCCAGTTCTCGGCCTTTTCCTTGCCGCGCGGCTTCAAGCGAATCAGCAACCATTCGCCCTTCATCCGCACGCCATCGAGGCGGAAATGGAGATGGCCCTTCTCCAGATCCCTGGCGCTCTTGCCCTCGACAGGCTCCCAGACGCCGTCGTCCCACAGCATCACCGTGCCGCCGCCATATTGGCCCTTGGGAATGATGCCTTCGAAATCGGCATAGCTTAGCGGATGATCCTCGGTGCGCACCGCAAGGCGCTTTTCATTCGGATCGATGCTCGGCCCGCGCGTCACCGCCCAGCTTTTGAGCACGCCGTCGACTTCGAGGCGGAAATCCCAGTGCAGCCGCGTCGCGTCGTGCTTCTGGACCATGAAGCGGTTTCCGCCGGTCCTGGCCAGCTTGCCCGCCGGCTCCGCGGTTTGCGCGAAGTCGCGCTTGGCGTTGTACTTGGCGAGAGGATCGGCCTTAGGCACGCTTCTTCGCCGGGGCTTTCCTCGCGGGCGCGGCCTTGGCGGCCGGCTTGGTCTTCACGCCCGCACTGGTTTTCGCACTCGGCTTCTCCAGCGATTTCTTGAGCGCCGCCATCAGATCGACGACGTTCGAGCCACGGCTGTCCGTGCCCGCTTCCTTGTCCTCGATGATCTTGCGGCCCTTGGCCTTCTTCTTGCGCTCGATCAGGTCCTTGAGCGCATCGACATAGCGGTCGTGGAATTCCCTGGGATCGAATTTGGCGACCTTTTTCTCGATCAGGCTCTCGGCCAGCCCGAGCAGCTCGGCGTCGGGGGCGCTGTCGGGAATGTCGCGGAAATAGCCCTGCGCCTTGTTGACCTCGTCGGCGTAGCGCAGCGTCTCGAGCACCATGCCGCGCCCGCACGGCTTGAGGCTCACCACATATTCGCGGCCGCGCATCGCCAGCTGTCCGAGCCCGACCTTTCGGGTGCGGCGGAGCGCTTCGCGCAGGACGATGAAGGCTTCCTCGGCGAGATCGTCGGCGGGGACGACGAAATAGGGCTTCTCGTAATAGAGCACGTCGATCTCGTCGGCATCGACGAACTGGGTGAGTTCGAGCGTCCTTTTCGATTCGAGCTTCACCGCGTCGATCTCGTCCTGTTCGAGCAGGACATATTCGCCCTTTTCGACTTCGAATCCCTTGACGATCTCGTCGACATCGACCGGGCCGACGCCGGGGGCGACCTTCTCATATTTGATGCGCTTGCCCGAGGGCTCGTGGATCTGGTGGAAGCTGATCGTTGCGCCTGATTTGGTCGCGGTGTAGATTTCGACCGGGATCGAGACGAGCGCCAGCCGTATCTGTCCCTGCCAATATGCGCGCGCGGCCATGCGAGTTCCTTCGTTGCGAAGCCGATTCAAATCCTGAGGCTGGGAGTCGTTCCGATCCTCGGCTAAGGGGCACGAATGACCGATCCGTTCGACCTGTTCGATGCCTGGTTCGCCGAGGCGCGCGAGACCGAAATCAACGACTCCAACGCGATGGCGCTGGCGACGGTCGGTGCGGATGGACAGCCTTCGGCGCGGATGGTGCTACTCAAGGGGCATGGCCGTGACGGCTTCGTGTTCTACACCAACCGCGAGAGCCGCAAGGCTGGCGAGCTGGGGGCGGGATCGAAGGCGGCCTTGCTGTTCCACTGGAAATCGCTGCGGCGGCAGATCCGGATCGAGGGTGAGGTCAGCCTAGCTTCCGATGCCGAGAGCGATGCCTATTTCGCCAGCCGCGGCCGCGATTCGCAACTTGGGGCATGGGCCTCACACCAGTCGCGCTCGCTCGACGCCCGCGAGGTGTTCGAGGCGCGGTTCGCGGAAATGCAGGCGCAGTTCGAGGGCGGCGCGGTGCCGCGGCCGCCGCACTGGGGCGGATATCGGGTGACGCCGCGCCGGATCGAGTTCTGGCAGGACCGCGCGCACCGGCTGCACGAACGCCGCGTGTTCACCCGTACCGGCGAAGGCTGGTCCGAGGGGCTGCTCTACCCGTGACCAATCTCGCGCGCCGCGCCGCGCTGGCGAGCGTCACCGCGGCGATCCTGCTCGGCAGCCTCAAGGCCTATGCGGCATGGCGGACGGGTTCGGTGGCGGTGCTTGCGAGCCTCGCCGATTCCGTGCTCGATCTGGTCGCGTCGCTGGTGACTTTGGGCGGGGTGCATTGGGCGGCGCAGCCGGCCGATGAGGGCCACCGCTTCGGGCACGGCAAGGCCGAAGCGCTGGCGGCGCTGTTTCAGGTCGTCGTCATCACCATCTCGGCGCTGGCGATCCTGGTCCGCGCGATCCAGAGCTTCACCCATGCCGGGCCGCCCGCCGCGCCCGAGGCCGGCATCGCGGTGTCGCTGGTGGCGATGGCGGTGACGCTGCTGCTGACCGCCTATCAGCAGCGCGTGATCGCCGCGACCGGATCGATCGCGATCGGCACCGACCGGCTCCACTACCAGTCCGACCTGTTCCTCAATGGCGCGGTGATCGTGGCGCTGGCGCTCGATGCCTATCTGGGGCTGCGCGGCACGGACGCGGTGTTCGGCGTCGGCATCGCCTTGTGGCTGCTGCTCGGCGCATGGCGGGCGAGCGAAGCGGCGATCGACCAGCTGATGGACAAGGAGTGGCCCGAGGCCAAGCGCCGCGCCTTTGTCGAGGTCGCGGCGCGCCATCCCGAGCTCAAGAGCCTGCACGACCTGCGCACCCGGACCAGCGGCGCGCGCGATTTCGTCCAGTTCCATGTCACGATGGACGCGATGATGACCGTTCAGGCCGCGCACGACGTGACCGAGCGGCTCGAGGCGGCACTGGGCGCGGAATTCCCCGGCACCGAGATCCTGATCCATATCGATCCCGAGGGCCAGATCGACGATCCCGGCAACCGGCTGACCGAAGCCGACTTGCTCAAGGAGCTCAAATGAAGATCCCGTTCGCCCAGGTCGACGCCTTCGCCGCCCGCGCCTTTCAGGGCAACCAGGCGGCGGTGATGCCGCTCGATGCCTGGCTTGCCGACGAGGTGCTGCAGGCGATCGCCGAGGAGAACAACGTCGCCGAGACCGCGTTCATCATCCCCGATGCCAGCGGCGAGGCCGATTATGAGCTGCGCTGGTTCACCCCGGCGGTCGAGGTCGCGCTGTGCGGGCATGCGACGCTGGCGAGCGGGCATATCGTGCTGACCGCCGAGCCCGCGCGCGACCGGGTTTCGTTCCGGACGCGCAAGGCCGGCGTGCTGAGCGTCGCGCGCGACGGCGCCGGTTACCGCATGGCGCTGCCCGCCTATGCGCCCGAACCCGCCGAAGTGCCGGGGCTGCTCGAAGCGCTCGGCGTGCAGGGCGATGTGCTCCGTCATCCCGGCGGCTATGATCTGACCGTGCTCGACAGTGCCGACGCGGTACTGGCGGTGGCACCCGATTTCCGCGCGCTCGCGAGGATCGGCGACACGCTCAACATCGTCACCGCGCCCGGCAGGGAGACCGACGTGATCAGCCGGGTCTTCGCGCCCGCGGCGGGGATCGACGAGGATTCGGTGACCGGCTCGGCGCATTCGGTGCTGACGCCCTATTGGGCGAAGCGGCTCGGGCGCGACCGCTTCACCGCGTTCCAGGCCAGCAAGCGTGGCGGCCGCATCGAATGCGAGCATGATGGCGACCGGGTGATCCTCGGCGGCGGCTGCGTGACGGTGATCGAAGGCAGCTTTACGCTGTAGCCAGCTCGGCGCGCTCGGTCTCGGCGATCCAGCCGCCGCCGAGGACGCGGTCGCCGGCGTAGAGCACCGCCGCCTGGCCGGGAGCGACACCATATTCGGGCGCCTCGAAGACGACGCGGTCGCCCTCCAGCCGCACCGGCACCGGCCTGGCGAGGCTGCGGACCTTGGCAGTGACGTCGCCTGCGAATCCCTCGCCGATCCAGTTGACGCCGTCGATCCGCGCGGTGCGGACCGCGAGCGCCGATTTCGGCCCGACGACCAGCGCGCGCGTCGACGGCTCGAGGCGCAGCACATAGAGCGGCTCGGGGGTGCCGCCGATCTCGATGCCGCGGCGCTGGCCGACGGTGAAGTGGATCAACCCCTTGTGCCGTCCCAGCACCCGGCCGCTCTCGTCGACGATGTCGCCGCCGGCATCGGCTTCGGGGCGCAGCTTCTTGACCAGCGACGCATAGTCGCCGTCGGGTACGAAGCAGATATCCTGGCTGTCGGGCTTGTTAGAGACGCCGAGGCCGAACTGCGCGGCCAGTTCGCGGACCTGCGCCTTGGGCATGCCGCCCAACGGGAAACGCAGGAAATCGAGCTGGGCGCGGGTGGTGGCGAACAGGAAATAGCTCTGATCGCGGGCCGGATCGACGGCGCGGTGCAGCTCGGCGCCCTGCGCGCCCATCACCCGCCGCACATAATGGCCGGTGGCAAGACAATCGGCGCCGAGATCGCGGGCGAGCTTGAACAGATCGGTGAATTTCGGCCCCATATTGCACTTCACGCACGGGATCGGCGTGCGCCCGGCGAGATATTCGTCGGCGAAATCATCGATCACGGTCTCGCGGAAGCTGCTTTCGTGATCGAAGACATAATGAGCGATGCCGAGCTTGTCGCAAACCGCGCGGGCGTCGTGGATGTCGCGGCCGGCGCAGCACGAGCCGGCGCGGCCGACCGCTTCGCCATGATCGTAGAGCTGGAGCGTCACCCCGATCGTCTCGGCGCCCGTCTGCGCGGCGAGCGCCGCCACCACCG
This sequence comes from Sphingomonas sp., assembly GCF_019635515.1. Classification (NCBI taxonomy): domain Bacteria; kingdom Pseudomonadati; phylum Pseudomonadota; class Alphaproteobacteria; order Sphingomonadales; family Sphingomonadaceae; genus Sphingomonas; species Sphingomonas sp. The sequence goes on along the minus strand of NZ_JAHBZI010000002.1, from coordinate 312,516 downwards.
ACGAATCGACGCCGCCCGACATGGCGACGACGATCCGCCGCGCCTTGAGCGGCGCTTCGAGCTGGAAATCGGCTGGGGTCATCGCCGCGCCCCATAACGGGACTGGAGGTTAAGCGCTAGTTTTCCCCGCCTTTACGGCCCCTTCACTGCTCGGCGCTACAACCGGCCATCCGACAAGAAGTAGCGGATGCGTATTTGTGGATTTGAGTTTTGCACGGGCGGATCGGGATGTGGCGGTGACCGCCATGCCGATCGAGCTTGCCATCCTGCTGGTTGGTGTCGCCGCCCGTCAGGCGGCGAGCCCCACCGCCCGCGCCCAGGCGCGGATCGCGGTGGCGCTGCCGGTCGATGCGTTGCTCGCCCCGGTCCATGGCGCATTCCACCGTGCCGCCGCGCTCGCGCTAACCCGTTGGCAACGCAAATGAAGGCGATGTTTACCCTGCCGCTTCAATCGATGTTCAAGCCCGCGGGATATTGGTCGTTAGATAGTTTGAGTAAGGGGCCCCCGCCCCAAATGAGGTCCAATGATTGAGAACCAGAAGATCCGTCCCGCGAAAGTCATCGGCCCGCTCGGCGAACCGCTGACGATCGACACGCTGCCGCCGCCGGAGACGACGCGCTGGGTGGTGCGCCGCAAGGCCGAGGTCGTGGCCGCGGTCAATGGCGGCCTGTTGAGCGTGGACGAAGTCTGCGAGCGCTATGGCCTCACGGTCGAGGAATTCGCCGGCTGGCAGCGCGCGATCGACCGCTCGGGGATGCCGGGGCTGCGCGTGACGCGCATCCAGCATTACCGCTCGCTCTACGAGCGCCAGCAGAAATATTGATCCGGATCCGCTTCTCCCAAGGAGCAAAACGGCCCGTCTTCCACTTCGGAAGGCGGGCCGTTTCGTATCGCGGCGGCAAGGTTCCCGCCGATCCGCCAAATTTCGATACGGAACCAATATGAGCGCTTGCGAGTAGTTGCTCCGTCCGCCCGGCCCGCCGGGCTTCTGTTAACGGAGGGACGTATGGGACTTATCGTTTGGCTCGTGGTCGGCGGCGTGGTCGGCTGGCTCGCAAGTATCGTGATGCGCACGGATGGTCAGCAGGGCATCTTCCTGAACATCGTCGTCGGCATCGTCGGCGCCTTCATCGGCGGCCTGTTGTTCGGCGCGAACATCAATAGCGGCGTGATCACGCCGACGACGTTCCTGGTGTCGCTGGTGGGTGCGATCATCCTGCTCGCGATCGTGAACCTCGTCCGCCGCGGCGCGGTCCGCTAACGACGCGACACAGAAAAGAGGCCGCTCCGGGATGTTCCCGGGGCGGCCATTTTATTTGTCCACGGAAGATCGCTTATTTAAGCAGGAAGCGGACCGAGACGGTGACACTCAGTTGCTGCTCGCCGGCCACCACCTCGGTACTGGCCTGTGCCATCGCCTTGTCGGCGCGGAACGCCATCACCGGCACCGGCGCCGGCATCGCGCCGCTTTCCGAAATCGTCAGGATGCGATCGACCTTGAGCCCGGCGGCGTTGGCATAGAGCGTGGCACGCGCCCGCGCCTTGGCGATGGCATTGGTACGGGCTTCGTCGAGCGCGGCCTCGGGCTTGTCGACGGTCAGGTTCGGGCCCGAAATATTGTTGGCGCCCTGCTTGACCAGCGTGTCGAGGATCGTGCCGCTCTGGGCCACGTCGCGGAAGCGCACCGTGACCTGGTTCGATGCCTGATAGCCGGTGAGGATCGGCGGCTGATTATTCTCGTAGCGATATTGCGGGCTGAGCGAGATCGAGGCGGTCTGCAGATCGCGCTCGGCGATGCCGGCGCCGCGCAACGCCGCGAGCACCGCCGCCATGCGCTTGCTGTTCTGCGCCATCGCGACCGCCGCGGTCGGCGCCTGGGTGATCACGCCGGCCTGGATCAGGGCGACATCGGGAACGCGGGTGCTGACACCCTCGGCCGAGACTTCGAGCAGCGTGCCGTCGGCGGGCACCGGGCGCATTTCCTGCGCGGCTGCCGGCAGTGCCGAAACGGTGAACAGCGCCGCGGTGGCGGCAAGCGCGGTACGAATCATGCGATCAATTTCCCAAAATATTTATCCCGCGCCCGGCACTGCCGGACGCGGGACAAATAAAAGCTGAACGAAACCGTCGGCTTTTTGTCAGGTTACGGCATCGTGGCCGAAACATCAGACGCGGCGGACCATCACCAGACGATAGAGCGCCAGAAGAACGACCGAGCCGGCCGTAGCGGCGGCATAGGCTTTCCAGCTGGCGTCGCTGACATTGATGCCCAGCATCGGTGTCAGATAGAATGCGAGCAATGCGCCGGCGATGCCGATCAGGATGGTGACGATAATCCCGCCGGGATCCTTACCCGGCATGATCAGCTTGCCGAGCGCGCCTGCGACCAGACCGATCAGCAGCCATTGGATGATACCCTCAGGCATATTTTCCTCCTGTTTGCGGCCCGTCGCGGCGAGCCTGGGCGAAGGGTTGCCAGATGATTGGTCCATTGCAACCGGTTTCTTGCAGGAAACGATCCGGACACTTGCGAAAAAGCGCTGAAAAGCGCATTCCGCCGCCCCGGGTACCAACGGCTCTTGCCGCTGGTGCCTTATTCATATAATACAGTGCGGATATCGGGGGATCGGCAATCGCGCCGGAACGGGACACGCACATGAATTACGAGGCCAAGATGTTCGGACGGCAAGAGCGGCTGGAATTCACCGGAGAAGAGCCGCGGCGCAGCCGCCGCTGGATCTGGATCACGCTGGCCGTGATCGTGATCGCGGGCGTGGCCGCCTTCTTCCTGATGGGCCGCCATTCGGGCGCCGACAAGGGCGCGGCGGACAAGGGCGCCGCCGCGAAGCAGAACCAGTCGCAGCTGCCGACCGTCACCGTCGCCAGCCCCGGCCGCGCCACCGTCGAGACCATCGTCTCGGGCACCGGCACGCTGGCGGCGCGCCGCGAGATGCCGGTCGGGGTCGCCGGCGAAGGCGGCATGGTCACGCGTGTCCTCGTCGAGCCGGGCAGCTGGGTCGGCGCCGGCCAGGTGCTCGCCACCGTCGATCGCTCGGTCCAGTCGCAGACCGCCGAATCGCTCGCCGCGCAGGTTCGCGTCGCGGAGGCCGATGCCCGCCTTGCCCAGTCCGAACTCGATCGCGCCCAGAAGCTGGTCGGCGGCGGCTTCATCTCCAAGGCCGATATCGACCGCAAGACCGCGACCCGCGACCAGGCCAATGCCCGTGTCCGCGTGGCACGCGCGCAGCTTGCCGAAACCTCGGCGCGCAATCGCCGCCTCGACATTCGTGCGCCCGCCGCCGGGCTGGTGCTGACCCGCGGTGTCGAGCCCGGCCAGATCGTCAGCTCGGGCTCGGGCGTGCTGTTCCGCCTCGCGATGGGCGGGCAGATGGAGCTGCGCGCGCAGCTCGCCGAAACCGATCTCCAGAAGCTTCGCGCCGGCGTGCAGGCCGAAGTAACGCCGACCGGCTCGACCAAGGTCTTCAAGGGCGAAGTCTGGCAGGTTTCGCCGGTGATCGATCCGCAGTCGCGCCAGGGTATCGCCCGTATCGCGCTCAGCTACGATCCGGCGCTGCGCCCCGGCGGCTTCGCCAGCGCGCGCATCGTCGCCGGCGGCATCACCGCGGTGATGCTGCCGCAATCGGCGGTGCAGAGCGACGCGACGAGCAACTATGTCTATACGATCAACGACAAGAACGAAGCGGTCCGCACCCCGGTCACCACCGGCGAAGTGACCGAAGCGGGCGTCGCGATCACCTCGGGCCTGACCGGCAGCGAACGGATCGTGCTCACCGCAGGCGCGTTCCTCAATCCGGGCCAGAAGGTCATTCCTGCGGTGCAGAAGAAGTAAGGGCGACACGCGATGAGCTTCCGGAACATCTCGGCCTGGGCGATCCGCAACCCGGTCCCGCCGATCGTCCTCTTCGTGTTCCTGACCGTCGCGGGGCTGTTCAGCTTCGCGAACATGGATGTGAACAACGATCCGGACATCGACTTCCCGGTGGTGTGGGTCTCGGTCAGCCAGCCCGGCGCGGCGCCGAGCGAGCTTGAGACCCAGATCACCCAGAAGGTCGAATCGGCGGTGCGCTCGCTGCAAGGCATCGACCAGATCGATTCCACTGTCTCCGAAGGCAATTCGCAGACCATCGTCCAGCTCAACATCGGCACGCCGATCGATCGTGCGGTGGAGGATGTGCGCAGCGCGATCCAGCAGATCCGCGGCTCGCTGCCCGACGGCATCCTCGAACCCCAGGTGGGCCGCGCCAACACCACCGACAAGGACATCGCCAGCTTCACCGCGGTCGCCACCGACATGACCGTCGAGCAGCTGAGCTGGTATATCGATAATACCGTGTCGAAGGAGCTGCTCTCGGTTCCCGGCATGTCGGCGGTCAACCGCAACGGCGGCGTCGATCGCGAGATCCGGGTGATTCTCGATCCCGCCAAGCTCCAGGGCGTCGGGCTGACCGCCAGCCAGGTCAACCAGCAGCTCCGCGCGGTCAACATGAACGCCGCGGGCGGGCGCGCCGAAATCTCGGGGTTCGAGCAATCGGTTCGCGTGATCGGCAACGCCAAGGACGCCTATACGCTCGGCCAGAGCCTGATCTCGACCGGCGGCGGACGGACGGTCCGTCTCGCCGACATCGCCCGCGTCGAGGACAGCTTTGCCGAACAGCGCAGCCTTGCCAGATATAATGGCCGCCAGGTCGTCTCGTTCGACATCCAGCGCGCCAAGGGCGCATCCGACGTCACCGTGTTCGAGGAGACCGAGAAGAAGCTCGAGAAGCTTGAAGAGACCAATCCCAAGGTCAAGTTCGAGCTGCTCGACAACAGCTCCAAATACGCCAAGCAGCAATATCATTCGGCGATGGAGGCGATGGTCGAAGGCGCGGTGCTCGCGGTTGTCGTCGTGTTCCTGTTCCTGCGGGACTGGCGCGCGACCTTCATCTCGGCGCTGGCGATCCCGCTCTCGGCGATCCCGGCCTTCTTCTTCATGGACATGCTGGGCTTCACACTCAACCAGATGACGTTGCTGGCGCTGTCGCTGGTCGCCGGCGTGCTCGTCGACGACGCGATCGTCGAGATCGAGAATATCGTCAGGCATATGCGCATGGGCAAATCCGCCTATCAGGCATCGATCGACGCCGCCGACGAGATCGGGGTGGCGGTGCTCGCCACGACCATGTCGATCGTCGCGGTGTTCCTGCCGGTCGGCCTGATGCCGGGCGTATCGGGCCAGTTCTTCAAGAATTTCGGCCTGACCGTGGTTGCCGCGGTGCTGATGTCGCTGGCGGTCGCGCGGCTGCTGACGCCGATGATCGCGGCCTATTTCCTCAAGGCCCATGGCGAGGAGTCGCACGGCGAGAGCCGGGTGATGAACTGGTACGTCAACCTGCTGCGCTGGACGCTGCGGCACCGCTGGAGCGCGGTGCTGGCCGGGTTCGTATCGTTCGCGCTGACGGTGCTGTGCTTCGCGATGCTGCCGATGACCTTCCAGCCGACCCAGGATCGCGACAGCGTCCAGGCGACGGTCGAAATGGTCCCGGGAACGCCGCTCGATAAGACCGATGCCATCGTCAAGCAGGTCGCCGCGATCCTCAAGGCCGACCCGCTGGTCACCGACGTCTACGAGCGCAGCTTCGTCGGCAGCGGCCGGGTCGGCGCCGATTTGCAGGAACACCGCAAGGAAACCAGCAACGAGTTCGAGAAGCGTCTCGCGCCAAAGCTGACCGCCATACCCGATGCGCGCGTCTCGTTCCGTTCCCAGTTCGGATGGGGCGGCAGCGGTCGCGACATCTCGGTCACGCTGGGCGGCGAGGATCCGATCGTGCTCAACGACGTCGCCAACCGACTCGTCACCGAAATGGCCGGGCTGCCCTCGCTGGTCGCCCCGCGCGTCGCCGGCGACCTGCAGCGCCCCGAAATCATCGTCAAGCCGCGCCTCGATCTGGCCGCGAACCTCGGCGTCACCACCGCCGCGCTGAGCCAGGCGATCCGTATCGCGACGCTCGGCGAGATCGACCAGAACGCCGCGAAATTCTCGCTCAGCGACCGCCAGATTCCGATCCGCGTCGCGATCGACGAGAATGCGCGCGAGCGGCTTTCGACGATCCAGAACATGCCGGTGCAGACCCAATCGGGCGGATCGGTGCCGCTCAGCGTCATCGCCGATATCAGCTTCGGTGCCGGCCCGACCCGCATCCAGCGCCTCAACCAGCAGCGCCGCATCGTCGTCGGCGCCGATCTCGCGATCGATCCGAAGACCGGCAAGAACTATGTCTCCAGCGACGTGATGAAGGCGATCCACGCGCTGCCGTCGATGAAGAATCTGCCGGTGGGCGTGGGCGAGATGTCGGTCGGCCAGGCCAAATGGCAGGCGGAGATGCTCAAGAACTTCTTCATCGCGCTGGCCGCGGGCATCTTCCTGGTCTTCGCGGTGCTGGTGCTGCTCTATCGCCGCTTCATGTCGCCGCTGGTCAACATGGGCTCGCTATTGCTGGCGCCTTTGGGCGGGCTGCTGGCGCTGCTGGCGACGGGCAACCCGCTGTCGCTGCCGGTGTTCATCGGCATCCTGATGCTGTTCGGCATCGTCGCCAAGAACTCGATCCTGCTGATCGACTTCGCGATCGAGGAGATGAACAAGGGCGTCGACAAGTTCACCGCGATCCTCGACGCCGGGCACAAGCGCGCCCAGCCGATCGTGATGACCACGGTGGCGATGGTCGCAGGCATGGTGCCGACGGCGATGTCGCTTTCGGGCGACAGCTCGTGGCGCGCGCCGATGGGCATCGTCGTGATCGGCGGGCTGATCCTGTCGACGATCCTGACTCTGGTGATCGTGCCGGCGAGCTTCAGCCTCGCGGTGGGCGTCGAACAGTGGCTCGGGCCGCGGCTTTCGAAGCGGCTGCTGACCTATCGTCCCGGCGACGATGGCAGCCGGGTGATCGGCAGCGACGGCAAGGGCGGCCTGATCGACCACCAGCCCGGGGACGATGCGCCGCAGCCGGCGGAGTGAACCTCCTGCCGTCTCAGGGATTGGGGAGCGTGTGACGAGGTCGCGCGCTCCCCTTCTCGTATCTCCGCCCGAGCTGCGGCGGATGCGGTTGGTCGCGACCGGGCTGCTGGTGGCGATGGCCGGGCTGTTCCTCGCGACGCGCGCCTTTGATCATGCCCACCCGGCGATCGGCTATGTCCGGGCCTTTGCCGAGGCGGCGATGGTCGGCGGGCTGGCCGACTGGTTCGCGGTCACCGCTCTGTTCCGTCACCCGCTCGGACTGCCGATCCCGCACACCGCGATCATCCCGCGCAACAAGGACCGGATCGCCAGCACGCTTGCCCAGTTCCTGCGCGATAATTTCCTGACGCCGGCGGTGGTGGCGCGGCGGATGCAGCGCGTCGATATGGCGCGCGCCGCCGGCCGCTGGCTGGCCGACCCCGGCGCCAGCCGCGGGCGGCTGCGCGCCGGGGTCGGGCGGCTCGCCGCCGACATGCTCGAAGCGCTCGATCAGGAGCGGCTGGGCGGCATGGCCAAGCGCGCGCTGGCCGACCGGCTCCGCGCGCTGGAGATCGCGCCGTTGCTTGGCCGCGCCCTCGCCACCGCGATGGCCGAGAATCGCCACCGGCCGCTTCTCGACGGCATCGTCCATTGGGCGGCACGGGTGCTCGACGCCAATGAACATATGATCCGGACGATGGTCCATGAGCGCGCCGGATCGGTGCTGCGCTGGACCGGGCTCGACGAAACGCTCGCCAACAAGATCATCGCCGGGCTCGCCAAGCTGCTCGGCGACATGGCCGAGGATCCCAACCATCCGCTGCGCGCCAAGGCCGAGGAAGGGCTGGCGCAGCTGGCGCACGACCTTCAGCACGACCCCGCCAGGCGTGCGCAGGTCGAGGGCTTCAAGAACGAACTGCTCGACAATCCCGCCTTGGCGGACTGGTGGCTTGGCGTATGGGAATCAGGGCGCGCCGCGCTGCTGCGGGCCGCGCGCGATCCCGACCGGATGCTGTCCGGCGAGCTCGGTGACGCGCTGCGGCAACTGGGCGAGACGCTGCAGAGCGATGCCCGGCTCGCCGATACCATAAACCGCTTCGTGCGCCGCGCCGCAGTGGGCGCGGCATCCGATTATGGCGACGGCATCGTCCGGCTGGTCTCGGACACGATTCGCGGCTGGGACGCCGAGACGGTGACCGGTCGGCTGGAAAACGCGGTCGGCCGGGATCTGCAATATATCCGCATCAACGGCACGCTGGTCGGCGGCCTGGTCGGGGTGGCGATTCACGCCGTGGACGCTTTGCTTTGATCGATTTCCCGTTCTCCTGCGAAAGCGGGGTCGGGAGTTCGAGCCGCACCGCTTGTGATCCTGCGCTCCTCCTTCGCAGGAGCGCAACTGCATCCGCTACCGCCAGTCCAGTTCCGGCCAGCCCTTCTCGCCCGCCAGCGCCTTGAGCGGCCCGTGCGCGTTGACTGCGAAGCCCTCATCCGCCCAGTCGAGCAACGGCGCGTCGGAGACATGGTCCGAATAGGCGCGGATATGCGTGTCTCCGCGCGCGATCCCCGCCCCGCGCATCCAGTCGAGGGTCATGCGGAGCTTTGCGGGGCCGTAACAGTTATCCCCTTCAAGATCGGAGAGAATACGCCCTTGGCCATCGCGCTTCGCCTGTGTGGCGACGACAGCATCGAACCCCAGACGGCGCGCGATCGCGGCGGCGTAATAGCCGTGCGAGGCGGTCGCCATCACCAGCGTATACCCCGCCGCGCGGTCCGCCGCGATCCGCTCGCGCGCGCCGTGGAGCACGCCATGCTCGAGCTCGGCATCGGCGAAGCCCTCCGCGATCGCCTCCATCTCGGCGGGCGTCAGCGCGCGCCCGAGCATCAGCCGCTGCGTGAACCGCTTGAGCCCGGCACGATCGGTGAGCTTGAGCAGATAGCCCAGGGCCGCGACGCCGGCGATCGGATAGAGCGCCAGCCGCCATGGCGCGCGCCGCCTGGCCGAGGCGATCAGGAACCGCGTCCACGTCGCTTCGCGCGTGATCGTCTTGTCCATGTCGTAAATCGCCAGGTGCCGCATTGGGACATGTAAAACGACGCATTGTGCGCAGACCAGAGCAAATCCTTGCCGCAGAAGGGCGAATCGCCGAAAGGTGGCGGTCATGAAGGGGCCTGCCGACTTCGAGCGTGTGGATTCGGGAGGAAGCGTCGCGCTTCGCTTCACCGGCAATCTGTCGCTGGCGTGCATTGGCGACCTCCCCGAACGGCTGAGCACGGTGCAAGGGCCGGTCGCGACGCTCGACCTCAACAATATCGAGCGGCTCGACACAGTCGGCGCCTGGCTGATCCACCGTTTCGCGCGCGAGCACCGCTCCGAGATCGTCGGCATGCAACCCGACGAGAAATATCTGCTCGAACAGGTCGCAGCTTCGGAATGCCCGATGGAGCCCGCGCGCAGGGAGCCCGGGCTGATCCCGCGCGTGCTGGGCGAGATCGGCGATGCCGTCGTGACTTCGGGCAAGACGCTTTACGGCCTGCTCGGCTTCCTCGGCGCGACGCTCATCGCGTTCTGGAACGTGGCGCGGCACCCGAGCCGCTTCCGCGTCAACGCCACGGTCCAGCGCTTCGAGGTCGTCGGCGTCTCGGCGCTCGGCATCATCGGGCTGATGAGCTTCCTGATCGGCATCGTCATCGCCCAGCAGGGCGCGGTCCAGCTGCGCCAGTTCGGCGCCGAGATCTACACGATCAACCTGGTCGGCCGCATCACCCTGCGCGAGCTCGGCGTGCTGATGACCGCGATCATGGTCGCCGGCCGTTCGGGCTCGGCCTTCGCCGCGCAGATCGGCACGATGAAGCTGACTGAGGAAATCGATGCGATGCGCACGATCGGCGTCTCGCCGATGGAGGCGCTGGTCCTGCCGCGCTTCTTCGCGGTCGTGCTGATGATGCCGCTGCTCGCTTTCTATTCGGCGCTGATCGGGATCATCGGCGGCGGACTGCTGTGCTGGGCCCAGCTCGGCATCCCGCCGGTCACCTTCATCATGAAGATTCGCGAAGTCGTGCCGATGACCGATCTGTGGGTCGGGCTGATCAAGGCGCCGGTGTTTGGCGCGATCATCGCCATCGCCGGCTGTTTCCAGGGCATGCAGGTGGAGGGCGATGCCGAGCAGGTCGGCCACCGCACGACGACCGCCGTCGTCCAGGCAATCTTCCTGGTGATCGTGCTCGACGCGTTCTTCGCGGTCTTCTTCAGCCAGATAAAGTGGATATGAAACGCCCGCCGCGCTCCGAGACCGTCATTCGGGTCCGAGGCCTCACCAATGGCTTTGGCGACCAACTGGTACATGACGGGCTCGACCTCGACGTGCGCCGCGGCGAGATACTTGGCGTGGTCGGAGGATCGGGCACCGGCAAATCGGTGCTGATGCGTTCGATCATCGGCTTGCAGACGCCACTGTCGGGCGAAGTCGAGGTGTTCGGCGAGTCCACCGTCGGCCGCGACGAGACCGAGGCGACCGAGGTCCGCAAGCGCTGGGGCATCCTCTTTCAGGGCGGCGCCCTGTTTTCGACGCTGACCGTCGCCGAGAACGTCCAGGTGCCGCTCAAGGAATTCTACCCCGGCCTCGGTCAGGCGCTGCTGGACGAGATCGCCGGCTACAAGGTGCTGATGAGCGGCCTGCCCGCCGAGGCCGGGCCCAAATATCCGTCCGAGCTTTCGGGTGGGATGAAGAAGCGCGCCGGTCTCGCCCGGGCGCTGGCGCTGGATCCCGAGCTGCTGTTCCTCGACGAGCCGACCGCCGGCCTCGATCCGATCGGTGCTGCCGCCTTCGACGCGCTGACCGCATCGCTCCAGAAGACGCTGGGGCTCACCGTGTTCCTGATCACCCACGATCTCGACACGCTCTATGCGATTTGCGACCGTGTCGCCGTGCTCGCCGACAAGAAGGTGATCGCGGTCGGCACGATCCCGGAACTGCTCGCGCTGGACCACCCCTGGATCCAGGAATATTTCAATGGGCCGCGCGGGAGAGCCGCGGTCGCCGGCAAGGCCAGGCATGAGGCGCAGACGCCCGATGCCCGGCCCGCGCATGAGGATAAAGCCTGATGGAAACGCGATCGAACCATGTGCTCGTCGGCAGCGTCGTGCTGATCCTGCTCGCCGTGCTGGCGCTTTTCGCCGTCTGGCTCGCCCGGCTGAGCGGCGGCGACGACCGCGAATATGACATCTTCTTCAAGCAGGCGGTCGATGGGCTCAGCGCGGGCTCGCAGGTGACCTTCTCCGGCGTCCCTTCGGGGCAGGTGAAGGAAATCTCGTTCTGGCGCCCCGACCCCAGCCTGGTGCGCGTGCGCATCGCGGTGAAGCCCGGTGTGCCGATCCTCGAAGGGACCACCGCGACGATCCAGGGCAGCTTCACCGGCCCGTCGTCGATCCAGCTCGACGGCGCGGTAAAAGGTGCCCCCCCGATCGTCTGCCCGGCACAGAATCCGCAAGCGGCGTGCCCGCTCGGCGTGCCGGTGATCCCGACCAAGGCCGGTGGTCTCGGTGCGTTGCTCAGTTCGGCGCCGAAGCTGCTCGAGCGGCTCTCGACGCTGACCGAGCGGCTGACCGAGCTGCTCGGCGACAAGAACCAGAATTCGATCGCCGGCATTCTCGCCAACACCAACCGCCTGACCGACGCCCTCGCCGATCGCGGGCCCGAGATCGCGGCGACGCTCGCCGAGACGCGGATCGCGATCCAGAAAGCGGGAATCGCCGCCGAGCAGATCGGCAACCTTGCCGACACCACCAACGGTGTGCTCGCGGACAATATCAAGCCGACGATCGCCAATCTCAACAAGACCATCGCGGCGGCGCAGAAGAGCATGGAGACGCTCGACGCGACGATCGGCGACGCCCGTCCGGGCATCCAGGCCTTTTCGAAGAAGACGATCCCCGAGGTCGGCCAGCTCGTCCAGGATCTGCGCGTGATGTCGCAATCGCTGTCCTCGGTCGCCGAGAAGATCGATCAGGGCGGCGCCGGCAACATCCTCGGCGCGCCCAAGCTGCCCGACTACAAACCCGGCAACAGGAAGTGAGCGTCATGCCGAAGAAACCCGTTTTCCTCCTCGTTCTACTTCCGCTGGCGGGATGCATCTCGTTCGGAGCCAAGCCGCCGGCTTCGTACCTGACGCTCGATCCGGCGGCGCCGGTCGCGGTCGGCGAGGCGCAGAGCTCGGCCAATGCGCCGACGATCACCATCGCCGTGCCCGCCGTGCCGCAGGAGCTGGCAACGCAGCGCGTGCCGGTCCATGCCGGCGGTCAGGCGGTCGCCTATGTGAAGGACGCGATGTGGGTCGAGCAGCCGTCGCGGCTGTTCGCCCGCCTGCTCGCCGATACGATAACCTCACGCACCGGCCGCGTCGTGCTCAGCAGCCGCCAGTCGCAGCTCGATCCGGGCGCGCAGCTGACCGGCGAGCTGCGCCGCTTCGGGATCGACGAGGCCGGCAGCGAGGCCGTCGTCACTTTCGACGCCTCGTTGATGCGCGGCACCGCCTCGGTGTTCGAGAAGCGCCGTTTCGAAGCGCGCGTGCCGGTTGCCAAGATCGAAACGGCTGCGGTGGGCGCGGCGCTCAACCAGGCAGCGAACCAGGTAGCGGGCGAGATCGCCGACTGGATCGGGCGCTAAAGTCCCAACGTTTATTGCTTGCGGCGGACTCCAGGGGCGAGGTCACAGACTTCGAGCCCCGTCGCCACCGTCGGCGCGGCAGGCTTTTCGCGCGAGGCGATCAGCGCCGCATAGCGTTCATTGTCGGTCGCGCGGTACTGGAAGACCGGGCGCTCGTCGCCGGGCAACTGGCTCGCCAGCCGCACCGACGCGATTGCCGTGCGCTCGGCCTCGGTCGCGTAGACGCCCATCGCGGCGCTGCTACGCGGCATCGCCGACATGAACTGCATGCCTTCGACGATCCGCCCGACCACGGTGTAGTTGCGGTCGAGCCGGCGCGCCGACTGGCCGATCGGCGTGAACAGCTCGGTGCCGGCACCTGTGTCTGGCAACTGGTCGCGGGCGACGCCGACCATGCCGTAGCAATGCGTGAGCCATGCGGTCTTTCCATCGCTCGCGATCGGCCAGCCATCGGCGGTAACCCCCGAAGCGGCAGAATAGCCATCGGCCTTGGACAGCTTCTGCGCGAACGCCACCGGTCCGATCTCGAACTCGGCGGGCGGACGGGCGATGATCTCGGGCGGCGCGGTCTTCTCGTTGCCGCCCCACTGGGTCACCCAATTCTCCTGGACGCGATAGACGCTGGTATTGTCCCACCAACGCGCCATCGCGATCTTGCGGATATTCGAGACATGGCCCGGCGCCAGCTTCGCGGCGAGCCGGATGAACACCTGGCGCCCGTCCTTGAAGGTGATCACCATGATCTCGTCGTCGGGAATGTCGTGCCAATCCTCGGGAATCGCGTCGCTCGGCAGCGGCGCCGCGGTCTGGGCGGTGGCGGGATAGGCGGCGGAGAGCGCGAGCAGCGCGAGGAGGGGTTTGAGCATGCGCCGAAACTGACACGCCGCGCCGCGCTTGCCTAGCTCCCTCGCACGCTCTATCGGCAGCGCCTTCCAGTGCATGCGGAGCGGTGGCCGAGTGGTCGAAGGCGCTCGCCTGGAAAGTGAGTATACGGCAAAACCGTATCGAGGGTTCGAATCCCTCCCGCTCCGCCACTTCTAAAAAATCAAGTAAAATCAATGGGTTATAGAATCTCTCGTCTCCGCCCAGCCGCCGGAAAATATCATATGGATTCAATGATATAACTGGAAATCCGACGATACTGATCGCTTTACCGTATCAGATGAAATTAGGACTGAAAGTAGGACATTGATATACTTTGACGCCGTTTAGCCTGTGCCCGCTAAGCAAGGTCCTAATTTGGCCGCTTGCGGACAGGCAGCTTTTGGCAAACAGGTGCGCCAAAGGGGACGTTCATTCAGCTCATAATTCCCAAACAAAACTCACAAGCGACATTCGGGCTGCCGTCTTGTTCCACGAAGCCAGCCGCTTGTTATGTGCCCGCTAAGACTGGATCGGGCCGGCTACAGCCTGCGGCGTTGGAAAAACAGAACGAGAGGCTGGCCTCGTCAGCGGATTGTCGACCTCGCGCTTAGCGTTGGGCCATGGCAACCGCCTGATATCTCCCGCTTCGGAAGGAAAGCTAGCACGGCCTTGTTGACCCGCAGACTTTTCAGATTGATCGTGATTACGGGGAAAACAAGGACTGGGGGCGCCGCCAGCGGCGGTGAGCGGGGGCATGTTGATTGAGTGCGATAGTCTGGATGGAGTGCTTTATCAGCTCTATTCGGCAATCAAGGCCGACGGCCACTGGCACGGCGGCGGGACGCGTGGGGAGTCCAAGGAACTGCTGGGCGTCTCGCTCAAAATCAAGAAACCACGGGCGCGGCTGAGTCTTTCGGAGAACAGGGGCAAGCCTTTCAGCGCCCTGGGCGAACTGCTGTGGTATCTTTCCGGTTCGGAGAGCCTGGCCTTCATACGGGACTATGTGCCCGCCTATGAAGAAGACGCCGTCAACGGCATCCTCGAGGGCGCCTACGGTCCGCGTCTGATGGCGATGCGTGGGCAGATCAATCAACTGGACAGCATCCATGCGTTGTTGACGAAGAAGCCGGGGTCGCGCCGGGCCGTTATTCAGCTTTTCAATGCCGAGGACATCGCTACCGACCACGCGGAGATCCCCTGCACAACAACGCTGCAGTTCCACCTTCGGGAAGGGGTACTGCACATGTCTGTGACAATGCGATCCAACGATGCGTACTGGGGCCTGCCTCATGACGTGTTTTGCTTCACGATGCTGCAGGAGATGATGGCGCAGCGGCTCAGTGTCCTTCTCGGCGAATACCATCAGTATGTCGGCAGCATGCACGTGTACAAAGATTATCTTGGTGGGGTCGACGCCTACATCGCGGAAGGCTTCCAGCAGACCAGCGAGATGCCGCCAATGCCGTCGGGCGATCCCTTTCTTCTGGTCGAACAGCTCATCGCGATCGAAACGAGACTGCGCGCCGGCGAGGAGCTGGACGCCTCGGCGGTGATGAACGATTCGTATTGGGCCGACCTCGTGCGGCTCCTCCAAGTCTTCTGGGCGAAGGAACAGGTCGAGCGCCAACCCGGACGGTTGGAGGTGCTTCGGGCGGAGCTGGCGACATCCTTCTACAAGCCCTACGTCGATGGGCGCCTCTTTCTCGCGCGCCGCGCCGCCGAAAAGGCGAGAGCTGCGAATGCCAATGAGGGAGGCACCAATGTGGTCATCTAAGGAGGGTGAACGGAGGCGCATTGTCACGGCGCTCGTCGCCGCAAGGGGCGCACTCGGTCTGCAGGGCCTTCCCGACAACGCCACGGTCGAGGCGCTATCGATGCAGTTCATCGCGAGCCTTCGGCGCGAGGAGTATTACCGCCTTGTCCAGGCGAAGCCCGTCGGCGCGGATCGCGCAAATCCGAACAGTCTGTCATTCGACCCTGAACGCGCGGTTGCACACCACATGCAACAGGGGCGTGTCGACGAAGCTGGTTGGCTAATTTTCCTGATGACCCACTTCGCGCGCCCTGTCGGCGGCTGGCGGCGTTTGAAGGATGTCTATGGCCGCCTCGGCGCGGGCACATGGGATTGGGCGACGGTCGTCGCCGATCCCAACGCCTTCTATGACTGGGTCGCGGCCAATTGGCAGGACGTGGGGGGCAGCTTCGGCAACCACCGCAAGTATGAAAGCCTAGACCCGGCCAAGAACCGACCAATGAGGCGGGCGGTGGCCGACTATCTCGCATGGATCGGACCGGCAGGACACGCCGCGTTCTTCGCGAACGCGGTCCACGCCGCCGGCAACGATCCCCATATTATCTTCGACCACCTCTATCGCAGCTTGAAGGTCCGCTCCTTCGGCAGGCTAGCGAAATTCGACTATCTCTCGCTCGTCTCCCGCTACCGTCTCGCCCCGATCGAGGCGGGCTCGGCATATCTGGACGGCGCCACCGGACCGGGCCGCGGCGCGCGCCTCCTGATCGACGGCAACCCTACGAGCGGGACCGGGAATGCCGCCATCCAAGCCCGCCTTGACGAAGTCGACGCGGGCCTCGCCGTTGGCATGGCCGTCATGGAGGACGCGCTCTGCAACTGGCAGAAGTCGCCTCGGCGCTTCGTCCACTACGTCGGATAAGCCTTATCCTACCCGCTGTTCAGCGGCGGGATGGCCTATTCCACGAATGGCCGGAGCTGTTCCCATTTCCAGCGCCGCTTCAGAAAGTCGAGCTGCTTGTGGTGGATCATTCGGCGGTGCTGCATCTGCCCGACGGTCAGGCCCGGCGCCACGTCGCCGGCAACGCTGAAGCGGATCACGTCGTCCTTCGTAGGCGAAAGGCGGGCGAAATCGCCCTCACGGTGCTCCGGAACGATGAGGCGCGCTGCAAATTCGTTGGCTTCGCGCTCGCTGTCGTTGTCGTCCCCCATGTCGACGTCGAGGAAAGTTCTCGCGCCGTGGAGGATAAGGTGCGCAAGCTCATGGAATAGCGTGAACCAGAACTTGTCATCGGACAGGCCGCGGAAACTCAGTAGTACCATCGCCTTGTCCGGCGCAACCATCCGGCTCGCGCCAGAAGCTCGACAGCCGTCCGGCGCCCGCTTCGTCACGACGGCCACGCCCGCCTCGGCGCACAGCGCACGCAGCTTGGGCAGGAACAATTCCGGATGCCTGATCTTCGACAAGGCGCGAATGGCCTTCAACCGGTCGTGCAGATTTCCGGGACTCCAAGGTCGCGTGTCCACGACATCGGCCCCGAGTTCGCCATTTCGAAGCCACATGAGCACAGCACCGTCGTCGGAGGTGAACGCATCCGTCGTGCGGAAGAGCGTCTCCGAGCAGATGCGGCCATAGCGCGCCTGCCAGGCCGACATCGTGCCGACATTGTAGAAAGCGAGGCGCCGACGAACCTCGTCGCGCCGCCGCTCTTCGTTTAGCCGACCCCTGGGCTTTGGCCCCGGCACGTGCAGCGTCAGCCAAGCGGCGCTCTCGTCATGATCCGCCATCGCGCGGTACAGCGCGCGCTCGAGCATCTCGCGATAGTCCGCCTGCCGCTTTAGCCAGAACGCGGTCGTGCCGCCCAGCGAAGCCGAAAGCGTGGAAGCATGGTGTTCGTCGAGATCAAGCGAGCCATCAAGAAGACCCCGAAGCGTCTCCATTCCGCCGTCGAGGCGGTCGGCAACCATCTGCGCCGGCACTCCCTTGCGTACCATGAGCGCGCGGAGAGAATCACCAGGCTTTGAGAACCAGTCAGGCGTGAACTCCTGTCCGTCCGTCAAGGCACCCTCGATATCGCCATAATCTTCAACCTAGTAACGCTCGCCCAGACGATTCGCCCCCCGGCGTCCCGCGAATGACGTGTCCCGACCACGACCAAGTCCGCGCTATAGTCTGCACCAATCGCAACCGAAAGTGAATCGTCCCCGGCAATTTTTATGTCGTCGCCGAAGAGGTCGAGCAACTCGTCCACGGTCTCCAGCGAGCGCGCGTCAGAGAGGAAGGTCACGAGGGCTGCTGCGGCAACGCTCCCATACGCCTGCTCCGCCAGACCGAGATCCGCGCATATGTCGTGTAGAGGCTGCCCCTCGAACGTGATGTTTATCAAGAAGCGACGCTCCGCCGAAAAGCGGAAGGCACGGGCACCGCGCGAGTAGAAAAACCCCGTCTGGCCCGGCTTGCGATCATTGGGGCAGCGGCGAGCCGTGCGGTTTCGAACGCTGCTTGGCCCGGATGGCTTCGATCCGGTCCCAATTGCGCGCGAGCTCGGCGTCGCCCGCCTCGTCCACGTTTAGATCGATTGCGCTGCAGAGGCTTGCCAGCGTCACCATCACGCCTCCGACCTCCTGCGCGGGATCGCCCTGCGGCCGGCCGAAAACGTAATCGACCAATGTGAGCGCATCCGCGCGCGAGCAACCATTCGCCTGCGCGAGTTCCAGCGCCTCCTCGAGGAAGCGGTGGTTACGCTCTGCGCGGTTCGACCGAACCTCCGGCGGAAAGCAGGCCTCCAGCCATTCCTCCACGCGGCGCTGATAAGAATTTAATTCGGATGTCACGAAAGCCCCGCCACGATCCCGGCAAGCCTCTTCCGGGCCGGCTAGCATACAGCGCCCAACGGCGGACCGAAAGCAGCCTTGCTCAGCGTACAGCTGCTGGTAACGCTGGCGCGGTCGCAATGTGCGGTACCCCAGCTCGACCGGCATGTCCGACGCCTGGCGCCTCAATAGGGCAGGATGCCGCCGCCGCTCGCCGTTCGCTCGCCGACACCTTCTGCACCTCGCCAGGGCTACAGGGCTGGCCCGAGCAGATCGCGATAGCGCGGGCGGTCGCCACCGCCGCGGCGATCGCGCTCACATAGGGTACGGCGACACTGGCATTACCGATCTCCGCAGCTCCACACCGCCCGATCTCGGCTTCGAGCTTGGCATAAGCGGGCAGATCGGGCGCGGCCGGCCGGGGCGCCGGGTCGACGACGCCGTCGAAATGCGCATCGATCGTGCGGGTCTTA
The DNA here is from genome assembly GCF_019635515.1 of Sphingomonas sp. Taxonomy (NCBI): domain Bacteria; kingdom Pseudomonadati; phylum Pseudomonadota; class Alphaproteobacteria; order Sphingomonadales; family Sphingomonadaceae; genus Sphingomonas; species Sphingomonas sp. Next base: position 293,957 of record NZ_JAHBZI010000002.1, on the reverse strand, counting down.
TCGAACACGTTGACCCGGTAGCGGTCGAAGTCACGAGCGGTTCGACCGAGCCCGACGTCGATGATGGTATCGAAGCCGACATCGGCAAGCAATCGCCGCGGCGCGATCTTGTCGAGGCCAGACAAAACGAGGTGGGGCTCATCATTAGCGCGGCGAAGATCGGTGCGCAGGGCGCGATCGATCCGAGCTACCCGGAAACCTCGCGCCTCGGCCCAGGCCTCCGCCATCTTGGTCTTAAGGTCGCCGAAGCGATCATCGGGTACCAGGATCGATGTACCCCAATTCTCTTCCCTCACCCGATCATAATCCTGCAGCACGAGCGCACGGTCGACGCCATCGGCATAGGGGAGCGCGGCGAGGCTCCACAAAAAGGCTTGGCCAAGATTGCCGAGGCCGAACAGCCACACCGCCGACGGCAGGAAGACTTGCCCGAAATCGGGGATGTCGCCGTCCCCTGGCCAGAGATCGATATCGGCAGGAAGATCGGTGCGGCCACGCAGCCCCTGAAATGCGGCGCCGACCGCGTGAGCGCCCGCCGCGATCCCGGCGAGCGGGTTGTTTGAGGTGCCGAGGGCGACCCGCGCACCGGATCGGACACCGGCCCGCCAACCGTCCCAACAGGCACAGATATGGTCGCGCGCAGCGGCCTTGCCGATGCCGATGGTCGCAGCCGCCGGTCCGGGGAAGCCGTTCACGCCGATCTCTGCCAATGCTTCGTCAAGGGTAGCGCGCGTCGAAAGCGAGGATTGCAGCGGCTGGCCGAGCCCGCCAATGACGCGCACGCCGCCAAGAAAGGTCCGCCGGCTGACCGCGAGCGCGGTGAGCGCGGCGGCGTGCCCGGCCGGATTGGCTGCATCAGGGCCGACCACGATGTCGAGCGTCATGGCCCGGAGGCGCGCTTCGGCCTCCGGAAAGCCAATGCCCTCGGCATCGACCAGCAGCTTGGCGATGCGACTGAGCTGGCGGGTCAGAGTCATCGGGGCCACCATCCAACGTGAAAGGGGTTGGGCCGCTCGCGGCTGCGGTTGCGCCACTGCTTGTTGCCCAGGTATTGATGAACCCCGATCGCGCCGGGGTCTGTGGCGCCGCCAGCAAAGTTCGGCAGGATCACCGCGATATGGCCGATCTCGGCGATGACCGGGTTCGCCTGGTCCGATTCGCTCTGTCCATAGCCGCCGGGATGCACATGGACGTCGGCGACGACCTTCAAGCCCGTCGCCCGGCAATGCGCCCACAAGGCACCGAGGCGACGGCCGTCGATGACGACGATGCCAGTCGACAGCGACGCTGGATCGACGTCGTCATAGAAGACGAATTCCTCGATGACACGCCGCTTGCCGTGTCGGCCGAGCAGGAAGGCGCCGGCCTCGCGCCGGCCGTGGGTGCGGCGGTGCAGCTCAGCGACACCCGCCTGCCAGACGTCGCGTCGGCAGACGAGCTCAGGCGGCCGCCCGAAGGCGATACGCGCGAGCGTTGAGATTAAGGATGCCATGAAGGTCCTCGAAGATGAACAGGAGGCGGCGATCGGGTCGCCAGGCGAGGTGCGGCATGTTGGCTGCATTGTTGTTGTGCGGGCCAGTCATGCGATCCCAAGGCCGGTAGACGGTGTCGTCACCCCATTGTTGGAAGGTGATCGCGATGCGCTGGTTGCCTTTGGGCCTGAGATTGGCCGGCAGCCGCGTATCGCGCGCGAGATCCCAGATCCGAACCATCGGGTTCGTCGCCGGGAAGTTGGTGAGGTCGCCACGAAAACCATAAGCGGCGGCCTTGCCGTCGGGTTCGGTCGCCGCGACGTAGAAATCGAGGCGCGGGAAGGCAAACGCGTGAATGCGCCAGCGACCGGCCATGACCCCGGCAATGAAGCCGGGGTCGTCGAGGTTTGTCCGGACCCGGGCTTCGGCGGGGTCAAGCATGGTCCGCTCCATTAGCGATGTCGCCACGAACCAGATCGAGCGCGAGCGCGTTGTGCTTGCCGGCGAGGTGGCCGACATGGTCGCTCAAGGAGAGCTCGTCCGTGCTGCCCGTCCGGGTCAGCTCGAATTCGCCCGCCATCGACGCATCGATGCCGAAGGCGCGGATGGCCCAGTCGAGCACCTGCTCGAGCGAGGCATGACGACGGAACTCGCGGTGGTGCGACCCGGTCTGATAGTGCACCGTCACAGCCACCGGCTGGCGGTGATGCACATGGTGCCGGCGCTGATGCCCATGATGGACCGGCTCCTCGCAGATGAGCGGCGCGTCCTCGTTCTCGCGCACGATGTAGATGTCTTCGATCCGCAGACCGTGCTCGGTCGCGATGATCGTCAGCATGTGCTCGATCGTCTGATCCGGGGTCACTTCGATGTAGAAGTCACGCGCCTCGAAGCGAGCCGGAATCCGGAGGCCGCCCGGAGGTTCGGCGCTGCGCTCCATCTTCAGCCCGTCGGTGTCGTCCTGCAACGTCAGATCAGTCATTTTAATCGCTCCATAATCTCGTTCATTGAAACTGTTGAACGGCAATCAAAAAAATATCAGCCGATGCGTCGGTACAAAAATTCGACGCCGCCGCTGTCGGCTGCTCCTTCAGTCCTCATCAGAAATCCTTGCTCCCACAATTGCTTGAACTTGGTACTCGCATTCGCGATCGATATGCCGGTCGCCTCCGCAAAAGCGGCGGTGCGCACTTCCGCCCGCGATAAGGCATAGTCGAGCGCCTCCCGATTGCCTGCACTGGGCTTCAGACCGATCACCTCAACCTGCGTCCCGTTCCACACCGTGATCGGCACACCGATGCGCTCGGCGGCCAGATCGATATTAAGCCGTATCGCGCTGTTGCTCAGGTCGATCAGACAAATGCCCTTCGACTTGCGATATCGGTTCAGCACCTCGACGATCGCTTCCGAAGCGAAGGATGCGTCCATCCGCTCCACGCCCATCATCGAAATCTTGACCGCGCGCTGATCCGGCAGCGACTCCAGACGCGAGACAAGTTGCGCCGCGACAGGAACCGCCTGCTCGCGGCCCCATCCCGATGTCGCCCCGTTCATGAGGTCGAGCAGCCGAATACATCGCTCCGATTCTCGTTAACTAGACGTATTTAAGCAGATGAGTCCCAACTTGTCAATCGAGCTTGAATGAGAAGGCGATATGCGTTCCCCACAGCAGCGGCAGCCGCTCCTGCGAGTATGCCATGTTGGGCTGATATTCGTTGTTCGACGGTTTGAGCAGCACGCGCTGGTTGAGCAGCCGCACGTCGAGATCGGCCCTGAAGCCGATTGCATGCCGGGCGCTCGACTTCAGCCCTAGGCCACGTTTGTCCTCGGGCTTGCTGGAGATACCCTCGCGGAAAATCTCGACGACCAAATCGACATCGCTGAGATTGTGCCATTTGCTCCCGGTTAGCGCCGGGCGCAGGCTTTTCATGATGCCGATGCCGCTATCCGACACTGCGACCGTGAGCTTGTTTCCCTGCGGATAGGTCTGGAGCGCGGCATAGGCATCGAGGCTGGTTTGGCTGTGATCGAACACATTCTTGATCAGCTCCCCGAAGATGCTGAACATTGCGTCGCCGATCTGTTTGACCTCAGGCCGCGCTGCACAACCGCGTTCGACCGCTGCGACGAGACGTGGCACGAGATTTTGGTCGACCGAGCTAGCACGGCTGAATCGTTCAATTTCAACGAGTCCGCGATTGCCGCCGCGGTGAATCGCCGCACCCGAATAGGTGGGACGCGCCGGTGTTACCTCGACGGGCGCTGCAAGATGATCGAAGAAGCCGACGCGGTTCAGATAGCTCGCCGCGCCCGCGGCCGTTTCGAACTCAAGCCGGACGCGCTTGGTGCAGGCGACCGCCTGATTGCAGAAGCTCAAGAGCCTTACAATCACGTCGATCATCAGCTTGCAGCCGGCGGGCACCTTGATGACGATCGTGATGTAAGAGGCGCCGAGCGCATCGCCGCAGTTCATGAGCGCGTTTTCGAATTTCCACGCATTGACCCAGCCGTCGGGCAGTTCAAGCGTGCAAGTGTCGAGATAAGGAGAGGTCGCCATCAACCGGTGACCTTTTCGACGACAGGCTCGGGCGTGCCTCGCCAGGTCATACGATATACGTCACCCTGCGCCACCGATTGTACCGCGTGCGGGAAGAGCGCGGCGATGCAAACTCCTCCGACGTGCCGGACCGAAGGATAGATGATCCCGTTGAGGCCACGTGCGCGCGCCGCGTCGGCCAGCGCATTGCCGGCGGGATAGCCGACATTTTTGTCCGGGTGCAGGCAGACGTGATCGGCATGGCCACGCAGGTCGACGAACTCGCCCGCGAAGCTCGCGTGCAACTCGGCATAATCGACCGTCGCCTCGAAGACGCCCGTCTGCGCCAGCGCCTCCGTCAGGTGATGACGCACCTCGGCGAGGCAAGTCTCCAAGTCGAGGGCGGCGTACCAAGCGCCGCGCTCGGCCCCGTTGAAGCGGTTCACCTCGCGCGGCTTGGCATAAGCGAACGAGGCATTGATGAACGCGGCGTGCGGGACGCCGTAAACCAGCTCATAGGCCTGGACGTCAGCCGTTCCGCGGTTTTGCGCCAGCAGCCGGTTGCTGGTCGCGCCTTCGATCTCGGCAAGCGCGGCAAGGTCGTCGGCATCGACCAGGCGGCTCAACACGGGTGCCCGCAGTCGCGCGGTCGTGACGAGCCGCGTGGTCCTCGGAAGGGCATCGCGCGTTATGGTCAGCCCTTCCAGCATCTCTTAGAGCCCACCTCGTACGGCGTCGATGTAGCGCCGGGTCTCGAGCATCACCGGGATGCCGCCCTCGATCATCGCCCGGACGGGCGTCGCGCGCTGGAAGATCGACCCGCGGTTGGGAAGCTTGGGCCAACGATCCGCCATCTCATCCGCGAACAGCAGATGAAGCCCCTTGTAGACGCCGATCGCCGCTGACGCCCGGGTCAGTTGATCCTGCGACAAGGGCTGATCCCAAGTGCCGCGCTTGATCCGATCCCAAGTGCTGTCACTCACGCCGAGCAGCGCCGCGGCTTCCGCGTTGGAGAGCCCCCATTGCTCGATCAACGCCCGAAACGCCTTGAGCGCAACCCCGGATAGCCGGCTGCGATCCTCGCTCTTCGAGAAGGTCTGGACGTCTATTGGAGTAAGTGGAGCCTGCGCTCCCAGCTTGATGATGTCCGCCATGGTCGCCTCCTGATCGATCGCCATATACGCACCATTTGACGATATTTCAACCGTCATTTGGTGCGTATGGGTTGGCGCAAGGCGTGGATTCTCCATCCAGTCACACCGCTAATCGCGATGCGGCAACGGATTCCTGACAGAGCAAGTGTCCTGCACTTCGAGCACGCATCGTCCAAGATTTCGGCCGTGAACAAAGGACAGCTTGGACGGATTTGGCTGTCAAAGGAGAATAACTGGATCGTCCCTAGGTTGGTGGTTGCGCCGATCTGAGTCAGCCAGGTGAACGAACGGCAGGAATTGGGATCACCCGACCGGGGCGTGGATGGCCGAGATGGGGCGCAAAAGAGCCATGCGGTACTGCGTTAACGAGGATCGCCGCTAACTATGGCTGAAATTTCGGGTACATTTCACCCATGACGATGGGTCCGGAGGAGAGGAAAGTCCTCTGAAGGCAATCCACTACCGATCAACCAGAGCTATAACGACAATCGGCAAGTGATCTCCAGTCAGTGTGAATTTCACCGGACAAGTTCCAAGAACCTGTCCCTTATGCCGCCGATTGCCGTCGTTCGTTTCCGTTCATCAATGCGCGTCTCGACCATCCCCGTTTCCGGCCCCAACTCCGGGACCGGAGGTGACTCATGCGTCGGTATCGTAACAAACTGAGCGTCAAGCAGATCAACAGCCTGCCACCAGGGCGACATTCCGATGGGGCCGGCCTTTATGTGATGGTCAAACCCACTGGCACACGTTCATGGGTGCTGATCAACATCACCTGCGGACATCGCAGGGAGATGGGGCTGGGCTGTGTGGACGATGTTTCGCTCGCGGAAGCACGTGAACGCGCTTCGATCGCGCGTCGCGCCTTTGCCGAGGGGCGCGATCCCATCGCCGAACGCAAGGCAGAGCGTGAAGCGCGCCGCCCCAAACCGCCCAAGCCCTCGTTCGGCAAATATGCGGATAAACTGATCGACGAAATCGAGGTGGGATTTCGAAACGAGAAGCATCGCATTCAATGGCGCTCCACGCTTGCCACCCATGCGAAGGCGCTCAGAGAAAAGCCGCTGGATCGGATCGATACTAATGACGTGGTTGCCGTGCTGAGGCCGATCTGGACCAAGATACCTGAAACCGCCTCGCGCGTGCGCGGCCGGATCGAACGGGTGCTGGACGCTGCCAGGGTGGCAGGACACCGATCTGGAGAAAACCCGGCGCGATGGAAGGGGCATTTGGAACTCATTCTGCCACGGCGGCGCAAATCCATGCCCCAGCATCTCGCAGCACTTCCCTTCAATTTGATCGCCGACTTCATGCGCGATCTGGGTGAGAGGCCGGCCACGGCGGCGAGGGCGCTCGAGTTCACGATCCTGACCGCAGCGAGATCAGGCGAGACAATCGGGATGACATGGCGCGAGGTGGATTTGGAGCAACGGCTCTGGATCGTGCCGACCTCAAGAATGAAGGCAGGCGCGGAGCACAAGGTACCGCTGAGTGACTGGGCCTGCGAAATCCTGGAGGCGCTGCGCCCGGAGCGACATGATCCGAAAGCCCTCGTGTTCCCCGGCGCCAGGGGCGGGGAAATGTCAAACATGGCGATGGCCATGCTGTTGCGGCGGATGGGCTATGACGACATCACCGTGCATGGATTCCGCTCGGCTTTCCGCGACTGGGCCGGCGAGGAAACCGATTTCGAGCACGAGACGGTTGAGATGGCGCTGGCACACAGCGTCCGCTCGAAGGCGGAGCGCGCCTATCGCCGCGGACGGGCTTTGCGCAAACGCGTCGAGCTCATGGCAGCGTGGGCTGACTATTGCGGATGGCTTGGGAGGTCGCATGCCCACCCTGCGCATAATGCCGTGGGCAGCCAGGCACAGGCCAATGCTGGTTGACATGTACGTCCATCTGACGTACACATTTGCCCGCAAGGAGCAATCTGATGCTGGGTTTCCAGGACAAGATCGATGACATCGAGGAGCGCAACAGCGAACGGATGAACTTCCGGACGAAGCCGCGCATCAAGCAGGCGATTCAGCGCGCCGCGGCACTGTCGGGCGTCGACGATTCCGCGTTCACGATCAATGCCGCCTATCGGTCGGCCATTGAAACGATCGCTGCGCACGAGCGCACGTTGCTCCAGCCGGTGGATCATGAAACCTTCTTTGCGGCGCTCGACAATCCGCCTGCGCCGACGGCCAAGCTGCGCGCCGCCTTTGCCCGGCATGCCGAGACGATCGCCAGCAAGTGAGCGACATTGGCGCTCGGCGTCTCACCATCGAGCCACTTGATCCCGCCCGGCATGATCGGGCGGGATTTTCGTGCGGGGTCGAGCAGGTCGACAATTTCTTCAGGAAGACAGCGAACAAGCTGACCAAGGCCGACAACCTGCGGGTGTTCGTTCTGAGCGATCCCGAAGGCAACGTGCTCGGCTTTCACGCGCTCAATGCCCATTCGGTCGCTTATGGCGAGCTCCCGCCTCGATATGCGCGCAACCGTCCCGGTCATGGGCAGATCCCCGCAGCCTATATTTCGATGATCGGAGTCGATGAGCGCCACCAGGGCCACGGCTATGGCGCTGATCTGCTGGTCGATGGCCTGACCCGCATCGCGCAGGCAGCAGAGGCGCTCGGCATCGCGGTGGTTATGCTCGACGTTCTCGACTGCGGAGATGCCCAAAAGGTTGAGCGACGGAAGCGGCTCTATCAAAACTACGGGTTCACGCCTCTGCCTTCCAACCCGTTGCGCCTGTTTATCCCCATGGCGACGGTTCGCACGCTGATCGCTGGTGAATGAGCGATGGTCATTTCAAGAGAATTATAATTGAGATCTTGATATCATAGATCAATATCTCATAAAATTATACACGCATGATATCTGTCCGTGATGGTTCATTTAAGTTCGCTGTAAACCGCCGCTTAAATTGGGAACATATTTTAGAATATAAATTTTTTGGAGAGGAAATGTAGTGTTATCAACTTTAAAATTCGGACTCCCGCTCCGCCACGCAGTCTAGCTAATTTCCCACTCGTGAGATTAGGCGCTTTTTGACGCAAATTCGCGCTGTTTCAGCTTCGATCCGTACTGCAGAGAGCGGCGTAGCCGAATTTGACGTCGCGTTCGGCCGACGTTTCTCTCCTCACCTCCCGCCAAGTACGGTTTCGGACTAGAGGCGGCTTTCGACCGTCTTTAGTTGATTATTCCGTGCTTGGCAGGGATCCTGCAGGGAATTTGTTCGGTCCGCATGGCACATTCCTAGGGTATTCGCCTTGTCGCTGTCGGGGAGAGCGGCGCCGAACTGCGTGATTCATGCACGAATTTTTCCACAGAAAGCAGTGCAATTCCGATGCGAGGGGCCGCGGTGAAAATATGGTGCCCACAGGAGGCCCATATGCAGCGCCGTCGATATCACGATCCACTTGGTGTGTCGGACCACCCAACATCACCACCGACCCGATTCGGACTGCCGAAACGGCGAAACGGACTGAGTGGAAGCGCTCGAGATTTGCGGCTCATCCGCCGCCGCTAACGACCTATAGCGAGCGATGCCACGTTAGTCTGACAGAGCCCCTACTCAGCTAGGGTTCGCTTGCCGGCTGCTGGGCCAGACGCGAGGCTGGGCGGCTGCTCGCATGATCGAACCATTTGACGAACCAATCGACCGAACGCTCATAAACGGCGAGCCGATGGGCAGGTTGGATCTTAACATGACCCTCGTTCGGGAAGATGTACATCTCGACCGGCCATCCCCGACTGCGCAACGTTTCGATCGTGGGAAGTGCCATTCGGAACTCGAACTCCGCGCTCTGAATGAGCATCGGCGTCGACGGGAGACCGGGATTGAGGCCGAGCGATCCCTGCTTCCAGAAATCGTCTTCTGGGCCAGCCGGAGACGGAAAGCCGATCTTGCGATACCAGGCCTGGAACGCCGGACCCAGGTTGGTCATGATGCTGGGATCCCGGCAGCAGGTGCTGAGCGCCGCGGCTGCAAATCGGTGCCGGGAATTGATCAAGGCGTAGCTGGCGAGCGTGGCACCGTCGCTCTGGCCCGTAATTCCGATACGCTTTGGATCGACGATGCCTTCGGCGATGAGCCTGTCGATCAGACCGTCGAGCGAAGACAGCATGTTCTTATAGTCGATCCAGTCACCGAAATTGAGGCGAAGATATTCGAACTCATCGGTGGTGGGATCAGCCTCGGCCACACGCGGGGGCCGGTTGAAGCTGAGCACAGCCATGCCCTGCGCGGCCAGCATCTGGATGGGATATTCATCCGCGGTCCCGCCTCGCAGAAACCCGCGGGATTCATATTGCACGATCACCAGGGGAAGCCGCTCGCCCGTCACATGTCCGGGTGGAAGAACCACATCGGCATAAGCATCGAGGCCAAACGCGTTCTTGACGGTGACGCGCCGGACTGCGCCAAGGCGAATGCCGGCGACTTCGGGATTTGGGTCGAAGACGACGCCCAGCTTGCCAGAGGGAATGGCGAGCCGCACCAGGTGGCGGGGACGCGTCGCGGTCTCGCGAGCGCAAAGGAGGTCCGCTTCCAGCTGCTGGCACCCGAACATCGCGTCGTCGGTGGTCAGGATCAGTCTCAACCGGGCATCGCCGGGTTTCCATATATAAAAGGCCGTTCGCGCATCTGCCGGCCCCTCGCGCCTCGCGAAGACAATCGACGTTCCGAACCACCAGAGGTCCGTGACATTTCCGCATAAGCTGAGCGGGCAGGTAGTCTCACCCTTGCTTGTTTCGGCGTGGAGCAAGCTCGGCTGTCGCCTTGCCTTGGGCTGGGCCGCAATGGCCCATGCCAGCCGTCCGTCGCTCGACCGCGCGAAGGCTCGGGCGCCACGGATGCCGTTCCTGGCAGGGGCGTCGAGTTGCAGAGCTTCCGCCGAACTTGATGGACGGTTTTCTCCCGTCTCGAGATCTATCGAGAGGGCCTCCTTCTCGCCGTCATGGCGGGGATAGGGGATGGCGCTGACCAGCGGCCAGATACGCTCGTCGTAATGGAAGCCCGCGAGTCCCTCTTGCTTCAGTTCCTCCCGGGCCTGCGACCTGCCGGCTTCACGGGAAAGAGCAAGGGATCGTCCACCATTCACCCACGACAATGCCGTCACGTCGGTATCCGAAGTGAAGACGCGGCGCGGCTTGCCCCCGGAAAGATGAGCAATCCAGACCTCGGTCATTCCTCCACGGGATTTCGTATATGCAAGGGCGCTGCTCTCTTCGTTCCAGCGGATCAGGGAGATCTTGGGGCTCCCGAGCGGAAGTCCCGAAATTCCGTACTTGTAGAATGTCGTGCCTTCGATGACGCCGGCATCGTCAAGGACGACCGGTGGCGTATTTCCACTGGAGGAAACCAGGACAATCGCGGTGCAATAACTGTTGGTCTCCGGCGAGGCCTGGCGCAGCTGAAGGGCGACCGTCCGCTTGTCCGGGGATAGGATGGCGGGCTGCCCCGACAGCAGAGTCGAGCCGAAGTCGCGAAGCCTGACGAGATCGAGCGAGCGTATGGCGCGCTTCGGACCCGCCGTCTCCTGCGCGGACGGCAGCGAACACCGGACCGGCGTGTCGGCCTCTCCCATCCTATCGATTGACGGGGTAGCCGCTGCGTTCGGCGCCGCGAGAAGGGCGGCGCCGAACGATACGGTCTTGAGGATATTGGCCATCGACAGGTTGGCGAGGCGCCTGTCCGACTTCACCATGTCTTTGTCAGGCTCAGCGAGACGAAGCGCCCCATGGGTGAGTAGTTCGTCGAGTCATAGCTGACGTAGTAGGCGAGTCCGCCGCTCGACTGCACATAAGGAGGCCGCACGTCGAATGCGTTTCTGACGCTGGCCCGAATCTCGAGCGCGCCGACAAGCGACGTTGGCGGAAGCTCGTAGCTAGCCGTCAAGTCGACAGTAGCTTGCCCTGGAACCCGGATGGGGGTGGTCGGGCGAATGTCTCGCAGAGTCCCCGTGATGTTGACGAACCCGGACAGGGCGAAGCCGTCCACCGACCAGGACGCACCCGTCTGCCCCTTGAATCGGGGAGGATTGAAGATCGTGCCCGACAAATCGAAGAGGGGCGCGGCAGGGTTCAGCTGTTGCCGCGAGCGCAGGAAGGAGGCGTTGCCGTGGATAAGAAGGTTGCCTGCGCTGCCGAGTTCGAGGCGGTAGCGGGCGGTCAGATCAATGCCGTGAATCTTCTGGACCGACGCGTTGATCCATTGATTGTCGAGAACTGCGACGACCTTGGCGGGGTCGTAGGGCGAGCCGGTGGAGTTGCTGAACGGGACGCCCGGCATGGCGATCAGCGCCGCCTGCTCCTGCGCGGTCGGGGCGTAGCTGACATAGTCGGAGAACATCGGATTGGACAGCGCGATCAGCGAATTCGCACCGGACAGCGCCTGCACGATCCGCTCGTCGTAGTTGACGTCGAAATAGCTCAGCTCCAGCGAGAGGCCGGGGATGAAGCGGGGCTTCGCGGCGACCGACACGGTCCATGTGGTTGCGCGCTCGGGCTGGAGATTGGGGTTGCCGCCGGACCTGTACAGCACGGTCGATCCGGCGGGGAAGCGGCTGCCGCCATAGGTGCTGGCGTTTCGCAGAAACAGGTTCCGCCCCTGGAACAGCTGATACTGGGTCGGCATCTTGAATGATTTGCCCCAGCTCCCCTTCAGGTCGAGTCCGGCCACCGGCGAGTAGAGGATGCCGAACTTGGGCGTCACGACGTCGATCGCGGCAGAGTAGCGCTCATACCGGACGGCCGCGTTGAACGTCATGCGATGGGCCCACGAAAGGCCCTGCTTCGGGGAAATCAGAGGCACGCCCAGCTCGCCGAAGAGATAGCTGCTGTCGGTCGAGCCTTTCGCCGAGGACTTGCCGGTTGAATAGGATGCGTAGTCGAAGCTCGTGGATCGATACCCGCCCCCCACCGCAAGCTTCACATCCTCCCCGTTGAGGCGAAAAATGCCGCCGGCTCCCGACAGCTCGACGGACCTGACGCTGTTGCAATAGCAGCCATAGGCTCGCGCGGTCTGGGCACCGTTGGTGAGCGTTCGCTGGTCATATACGCCTTCGTCCCGGCCATAGGTGCCGCCGAGCTCGATCCGCCAGCCGGGCAACGCGGAAAGAGCCAGTGACGGAGATACGGCGAACGCCTTGTCGACCGTGGTCGTGAAATATCCCGTCTGCGTCGAGGTGGTCGACAGGTTGGACTTCAGGTGACGTCGGCTGAACAGGCCGTCGACAGTGAACTCCAGCCCTTCGGCAATCGTCTGGTGTCCGGCGAAGACGGCTCCGTGCTGTTCCCTCGGCGCACGGATCGTGGCGTTGCGCGGCATGCCCGCCGTGTAGTCACGGTCGGCAGCATAGATCGCGTCTGCCTTGAGATAGTCATACGAGACAAGGAAGCCGCCGCTGCTCCAGCGAACCCCGCCGAGGCCCGTGTATTGCTGCTCGCCGCCGCCGCCGCCGGTCGAGGAGCCGAACCGGACGCCGGTCGATAGCCCCGAATAGTCCGGCTTGAGGATGACGTTCACCACACCCGCAACCGCGTCGGAGCCGTAGATCGCCGAGGATCCGTCGGTCAGGATTTCGACGCGGTCGACCGCGGCCAATGGAATCGAGGCAAGGTCTACGGCCTGGAAGACGGAGCCATAGGCCAGGCGATGGCCGTTCAGCAGCGACAGCGTGGCGTCGCCGCCCAGGCCGCGCAGATTTGCGCTCGAGCCGCCCGTGAGATTCTGATTCGCGTTCCCGGAAGCGCCCGGCGAGACGGTGGGATTCTGTCCGCCGCCAAAGCCCTGCGGCAAGAGGCGCAGCATCTCGCCGACATCGCTCTGCCCTGCCCGGCGCATGTCGGACTGGTTGACCACAATGACCGGCGACGTGGACGCCTCGCCCCCGATACGGCTGCCGGTGACCAGGATCTCCACTTCGGAATCGGAGGGCGGAGACCCGGCGAATTCGCCTGGAACGCCTTCCACGGACGCCGACTCATCGCTTGTGCCTCCAGCGTTTCCCGAGCGAACGATGGCAACGGACCCCGACGCGCCGGAGCGGGCTGCAAAGCCGGTGTTGGAGAGGATCGCCGCGAGTGCCTGCTCGGGCGACGCGCTGCCGCGAAACCCCGAAGAACGGACGCCTCGGATCTCGTCGGCCTTGTAGACGAGCGGGCGGCCCGACTGGCGGCCATAGGCGTCGAGCGCGGCCTTGAGGCTTCCCGCCGGAATGTTGAACGACACGACTTGCGCTTGAGCTGGTGCGGCGACTGCAACGATGCATGTGCCGGCCGCGAGCATCGCGCCAAGGCTAAATTTCCCCATGATGGCCCCTTCACTCCCTTCGGACGCTCCCACAGCCGTCCGTTGGGGGAGTAGACAATCGGCGTGGCCGGCACTGTAACTCAGCTCGAAATTCGAATGGCCTCCGGGGTTTCCTCGATCCTGAGACCATAGGCGTCGCGCAGCAGCCGCACGAAGTCGCCCGGCTTGGAGGCTGGAAACATCCCGCCGATGCGGATGCCGCCCGCCGCCTGGTCGGCGACGATCAATTTCTGGCGATTGTAGCGGTTGAACTCCGCCGCAATATCGGACAGCCGTTCCTGCTCGAAGCTGAGCATTCCTCCGCGCCACGCCAGCGCGTCTTCGACCCGTTCTTCGGACTTGGCGGTCACCAGCGTGGCCGGTCCCCGCGCCAGCGCAATGTCGCCGGCGGTGATTGTAGTCGAACGAAGCGCGCGCGCGCCCTCGACGTCGTCGACCCGGACCCTGCCTTCCCGAACAAACACGGTGACCTTGTCGCCATCCCGTCTCACCGAGAATTTGGTACCGAGCACGGTTACCTGGCGATTGCCGGCGTGAACGACAAACGGCCGGTTCCGATCGTGCGCGACTTCGAAATAGGCCTCACCCCGGTCCAGCCAGACCTCCCGCTCGGCATCACGGAACGCGGTTCGAACGACCGAAGCTGTATTGAGCTCGACCCGACTGCCGTCGGACAATGCGACGATCCTGTGGCCGCCGATATCCGTGTCATATCGGGTGCTCGCGGTTCGGACGGCATTGCCATTGGTCGACCAGGGAGACACGGACCACCCGATGCCGATCGCGCAGACCAGCGAAGCGGCAACGGCGAGAGGAAGCCACCGGGGACGCCCGCGGTAGCGCGAAGGTTCGTCGCGATCCTGGCGTAGCGTCGCCGGCATCATGACCGGTCCGATCGAGCGGATGCGATCGGCTTCGCGCCAGCTATGCTCGAGCCGGAGGAACGCGACACGGTTCATGTCCGCTTCGGCGAGCCACGCGTCGAGCCCGGCTTGGTCCGCATCGCTCCAGCCCGCTTCCTCCCGTGCGACGATCCATTGCGCCGCTCGATCCCGCGCCTCGCTTGCCCGGCTCATGACTCGCTCCGATTGCGCCGCGCAGCGTATCGGCGGCGAACGATTTGACCGGCGCCGCCCAGCATGTGATCGGCCAGCGCCTTCATTCCCATCATGACCTGGTGGTTGACCGCGTCCCTACCGATTCCGAGGCGGTCTGCGGTCTCTCGCACGTTGAGGCCTTCGACCTTGCGCAGCCAGAGAATCTCGCGCACGCGTGGCGTCAGCTTCTCGAAACCAGCTTGGACGTGGCGGATCGCGTCGCGCGCCATCAGGTGCCGCTCGGTGTCGAACAGGTCCGCGCCACGGTCCAGGGTCTCGAGGTCGGCAACCAGTTCAAACGAGACGATCCGCGCGCGCTTGGCGCGGTTGATCAGGTGGTTGCGCGCAACGGTGAACACATAGTTGCGCGTGTTCGCGGGCAGGCCGGTCCTCGCTCCGGAATATGCGAGTTCATAGATGTCGTGCGTGAGATCCATCACGTCGTCATCCACCCTCCAGTTCCGCCGGACGAAGTGCGTGAGCGACCGTTCGAGAGGCAACACCTCTCGCCGAAACCACTCATCCAGCTTGTCCTGTTCGATCATATTTCGGAACGGACATTCCTCGCGCGCTCAATCCTATCTCTCTTTAGACAAGCAAGCGACGAATTGGTGTAACTCAACGGGCCGTCGTTCCGGCAGCAGCGCAGTCGTGCAAGCTCCTGCGCGCGGTAGCTGACGCGCGCATAGTCGTCCGCCGGCGCCTGCTCGATCATCATAGCCGGTATCGATCGCCACGATTGCGATTATCTCGCCCGGTCCATGCCCGCGCCATTATTTGCCTGCGCGGACCTCGCTGATCGTTTGCCCGGTCCACCGCCGCATCGCCCGGCGTAGGTTCGCGCTGTCGCTGAATCCCACCTTCCAGGCGACGTCGTCCACGCTCATCCGGGTCGTCTGCAGATATTCGATCGCCAGCTTGCGGCGGACATCGTCGACGATCTCGCCATAGCTCGAATCCTCAGCCGCCAGGCGGCGGCGCAAGGTCCGCTCCTGCAACCCCAGTTGCTCGGCGATCGCGGTCATCGACGGGAAATGGCTGGGGGCATTCAGCAGCAACTGGTAAACTTCACCCGACAGGCCTGACGATATCCTCGACTGGCCGATGAGCCGCTCGCATGTTTCCTCCAGCATCGCCCGGGTCAGCCGGTTGCCCAGCTCAGGGGTCTGGTCGAGGATGCCGATCGGAAAATGGAGTTCATTCGCCTCCTGCCCGTACAGACATGGACAGGAAAGTTCGCGCTCGTCCGCTGCGCTGTGCGCATCTTCGTCCAGCGCGAACAGGGCGCGGACCGGGAGATTATCGGTTCCGGCGGTGTCGCGAATATGCGTGTAGGTCATCTTCATCTGCTGCCGGACGAGAAAGGTGCGGACGTCGCGGCTCATCACGTCGCGGTAGATTTCCTGGAAATGCCAAATCGCGACATCGCCTTCCGCGCGCCATGCCAGCCGCACGGTGGGCGTGGCCAGCGGCTGGTAGCGCACGGCGAAATCGAAGAAATCCCGCATGGTCGGTGAGCACATCAGCGCATAGCCGTACATCCCATAGGCGGACAGATGCAGGCGCGAGCCGATCGCGAAGGCGTCGGCGAACTCAGCACCGGCCGCGACGATGTTCTCGCAGGCGATCAGATATTGGCCGATCGAGGTCAGCGTGTGCGGATCGCGAACCTCGGCGAGCGTCAGCCCCGTGCGGTCGAGCGCCGTTTCCGGGGAAATGCCGCGGCCGGCGACCGCATCGATCACCGTCGCCAGCTTGAACGGCGCGAAGATCCGCTGGTTGAGCGACGGGAAACCGACTCGACCATTACGGATCGCCGCTCCGATCTGCTCGTCACCGGTCGCCGTCATGATTTCCGCTCACTGTCCGCTAAAGACCTGTCGATGTCCGCTGATGCGCTTACACGCGGGTCTGTCAGACCATAAGCAAGACATCAAGCCGGCAAAGTCCGACGCGGCGAACGCCGCGAACGAGAATATCAAAAAAGGGGAGAGGAGCATCATGCCGATCGGAGTCATTCTCACGCGCAACCGGGCACGTCTGTTGTGCCGGTCCGCGATTGCCCTGGCGATGCTGGCCGCACCGGCCGTGGTTCAGGCGCAGACAGCCGACGCAGGCGATCAAGCCAAAGAGAGCACCGCCGAAGCCGATACCGAAATCGTCGTCACCGGCACCAGCATCCGCGGCATTCCGCCAACGGGTTCCGGCCTGATCAGCGTATCGCGCGAAGACGCCAAACTGATCGGCGCCGCCAGCACCCCCGAATTGCTGGCGACCGTGCCCCAGCTCAACAGCTTCAACACCGCTCCCCGCACCAGTAATGCCGGTCTCGGCTCGTTCGCGCCGGGCCTGCGCGGCCTGCCGGCCGCCGCCACTCTACCGCTGATGAACGGGCATCGCCTCATCTCCGGCAGCACCCAGCAGACCAACCCCGACTATCCGTTCCTGCCCGAACTCGCGATCGAGCGGATCGAAATCGTCGCCGATGGCGCCTCGGCAATCTATGGATCGGACGCTGTTGCCGGCGTGGTCAACTTCATCACCCGCAAGCGCGTCTCCGGGCTGGAAGCCAATGTCCGCTACGGCATGGCGGACGATTATCACGCCTTCAACGCCGGTGCGATCTTCGGCCAGAACTGGAACGGCGGCTCGCTCGTGGTCGCCTATCAATATCTTGAGAACAGCAACATCACCGGCGCGGATCGCAGCTATCGTTCGCTCGATTTCCGCGGGGTCGGCGGCGTCGATACCCGCGCCACCGTCTGCCCCGATGCCAATGTCAATCTGTTTGCCGGGACGATCTACGCCGCGCCCGGCCTGGCGCCCGGCACCAACACCTGCGATCCGCGCGGCCCGGTCGATCTGCTGCCGGAGAATCGCACCCACAGCGTCTTCGGTTCGCTGCGGCAGCAGCTCTCCAGCGCGGTCACCCTATGGGCCGACGTCCTCTATTCGGACCGCAAGGATACGGTCCAGGCAGCGTTGCCTGGCCAGACCTTCGTCCTGATCACCGCCGCCAACCCGTTCTTCCGCGCACCGCCAGGCACCGGGTCGCTGTTCGGCTATTTCGACTTCCGCCCCGACCGGCTGGCCGGCGCCGATCATTTCGACCAGACCTTCGCGGTACGCAGCGGCAATGCCACCGGCGGCGTCGACATCGCGCTGCCGGGCGATTTCAAGGCAAGCATCTACGGCTCCTATAATTGGTCGCGCAACGACACGTTCCAGCCGGGCATCAATACTACGGCGCTGACCGCCGCCGCCGCCGGCACCACGGCAGCGACGGCGCTAGACCCGTTCGGCACCCGCACCAGCCCCGCCGTGGTCGCCGCCATCCTCGATAATCCCACCACGTTCACCAACCGCCAGCGCACCCGCATCGGCGCGCTGAAGATCGACGGACCGCTGGCAAGCCTCCCGGGCGGCGATGTGAAGGTGGCGATTGGCGCCGAATATCGCCGCGAAACCTATATGCAGCGCGGCCAGAGCGGCGGGGTCGGCTTCCCCGAAAATCTCGATCGCGATGTCCAGTCGCTCTATGGCGAACTGTTCGTGCCGCTGGTCGGCGAAGGCAATGCCGGACCGATGGCGCGGAGCCTCACTCTGTCGCTATCGGGCCGCTACGATCATTATAGCGACTTCGGCTCCACGACCAATCCGAAGATCGGCCTCACCTGGGAGCCGGTCGCGGGCGTGAACTTGCGGGGCAGCTATGGCCGCTCGTTCCGGGCACCGGGTCTGCGCGACCTCGGCTCGACCGTCGGCTCCTATTATTCCGCGGCCGCGCTGGTCGATGCGTTCGGCGCGCGCGACCCTTCGCGCGGGGCGGCACAGGTCAACACGATCCTGCTGTACGGGGGCAACCAGTCGCTCAAGCCCGAGACGGCGCGCACCTGGTCGGCCGGTGTCGATCTGCGGCCGGCATTCGCGCCGAACCTGACCGCGAGCGTCACCTTCTACGACATCAAATATGACGATGTGATCGGCACACCGTCAGGGCTCGGCGCATTGCTGTTCAGCGATCCGACCTTCGCCTCGCGGGTAATCCGCAATCCATCGGCGTCGCAGGTGAGCGGCGCGATCGCCAACACCGTCCCGTTCTTCTTTACCTTCGCCGCAGTGCCGGCGATCGGCAACATCCTTGATCTGCGCCAGGGCAATTTCGGGGTACGGAAGACCAACGGGATCGATTTCGATGTGCGCTACCATAAGGCCGTCGGCTTCGGGTCGATCTTCGGCGGGATCGCCGGCAACTATATCCTGAACTATAGCAACCGCCTGTCGCCGACATCGGCGGAGAGCAATTCGCTGGAAGCCGGCATTCCGCGTACGACCCTGCGCACCACGCTCGGCTTCACCGCAGGGCCGGTCACCTTCGTCAACTTCGTCAATCATCGCAGCGGCGTGAAGGCGTCCTATGCGACGCCGACCGGATCGAGCCTGTACGCGTCCAAGGGCTACACGACGGTGGATCTGCGCCTGTCGGTGCGCCTGCCCGATATCGGCTTTGCCAAGGGCATCGATCTGGGACTGCAGGTGAACGACCTGTTCGACGCCAAGCCGCCCTTCTTCCCGGGCACCGACGGCATCGGCGGCGCCTATAACCCGATCGGCCGCTACGCCGCGGTCAGCCTGCGGACGGCCTTCTAAGCGATTGGCGGGCGGCGCCTCGGACCGGCGCCGCCCGCAAACACCGAATTGAACCGAGGTTTTACCCTGTAATGACCCTTGCCAGTGCCAGCGTACAAGCAGCGGCGCCCGTCGCGCAGATCCGCCTGTATCGCGACTGGCTGAAGCATACGCATCAACGCGATTTTGCGACCTACGAGGACCTGCATCGCTGGTCGGTGGAGGATCTCGATGGCTTCTGGCGCAGCATCTGGGACTATGACCGGATCGAATCGCCGACCGCGTTCACGGCGGTACTGAGCGACGACGCCATGCCGGGCGCGCGCTGGTTTGACGGTGCCCAGGTCAACTATGCCCGCCATGTGTTCCGCCATGTCGCGGCGGCGGACGAAGCGGGCCAGCCCGCGATCGTCGCCATGGACGAACGCGGCAATACCATCACGCTGAGCTGGGCCGAACTGCGTCGTCAATCGGCATCGCTGGCGCTCGAACTCCGGTCGCGTGGCATTGGCCGGGGAGACCGTGTCGCCGCATATCTGCCCAATATCCCCGCCGCCGTGATCGGCCTTCTGGCCTGTGCGAGCCTCGGAGCGATCTGGACCCTGTGCTCGCCCGACATGGGCATCAACGCGGTGCTCGACCGGTGGCGCCAGACCCAGCCCAAGGCGCTGATCGCAATCGATGGCGTCTTCTATGCCGGCAAGGCGATGGACCGCAGCGCCACCGTCGCCGAACTCGCCAGGCAACTCCCCAGCATCGAGACGATCGTCATCGTCGCCAGCGGCTTTGGCGAGAGCGCGGTGCCCGGCGCGATCGCTTTCGAACAAGCGATTGCGCGCGACGACGATACCGTCGCGGTCTTCGAGCCCGAATGGCTGCCCTTCGACCACCCGCTATGGATCCTCTATTCGAGCGGCACCACCGGCCTGCCCAAGCCGATCGTCCATGGCCATGGCGGCGTATTGCTCGCAACCGCGGGCGGACGGCTGCATTTCGACCTTGGTCCCAGCTATTCGGCTAACAATCTCGGTGATCGCTTCCACTGGTTCAGCGCCAGCGGCTGGGTGATGTGGAACATACAGGTCGGCGGTCTGCTCAGCGGCACCACCATCTGCCTGTTCGAAGGCTCGCCCAGCGGCACCAAGGCAAAACCCGACTGGACCCGGCTCTGGACCTTCGCAGCGCGCAGCGGCGTCACCTGGTTCGGCGCCGGCGCCGCCTTTTTCGCCAGCTGCCGCAAGGCCGGCATCGACATTGCCGCAATCGACGGGATCGATCGCATTCGCGCCCTTGGCAGCACCGGATCGCCACTCCCGCCGGACGTCCAGCGCTGGGGATCGGCGCAATTCGCCACGCTTGGCCGACCGGATATCTGGTGGTGCAACGTCAGTGGCGGCACCGAGATCGCCGCCGCCTTCATGGCCGGCAATCCCGAATTGCCCGACACGCCCGGCCGGCTGCAATGCCGACATCTCGGCGCCGCGATCGAGGCGTGGGACGAGCAGCGCACGCCGGTGATCGGCGAGGTGGGCGAATTGGTCTGCACTCGCCCCTTCCCCAGCATGCCGCTCTATTTCTGGGGCGATGACGATGACAGCCGTTATCGGCAATCCTATTTCGAGAGCTGGCCCGGCGTCTGGCGGCATGGCGATTGGCTGACGATCGGCAGCGATGGCAGCTGCACTATTTCGGGCCGCAGCGACGCGACGATCAACCGGCATGGCGTCCGCATGGGCACCGCCGAAATCTACGCCGCCGTCGAGCATCTGGAACAAGTCGCCGACACCATGCTCATCGATCTGGAAGGCGAAGCGGGCGACAGCAGGCTGATCCTGTTCGTCGTGCCCGCCGAGGGTGTGCCCGTCGACGCGGCGATGGAGACAGCGGTGGCGACGGCGATCCGCACCAGCCTGTCGCCGCGCTTCGTGCCCGATGTGCTGATCGCCGCGCCTGGCATTCCACGCACGCTGTCGGGCAAGAAGCAGGAACTGCCGGTCAAGCGGCTGTTCGCCGGCTGGCCCGTCGCCAAGGTCGTCAGCGCCGATGCCACCGCCACGCCCGAACTCCTGCCCTGGTATATCGAGCAGGCCCAGCGCTGGCAGAGCGGAACGCACAGGAAGGGATGAGGCCGATGGCGACACATCAAGGGAACGCCAGCGGCGGCAAGCGCGGGTTCGTGCTCGGCATGCTGTGCTTCGTCTACGTCCTGAATTTCCTCGATCGCCAGCTGGTGTCGATCCTGGCCAAGCCGATCCAGGACGGGCTGAAGATCACCGACAGCCAGCTCGGCTACGTCACCGGATTCTATTTCGCTCTCTTCTATTGCTTCATCGCCATCCCCGTCGGCTGGCTCGCCGATCGCAGCAACCGGGTGAAGATCCTGTCGTTCGCCTGCGGCCTGTGGAGCGGCGCGACCGTCGCCTGCGGATTGGCCGGGAGTTACGGCCAGCTCATCGCCGCTCGCATGGCAGTCGGCATCGGTGAGGCGGGCGGCGTTCCGCCTTCCTACGCGATCATTTCCGATACCTTCCCCCGCGAGAAGCGCGGCACCGCGATGGGCATCTTCAACCTCGGGCCGCCGTTCGGCTCGGCGCTCGGCGTCGCCTTCGGGGCGTCGCTCGCAGCCGCCTATGACTGGCGCGTGCCCTTCTACCTTGTCGGCGCGGTCGGGATCGTCACCGCCATCCTCGTCTATTTCCTCGTCCCCGAGCCCGTGCGCGGCCGTTTCGATCCCGCGCCGGTCTCCACAGCAGCGCCCGGACCGAGCTTCGGCCAGGCGATCGCCGGCTTCTTCGGCAATCGCCTGCTCGCCCTCGCCGCGCTGGCCAGCGGCGCCGCCAATTTCATCACCTATGGGCTCAGCAACTTCGCCACGCTGTTACTGATGCGCGAAAAGGGCATGACGCTCGATCAGGTCGCGATCTGGTATGCTCTGGCGGTCGGGCTGGGAATGGGGACCGGAATCTTCGTCTCGGGCAAGCTCATCGATCGCTTCGCCACCCGCAACAAGGCGGCATATGCGACGATCCCGGCAGCATCGTTGGTACTCGCCTTGCCGTTCTTCCTCGGCTTCGCGGCGGCAGACCGCTGGGAGGTCGCGCTCGCTTTGCTGTTCGTGCCGCTGTTCCTCAATTCCTTCTTCCTCCCCGCCACCGTCACCTTCGTCCAATGCGAGGTCGATCCCGGCGCCCGCGTGATATCAGGCGCCCTGCTGCTGCTGGTGATGAACCTGGTCGGGCTCGGGCTTGGACCGACCTTTGTCGGCATGGCGAGCGATTTCTTCCGCCCGGAATATGGCGCACATTCGCTCAGGATGGCCTTTTACGCACTGGCGCCGATGTATCTGATCGCCGCGCTGCTGTTCCTGTGGCTCGCCAAGTCGATCAAGCGAAGCGCCCAATGACCCAACCCGGCCTGCTGGAGAAGACAATGAAGCGCAGTCAGAACGCCGCCATCCTTGCCGCGCTCGCGATCGGGTGCGTGGTTCCGAGCGAAGCGATGGCATCCGGCCAGACGCCGGCGGAAGCGAAATGCGCCACCCTTGCCGCCCTGAAGCTGCCCGACACGACAATCTCCAGCGCCGCCGTGGTGCCGGCCAAGCCCGCCGAGTCAACGATCGCGGGCGAGGTGCCGGGCTATCGCAGCTTCTGCCGCGTCGTCGCCCGTGTCCGCGCCGCACCCGATTCGGACATCGGCGTCGAAATCTGGTTGCCGGTCGAGGGCTGGACCGGCGTGTTCCATGGCAATGGCAGCGGCGGCTTCGCTGGCGTCTTCGCGCTCGGCTATGCCGGCATGGCCGATGGGCTGCGGCGCGGCTTTGCCACCGCGACCACCGATGCCGGCACCGCTCCCGCCACGCCGCTCGAAGGCGATGCGCTGATCGGCCAGCCGCGCAAATGGCGCGACTGGGGCCGGCTGGCGACGCATGTCATGACGCAGGCCGGCAAGGCCATCACCAAGGCCTTTTACGGCCAGGGCGCCAAGCGATCCTATTACACCGGCTGCTCGACCGGCGGGCAACAGGGACTGATCGAGGCGCTCCATTATCCCGCCGACTATGACGGCATCCTTGTCGGCGCACCGGTGATGAACCGGACCTGGGGCCATGCCGCGGTGCTATGGGATTACGCCGCGGCCCATCGCACCCCCGCCAGCCTGTTGTCCGATGCCAAGCTGAAGCTGCTCAACAAGACGGCGATCGCCAGCTGCTGGCGCCAGGGCCACGCGTTCGCCGGCGACCGCTTCATTTCCGATCCGATGCGCTGCAAGTTCGACCCCGCAATCCTCCAGTGCAAGGGCGCCGCGTCGGACAGCTGCCTGACCGATCCCGAGATCGCCACCGCCCGCGCTTTCTATTCCGGCCCGACCGACCGCGATGGCAAGCAAACCTATTTCGGCTGGCTGCCGGGCAGCGAGATGCCCGACACCTTCGGCTGGTCCTTCCTGCAAAAGCCGATCAACGATCAGCCGCCGTTCGGCGCGCTGTTCAAATGGGTATTCGGCACCGGCTGGGACTGGAAGGGGTTCGATTTCGACCGCGACATGCCGGTCGTCGATGCGCAGCTCGATCCGGTCGTCAACGATGCGACGCGCGGCAGCCTGGCGGATTTCGCCGCGCGTGGCGGCAAGCTGATTGTCTTTCACGGCCTTGCCGACACGCTGGTCGCCCCGGGCCAGTCGGTCGCATTCTTCGACCGTCACTCGGCGCAGATGGGTGGCGCCGGCAAGCTGGCGGACAGCGCGCGCCTGTTCCTGGCACCGGGCATGATGCATTGCGGCGGCGGCACCGGCCCGGATTCGTTCAACGCCACGCTGGGCATACCGCCTCGCCCGCCGTCGGACGATGCCAGCCATGACCTGTTCTCCTCGCTGATCGCCTGGAGCGAAAAAGGCGCGGCACCCGATCGCATCATCGCCACGAAATTCGCGAGCGACGATCTGGGCAAAATCGATATGCAGCGGCCGCTCTGCCCCTATCCGCAACGCGCGGTCTATCGCGGGTTCGGATCGACTGCCTCAGCTGCAAATTTCCGCTGCGAAGCGCCTGGCAATCGTTGAGGCGAAGCGATCGGATCGTCGCTGCGTGTCGGCGACTTTTGGGGTCACAGGCTAGAGGGCGGAACGACCGAAATTGGGGCGCAAAGCGGACGCCAAGGTCGGATAAACGTCCAGTTTGTCGCCCAGCTTCAACGATGTGCTCGTGTTGCCTTCTTGATGCCGGGCGTACCACTGCGGGCATGTGGCACTCGTCCTGACGCTAAGGGGCTCGAAGGCAATACACTGGGAGCGAAGCTTCGGCGGTGCCGGATAGAGCGTGGTAATTGCGTTTCTTGGGTACGAGCCATTGCGGGAAGCGACAACGCTAAGTGAGCGGTTACGAGCCGAACGCCCACGAAGAGGCGCATCTATCAAGCGGGCGGTGGCGCTACTGGAGATCGACGAAGGTCCGTTCTCCGGTTGGGAGCGTGGGGTGCGAAAGCCAACGGTTGGTTCGCGAACAATTTGCCAACGCTTCTTGCGATAGGAACGCGCTGGGGAACGGTTGATTATGGGTCGGTAGCTGACTGGCAACTAATGGGCCGCTTGACAAGAATGCAGCCATCGCTTGGCCCAAGCTCGGACATTCACCTTTTGAGCGCAGCGATCATGCGCTGTTTTCCCGCTGGCAACGCATGCCGAAAACGCAGTCTCGACCGGTCGCTTAGTCGAACTAAGCGTTAGACCGATCCGCGAACCTGCCTGCGAGCTCCGACCAGCGCGCTGTATTGGTCGCGTCATAAATCGCGCGCAGATGCTTCTTCAACGCTTCGGGGCTCACACCGAATAGTGCCGAGCAATCACCACGCGCACCGCCGCGCATACCAAACAATGCGATCTCTCGCTGCAGCGGGGTCAGCGGCAGCTGCATTACCGTATCGATCATCAGCACGTCGATGGGCGTCTGGAGATCGAGCGCGACATACATCAGCGCACCGAGCCCGCTATTGACCGCTCTGGTGCGCGAGGCGCGCGCGACGATCCGACCATCGGCAACGGGAACGTATGCGCTGGGCCCCGGATCGCCCTTGGTCATCGCGCGGGCGAGCAAGATGGCGAAGCCGGGTGCGGTCTCGGGCTGGTGTGTCATCGACACATGTTGCCGGAGCAAATGGCTCGCCATCAATATCGCTTCTGCCTCGGGATTGATCGCGACGAGTCGCGTCCCCCCGGCATCGGTGATCAGATGCGCATTGTCCGAAGCTGAGGAGCGCCACCCGGCTTCGGCGCGCTGGGTCGCCACCGCATGGCTTATCAGCGTGCGCACCGGCTCCAGCGCCGCGGCATCGGTAAGGGTGAAGGGCCGGTCGGGACCGTTCCAGGCGCAGAACACCACGCGCCCGCGCCCCTGCCATTCGATCCGCATGTCGAGCATGAAATGATGGCCGAGCGGTGTGCACAGCCGGCGATAGACTTCGCCGCTCCAGAACCTTGCCGCGAAGTCCGCATCGAACATTCGCCCGATCGCTGGTCCCTCGATCTCGGCGAGCGTCACCATATTGACCTCACCGGGTCCACTGAACAGCTCCTCGAAGCGCGTTATGAAAAGGTCCTTCACCTCCGCCGGGGCGCAATCATGGAAGAAGCCGAGCGGATTGCCGCTTTCGTCGAGCCAGAAAAGGGCGGCTGAGTCGGCGCCGATCAGGTCGCGCACCGCCCCGGTCAGCGACGAAGCGATCGCCTCCACACCCGCGCCGCAATGGCAGAGCAGGCGGATCCGTTCCATGATACGCCGTTTCCGGATGGCCGAAGCCCGCGCTGATTGACGCTCCACACATTCCCCCCGCGCAAAGGCTAGCATTCAGGAACGTGCAGGCAAGGCATTTGCCTCCCCTTTGGGGGAATGTTTCCCGCGCGGGCGGGCACTATAAATGACGCGCCGCGGGGAGGGACGAATATGGCGTTGCGCTATGGGTTTGCGCTGATGGTGGCGGCGCTATCGTCCGCGCCGGCAATGGCGCAGACCGCGCCGGCCTATGACCCGAATTGCAAGCGCATCGCCGCCGATGACGAGGTCTTCAAGGAGGCCTGCCAGCCATGGAATGTGTTTTGCCGGGCCGGGCAGACGATGGCGCGCTGGGCCTGTCCCAAGGTCGAGCTCGTCCGCAAATTGGTATCGCCCAATGCCAACAAGCTGGAGATCGATGACGTCTTCGAGGAAGCCAAGCCGAGTGGGCCTCCGGCACTGACCAGCCTGGAACTGAAGCGGATCGAGAAGAAGGCGGAGCAACATCTCAAGGATCGCGAAGAGAGAGCGCGCGACGAATATCTGAGGGCCAACCCGGCGAACGAAGCGGCCACCGAATTGAACCGGCGGATCGAGGAGGCACGGATCAAGGGCGTGCCTCTGGATGTCGCGCCGGCGCCGCAGGGCGGCTTCATCATGGTCTTCAAGAACGAGACCGCCAACGCGCAGCGGGGCACTGGCGACGGCTATCTGATTGACGAGGAGGGCTTGGCGCGGGGGCATTTCGAGCAGGGCCGACTGACGGGCGCAGGCCAGGAAATCAGCGGCGAGGGCGGTTATCGCGGCGGCGATTATAAGGCCGGGAAGCTGGACGGCGAGGGGTTCGAGATGGACCGCGTCGATGGCCGGCTGCAGCTCACGACCGGAACCTATGTGGCGGACGCGCCCGACGGAATCACGACAGTTACCCTGGAGGATGGCAGCAGCCGCCGCGATCTGTGGGAGCGCCAGCACATCGCCTATCGCGGCAACCCGGCGCCCGCCGGCACCGCACCCGCCGATCCGCCCCCGCAAGGGGTGACGGAAACCGCGCCGATGCCCATGGTGTTGACCCGTAGCGGGCCGGCCAGCGGCAAGGCTCTGATCGAGAGCGGCATCCAGCGGCAGGCTGCCTGGGAAGCCGATCGCGGCCCGCGCGAGGCACGCGAGAGGGTTGAACGCGCCGAGATGCAGCGCAAGCTCAACGAGGCGAACCGGCAATATGCCGAATGGGAAGCGAAGCGTGCGGCGAAGGAAGAACGTAACCGCCAGCGCGCACAGAATGGAGGCGGCTTCGATTGGGGCGGGCTGCTGCTCGGCGTGGCGCAAGCCTATGTCGGGGTGAAGCAGGCAGAGCAGCAGGCGCGGGACGCATATCGTCCGCCGGCCTATACGCCGCCGGCATATCGGGCACCCACGTATCAGGCGCCCGCTGCGCCTTCTTCGCTGGGGGCCGCGCCCGGACAGCGTCGCAAAATCCTCGCTCCGGAAAATGTCGCGACAAATTGCATCCGCATCTCGGACGGGCAGGAAGGTGTCTATTATAGGAAGTATTTTACCAATGGGTGCGCCTTCGAAATCAAACTCTGGTATTGCTACAATCCCTGCACACGCTTCACGCATATGACTTTCATTGCTGCCGGCGATCGGACAAGTTTCATTGTCGGCGGCACCAAGGGCTCATTCTACAATCCCAAAACGGATGTGCCGCCGGCCTCCTATGCCGCTTGCAAGGTGATTCCCGGCAGGGGCGGCATGGACGAGAACGCCACAGACGGGCCGCGCGTGGCCTGCCTCAAATGGTCCGACGAATGATCCGCAGTTCGAAGAAGCGTTGTGCACGCCTGCCGCTTGCGGCCGCTGCCGTGCTCGCCGCGCTGGTGGCGACACCGCTTCACGCCCAGACCAGCGCGCCCGCTGGCACCCGGGCGTCGGCCAAACCCGCCGGAATCAAATGCCACAGCGTCTCGGTGAACCAATCGCCAACGGGTGACGCCAACTGGTTCAAGACGACGACAAAGGAGGATTGGAGCGGCGCCTGTGTCGATGGGATGGCGCGGGGGTTCGGGCGGCTTAGCCGGGCGGTCGATAGCAGCGGCGCAATCGGTACCAGTCACACTACGGCTGTAATGGAAGGCACGATCGCGAGCGGCGCGCCGGTGGGAATGTGGTGCAATCTCACCCTGATCAGCGACAATGAAAACGTGATCGACGGCAAGAGTGTGAAGTCCCGCCTCGACATGCCGCGGCCCTGCACCATCATCTATCCCGCCGGCCGCCAGCACAAATTCGGCTGGCGGCACAATCCGGACGGAAGCTGGAGCGTGATCGAGATCGCCAGTGTCGGATTGCGCACGCCGCTGACCGTGTCCGCGGACACGATGGATAAAATGGTGGCGCGGGTCGTGCAGGATCCCAAGGCCTTTCCCGATTTCGGCTTCACGACCGGCCTGCTGGACGGGCTCCTGCCGGGAGGCGCGGCGACCAGTCTCGGCGATATGAGCAAGCCGATCGATCTGGCCGGCAAGCGCATCGCACTGGTTCTGTCGAGCCGCACCGTGACCGAGCTGGCGCGCTGGGGCCAGCAGCGTGACGCGTTCGTCAAGTCAAAGGGCTATGGCAAGAAGTTCGGAAGCGCGGGCTTCGACATGGTCGGCCAGCGCTATGACGAATCGCTCGCCGGCCATATCGCGGCGACCGATCCGGCCGGGTTCGTGCCCAGCGTGATCGCGGTGCTGCGAAAGGAGCTTGGCGACAAGACGAGTATCGTCGCGGCCGATGACCTGGGCGTGCTGACCGGCGGCCAGGCGGATTATGCGATCGTGGTCGATTGGAGCTTCGAGGGCGGGCTGCCGAGCCCAACCCAGATCGAGAAGACGCCGGTTTGTGATCTTGTGAGGGGTCCGGCTGCGTGCACACCGCTGTTCGAGGATCATTGGGTGGCGCTGGTGGTCGATCCGAAGATCAGGGTCGCCGCATTCGTCACCGCGAATATCGGCGGCGTCAAAAAGTATGCCCAGGACACGGCGTACAGTTCCTTCGTGCGCGACATCTCCTGGCACCTGTGGCGCCAGACCGGCGATTCAAACATGGCCCGGATCGTCAGTCAGCTGGGCGGCCGCCTGCAATGAGCCGGGTTGAAGCCAAATCTGTGGAAAGCGAGCGACATTGATGACCCGAGCTGCGTTCAAGATTGCCGGCGGGATGCTTGCCATGTTGGCTGCTGTACCGCTTCACGCCCAGACGAGCGCGCCGGCGAGCACAGAGACGCCGACGCAGAACCCGCCCGAAACTCCAGGGCGCAAATGCCACGACATCACCGAAAACCAGTCAAAGCCGGGCGTGGCGGCCTGGTACCGGAGCAAGACGGTGATCGACTGGAATGGCGCATGCCTCGATGGGATGGCGGATGGATTCGGGCGGTTCACCATGCTGTCGGAGATGACCACGCAATATAGCACCAATCACATGACCAACGTGGATGAGGGCATGATGGCCCGCGGCCAGATGACGGGAATGTGGTGCAATATCTCGAGTGTCAGCGACGATGAATCCACCATCGCCGGCAAATATATGAAGATCCATTCGGATAAGCCACGGCCCTGCACCCTCGCTTATTCCGCCGGCTATGCGCATCAATTCGGCTGGCGGCACAATCCGGACGGCAGCTGGAGCGCGATCCAGATCGGCCAGGCCGGGCTGAATGCGCCGCTGAACGTGTCTGCAGGCACGATGGACATGGTGGTTACGAAGCTCGCGAAGGATCGCAACACCTTTCCCGATTTCCCCTTTGCGACCAGCTTGCTGGACGGGCTTCTGCCAGGAGGGGCAGCCACCAGCCTGAGCGATATGAGCAAGCCGATCGACCTGACCGGCAAGCGGATCGCACTGGTGCTGTCCAGCCGCACCGTCACCGAACTGGCACGATGGGGAAAGCAGCGCGACGCGTTCGTCAAATCGAGGGGCTATGGCAAGACGTTCGGCAGCGCGGGCTATGATATGAACGGCCAGCGTTACGACAACACATTGACCGGGATCATCGCCTCGACCGATCCGGCGGGCTTCATCCCCGGCGTGATCGCGGCGCTGCAACCGACGCTAGGCGCGGATGCCAAGATCGTCGCGGCCGATGATCTGGGCGTGCTGACCAGCGGCCAGGCGGACTATGCGATCGTGATCGACTGGAGCTTCGATGGCGGGCTGCTCAGCCCGAGCCAGTTCGAGAAAATGCCGTTTTGCGACACGGCCAAGAATGTGGATCTTTGCGTGCCGATGTTCAAGGATCATTGGGTGGCGCTGGTGGTCGATCCCAAAATCCGGATAGCGGCACTCGTCACTTCGGATGTCGGCGAAGTCAAGCGTTACAGCAAGGATGTGCTGTATGATTTTACCATGCGCGGCGTTGTCGCGCAACTCTGGGGGAGCGGTGACTATACGAACATAAAGATGATCGCCAACCAGCTGGGTGGCCGCCTGCCCTGGGCCAAGCTGGAACCGATTATCAGGAGCGGCCTGAGTGGCCCAATCGGCAAGAAGGACTATAACCGGGCCCAGCAGCTTCTTAATGAAGCGATGCAGCAGAAGCAGCCTGAGGCGTATCGCATGTCTGCCGACGCTACGCGCAAGATTGCTGCCTCGGGCGCCGACTACTCGCTGTCGATCACCATGGGCTATGAAGAGGCCGCGAGGCTGGGCGATTTCGAATCGATGCTCCAGCTCTCCTACCTTTATTCGAGCGGTGCCGAGGGGGTCACGCGCGACTATGCGGCGGCAGGCAAATATATCGCGATGGCCTATGCCGCGCGGAAGACCGAACACACGACGTATAATATGGGCCTGGCCAAGGCCTATGGCTGGGGTGGGCCGATTGATCTGCCCGAGGCTTTGAAATTATTCGAAGCGGCGCAGGCGCTGGGCCACCCCCAGGCGGCGGCGCAGGCGGCTAAGGTTCGGGCGCAGCTGAACCCGCCCGCCCCCGCTCCCGCCGATCCTGCAACGCAGCCGAAGCAGTAAAGGGGCGCGCGCAAATGCCGATGATCCGAGCCAGGCTCGCCGGCGGCGTGATCGGCCTGACGATCCTCGTGGCTGCACCGGCGCATGCCCAGACCGGCGCGGCGCCCGCACCTGCTGGCCTCAAATGCCACGAGGTTCCGGAGCTGAAGTCGAAGCCGGGAGGCCCGAACGCGTGGACGAGCCCATCGAGGGCGGATTGGAGCGGCCCCTGTGTGGACGGGATAGCGCAAGGCTTTGGACGGGTCACGCGCGGAAAGCAGCACTTGCGGGATTCCGGCATTGGCGCTGGCACCTCGACGAGAGGCACGTGAAGCTCAATGGCGAGATGGTTTATATCTTGCGGGCGGCCGATCATGAGGGCGGGATCCTCGAGCGTTTCGCTACCAGGACCCGGGACAAGGACGCTGCGATGCGCTTCATGCGCAAGGCGCTGAAGCGTCACGGCGCACCTGAAAATATCACCACCGATGGTCTACGATCGTACCGCGCTGCGATGACCGAACTTAGAATGTCGAGAAGCAGGAGGTTGGACGCTGGGCCAACAATCGGGTTGAAAACCGCCACCTCTCGTTCCGACGACAGGAGCGCGCCATGCTTCGATTTCGAAGGATGAAGTCCCTGCAGCAGTTCGCCAGTGTGCACGCCAAGGCGAGGCCGATATGGCGGATGCCACGCCTCGCTTGCGCGGGGAACCGCGGTTCGACCTTGCGCGGCGCCTCGGCCGCTCGGCCAGATTATGCGAACGACAGGTCTGTGACCGCCGGCCAATCGGAGCAACGCGCCGGCAGAGCGCCTGGCGGAGTTGCCCGTGAACCCATGATCTGCGTTCACGGGCAGGATCAAGCGTTCAACCGATCTCGAACAGTCCGGCCGCGCCCATGCCACCGGCAGTGCACATCGAGACGACGACATAGCGGACGCCGCGCTTGCGGCCCTCGATCAGGGCGTGTCCGATCTGGCGGCTGCCGGTCATTCCGAACGGGTGTCCGATCGCGATGCCGCCGCCGTTGACGTTGAGCTTTTCGGGATCGATGCCGAGCGTGTCGCGGCAATACAGGCATTGCGAGGCAAAGGCCTCGTTGATTTCCCACAAGCCGATATCGGCGATCGTTAGGCCCGCACGCTGGAGCAGCTTGGGGATCGCGAAAACCGGGCCGATGCCCATCTCGTCGGGATCGCAGCCCGCCACCTGAAAGCCACGATAGATGCCGAGGATTTGCTTGCCCTCTGCCTCGGCGGTAGCGCGGTCCATCAGGATCTGCGCGGACGCACCATCGGAAAGCTGGCTGGCATTGCCCGCGGTGATATTGCGGCCCTCCCCGATGACCAGCCCATCCTTGAACACAGTGCGCAGCCCGCCGAGCACTTCGGTGGTGGTGCCGGCGCGGATACCCTCGTCGCGGGTTATGGTGACGGTCTCGCTGCCCGTGCGATTGCCTTCCTTGTCGAACAGCGCCTTCTCGACCGTGATCGGCACGATTTCCTCGTCAAAGGCGCCTGCGGCAAGACCGGCGGCGGCGCGTTGCTGGCTCATCGCCGAGAACGCATCCTGCGCCTCGCGCGAGATGCCATAGCGTTCGGCGACGACCTCGGCGGTCTCGATCATGCTCATATAGGCGAGCGGCTGCCGCCCCAGCACCGAGGCGTTCTGATACGGCTTCGGCGCCTGCTGGCTGGTCATCGAGATCGATTCCATGCCACCGGCAAGCGCCACATCCATATCGCCGGCGATGATGCTCCGTGCCGCGAGCGCCACTGCCGTCAGGCCCGAGCCGCATTTGCGATCGAGGCTGAAGGCGGGGACACTGACCGGCAGCCCGGCGGCGAAGACGCACATCCGCGCCAGATTCGATCCCTGGGTACCGAACTGGTTGCCAGCGCCGAAGAAGACATCTTCGATCCGTGAGGGATCGATGCCGGCGCGTTCGATCGCGGCGTTCATCACATGGCCGCCGAGCACCGGCGCTTCGGTGGCGTTGAAATAGCCGCGCGCGGCCTTGCCGATGCCGGTGCGGGCGGTCGAGACGATGACGGCTTCGCGCATGATGGTTCCTTGCAGGCTTTTGGGGATCAATATCCGACGTCGCGCCAGCTGTCGCCGGTTTCGGCCATGCGACGGAGCAGAGGCGTCGGCTGCCAGCGCGGTCCCAGTTCCGCGCCCAAAGCGGTGGCCATGGCGACGACACGCGACAGCCCGTGGCGCATTGCCCAATACATCGGGCCGCCGCGATGGGCGGGGAAGCCATAGCCGTTGATCCATGCGACATCGACGTCGCTTGCCCGCAGCGCCGTGCTATCCTCCAGCGCCCGGACACCTTCGTTGACGATCGGCAGGAACAGGCGGTCGCGAATCTCGTCGTCGGTGAAGCTGCGGCGCTCGACGCCGAGTTCGCGGGCGGCGGCGTCGATGATCGCCTGCGCCTCGGGATCGGGCAGGCGGGTGCGGCCCTCATAGCGATAGAAGCCGGCATTGGTCTTTTGCCCCAAGCGTCCGGCCTCGACCATTTTCTCGATCAGCGGCGACAGGCGTTCTTCGGGCGGCAGGCTGAGCGCGCGGACCTTGCGGACCAGCGCGGAGACGTCGAGCCCGGCCATGTCGCGCATCGCCACCGGACCCATCGGCATGCCGAACGCTTCGGCGACGCGGTCGATCTGTTCAGGCGCTGCACCCTGTTCCATCAGGAACTCGGCCTGACCCGTATAGAATTGCAGCGTGCGATTGGCGAGGAAGCCATCATAATTGCCGACGAGCACACCGACCTTGCCGAGCCGCTTGACCAGCTTCATGCCGGTGGCGAGCGAACGCGCATCGCTGGCGCTGCCGCGAATCACTTCGACCAGTTTCATGATGTTGGCGGGGGAAAAGAAGTGCAGGCCGATCACCTGGCCGGGCCGGGCGGTCGCACCGGCGATCTGATCGACATCGAGCGAGCTGGTGTTGGTGGCGAGAATCGCATGCGGCGGGGTTGCGGCATCGAGCGCGCGGAAAATTTCCTGTTTGAGCGCCATCACTTCGGGCGCCGCCTCGATCGCGAGATCGATATTGGCGAGGACGGCGTAATCGGTGGAATAGGCTGTGCGTGCCTGCGCGGCCGCAGCGGCATCGGCCGTGGCGACACCGCGGGTGACCGCGCTGGCATGGATCGCGGCAACACGCTCGCGCCCCTTGTCGAGCGCCACGGAATCGACATCGAGGATCGTGACCTGAATGCCGGCATTGGCGAGCACCGTGGCGATGCCTGCGCCCATCAGGCCGGCGCC
This sequence comes from Sphingomonas sp., assembly GCF_019635515.1. Lineage (NCBI taxonomy): Bacteria > Pseudomonadati > Pseudomonadota > Alphaproteobacteria > Sphingomonadales > Sphingomonadaceae > Sphingomonas > Sphingomonas sp. The sequence goes on along the minus strand of NZ_JAHBZI010000002.1, from coordinate 259,724 downwards.
GATCACCGCGGCATTGGCGATATCGGCAATGTCGCCCGGCGTTTCGCCGGGAAGCTTGGCGGCTTGGCGTTCGGCAAAGAAAGCGTGGGTCAGGGCCGGATATTGCTCGCCGGCAAACAAGCGATCGAATGCCGCGCGCTCGTGGACAAGGCCGTCTTCACCCGACAGGCGGCATGCCGCTTCGATGCAGCCGATGATTTCGCCGGGGGCGTCGCGGCCGCGCGCTTTGCGAGCCCAGCTTTTTCGGGCGTCCGCGAACAACGCGGGATCGATGTTTGCGGTCTTGTCGGTGCGGTCGATGATCGGCGGAGCCGGCCCGGTGGCGCGCAGGAAATCGATGGGCGCGGAGTCGAGTTCGGGAACGATCGCGTCGATGATGCCGAGCGCCAGGGCTTCGCGCGCGCCAAGCTGACGGCCGCTCAGGCAGATGTCGAGCGCGACGGCGGGGCCGCACAGGCGGGTTAGCCGCTGGGTGCCGCCGGCGCCGGGCAGCAGGCCGAGCTTGACCTCGGGCAATCCCACCCGCGTATCGGCAAGCGCGACGCGATAGGTGCAGGTCAGTGCCGTTTCCAGTCCGCCGCCGAGCGCCGTGCCGTGGATCGCGGCGACGCTGGGCTTGCCGGCCTCCAGCATCCGCTGGATGTCGCGCAGTGTCGGGCTTTCGAGATGGCGCTTCTCGGCAAGTTCCTTGATGTCGGCGCCGGCAATGAAGGTGCTGCCCGATGCGCGGATGACGATGCCGTGAATGTCGGGATCGGCATTGGCCGCCTCGATACCGGCGGCGAGACCCCTGCGCACCGCGACGCTCAGGGCGTTTACCGGCGGATATGCGACGCACAGCGTAGCGACGCCGTCGCGGTTGGCGACCGAAACCGCGTCCATCGTGATGTCCTTCATTTGATACAGAAGCCCGCATCCACGGGAAGCGCCGCGCCGGTAACATAGCGAGCTTCGTCGGAGCATAGCCATAGGATCGCGTTGGCGACGTCCTCGGCTTCGATCCACGGGATCGGCAGGGCGTTGATGCGCGAGGCCGCCTTGGCGATATCGGCTTCGGTAGGGTGTTCGAGATCGGGGCGGAACAGCTTGTAATGCTCCTCATGCGCGATCAACGGGGTACGCACCGTGGTCGAACAAACCGCGTTGACGCGGATCCAGTGCGGGCCCAGTTCGGCGGCGAGCGCGTGCATCAGTCCGATCACACCATGCTTGGCGGCCGAATAATGGGCGACGCCCGGCAGCGCCTTGAGGCCGGTGGCAGACGCGGTGAAGACGATCGCGCCGGCTCCCTGGCGCTTGAGATGCGGGATCGCGGCCCGGCAGGTGCGCCACGCGCCCGACAGGTTGACGTCGATCATCGTGTCCCACTGACCTTCGCTCAGCGCGTCGGCCGCGCCCATTCCGGCGATCCCGGCATTGGCGCAGACAAAGTCGAGATGGCCAAAGGTCTCGACTCCTTCGGCGAGCACCGCTTCGAGAGCCGGCAGATCGCGGATATCGGCGTGGCGGGCGAGGATGCGGCCACCCATCGCCTCGATAGCCGCGACGGTCTCGTTGAAATCGCCCGGTGTCGACGCCGGCGAATCCTGGGCAATGCCACCACAGATATCGACGGCGATGATATCGGCGCGTTCGCGGGCGAAGGCCTGGGCAATGGCGCGGCCCTGGCCGCGCGCCGCGCCGGTGACGAAAGCCACCTTGTTTGCAAAGCGCCCGCTCATGCCGCCTGGCCCTCGGGTTCCCAACCGTGGATGCCGGCACCGATATGCGCGCCGCCGTCGATCTGGAGCATCTGGCCGGTAATCATCTGCGCCGCCGGGCTGGCGAGGAAGGCGACCATGCCGGCGACTTCGTCCGGCAGGGTTGGGCGCCCCAGGGGGATCGCGTCCATCCGCGCCTCGGCGCGGGCGCGGGCGGCGGGATCGAGATTCTCGGTGAACACCATGCCGGGGCCCAGGCAGTTGAGGCGGATGCCATCCTGCGCCCATTCCAGCGCCAAGGTGCGGGTGAGGCCAAGCATGCCGGCGCGGGCCGCGACCGAATGCGCCGCGCCCATGATCCCGCGATCGATGCCGGTCAGCGAAATGCTGACGACGCTCCCTTTGACGCGGGCGAGATAAGGGCGGGCAGCAAGGGTGATGCTGAACGCCGCCGAGAGATTGAGATCGATCACCGCATCCCAGCCGCGCCGCGAGATCGCGGTGGCGGGGGCATAGAATTGCCCGCCGGCATTGTTGACGAGGAGGTCGATACCAGCCTTCGCGCCGACGCGGTCGATGGTCGCGGCGGTGGTTTCGATATCGCGAATGTCACAGGGTGCCGCCTCGAAGCTGCCGGCAAGCGGCGCGGCCAGTTCCGCGGTCTCTGCCAGCGGCTCGGCACGGCGGCCGATGCCGGTGACATGCGCGCCGAGTCCGGTGAGCCGAAGCGCGATGGCGCGGCCGATGCCGCTGCCCGCGCCGGTGACCACCGCGACCTTGCCGGCAAGCAGGCCGGCGCGAAATACCGTATCAGCCGATGCGTCGGTCATGGCCGCTCCAATATTGATCGCGCAGGACGCGCTTGAGGATCTTGCCCGACGCATTGCGCGGCATCGCGGCGACGAAATCGATCGAGGTCGGGCATTTGTAACGGGCGAGGCGCTCGCGCGCCCAGCCGAGCAATTCTTCGGGCGGGGGTGCATCGCCGCGCGGCTGGACGATGGCCTTGACGGTCTCGCCCCATTTCGGATCGGGCACGCCGATCACCGCGACGGCATCAACCGCAGGATGGGCGGCGAGGACATGCTCGACCTCGATCGGATAGACATTCTCGCCGCCGGTGACGATCATGTCCTTGATGCGGTCGGTGAGGAACAGATAGCCGGCATTGTCGAGATAGCCCGCGTCGCCGGTGCGCAGCCAGCCATCGGGCGTGATCGCCGCGCGGGTCTCCTCCGGACGATGCCAATAGCCCTGCATCATCCCGGGACTGCGGCCCCAGACCTCGCCGACCTCGCCCGGTGGACGGTCCCGCCCGGTTTCTGGATCCACGACACGGACCTTGCCCCACGGCACGGCGGTACCGGCCGATCGCAGGCGGGGGCCGCCGGGAACATGATCCTCCGGGCCAAGGATCGTGATGGTGCCGTTGATCTCGGTCAGCCCATAGCCCTGCACCAGCCCGCAGCCGAGCGTGGCGAGAGCGCGGGCAAGGACCGGTTCGGTGATCGGTGCGGCGCCATACAGGATCTTGCGGAGCGCAGGCAGCTCGGTGCCCGGACGATTCTCGATCGCGGTAATGATCTGCTCGAGCATGATCGGGGCGAACATGCTGTTGGTCACGCCCTGATCGGCCATCAGCGTGACCAGCGCATCGGGGTCGAAATCGGCGACGATGATGTCATGGCCGCCCTGCGACAGCGCCAGCAGTCCCCAGCATGCGCCTGCGGTGTGAAAGGTCGGCATGCACACAAGGCTGACGCTGGAGGCATCGAAACCCCAGGCCTTGGCGGCCCCCGGGAAGATCGACCACAGGCTGCCATGCGTGAAGGTCACGCCCTTGGCGGCGCCGGTGGTGCCCGAGGTGTAGCAGATCATGCATAGGTCTTCGGCCTTGGCGACCTTGCTCCGCGCCGCGGTGTCTCCGTTCCTGACCAGCGTCGCATAGTCGCTCGAGCTGGTGCCATCGAACATGGCGAGCATCGGCCGTGTAGCGAGAAAGGCAAATGCGCCCTCGACCAGCTTCCTATTCTCGCGCGCCGCGAAGACGAGGGCCGGGGCACAATCCTCAAGCTGTGCGGCGAGCTCGCGTGCGCTGAGGCGCCAGTTCATGCCTACCGAGATGGTGCCGAGTTTGGCCGCGGCGAAAATCAGCTCGAAATGCTCGATGCGGTTGCGGCCGACAAAGGCGATGCGATCGCCGGGACGAATCCCGGCGCAAGCGAGGCTGTCGGCAAGCGCGTTGGTAACGCGATCGAGCGCGGCATAGTTTCGCGTGACGCCATTGAAGCTCAGTGCCGGAGCATCAGGAGTCGTGGCCGCATAGTGACGCAGAATGTCGTCGATCGTGTTCATGCCGCGCCTGTGCCCCATGCCGTGCCATCGCGTACTCCCGCCCCGTCCGCATCGAGCGCCGGGGCGGGAGCAAGGGTTCCGGCGCCGGGCAGCGGCGGACGGACCCAGCCATCCGCTTGTACCAGCTTGCGCTCGGCGAGCCATGGATCCTCGAATGCCTCTGGTGGCGTGTTGACGGGATCAGCGGGTATGCCCGCCGCCTCGAGCAACGACATCCACTCGTCGCGCGGCCGCATCGCAAATGCCCGCGTCAGGGCTGCGGCCAGTTCGGGGGCATTGGCCCGCCGGTCGGTCCAGTCCCAGTCGATGGCGCCGGCGGGAAGCGTTGCGCCCGCATCGCGAAGGGCCCTGACCAACCCCTGCCACAAATGACTTTCGATCGCGCCGATGGCGATGCTGAGTCCGTCGGCCGCGGCGTAGAGGTCGTTCGCGGGTTCGAGATGCATCGTCCAGGCGGCTTCGTCGCCCCGCTCGGCGGCAGAGGTTCGCCATGCCAGCCAGTGCAGCATTACCTCCTGCATCGCGATTTCTATCCGCGAACCAATGCCAGTGCGCGTGCGCTGGAACAATGCGGCGAGGATCGCCTGGACCGCCATTGCCGCCCCGCCCAAATCGGCAACGGGCATGGCCGGACGCGTGGAGATCCGCCCCTGCCCCGACCAGGTCGTCGGCAGGCCGAGCGCACCGGAGCGCGCCAGAAAGTTCAGATCGTGCGCCGGTGCGGCAGCGCGACTGCCAGGCCCGAAACCGGTGATCGCGCAGTGAATCAGGCGCGGATTGCGAGCGCGCAATATGTCGGGCCCGATGCCGAGCCGCTCAGCGACGCCGGGCCGGAAATTCTCGATGACAATGTCCGCGTCGTCGGCGAGCGCCAGGAAGGTAGTGCGTCCCGCGTCGCTCTTGAGGTCGAGCGCCGCCGAGCGCTTGCCGCGGTTGTAGGTGTCGAAAAACGCACCGTCATACAATGTTCGTCCGGGATCGCCGCGCGGCGGCTCGATCTTGATGACATCGGCGCCGAGCCAGGCGAGGTGCAGCCCGCAGACCGGACCGGGCAGCAACATGCCCAGATCGATGACACGAATTCCCTCCAGGGGGAGGTGCGAGGCAGCGCGTGGATTCATAACCTACTGAGTAGTATGTTGATGCGGACAGCGTCAAGACCAGTAGCGTAAATCAAGCGACTTGACGGCATTCAGGTAACATACTACCCAGTAGGTTCTAACGGCATAGAGTCTAAGAAAGGACCGTGTCGCGGATTCCTTGGAACTATGGGGAGGATATGATGCGATTTTATACAACCAGCTCGATCTTGGCGCTCGTCCTGTGCGCAGCGGCCTCGCCGGCGATGGCGCAGGATGCTTCCGCTCCGACAGAATCCGAGGCGGCGTCGAACCATGACCAGCTGGAAGAGATCGTCGTTACCGCGCAGCGCCGCGAAGTCGGTCTTCAGCGCGCTGCGATTGCGGTGAGCGCGATCGGCGGCGAGGAACTCGCGCAAGACCGCATCCTCAGCTTCGAGGATATCGCCAAGCGCATTACCTCGCTGTCGTTCACGGCCATTTCCGGCCTCGACCAGGAATTCAACATCCGCGGGATCACCAACACCCGCCTCGATTCGCCTTCGGCCGATCAATCGATCGGCATCTTCTCCGACGATCTCTACGCTGGCCGTCCGGGCCTGTTCAATTTCGATATGTACGATGTCGAGCGCGTCGAAGTGGTGCGCGGGCCGCAGGGCGTGCTGCTTGGCCGTAACGTGGTCGGCGGTGCGATCAATATCGTGACGGCAAAGCCGAGCTTCACGCCTTCGGCGGCCGCGACCTTTTCGTATGGCAATTACAATGACGTGCTGGCGCGCGGCTATGTGACCGGTGGACTTACCGACTCGCTGGCCGGCCGCTTCTCGTTCCAGACGCGCCGCAACGACGGCTATGCGCGCGACATCCTCCACAATATCGGCATCGATGATATCCGCTCCTATCAGGGGCGCGCGCAGTTGCTCTACGCGCCCAAGGATTCGGATTTCCAGGCGCGATTGATCGTCGACTACACGCATGACGAGTCGAACGGCATCTCGCAGATCGCCATCGATGGTCCCAATCCCGGCAACGGTCCGTGGAGCGCGGCGCGCGCGGCGATCGGTGTGCTGCGCGGCAAGCCCCTGACCATCCGCGAAGCCCTGCCGCAATTCCCGCACTTCGCCGGCGACCCTTTCGAAACGCCGCAGGGCCTGACCCGTGATGCGGTCAGCATCAACTTCCAGGCAAGCAAGGGTCTTGGCGATCTTGCCACGGTCGAGGCCGTGATCGGCTATCGCCATGGCAAGGCCAACAGCCAATATGATCAGACCGGCCTGGGTCCGATCAACGGCTATGGGGTGCTTACGCCAACGCTGTTCACCACGCCCGTCGGCGAAAACGAAAACGCGGCGCAATTCTCGCAGGAGCTTCGCGTCGTTTCGACGCCGAGCGATAGCGGGTTCGACTGGATCGCCGGCGCCTATCACCAGCGCGACGTGGCGACCAAGATCGATCACTTCTGGGGTGAAGTGCCGCTCGTCGCCCTCGACCAGCTTTCGGGCGAGGCGCGTTGGCACAATCGTGCGGTCAACGAATCCTATGCGGTATTCGGCCAAATCGGCTATCGGTTCAGCGACCAGTTCCGCGTCGTTGGCGGCGTGCGCTATTCGCATGACAGCAAGAAGGGCTTCGTCACCGCTACGGCGATCGCGAACGGCGATCGCTTCAATCCGGGCGGGACCGTTCCGCTGGCGCCACTCGGCGCCGGACTCGCTACTGGCCAGTCATTCTCGACAGCTTATTCCGACAGCTGGTCGAAGGTGACGCCGCAGGCGACGATCGAGTTCACGCCAAACCGGTCGATGCTGTTCTACGCGACTTACTCGACCGGGTATAAGGGCGGTGGTTTCGAGGATACGCCCGCCAATGCCATCGCGGCGCGGATAAGCTACGATCCCGAGACGGTGAAAAACTATGAGGCGGGCGCCAAGCTGCAGTTCCTCGATCGCCGTGCCCGGCTGAATATCGCGGCGTTCCAGATGGATTATCGCGATCTGCAAGTCACCCAGACCGACAGCAACTGCCTGTGCAGTGTCACCGATAATGCCGCCAACGCCCGCATTCGGGGCGTCGAGATCGAAGCGCAGCTGCTCCCGGTGCGCGGGCTCCAGCTGTTCGGCAGCCTGTCGCTCCTCGACACCAAATATCTCGATTTCCGCGACCAGCTCGGCAACAATAATTCGGGCAAGTTCCTCCAGCGGACACCGAAGTCGCAGTTCAATGTCGGCTTCCAGTACGACACGGCGCTGGGCGATTGGCAGGACGGTCTGAGCCTGCGCGTCAACTATACGCGGAAGGGGCGCTCCTATTGGTTCCCGACCAACGCGCAGTTCGAAAAGCCGTATGGACTGCTCGATGCACGCATCGCGATCACACCGGGTGACGGCAAATGGTCGTTCGCGGTCTGGGGCCGCAATCTGACCGACACCGCGTATCGCGTGAACGTCAATTACGCGCTCAATGACGAAGTCTCGCGCTTCGCCGCACCGCGCACCTATGGCGGTGAACTCTCGTTCAAATTCTAAAACGGGGAGGGCGGGGCGATTGCCCTGCCCTTAATCCCGCTTTGCCCGGCGCGACTTATGCGGATAAGGTAGGCTGGGGGAGACTACCAAGTAGCATGAACAAGTCGCAAGCAGCCGCCAACGCACCCGCTACCCGCGTTCGTCCCGGACGCAACGAAGAGGGGCGGCTCGAGATACTGACCGCGGCGACCACTGCATTCATGCAATTGGGCTATGCCCGGGCCTCGATCGACGAGATCGCCGATCTGCTTGGCGCGACCAAGGGGCGCGTCTACCATTATTATCGCAGCAAGGCGGATATCCTGATGGATATTCATCGCCACGTGCTCGACATGATGTACGATCAGGTCGCGCCGATGTCCGAAGCGCGAACCGCGGCACAGGCGCTTCACGACATGGCGTTTCGCCATGTAATGATCGTCATGGAGAATCTGGCGTTCACGCGGGTCGCGCTGCTCAGCACGACCGACTTGTTCGTCAACGAGAAGCAGCACGGCTTCATCAACGAAATCGGCGAAGTGCGCGGAGCCTATGAAGCGATGTTCGTGGGCGTGCTGGAGCGCGGGATGAAGTCCGGTGAGTTTCGTGAGACCAACGCCAGATTGCTGGCAAAGCCGCTGTTGGGCTCGCTCAACTGGACGACGATGTGGTATGTCGATCGTGAAGGCAGCAACCAACAGACACGCGAGCAGATCGCCGAGATCGTTGTCGATTACGTAGTGAGCGGCGTTCGTAAATAGCCCTGGGCGATCGCGCGCAGTTCGCTTTTCTTCACCTTCGCGCCGTTGGCGCCGATGGTGACCGGGATCTCGACATCGGTGAGTATCCGCTCCGGCAGCTTGTAGTTCGCCATGCGCAAGCGGGCGAAGGCGAGCAGTTCTGGCTCGGTCACGCGGCTGCCGGCGCACAGTTTCACGAAGGCAAAGGCGACATCACCGCGGCTATCGGCACTGGCGCCGACGACATGGGCTTCGACGATGTCGGGATGGGCGCAGAGATGGTGCTCGATCTCGCTGGCATCGACGAGGTTGCCGCGTAGTCGCAGCGCATCGCCCATGCGCGACAGGAACACACCGCCGCCGGGCACCGCATGGCCGAGGTCGCCGGTGCGATACCAGCCATCGGAGGTGAAAGCGCGATCGCTTGCCGCATCGTCGCGGAAATAGCCGAGCGTGACGGTGGGGCCGCGCAATTGCAACTCGCCATCGACGATGCGCAATGCGGTGGCGTCATCCACCAGCGGGCCGCCCGCCATCGCCCGTTCGGCGAGCGGCGCGGACGGCGCGCTGCCGGTCACGAAAGCCAGGCCTTCCGATGAACCATAGGCCTGTGCGGCACGGAGGTTTGCGCTGCCCTTGCTTTCGATCATGGCAATGGTCTCGGCGCCTGTCCGGCCGGTAAAGGCGCCGAAATAACAGGTGCGCCATGCCGGCAGCTCGCTGGCCAGTTCGGGAGAAGCGAGCAGCGACAGGATGAGATTGTCGCCACCATGGAGATGGGTGATCGCCAGGCGGCCCATTACCGCCGCGGCTTGATCGGGCGCGAACACCGGCATCAGGACGCAGGTCGCGCCACGCAACAGCCCGGCAAGCGTAATGCCCAGTCCCCACACCCCGCATAGCGGCAGGACGCACAGCAGTGAGTCCCCCGCCCGCACCGTGAAGCGCTCGGCTGCCGCCGCGAAGCGAATGACCAGCGCCGATTGGCGATGGACCGCGAATTTCGGCGCGCCCGTCGATCCGCTGGTGGCCAGCAGGTTGAGCGGCAGGTCGCCCTTCGCGGCGGGTGGCATCGAAACGCTATCGTGCCGGACCGCACGCAACGGGATGCGGATTGCGGTTATCGGCGTCAGACCCGCCAGCGCTTCTGCGAGCATGGTCTCGAAAGGAATGTCGCAAAACGCCTCTGGCATCACGATCAGCCTGGCCCCGGAAATAGCCAGCGCGTGACGTAATTCGGTAGCTTTCCAACGCGTATTGATCGGCACCACGATCAGGCCGAGCCGCGCGGCGGCGAGCTCGAGCATCGGCCAGGCGGCGATGTTGGGAAGCCATAGCGCGATCGTGTCGCCGGGTACCAAGCCATGTCCAGCCAGCCGGGCCGCCCAGCCGTCCGCACCTTCGAGCAGCGTCCGGTAGTCGATCCGTTCGTCGCCATCGGCATGGGCGACGATCAGCGCGATTGCGTCAGGCGGATGCGCGCCGATCCGCGCAGCGAGGCGCAGCGGCGCGGTCACCGTCAATAGGAGCGGGGCAGGCCGACCACCTGCTGGGCGATATAGTTGAGCGCCATTTCCTGGCTGATCGGCGCGATGCGCATCAGGCGCGCTTCGCGGAAATAGCGTTCGACGTCATATTCGCTCGCATAGCCCAATCCGCCCAGCGTTTGCACCGCGCGGTCCGCTGCGAAGAAGGCGGCATCGGCGCAGAGCAGTTTCGCCATATTGGATTCTGCGCCACACGGCTCGCCGCGATCGTACAGCCACGCCGCCTTGCGCGCCAGAAGTTCGGCGGCCTGGATATTGGCATGCGCCTGCGCCAGCGGGTGCTGGATCGCCTGGTTGGCGCCGATCGGGCGGCCGAACACGACGCGCTCATTGGCATAGCGGACCGCCTTGCGCAGCGCCGCCTGGCCAATGCCGAGCGATTCATGGGCCAGCAGGATGCGCTCGGGATTGAGCCCGTCGAGCAGATAACGGAAGCCCTTGCCCTCCTCGCCGATCCGCGCGCTTTCTGGGACGTGGAGATCGTCGATGAAGACTTCGGTGGAGGCGACGGCATTGCGGCCCATCTTGTCGATTGGGCGGATCGAGATTTTCGAACGGTCGATATCGATCAGGAACAGCGTGATACCGTCGGTGGGCTTGTCGCATTCCTCACGCGGGGTGGTGCGCGTGACTAGGATCATCTTTTGCGAATCGAGCGCCTTGGTGATCCAGATCTTGCGGCCGTTGATAACATAACCGCCTGCGGTCCGCTTCGCGAAAGTGCGGATGCGGGTGGTGTCGGTGCCGGAATCGGCCTCGGTCACCGCGAAGCAGACATGGCATTCGCCCGACGCCACCTTGGGCAGCAGGGTGCTGCGCAGTTCTTCGGAACCATGTTTGGCGACGACGTTCACGCCGAAGATGCTTAGGTGCATCGGGCTGCACCCGTTCATCGCCGCGCCGGAAGCCGCCACTTCCTGAAGCAGGATCGCGGCTTCGCTGATGCCCAGACCGCTGCCGCCGTATTGCTCGGGGATGGCGATGCCGAGCCAGCCGGCTTCGGCAAAAGCATTGTAGAAGTCCCAGGGGAATTCATGCTTCGTATCGCGCTCGCGCCAATAGGCGTCGTCGAAGGTTCCGGCGAGCGCGCGGACGGTGCGCTGCACCTCGAGTTGGGTTTCGTTGAGTTCAAAATCCATGACGATTCCTGCCGAGCTATTTCGCATCAGCAGAAAACATACTACGCGGTAGGTTGCAATCCCGGATCGCTCTCGACGAAGATTTTATCAAGCGTATCGGGATCGAGCGGCGCGCCCGGGCGGATCGTGTCGCCGCTAAGGATCGCCGGCCAATGCGGCGCGAGCGGCTCCCCGGGGGCGAGATGCACACCTGGCGCGATGGCGATATGGGCGGTGGTGAACCAGCCGCCGCCGGCGATCAGGATCGCGCCCGTGGTATCAAGCGCGTCCGATGCCAGCTGGAGCACGGCTGGCGCAACCAGATCGGGATCGAGCTTCTCCGCCAGCGCCGGAGACAGCAGATGTTGCGACATCGGCGTGGTCGCGATCGGCGCCAGGCAATTGACCAGCACGTTCTTGGCCTTGCCCTCGATTGCGAGAACATTGGCTAGGCCGATGATGCCGAGCTTGGCGGCGGCATAGGACGCCTGCGAGAAATTGCCCCACAGTCCCGATGGCGAAGTGACGAGGATCAAGCGCCCGCGGCGTTGCGCGAGCATTTGCGGCCATGCGGCGTGGCAAAGGTGATGCGTGCCGTTGAGGTGCACGTCGATGACCTCACTCCACTGCGTCGCGCTCGATTTCGCATAGGATTGGTTTCTCTCGATCCCGGCATTGCTGACGAGGATATCGATGCCGCCAAACCTGGTGAGCGCGGCCTCGACCATCGCCTGGCCGCCCGCGGCCGTTGCGACGCTATCGGTATTGGCGACGGCCTCGCCGCCGGCGTCGCGAATCTCACCGGCGACCCGCTCGGCGGTCGGGACGCCATCGGCGGTGCCGATGTCGTTGACCACGACCTTTGCGCCCGCTGCCGCCAGGGCCAACGCGTAGCTACGGCCCAACCCCTGCCCTGCGCCGGTGACGATCGCGACGCGGCCCTGAACGCTCATGCTTCGCCCTCTTCGAGAATGGCGCGCAGAGCGCCAAGGTAGCGCGCCGAAGTGACGCCATCGATGATGCGATGGTCGGCGGCGAGGGTGAGGTATAGGGTCAGCCGCGCGACGACCTGGCTGTCGATCACCCAGGGCCGCTCGGCGATGGCGCCTGCAAAGAGCAAGGCGGTCTGACGCTGGTTGATGACCGGGAAGCCGGTGTCGATGCCAAGCGTGCCGAGGTTCGACACGGTCATCACCGCGCCCTCGAACTCGTCCGGCGCGAGGCGACGGGTGCGGGCGCGTTCGCTAAGATCCCGGATGCGGGTGCTCAGGTCGGCGAGCGACAGTGTGTCGGCCTCGCGGATCACTGGAGTCATCAGCCCATGATCGGTCGCGACCGCGAAAGCGACCGTCGCGCCCTCGGGCCGCTCGATTGCGCCATCGACGAATACGCCGTTGAACGCCGGCACGATGGCGAGAGTCCGGATCGCGGCATGGACGATCAAATCGTTGACCGACACCCGCTGGCCCTCCGCGCGCAGCGCCGCGAGCCGGTCGAGCAGGGGCTTGGCGTCGATCTGGACGATCTCGGCGAAGTGGGGGATTTCCGCCCAGCTCTTCGCCATCGCTCCGGCCATCGCCTTGCGGACGCCGGCGAGCTTTTCGAGCTTCATTCGACGTCGTCGGCGCGGGCGATCACGGTACCGACCTCGACGACATCGTCCTCGCCGACGAGGATCTCGCGCAGGATTCCCGCGCGAGTCGCCTCGACCTCGGCGGTGGCCTTCTCGGTCTCGCACTCATAGAGCGGATCGCCGACCTCGAACCGCTCGCCGATCTGCTTCAGCCAGCCGGTGACGGTGCCTTCTTCCATCGTCTGGCCGAGTTTGGTGAGCTTGATATCGAACATGGGAACTCCTGTTATCGGCTCGACTGGACGAGAGTGGCGAGCGCCGCAGTGACGGCATCGGCATCGGGGGTCAGCAGCCCTTCCAGATCCTGATTCTGCGGCACATAGGTGTCGGCGCCCGCGATGCGGATCGGCGCGGCCTTGAGTGCCGAGAAGCGCCGCTCGACCACTTGCGTGATAAGCTCACCACCCAGCCCGCCCGTTACCGGCCCTTCATGCACCACCGCCAGTCGCCCGGTGCGCTCGACCGAGGCGAGAATAGCGTCGAGATCGAAGGGCGATATACCGCGCGGATCGATGATCTCGCACTCAACGCCCTGCCCGGCCAGCACTTCCGCCGCCTTGGCCGCGACGGTCGCCATGCGCGACCAGGCGACCACGGTGACGTCGCTGCCCGCGCGCCAGGTCGAGGCGACGCCGAGCGGCACCAGATGCTCACCCTCGGGCACCGGCCCCCGCCGGTTATAGAGCGATTTGTTCTCGAGAAAGAGCACGGGATCGTCATCGCGGATCGCCGACTTCAGCATCCCCTTTGCATCAGCCGGAGTCGCGGGCATCGCGACCTTCAAGCCGAAGCTGCTCCAGAAATACTGCGCGAGCGACTGCGAGTGCTCGGGCCCGAGCCCGCCGACCACGCCCTCCGGCGCGCGGATCACCAGCGGCACCGATTGCCCGCCGCCGTGCATGAAGCGCCACTTCGCCGCTTTATTGACGATCTCGTCCATCGCGATCAGCGCGAAGTCGGCGTACTGAAGCTCGACCACCGGCCGCGCCCCGGCAAGCGCCGCGCCGACGCCACCACCGACGATCAGCGCCTCGGAGATCGGCGTGTCGAACACGCGCTCCACCCCGAACATCTCGGTCAGCCCCTTGGTCACCCCGAACACGCCGCCGAACGGCCCCGCATCCTGCCCCATCACGAACACCGACGGATCGCGCTCCAGCTCTTCGATCAGGGCCTCGCGCAGCGCGGCGCGATAGCTGAGGGTCTTGAAGCCGCTCATGCCGCCGCACTCTCGGCCAGAAGACCCTGATAGATGCGGTCGGGCCCCGGCTTGGCACTGGCCAGCGCCGCCTGGACCGCCACCTCCATCGCCCTCGCCTCTTCGTCGCGGAGCGCGGCCAGCTGCGCTTCCCCGATCCCGCGCGCCGCCAGCTTCTCGGCAGTGATGCGCAGCGGATCGCGCTGGTGCGCGGCGGCGATATCCTCCTTGCTGCGATAGGTCTGGGGGTCACCCTCATAATGGCCGCGGAAGCGCAAGGTCTTGGCTTCGATCAGGGTCGGGCCATCGCCCGCGCGGGCGCGCGCCACGGCGTCGGCCATCGCGTCATAGACCGCTTCGACATCCTGCCCATCGACGATGCGCGAGGGCATGCCATAGGCCGCGGCGCGGTCGGCGACGTCTTCAATGGAGGTCGCCTCGCGGTGCGCGACCGAGACCGACAGACCGTTATTCTCGCACAACCACACCATCGGCAGTTTCCACAAAGCCGCGGCATTGGCCGCCTCATGAAAGGTGCCGCGATTGGCCGAGCCTTCGCCGAAGATATGGACCGAGACGCGGTCGTCGCCGAGCTTGCGCGCGCCGAGCGCCGCGCCCGCCGACAGCACGAAACCGCCGCCCAGCGTGCCGCTCGATCCCATCAGTCCCAGCGCCGGATCGACCGCATGGACGATACCCGCGCCCAGCCCCTTGGTCGCGCCATCGACGCGACCGAGGAAATCGCCGAGCAACGGCCCGGCCTGCATCCCCTTGGCAAGCAACTGGATCAGCCCGCGATGGCTGTAGAACAGCATGTCGTCGTCACGCAGCGCGGCACACACGCCGGTGCCGATCGCCTCCTGGCCGCGTCCCGAATGGAGCAATAGCCGCGCGCTGCCCTCCTCGATCAGCCGCAGCACGGCCTGATCCAGCAGGATCGAACGCTCCATGATTCGATACGCGTGCAGCAATTGCGCGTCGGTCATCACTGGCAAGGCGGGCGACTCCTCATCTCGTCTCCGGCGGGGATGCGGATACCGCCGGAATATTGCAACAACACCCGTTGGCGTAGTTGACCTACCGAGTAGTATGTACCTAAGATGGCTGTCAAGAAGGCCCGGCGCCGCTTGCGGCCAGTGCCGGTAACTTGGGGAGAAGACCGCCATGCAGACCATACTCAATCCGGTGCAGACCGCCGAAACCGACGCCGAGCTGACCGCGCGAGTCGACCGGCTGTGTACCAATGTGCTGCTGCCCATCGTCCATGGCTGGGCCGATCACGGCGCGACGTGCCGCCCGCTGATCGAGGCGATTGCGGGCGAGCATCTGTTCGGGCTGACCCTGCCGACCGAAGTGGGCGGACAGGGGCAGGTGGACCGCTATTCGGCGATCCTGTGCCTGCTGCGCGAGCGGTTCGGATATCACGACGCGCTGATCGACACGCACTTCGCGATCCAGGGGCTGGGCACCAGCGCGATTGTGCGGATGGGGACCGAGGACCAGCATCAGCGCTATCTGCCCGGCCTGATCGCGGGCAAGACGCTCTTCTCCTTCGCGCTGACCGAGCCGCACAGCGGTTCGGACGTGCTCGGGATGAAGACCCGCGCGCACCGCGACGGCGACGATTGGGTGCTCAACGGATCGAAGATGTTCATCTCCGGCGCGCCCGATGCCGATGTCTATATCACCTTCGCCCGCACCGGCGGCGAGGAAGACAAGCGCGCGGTGACGGCGTTTCTGGTCGAGGCGGGCACGCCCGGCTTTACCGCGCGGGGCGGCATCCATCTTCAGGCGCCGCACGCCATCGGCTATCTCGATTTCGACAATTGCCGCCTGTCCGATGCGCAGCGGTTGGGCGATCCGGGCGATGGGCTGCGCGCCTGCCTCGGCACGCTCGAGATTTTCCGGCCCTCGGTGGGCGCGGCGACCATCGGCATGGCGCGGCGCGCGCTCGATCTGGCGGTCGACTTTGCCAATGGGCGCGAGGCCTTTGGCAGCAATCTCGCAACGCTTCCCGGCATTCGTCTGAAAGCCGGGCGCATGGCGGCATTGATCGCCGGTGGCACTGCGCTGATCGAGCGCGCTGCAACCTTGCGCGACAGTGGCCAGCGCACAGTGCTTGAAGGCGCGATGGCCAAGGCCTTCTCGACCGAGGCGGCGGTCGAGATCATCTATGAAGCGCAGCAGATCCATGGCGGCCGCGGCGTGATCGTCGGGCAGGAAATCGAGATGCTCTCACGCGCCGTCCGCCCGACAACGATTTATGAGGGCGCCTCCGAAGTGCAGCGCTCGATTATCGGCAGGGCCGAAGCCAAGCGCGCCGCAACCGGCGAAGCGCGCGGTGTCGGCAGCGGCGATTTGCTGACGGCTGCACGCCGCACCTATGAAGCATGGCTTGCGGCTGCGCATGCGGATGAACGGGCACAGAATGCCGCCTTCCATGTCCGCCTCGCCGAAAGCGCGATGGCGCTCGAAGCCGCCGAGACCGTCGGCCAGGGCAGCGACGCGGGGCGGTTCCTCGCGCTCGCGGCTGCGCGGACGATCATCGGCGACGTCCAGCGCACCGGCGGCGGCGCTGATCTCGACGCGCTCGCAGCGGCGGTTCGGGCCAGCGGCGCTTCCGAAGATGCGCTCGCCATGGCGATCGCCGACGGGCTGTTCGCCCGATGAGCGGCTTGTGGTTCGAGGAGTTCGAGGTCGGTCAGGTTTTCGAGCATGCGTGGCGGCGCACCGTCACCGAATATGACAATATGCTCTTCTCCAACCTGACGATGAACGTCCAGCCGCTGCACATCGATTTCGAGTTCGCCAAGACGACCGAGTTCGGCAAGCCGCTGGTCAATTCGCTGTTCACGCTGGGATTGATGATCGGCATGACGGTCAACGACACCACTTTTGGCACCACGGTCGCCAATCTCGGCATGTCGGATGTGCGCTTTCCCAAGCCGGTATTTCACGGCGACACGATCCGCGTCACCACCCTCGTCAAGGACAAGCGGACGAGCAGTTCGCGGCCGGGGCAGGGCATCGTGACCTTCGTGCACAATGCCTATAATCAGGCCGATGAACTCGTCGCGATTTGCGAGCGCGCGGCGCTGATGAAGGGGCGTCCCGCGGCATGATCGCCGGCCCGGTCCGCTCGCTGCTTTTTGCGCCCGCGAACCGGGCGGACTTCGTTGCCAAGTTCGGGCGAGTGGCGGCGGATGCCTTTGCCATCGATCTCGAAGATGGGCTGGCGCCGGCGGCGCGTCCGGCGGCGCGGGCTGCCTTGGCGGAGATCGTCCGGGCGGCACGCGAAGCGGCTAACCCGAACGCGCGGATATGGGTGCGGCTCAACGCCGCAGGCACCGAAGACTACGCCGCTGATTGCGCGGCGATAGCCGGCTGCGGATGCGACGGTGCGATTTTGTCCAAGGCCGAATCCGCTGACGAGGTGATGCACACCGCTCATGCCACCGGCCTGCCGGTATTGGGAGGGATCGAGTCTGTCGAGGGCGTCCATGCCGCCGATGCCATTGCCGGCGCGGCGGAGCTTGGCGTGTTCTTCGGTGCCGAGGACTATGTCGCCGATCTGGGCGGGGCGCGAACCCCGGGCGGTGAGGAAGTACTCTATCCGCGTTCGCGGGTGGCGATCGCGGCGCGCCGTGCCCGGGTGCCGGCGCTGGACCTGGTCACTGTCGATATTCGCGACGAGGTACGTTTCGATGCCGATGCGCAACTGGGCCGGGCGCTCGGCTATACCGGCAAGATGTGCGTGACCCCGGCGCAGGTTGCGCGGGCGAATGCGGTGTTCCGGCCGCACCCTGATGCGGTTGCTGCCGCGCAGCGCCTGATTCAGGCTTATGCCGAAGCGAAAGCGCGCGGCCTTGGCGCCATCGCCTTCGAGGGCAGGATGATCGACGAGCCACTCGCCCGTCAGGCCGAAGCGACCGTGCGGTCAGCGAGATGACTCAGCGCCTAGCCGGGATCGACGCGATCGACTTTTCGGCATTGGTCCGGTCCGGTGAAACGGTCTTGTTCGGCGAGGGCGCGGGTGAGGCGGGCGCGCTCGCGGACGTGCTGATTGCGCAACGTCACCGGCTGGAGCGGGTCCGCATATTTCTCGGCATGATGCTCTCCACGCGCTTCCGCCCCGAACATGCCGATGCCTTAAGTTTCGCCAGCTATGGGGCGCTGGGCACGACCCGCGCGCTGGCCGATGCGGGCGTGCTGGAGGTGTTGCCGGTCGCGCTGGGCCAGTTTCCGGGATTGATCGCGCGTCGTGCGTTGCGCTTCGACATCGTCGTCATCGCGGTGCCGCCGCCCGGCGCGGATGGGCGCTATTCGCTCGGCCTGACGGCGATGCATCTGCCCGCGGCGATCCGATCGGCACGGCTGGTTGTGGCCGAGGTCAATCACGCTTTGCCCCCCATCCCCGGGATCACTATTGGCGCTGACGAAATTGACGTGCTGGTCGAAACCAATTCGCCGCCGCCCGCGCTTGCTTCCGCTCCGGTCAGCAACACCACGCGGACCATCGCCCGGACGATTGCCGATTATGTCGGCGACGGCGCGACGCTGCAATTGGGAGTCGGTGGCGTGCCGGAGGCACTGTGCGCGGAGCTCGCCGATCGCCGCGACCTCGGCATCCATAGCGGGTTGCTTGGCCCCGGCCTGATGCGGCTGATCCGCGACGGCGTGGCGACCGGCGCATATCATCCCTTGTTTCCGGGCAAGGCAGTGATCGGATCTGTGATGGGCGATGCCGCGCTCTATCGCCTGGTGCGCGACGATCCGGCGCTGCATCTGACAGAGATCGAGACGACGCATGGCCGTGCCGCGGAGATCGGCAATCTCGTCTCGGTCAACGGAGCGTTGCAAGTCGATTTGTCGGGCCAAGTCAATTCCGAGCGCATCGGCCGACGCCAGATCGGCGCGATCGGCGGGCAGGCCGAATTCTCGCGCGCCGCCGCCCGCGCGCCGCACGGGCGCAGCATCATCGCCGTGTCTGCCGTGACACCGGACGGCAAGGCCAGCAATATCACCGCGAGGCCGGTCAGCCATGTCACGACGCCGCGGGTGGACGTCGATGTGGTGGTGACCGAGTTCGGCGCGGCCGAGCTGACCGGCATCGGTGATACCGAGCGCCGCCGCCGCCTGATCGCGATTGCCGCTCCGCAGTTTCGTGAAACGCTCGAGGAAGAAAGCAGGCAGCCATGACGACACGATCGAGTGACGCGTTGCCCAGTCCGCTCGCGGCATGGTGGACGGTCGCCGTGCTGTTCGCGGCCTATATGGTTTCATTCGTCGATCGCGTCGTCATCGGCTTGCTGGTCGAGCCGATCAAGGCCGACCTGAGCCTTACAGATACCGAATTCGCGCTGCTTCAGGGCATGGCCTTCGCAATCCTCTACACGGTATTGGGGCTACCCTTTGGCTGGATGGCCGATCGCTATCCGCGGCGCTGGCTGGTGACGATCGGCAGCGCGGTATGGTGTGTCGCCACCGCGGCATGCGGGTTGGCGAACTCGTTCACCCATCTGCTGCTGGCGCGCCTGGGCGTCGGCGCGGGAGAGGCGGCGCTGCCGCCCTCGGCGGTGTCGTTGATCTCGGACAGTTTCCCACCGCACCGCAGGACGCTGGCGATGAGCGTCTATACCGCGGCTTCGAGCATCGGGGCCGGGGCGGCGCTGCTGCTCGGCGGCACGGTGATCGCGATCGTGGCGCAATCTCCGCATTACGCCCTGCCGGTCGTCGGGCAGGTGGCGTCGTGGCAGGCGGTATTCCTGATCGTCGGCGTGGGGGGGCTGACGGTGACGGCACTCGCGTTGACCATCGCCGAACCGCGCCGCGAGTGGCGGGCAGCGGCAGCGCGGGATGATCAGGGCACCAGTCTGTGGCGGCATCTGCAAGTGCACAGCGCGGTGTTCGCCCCGCTGGTCACTGCGATGGTTCTCTACGCGATCCTGGCTTATGGCCTGCTTGGCTGGGTGCCCGCATTCTTCATCCGCACCTATGGCATGAGCGCGTCCGAAGTCGGATTCCAATATGGGGCCGTGCTACTGGTTTTTGGCGGCGGTGGTGGCCTAGCCGGCGCCGCGGTGGCGGCGCGCATCGGCCGCCGCCTGGGATCCGCGGAACTGGTCGTCTGCGCCGGTGCCGCGGCGTTGACCGGACCGCTGATGGCGCTCGCTTTTGCTGCGCCTACGCAGGGCCTGGCCCTTGCATGGTTCGCGCCGGGGCTGTTGACTTATACCGTGCCGAGCGGCCTTGCGATCGCGGCCATGCAGTCGGCGGTACCGACGCAGCATCGCGGCATGGCCGCGGCGCTTTACTATCTGCTCATCGGCCTGCTCGGCATGACGCTGGGTCCGCTCTCGGTGGCATTGCTAACAGACCATGTGTTCGGCGCGGTCGGCCTTCGTTGGTCGCTGGCGGCAGTGGCAATGACCTGCGCTCCCATTGCAGCCTTGCTCTTTTACCGAGCCGCGCGGCCACATGAGATGCTCGCCGAGCGCATCCATAGTGGAACCCCCTGAATTGCCCCCCTGGATGGACGAGGCCCGATGGAAGAGGCGAGGGTGCTCTACGTCTGGCATCGCTCCGCCACCTTGCCGGCAAATTGGCGCGGGCGTTTACCGGCGAACGCAGGCGATCGATTTGCTCGGCCCGGCGCCGAAATCGCGGCAGACGAGATCGGCGATGCCGCGCAGCCCGGCGGGATAATCGCTGCCGCCGACCCACAGGATCGCCGCGCGCCGCGCCCGCGCCAGTTGCGCGAGCCGGGCAGGGCTCTGCCCGGCATGATCGAGATGCACGGCCCGGACCTCCGCCGCATAGCCGGCGCGGCGAAAGAAAAAGGCGCCAACCTGCGTCTGGTAGCGCTCGCCGCTGAGCGCGCTGGCGGGATTGTCCCACACGAACATCACGCGCCGGGCATCATGCGCCATCAGCCAGTCGGAGCCGCGCTGGAACTCAAGCGGATAGAGGGTCTGCTGTTCCTCGACGCCGGCATAGCTGATCGCGTTCTGCGCTGCCGCACCCGCCCAGGCGACGAGCAGGATGCTGGGCAGCAACCCGGCGAGAAACCGCGTCCGGCAGAGGATGAGTGTCAGCCCGAACAGCAAGGCGGGCATGTACGGGATCAGGTAGCGCGGGGTGAATGAGGGGCGGAGGAACCCGAAGCCGAACACCGCCACCGCCGCGATCAGCCCGGACAGCATCACCATCGCTTCGCCGCGCGAATAGGGCAGCCGGGTGCCGGCGGATCGGCGATCGGCAATTTGCCTGGCGAGGACCACCGCCACGATCGCCACCACGGCGAATGCCATCACATTCACTCCGAACAGATGGTAAGGCAGCTTGAACGCTTCGGCCGGGCCGGAGACGGGATACCAAGCCATTCCGGGCTTGAGGAAATCGAGCAGGAAGGCGAGCTGGAACGGCAGCCACGCCGCGACGACCGCGAAGATCACGATCGAAGGCCAGAGCGCGCGCGGGCGATCCCCGAAGGTCCAGAGCAGGCACAGCCCCTGTAGCCCGATGATCGCCGCGGCGTAGATATGCGTCAGCAGCATCAGCGCGCCGATCGCCGACCAGAGCGTCAGCCAGCGCGACGACCGCGCCTCGACACAGCGCAGAAAGGCGATGGTCTGCGCGGTCGCCAGCAGGAACAGCAACGCCTGCGGGCGCGCCTGCGCCACGAAGACGAGGCCCGGCAACCACACCATGGTCAGCGCCGCCCACACCCGGCGCTCGCGGCGGTCCGCACCGCCCCAGATCGCGATCAGCGCGACCGCACCCAATGAGGCGACGAGGCTCGGCAGGCGCAACGCCAGATCCCCATCGCCCGCGATCTTCTCCCACAGCCATATCGTCGCGTAGAAGAACGGCCCGCTCAGTTCATGGCGGCACCAGTCGATCAGGCTGGCGATATCCGGTTGCGAGGCGATGACGCCGGTATAGGCTTCGTCGAGCCAGAAGGGCGAATACCAGCCGAAAATGGCGCGGTGCGCGATACCCGCGACCAGCGCCAGCGCGACCGCCGCATATTCGATGCGGGTGACGGTCCTCGGCGCCATCAGCGCGTCGTCTTCCACGGGCGCGACCAGCAGATTGGGTCGATGCGCGGCACGATCACGACCGGCGATTGCGGATGCAGGAAGGCCGGTATCGCCTCGCTGCGGGCGAGATAGGTGGAGATGTGGGCGACCCAGCCGGTCTGACGCGTCCAGACTTCGGGCAAGGTACAATCCGGGGATGGCGCGGGCGCATAGCGCAACGCGCGGGCGATTTCGGCGACGCCCGTCACCGCCCCCAGCGATAACAGGATCACGATCACCGCAGCGGTGCGGCGGTTGCCCCGCCAGTCGGTATCGATCAGGCTCGCGGCGACGATCGCGGCCAGCACCGCGAGCGGTGCGATCGATGCGCGCATCACGAAGTCGCCGCCTTCGCCGATATGGAAGAAGGGGATCAGCGCCAGAGTTACCGCGACCAGTATGAGGCTATCCACGCCGAAACGGCCCGTCGCGCGCAGGCGGCACGCGATCCACACGAACGGCGCGACTTCGAGCAGCAGGAACAGGATCAGCGACACCGGCGCGACGGCTTGCAGCCCCGAGGGCAATTTTTGCGCGTCGGAAGCGATATAGGCAAGCGCGGGTAAAGTCGCCGCAAGCGCGGCCAGCGCGACGCCGATGTCGCTCCAGCGCAAGGCGCGGCTCCGCAAAGCACCCACCCCTGCCCAGCCGGCTAGCGGCAGC
This sequence comes from Sphingomonas sp., assembly GCF_019635515.1. Taxonomy (NCBI): domain Bacteria; kingdom Pseudomonadati; phylum Pseudomonadota; class Alphaproteobacteria; order Sphingomonadales; family Sphingomonadaceae; genus Sphingomonas; species Sphingomonas sp. The sequence goes on along the minus strand of NZ_JAHBZI010000002.1, from coordinate 237,106 downwards.
GCACCGATCACGGCGAGCGGCGACCAGATCGCGGCGATGGGGATCGACGCGGCGAGCGTGCCAAGCGAGACCAAGCCGCGACGGTGGAGCAGGTACAGCAACGCGCAGAACCAGCCGGCGAATGCGTGCTGCGGCACCCAGAAGATCAGGGTGATCACCGAGGAATATTGCAGCGGCGGCGCCCAGCGTTCGAGATGGTCGAACGACGCGATGCCACTCGCATTGGCGAGCAAGGTGCCGACAATGTCGAGGCCACTGAACGCCAGCAACACCGCCAGCGCGATCCGCCGCGCGCGCGCACCCCGGAACAACATCGAGGCCAGGCTGAGCATCACGCCAAGCACCAGCGTGTTGCAGGCGAGCAGCGCGAACTCCGCCGCACGGCCGAACAGAGCCGGCAACAGATACATGCCAAGCGGCGCGCGCAGCACCTGTTCGCCGCGATCGGTCAGATACGCAAATGGCCACGGATTGCGCGCCATGTCGGCAAGCACAGCATCGCGGACCTGCCAATCCTCATTGGCGTAGAACAGCCGCCCCTCGCCGCCGAGCAGCAACAGGGTGCAGGCGATGGCGAGGCAGATGCCAAGCGTGCGCCACGCGACGCGCGTCTCGGCAGCCCGCTCGTGCCGCCACGACAATGCCAGAAATCCGCACGCGATCACCGCCGAAGCGGCGGCTACCGCGACCTTCCCGAGAAACACCGGCACCAGCACATTGTCGAGCGCGAACAGCCCGAACAATGCCAGCAGGAGCATGCGGCTGGAAACGCCGCCCGAGGGCGGGCTTGCCGTCACGCCGCCGAGCGCACCAGCGCCAGCGGATCGCGCCCGGCGAGCAGGGCATGGGTGATGTCCGAAAGCGTCTCGACCATATAGTCCATCCGCGGCGCATCGATGCCCGGCCAGATGCCCATCCAGAAGGCGTCTTCCATCAATTTGTCGGTGTTGGTGAGGCCGCCATGGACGCGGTAGGCCACATCCTTGAACGCCGGCTGGCGGATGATGTTGCCGGCGAACAACAAGCGCGTGCCGACCTTGCGGGCTTCCAGCGCCTGAGTCACGTCGTTGCGCGCGAAGCCGGCGCCGTCGCGCACCGTCATCAGATAGCCGAACCAGCTCGGATCGGTGCCCGGGGTCGCCTCGGGCAGATGATAATAGCGGTCGAGCCCGGCGGCGCGCAGGCGCTGTTCCAGCTCGGCGAAATTCTCGCGGCGTCGCGCGATGAAATGATCGAGCTTGGTCAGCTGGCTGACGCCGAGCGCCGCCTGCATGTCGCTGACCTTCATGTTGTAGCCGATATGGCTGTAGGTATATTTGTGATCATAGCCCTTGGGCAGATCGCCCAGCCGCCAGCCGAAGCGCTTGTTGCAGCTATTGTCCTTGCCCGGCGCGCAATAGCAGTCACGGCCCCAGTCACGGAAACTCTCGCAGACCTTGGCGAGCAGCGGACTGTCCATCAGCACCGCCCCGCCCTCGCCCATGGTGATGTGGTGCGCGGGGTAGAAGCTCAGCGTGGCGACATCGCCGAACGTGCCGACGAGCTGGCCGTTGGCGGTGGCACCGAACGCGTCGCAGCAATCCTCGACAAGCAGCAGATCGTGCTTGCGGCAGATCTCGCGGACGCGAACCACGTCGAACGGGTTGCCCAGCGAATGCGCGATCATCACCGCGCGGGTCTTTTCGGTGATCGCGGCTTCGATCAGATCGCAATCGACATTATGCGTCTCGATATCGACATCGACGAAGACGGGGATGCAGCCATATTGCACGATCGGGGTGATCGTGGTTGGGAAGCCGGCGGCGACGGTGATGACCTCGTCGCCGGGTTTGATCGCTTTCGGCCCGCGCTTCCAGCTGGTCAGGGTCGCGAAGGCCAGCAGATTGGCGGCGGAGCCGGAGACGGTAAGCTTCGAATAGCGGCGCCCGCAGCGCTTGGCGAGCTCGCGCTCGAACTGCTCGGCATAGCGTCCGGCGGTCAGCCACATATCGAGCGAAGCATCGACCAGCGAGGCGCAATCATCGCCGTCCATGACCTTGCCCGAGGGCGGGATATAGGTCTCGCCGGGCACGAACGCCGGCTTGGGCCGCGATTCGAAATAAGCGCGGGCGGCGGCGACGATGGCGTCGCGTTCGGGATCGTGACTCACAGCTTGGCGACTTTCTTCTGAAGCTTGTGCACCGGGTTCTCGCTGTTTCTCGGCAGCGCCAGATTCTTTGAAAGAGTCTGGGTCTCGAAATTGATCCGCTCGCGCTCGACCACCATCGGCCCGCGACGGACCTGCGAGTGGATCGAGGTGACGTACTCGCCGAGGATGCCGATGAAGGTCAGCTGGATGCCCGAGAGGAAGAACAGCGACACGATCATCGTCATCGTGCCGCGCGGGGCCATGCCGGGATCGAACAGATAGGCGATCACCGAGCCGAGCGCGTAGAGAATGCACAGCGCCGCCAGCCCGAAACCGGCAAAGGTGCAGACGCGCATGGGGGCATTGGTGAACGAGAAGATGCCGTTGAGCGCCTGATCGACGAGACGCGGGATATTGTTCTTGGAGAGGCCGCTCTTGCGCGCTTCCCAGGTGTAGGGGACGATCACGCGGCGGAACCCGACCGAGGCGATGATGCCGCGGACATAGGGATAATGGTCGTCATGCTCGACCACCGCAGCCCAAACCTTGCGGTCGATCAGCTGGAATTCGCCGACGTTCACGGGAATGTCGATGTCCGACAGTCCGTTGACGATCCGGTAGAAAATGCCGCGGCAGATGCGCAGCATCAGGCTTTCCTGGCGGTTGACGCGGGCACCGGCGACGACCTCGACGCCGGTTTCCCACAGCCGCACGAACTCGACGATCTTCTCGGGCGGGTCCTGCAGATCGACCGCTAGAAACACCACCACCGCATCGCCGGTCGCGGCGCGCAGCGCGTTGAACATCGAGCGGAAGGGCCCGAAATTGCGGGCGTTGAGGATGACCTTCACCGAAGGATCGGCGGCGGCGATCTCGCGGAGGATATCCGGCGTGCCGTCGGTCGAAGCGTTGTCGGCGAAGATATGCTCGAGATCGTAGTCAGCGAGCGGCCCGTCGAACAATGCGCGTACGGTGGCGTGGCAGCGCTCGACATTATCGGCCTCGTTGAAGCAGGGCGAGACGATCGAGATGGTCTTGCGGGTCATGCGGCGGCCTTGTGAGCAAGCGGCCGCATCGCGGCGATGGTGCGGTCGAGGCCTTCGGCGAGGCTGACCTGGGGCGACCAGCCGGTCGCGGTGCGGAGCGCGGCGATGTCGCCCTCCATGTGCATGATCTGCATGGGGCCGAACTCGACTTCGCCGAAGCGTAGTTCGAGACCCGGGGCGACGCGATCGCGGATCATCGTCGCGATGTCGCGCACCGGCACGGCGCTGCCCGAGGAGAGGTTGAAGGTGCCGCGCGCATCGCTCAGCGCCGCGGCGAGGACGCCAGCGGCAGTGTCTTCGTTGTAGAGATAATCCCATTTCTGGGTGCCCGGCGTCATCTTCGGGCTTTTGCCTTTGATCATCTTGGCGATCAGGCTTGGGATCAGCCAATTGCTGTTATCGCCGGGGCCATAGGTGGCGAACAGGCGGAGCCAGGCGAACTCCACGCCAGCGGCTTCGCAGCACTGGCGGGCGAGATGCGAAGCGGACAGCTTGGCCGCGCCATAGAGCGTCGACGGCGCCGGCAGACGGGTTTCGGCGACCGAGCCATGGATCGGGCCATATTCGGCCTGACTGCCGACCCCGACGAACTTGCGCGCGCCATAGCGGGCGGCGGAATCGGCGAGGTTGCAGGTGGCGGCGATATTGGCGAACTGTATGTCGCTGGCACGCGCGTCACCGGAGACACCGGCCCAGGCGGTGTGAATGACGATATCGGGGCGGACGACCGCGAACAGCGCATGGACGGCATGCGGGTCGAACAGATCGATCCGGGTGTAGCGCACGTCGCAGCCGCTCAGGCGGTCCAGCGCAGCGCAGCGGCCGGTGGCATGGACGGCCAGGCCAGCAGCCCGCGCCGCGCGCACGACTTCCGCACCCACGAAACCGCCAGCGCCGGTGACCAAGACGGTCGGCTTTAAGGAATTATCCCCGCTCATCGGGGATCAAAGTGAAAGATATTGGTTAATTTGGTCTTTAGAAATGGCGCGCAAATCGCCTTTACCAAGCCAGCGGCGATACCATTTGGCGCTCAGCGCCAGCGCATCGTCCAGCGATAGCTTCGGATGCCAGCCAAGACGGTTGTTAGCCTTGGCGCAATCGAGCATCAGGGTAGCGGCTTCGTGCGGATGCGAACCCGCGTCCTGGGTCCAGCGCGCGCCCTCGCCCCAATGGCGAACGAAGATATCGGCAACCTGCGAGACCGGCGCGGCATCGCCCACCGCCGGGCCGAAATTCCAGCCCTCGGCAAACCTGGTATCGGCATGGAGCCGCTCGGCGAGCATCAGATAGCCAGCGAGCGGTTCCAGCACGTGCTGCCAGGGGCGGATCGCCAGCGGGTTGCGGATTTCCAGCGGCACGCCCGCGGCAAAGGCGCACACCGCATCGGGCACCAGCCGGTCCGCGGCGAAATCGCCGCCGCCGATGACGTTGCCCGCTCGCGCCGATGCCACACCAATCCCTACCGCACGCAGGAAACTGTCGCGATACGCCGACACTGCCAGCTCGGCGCAGCCCTTGCTGCTCGAATAGGGATCGTGCCCGCCCATCGCATCGCCCTCGACATAGCCGCGCGCGGTGCCGGTATTTTCATAGCATTTGTCGGTGGTGATCACGACGATGGTCTTGACCGAACCCACCCTGCGGCAGGCGTCGAGCAGGTTCACCGTACCCATCACATTGGTGGCGTAGGTCTCGACCGGGCTGTCATAGGACGCCCGCACCAGCGGCTGCGCGGCGAGGTGGAACACCATTTCCGGTTGCGCCGCCCGCATCGCCGCTTCCATCGCGGCCAGGTCGCGGATGTCACCGATCCTTTGATCCAGCGCCGACGCCAGGCCAAGCAGATCGAACATCGAAGGATCGGTCGGCGGCGCGAGGCTATAGCCATTGGTCCGCGCGCCGAGCATCTCCAGCATCAGCGTCAGCCAGCTGCCCTTGAACCCGGTATGCCCGGTCAGGAAGACCCGCCGGTCACGCCAGAATGCGCGGTCGATCACGGCCTAGTGCCAGACTTTCCAGGGCGCCTGCTTACACTCCCACATGCCTTCGAGCATCTGCCGGTCGCGCAGCGTATCCATCGGCTGCCAGAAGCCATCGTGGAAATAGGATTTAAGCTCGCCTTCACGCGCCAGCGCTTCGAGGGGCTCGCGCTCCCAGACGCATTCATCGTCCGGGCCGAGATAGTCGCCGATGTCGCGCGACAGCACGAAGAAGCCGCCATTGATCCAGCCGCCCTCATCGACCGGCTTTTCGGCGAAGGCACGGACATCGTCGCCGTCGAGATCGAGCTGGCCGAAGCGGCTGCTCGGCCGCACCGCGGTCACCGTCGCCCGCTTGCCGTGCGATTTGTGGAACGCCAGCGTCGCGGCGATATCTACGTCGCTTACGCCGTCGCCATAGGTCAGGCAGAAACTGTCGTCATTGCCGATATGCGGCAACGCCTTGCGCAGCCGACCGCCGGTCATCGTCGTCTCGCCGGTGTTGATCAGGCTGATCTTCCATTCTTCGGCGTCGTTGCGATGGACCTCCATCGAACCCTTGCGCATGTCGAAGGTGACGTCGGACATGTGCAGCGCGTAATTGGCGAAATACTCCTTCACCATATAGCCCTTGTAGCCGAGGCAGATGATGAAGTCGTTCACGCCGTAATGCGAATAGATCTTCATGATGTGCCACAGGATCGGCATGCCGCCGATCTCGACCATCGGCTTGGGCCGGAGCGAGGTTTCCTCGGAGAGGCGCGTGCCGAGGCCGCCGGCGAGGATGATGGCTTTCATGGAAAGCGGGTTTCAACGAAGATGGTAAACAAGCGGTGAAAGCGCGGGCGTTTTAGAGAGTTAACCCGCCAGCCTTGTTAAGAACCGCCTGGCTCGCGACCATGCCGCAGACAGAAGGATCGAGCGCGATCGGCGCGATCCGCCCGGCAAGATCGCCATGGCCGATCATCGCCTCCATCATCCACGCGCCAAAGCCGCCGTCGATCAGATGATCCTCGAGCGTCTCCACACGAGCGTGGCGCGCGACCATTTCGGGCTGCACGGCCTTGCTCGCCATGCCCCACAGCGGCATCGAATAGACCGGCGCGCCATCGGCCCGCTCCAGCGCGGCGCCGAGCGCCGCGCCGGTCGCGAGCAACGCCCGCTCGTCCCAATGCTCGCCCTTGCGGACCGGCACCCAGCGGCCGGGCGAAATCTCAGGCACGGCATGGTGATAGACCGGCTCGCCGGCCTTGCCGATGCGAAGATAGGACGGCCCCGGATTGGCCACCAGCCAGCGCATGCAGGCGCGGACCTCCATCGCGTCGCCCGGCGCGGCGATGATCATGCCGGGCATGCAGCGCATCAGCGCATAATCCTGCACCGCATGGTGCGAGTAGCCGAGCGCGCCATAAGCGAGCCCGCCGCCGACCGCGACGGTGGTTACTGCCATGCCGTGATAGCCGATATCGTTGCGGATCTGCTCGGCGCAGCGGAAGGTCGGGAAATTGGCGATCGAATAGGTGAAGACATGATAGCCTTCGGAGGCCATGCCGGCCGCCAGCCCCGCCATATTCTGCTCGGCGATGCCGGCATTGACGAAGCGGTCCGGGAAGCGATCGGCGAAGGGCTCGATCACGCCATAGCCGAGATCGCCGACGATCAGCGCGATATGGTCGTGTGTTTCGGCCAGCGACACCAGCTCCTCGATAAAGGCGTTACGCATCGCCTTCGAGCTCCGCGATCGCCTGCGCCAGCTGTTCTTCGCTGGGGTTGCGATAGTGCCAGGCGACCTGGTCTTCCATGAAGCTGACGCCTCTGCCCTTCACGGTATGCGCGATCAGCATCGAAGGCTTGCCCGCCTGCCACGGCGCGCACGACAGCGCATCGGCGACGGCGCGAATATCGTGCCCGTCCACTTCGCGCACTGCCCAGCCGAACGCGGCGATCTTGTCCGCCAGCGGCTCGATGCGCAGCGTCTGCTCGACCGTCGTCAGGCTCTGCAGCTTGTTATAGTCGATGATGCCGACCAGGTTGTCGAGGCGGTTATGGGCGGCAAACAGCATCGCTTCCCAGTTGCTGCCTTCGGCGATCTCGCCGTCGCCGAGAATGACGAAAGTCCGCCAGTCCTTGTCCCGCTTCTTCGCCGCCAGCGCCTTGCCGGTGCCAAAGGGCAGGCCGTGCCCCAGCGAGCCGGTCGAGAACTCCACGCCGGGTACCTTGTGACTGATATGGCTCATCAGCTCGGAGCCGTCCTGCGCATAGGTTTCCAGCCGATTGAGCGGAAAGAACCCGGCATCGGCGAGCGCCGCGTAGAGGATGACGCAGGCATGGCCCTTGCTCAGCAACAGCCGGTCGCGCTCTTGCCATTGCGGATCGGCGGGATCGACGCGCAGCACTTCGCCGTAGAGCGCCGCGACGATATCGGCGATCGAGAGCGCGCTGCCGATATGCGAGGCCCTGGCCCGCGTCACCATCTCCAGCGCCAGCCGCCGGATACGAACGGCACGCGCCTTGAGCGGGCAGCCCAAAGCCGGATCCTGTCGCACGGGCACGGGCATGTTCATCGCGGACGGTCATCGCCCGCGCATGGTTAACCTTCGCCTAAGATCGCGCTCAGTGCTGCACCGCCATCACGTCGCCGCCGGCGCCCGCGCTGGCCAGTTCGCGCTCGGCCTGGGTGAAGCCATAGTCGGGCACCAGCTCGCCGGCGCGATCCGACACCGCGTCCCATGCCGCCATGAGTTGCTCGCCGGCATCCGCCGCGCCGCCGATGAGGCTGCCCTGGGTGAGCGTGACATTGGCCCGGGCGAAATGCCCCGCGCCGGCGCAGACGATCGCCCGGGTCGGCGCATTCTCGCCGACCAGAGGCAGCAGCGCCGGGCTGACCAATGCGGGATCGAGATTCTTCATGCTGTCGTCCGACAGCACACCATTGGTCATCTGCGTCGCCGCGGTCGGGGCCAGCGCGTTGACGCGGATGCCGTATTTCTCGCCTTCGATCGCCAGGGTCTGCATCAGACCGACCAGCGCCATCTTGGCGGCGCCGTAATTGGCCTGGCCGAAATTGCCGTACAGGCCCGAGGACGAAGTGGTCATGACGACGCGGCCGTAATTCTGCGCGCGCATCGTCTCCCACACCGCCTTGGTGCAGATCGCCGCGCCCATCACATGGACGTCCATCACCAGCCGGAAATCGTCCATGCTCATCTTGGCGAAGCTCTTGTCGCGCAGGATACCGGCATTGTTGATCAGCACGTCGATCCGGCCCCATTTGGCCAGCACCGCCTCGACCATCGCGGCAACAGCGGCTTCGTCGGTCACCGACGCGGCGATCGCGATCGCCTCACCGCCCGCCGCCGCGATCTCGGCGGCAACGCGATCGGCACTTTCCTGCGCGACATCGTTGATGACCAGCCGCGCGCCATGGCGCGCGAGATACAGCGCATGTGCCCGGCCAAGTCCTCCGCCGGCACCCGTGACGATAGCAACCCGACCCGACAATTCCATCGCCAAACTCCCTCGCTTGCTTGCCCGAGAGGGGTAGCGCACGGTTTATTCACTCACAAGATAGCGAGTGACTTCCGACAGCGTGATTCAGCGCTTTTTGTGACAGATTTCGAGAAAGCCCGCGGCCATGAACGACGCCATCCGTTCCTTGACCGCTACGAAATCCTCGGATTTGCAGCGCCCGCCCGACAGCTTGTCGATGCGGCCGGTGCGCGCCAGCGTCAGCATCAGCGCGCCGGTGACGAAGTGATAGCCCCAGAAGATGTCTTCCTCGGCGCAATCGGGCAGCGCCTGCTTGAGCAGGGCGATCAGCCGCAGCACGACGGGATCGAAATGCTCGTCCATCAGTTCGGCGCCCCATTCGGGGGTGTTCGCCACCTGCGCGCCGAGCGCCGCGTAATTCTTCCAGCCTTCGCCGCCCTCGATATAGAGATCGAGATCGGTATCGAGGAAGGCGCGCAGTGCTCCCTCCACGGTCGGCTTGCCAGCGCACTCGGCGGCATATTCGTCGAGTGCCTTGATCCGTCGCTCACTGGTAACCACCGCGCGGCGGGCAAACACCGCGTCGAACAGGCGGTTCTTGTCGGCGAAATAATAATTGAGCAGCGTGTGATGGACGCCAACGCGCTTGGCGACATCCTTGAGCGTGACTCCGTACAGGCCATGCTTGGAAAAGAGATATTCGGCCGCGTCGAGAATCTGCTCCATCGTCTCGGCGCGTTGCTCGGCCTTCTTCGTGCGGCGCGGGGCTTTTACGGTCTCAGGCACGCCACCGTCCTTCGGTCCTGCCGGGGTTGGCGTCAAGACGCGGCGGGCGGTCTCAAGCGTCGCCATATTCGCCCCGCAGCCGCATCTTGTCGATCTTGCCGGTCGGCGCGAGCGGCATCGTATCGACGCGCACCACCGCGTCGGGAATCCACCATGGCGCGACCCGATCCTTGAGGGGCGCCAGCAAGGCCTCGTCGCTCAGATCCTCGCGCTCGCGCATCTCGACCAGCAGGATCGGTCGCTCGCCCCATTTAGGGTCGCTGCGGCCGATGACCGCGGCCAGACTGACTTGCGGGATGCTGCCGACCACCGCCTCGATCTCGGCGGGATTGATCCATTCGCCGCCCGACTTGATCAGATCCTTGGCGCGCCCGGTGATCATCAGGCTGCCGTCGGGCTCGATCCGGGCGAGATCGCCGGTGGTGAACCAGCCATCCGCATCGGTCGCCTTTTCGGAATGCCCGAAATAGCGATCGACCACCGCCGCGCCGCGCACCCGCAAATGGCCTTCGACGCCACGCTGCTCGGGGAGGGCGCGCCCGTCGGCATCGGTCAGCAGAAGGTCGACGCCCACCGCCGGCCGCCCCGATAGCGCCGCCTTCCGCGCCGGATCGTTGGGCCGCGAGACCGTCCCCGAAGGCGACAGCTCGGTCATGCCCCAGCTGGTCTGGACCGTCACGCCCAGCCGTTTCTCGACGCGCTTCATCAGCGCCGGTGGCAGCGGCGCACCGCCCATGATCACGCGCTCGAGCGTCGGCACTTCGCCGCCCGCCGCATCGAGATGCTCGACCAGCCCGAGCCAAACCGTCGGCACACCGACGCCGACGGTGACGCCCTCAGCATTGATCAGCCGCGCCAGGCTCGCGCCATCGGTGACCCGGCCGGGCAGCACCAGTTTGCCGCCCACGGCGGGCAGCGCGAATGGCAGCCCCCAGGCATTGGCATGGAACATCGGGACTGCGGCAAGCACGCTGTCGCGCGCGGTGAACGCCATCACGTCAGCCTGAAGCGCGCGCAGCGTGTGGAGAAAGCTCGAACGGTGGGTGTAGGTGACGCCCTTGGGGGCGCCGGTGGTGCCCGATGTAAAGCATAGTCCAGAAGGCGCGGTTTCCTCGAAATCGCCCCAGACGAAATCGGCCTCCGCAGCATCGATCAGCGGCGCGAGCGCGGCGACGTCCGCGCCGGGCTCTCCGCTTACCAGATCCGCCGCCACATCGATCAGCAGCACGCGTTCGACGCCCGCGGCCTCGCGCGCGATATCGAGCGCGAGCGGCGCCAGATCGCCGCTCGCGATCACGATGCGCGCCTCCGACTGCTTTACCATCGACGCGAGCTGGGCGCGGGTCAGTCGCGGATTGAGCGTGTGGCACACCGCGCCCATCCCCATCACCGCATACCAGGCCTCGACATGCGCCTGGCTGTTCCATGCCAACGTCGCGACGCGGTCACCCTTGACCACCCCCATGTCCGCCAGCACCCGCGATGCCTTCAGGCTCCGCTCGCGCAGGCCCGCATAGCCGATCCGCTCGGTCGCGCCGCCCTCGCGCGCGCTCACCACCTGCGCCTCGGGATGCCATTTGGCCGCGTGATCGAGGAACTTGTCGAGAGTCAGCGGAAAATCCTGAATGCTTCCGTCGATCATCTGCAGTTCGCCGCCTTTTTTAGCACGGGAGAAATCACCCCGGTGTTCCAGTTCCAGGGTTGATCGCCCGCCGCGCGGCGGCGGCAGACCGCTGCCTCGTGCAGCGCGAACATGCCGGGGAACAGATCCTTCCCGGGCTTGGGCACCCGCCCGAACGCCATGTAGTTGGATGCCTTGCCATAGGCCGGCCATGCCGGCTGCCCCTTCGCGACCGGGGTTCCGGTGCGGGCGAAGGAGGTCCAGTAATCCATCATTGCCGTGGAAAGCTGCCGGTCGTTCGCGGTCGCCGGCATCTTCGGCCAATAAGGCGGCGTATCGCTGGCGGTGCCGAAGACATAGGGGATTTCGGAGGCGTGAAAGGCGTGCAGCCCGTTATCGTCCGCCGCCGGATAGCCATGATCGAACAAATAGAGGTAGCCGGGCTGGCCGATCGCCGTCTGGCCGATCGCGAGCCGTTCCGAGGTCCAGCCATATAATGCGTCGCGCGTCGTGGCCAGCATCGACTCGCCGACATTGCTGGAAGGGTACAGGCGCAGGAAGTGATCGGCGAGATCGCCATAGCGGGCGCGGATCAGTTCCTCATACGCCGAGGCATTCGCCGGAGCCGGCGGCAGCAGCACGCGCAGCGAGCGGATCTCGCCCGAATTGAATCCGGCCAGCACCGGCACCTTCGCCTGCTCGCCGCGGTCCCAGGTCTCGACCAATTGGCGGGTCAGCGTCTTGCCGTCGATCGCCGCCCAGGGGCCGAAGCCCTTGGCCGCCGCCATGTCGGTGAGCTTCTCGGCGTCCATCGCGCGCAACCCGGCCAGATCCGGCGCGCCGAGCGCAGCCATTGCGAGCGTTCCCGAAGCCTCGGCCGCGGGCAGGCCGAAGCGGCCCTGCTTGAGCTCCGGGGTGGTGATCATATAGGCGCTCTGCGCGATCGCCTTGTGAAACAGGCCCCGCGCCTGCGGGCTCGCCAGCAGGTACATGACGCTGAGCGCGCCTGCCGATTCTCCCGCGATGGTGACGTTGCCGGGATCGCCGCCGAACGCCGCGATGTTGCGCTGGACCCAGCGCAGCGCCGCGATCTGATCGAGCAGGCCGTAATTGCCCGATATGCCCTCCGCCGATTCCCTGCTCAGCTCGGGATGGGCGAGATAGCCGAGGATGCCGAGCCGGTAGTTGATCGAAACCACGATCGCCCCGCCGCGCTGCGCCATCCGCGCGCCGTCGTACATCCGCTCATGGCTGTATCCACCGACCAGGGCGCCGCCGTGGATCCACACGAACACCGGCAGCTTGGCGGCATTCTTCGGCGCCCAGATGTTGAGCGTCAGGCAATCCTCGCTCATCCTTTCGGGCGGGTTGGTGTAGATGCCGGCGGCTCTGGCGTGCGGCTGGACGCAGGCCGGCCCGAAGCTGGCGGCATTGCGCACGCCTTCCCAAGCCGGCAGCTCGACCGGCGGCTTCCAGCGCATCGCGCCGACCGGCGGCTGGGCGAAGGGAATGCCCTTGAAGATGCGGATATCGCCCTGCCCTGTGCCCTGCACGGTTCCGGCCGGCGCCTGCACGACCGGCACCTGAGCAAGTGCCGGACCGGCGAAAAGACTGGCCGCCAGCGCGGCTGCGAGGAAAGATTTCATGCCTGTGCCTTGCGCGTCTCGCGGCGGAGGATGCGGGCGAGCCAGAGGAACAGCCCGATCGCGATCAGATAGAAGGGCGTGATCGAATAGAGCGCGAGCTGCAGCGTGTTCTGATAGTCATGCGCCTTCAGCCAGTCGCTGGCGGCACCCACATAGGTGGGGCCCAGCCCGAGCCCGATGAAGTTCATCACCAGCAGCAGCAAAGCGCCGGAGAGCACGCGCTTGTTGGGCGCGACCTCGTCCTGGACCAGCGCCACCGACGCCGAGAGATAGACATAGTTGAACAGCATCACGACGGTGAGCAGCGCCAGTGCCACCGGCCAGCCCGGCGCCCATACGAACGCGACGTAGAAGGGCATCGCGATCACCAGTGAGATCGCCGGCGCCAGCGCATAGCCGGTGCGCGAGCGCCTGGTGAGCAGATCGAGGATGCGGCCCGAGATGATCATGCTGCCGCCCATGCCGATCAGCACCGCCAGCGCGTACCACACCGAAACCTCGGCGAGCTTCATGCCCTTGCTTTCCATCAGGAACAGCACCGCGAAATTGCCGAGGCCATAGGTGACGAACTGGGTGGCGCCGCTGCCGAGCGAGGCGAGCAGCAGCACCGGATTGGTGAAGAAGGTTCTGGTCGTCGCCCAGAACGGCGCCTTCTCGTAGACCGTCGCGGCCCCCGCGGCGTCGAGATCGAGCGCGCCGCGCGGCGGATCGCGCAGCACCACGCGGACCAGGATCGCGGCGATGATGCCGATCACGCCGATGGTGATGAACGCCTCGCGCCAGCCATAGGCGATCGCGATCCAGCCGCCAAAGGCGATGCCGAGCGCCGCACCCAGAGGCGGGCCGAAATTATAGATGCCGAAGGCGAAGCCGCGCTTGCCCGGCGGGAAGGTGTCGGTGATGATCGCATAGCTGGGGGGCACACCCCCGGCTTCGCCAAAGCCGACCGTCATTCGTGCCGCGACGAGCTGGGTGTAGTTGGTCGCCATCCCGCACGCGACCGTCGCCCCGCTCCAGATCGCACAGGCCAGCGACAGCACGTTGACGCGATTGGTGCGGTCCGCCAGCCAGCCGACGGGAATTGCGATGAAGCAATAGAACATCGCGAAATACAGGCCGCCGATCTTGCCGAGATCGCCGTCACTGATGTGCAGCGTATCCTTGATCGGCTTGGCGAGGAAGCCGAGCAATTGCCGATCGAGGAAATTGATGACGTAGACGAAGGTCAGCATCGACAGCACGACCCAGGGCCGCGCGCCGCCTGAGCCTGCGACCGGCTCCATTGCATCGGAGGAAGAAACGGAGCCGGTCGTCATCGCTTAGAGTCCGTAGCCGAGGCGGATGCCGATGGTGCGCGGCCGCATCGTCCCGAAGCGGCTGTTCAAGAACGCCTCGGGGTGGATGTAGACCGTCGAATGATCGTCGAAGACGTTCTCGACGTAAAGCTGCGCCGAGAGCGGCCCCTTCTTCATGCCCAGACTGATATTGGTGTTCAGATATTCGTCGGTCACCCCGAAGGTTGCCAGCCGCACGTTCGGCGCACCCGGCACGTTGGGGAAGGCGCTGTTGTACGAGCCGATATATTGCGTGCTGACCGCAAGGGTGCCCTTCGCGTCCGGACCGATATCGAAGGTGTTCGAGATCGACAGCGCGCCCTGAAGCCGCGGCGCCGACAGCCGGTGGCCGAGCACCGCGCCGGAGATCGCCGCCTCCGTGGCGCTCAGCTTGGTGATCTTCGAATCATTGTACGCGGCGTTGAAGCCGATGAAGAAGCCGCTGCCGGGCAGGATGCCCATCTCGACTTCGAAGCCCTGGCTGCGCGCGCCGCCGATATTGGTGGCGAACTGCACCGAGTCCGAAACGCGGTTGGCCTGGGCCTGGATGTTGTTCCAGTCGATCAGATAGGCTGCGGCGTTGATCGTCACCCGCCCGCCGAGGAAGCGCGCCTTGGCGCCGATCTCATAGCTCTTCAGATCGTCCGAGGACGCGCCGTTGGGGATGATGATGTCGGCCGGATTGGTCAGGCTGGCGCGGCCGGCGAACGCGTTGACGATCGGCGCGCGGAAGCCGGTCGAGAAGGTCGCATAGGTGGTGATGTGATCGACCGGCTTGAAGCTGGCGCTCGCCTTCCATGACGGCTTGGAGCCGGTCGCCTTGACCCCGGTGGCGGCGGCGTAGGGCGTCAGCGTGTTGAAGTTGATGTTGCGGTAGTTGAGCAGCGCATAGGTGAAATAGTTGAAGCCCGCCGCCGTCGCGAGATAACCGCCGGGCTCGGTGAAGCCCTGCTGCGAGGTGCGGCCATAGCGCATGCCGCCGGTCAGCCAGAATTTGGGCGAGAAGCGGTAGGTCAGCTCGCCGAATCCGGCAAGCTCCTCACTGTTGAAGTGCGTGTACTGCTTTTGATAATATTGGTCGGGCAGCCCGGTGTAGTTGCGGGAGGCGAGGAAGGCGAGGCTCGAGCGGTAGAAATAATCCACGTCGCGGCGGCGGTGCAGATAGAAGCCGCCGAGGGTGAACTGCAAGGGACCGTCGAGCGACGACACCAGCCGCGTCTCCTGCACGAACACCTTGTCATAGGCATTGGCGTCGAGACCAAAGGCGATCGGGGCGCCCGGATAGGCCGGCTGCGCGGGGAACGTGCCGGCCAGATCGACCCAGAAGCGCTGATCCATCTTCGAATAGGTCGATGAGCTCGTCAGGTTCGCGAAGCCCATGTCGTAGTTGAGCGTGCCGTTGAACACGGTCTGCTTGCCGGTGAAGCGGTCCGGCTGGTCGGAGACGCGCTTCTCGCGTCCGAGCGACGGGCTGGTCAGCGACGAATCCTTGGGATCGCTATTCTCATAGGAAGCCAGCAGCTTGATCGAGAGCCGGTCGGTGGGCTGCCACAGCGCGACCAGGCGCCCGCCATAATCGATCAGCTTGTTCGAGTTATGGACGCCGGTGCCGACGTTATCGAGATAGCCGTCTTCGTTGCGGTAGAAGCCGACGGCACGGATCGCGAGCTTGTCGGTGACGACCGGCAGATTGACCATCAGATTATAGCGCTGGCGGAACGAATCCGATCCGGTTAGGCCGAGATCGGCGAGCGCCGAGACGTCGAAGTTCGAGAGGTTGGGGCTCTTGGTGAGGATCCGCATCGCGCCCGACAGCGAGCCCGATCCGAACAACGTGCCCTGCGGCCCGCGCAGGAACTCGACGCGCTCGACGTCGAACAGATTGGGATCGACCACCGTGGTGTTGCCGATCGTCGAGACCGGCAGTTCGTCGATATAGACCGCGACCGAGCTTTGCAGGTTGGCGTTATAGCCGTTGGTGGCGATGCCGCGCGACGTGAAGTTGTTGAAATTCTGGGTCGGGCGGTTGAGCACCACGCCGGGCGTTTCGCGGCCGATGCCCTCGAAACCGACAATGCCCTTTTCGGTCAGCGTCTTTTGCGTGAACGCGGTGATCGACAGCGGCACATCCTGGATGCGTTCTTCGCGGCGCGTGGCGGTGACGACGATGTCTTCGTCGGAAGCATCGTCCTGCGCCGCCGTCTGATCGGCGGGGGGCGCGCTCTGCGCCCAGACGGGCGTGGCGCTCACGGCAATGGCGACGGCGCACGCCGACGCGAGAAGGTTCACTCGCATGCTCTCTCTCCCAATATGCCGATCCTGTCCTGCCGGCTTGTGAGGCCAAGGATGCCGCCACGGAAGAATCTTGTCAATATTCACTATCACGCGCGTGAATATTATTTCGGGACAAGGTGGGACGGACAAACGAAAGGGGCGGTGCGAGCGTCAAAACGCTCGCACCGCCCGTCTCTTGCCGCTCCCGCCTGACGCTTCGGATCGTCAGGCGGGTAGCGCGGTTAGCTCAGAAGTCGATCTTGGCACCGACCTTGAAGTAGCGGCCCATCATGTTCGGGCCGGCCCAAGCCGGGTTGTACTGGAACTGGCCGTAGCTCGACGACGGGTCGTATGGCGGCTTGATATCCAGAACGTTGAGCACGTTCACGTACAGCAGGAAGTTCTCGTTGATCTTCTGGCTTGCCGTCAGATCGACGTTCCAGGTCGGCTTGGCGCGGCAGAGGACCGGCGACTGATCGTTATAGACCTGCACCCGGTGACGCGTTGCGGCGTTGGCGGCGCAATTGCCGGCGATACCGCCCTCGTCAACCGACGCATTGTCGTATCCGCTGGTGTAATAGGCGGTCACCGACATCTTGGTGTCGCCGAAGTCCAGCGTGTTCTGCCAGGTGGCACGCAGCCGCGGTGCGCCCGAACAAGATGTGACCGAGCAGGGGCTGAGCGTGCCGGTATAGTTCAGCTTGACGCCGTTGGTCTGGATCAGCTCGTAACGAAGCTGGTACGACGCTTCGAAGCTGCTGTTCAGGCGAATGCCGTCGGTGATGTTGACGTTGACGTTGGCACCGACATCGATCCCGCTCGAGAATTGCGAGTCGGTGTTCGTGTACGACGCTTCGATGAAGCCGATATGCGGCAGCGCATTGGGGAGCGCGACGTCCGGAAGCCCCGGAAGCACGTTGATCCCTGGAATGTTCACGACGCCGTTATTGGCATAATAAGCGGCGATTGCCGGAGCGACATCGGTGACGCCGGCGATCAGGCCCTTGATCTTGATCTGCCAGTAATCAACCGTGAGGCTGACATTGCGGATCGGCTCGAAAACCGCACCAGCGGTGATGCTGGTCGATTTCTCAGGCGTCAGGCTGGGATTGCCAACCGTCGTCGTACCGAGCGGGAATGGATTGGTGGCATAGGCGTTGTTGCCGTGCAGCGCTATGAACGCTGCCTGGGCTGGCACCGAAGGCGAGAGCGTCTGGTTCGTAAACCCGGTGGTCGGCAGGCCGAACGCTTCGTTGAAGCTCGGGATACGGAAGCCCTTCGAATAGGTGCCCCGGACCGCGATCTGCGGGATCGGCGTGAATTTCGCGCCGACCTTCGGCGAGAAATTGCTCTGGCCGGACGAATAGCTGTCGTACCGGCCCGAGACGTTCAGTTCGAGCTCCTTGACGATCGGGGCATTGATTTCGAAGAAGCCCGACTTCACCCGGCGGCTGCCCTTGGTGCCGACCGCGTTGAGCACGAGGTACCGGTCATAGGGCCGGATCAGGTTAGCGGGGTTGGCGCTCGGTGCGTTGATCGATTCGTAGCGCATCTGTCCGCCGACAGCGGCCTGGAGCGGCCCGCCGGGAAGCTCGAACAGATCCTTCGTAAGCGTCCCGCTCAGCTGCCACAGGTCCGAACTCGACCGCGTGATGCTCGCCGGGGAGATATAGTCAAGCACCGATTGCGGCGTCGCCGACGGATTGAAGAAGTTGAACTCTCCGCGCGCGACGACATCCATGATGTGCTGCAAATTGGGGTAATTGAGCTGGGCACGCAGCAGGCGCACGTTCATCGCGGTGAAGCTGGCCGAATAGTTCCAGCCGTCCCCGAACGTACCATCGACACCGATGACGCCGCGCAAGCTGCGCGCGTCGCTATTCTGCTCGACCGGACGCGTGTCGCGGTAAAGAACCTGCGCCGTCTGGCCCAAAGCTGCATAGGGGTTGTACGGGTTGAGGACGCCATTGGCGGCGGTGCAGCCGGTGTTCGTGCCGTTGAACGTACCCACGCCCGCGGCGCAGACATAGACCGGCAGAACCGTGTTGTAGGTCGGCTGACCGGCAGGGCGCGGCGGCTGCGGAAGCCCGTTATAACCGCTCGGCTGCGCGGTGCGCTTGACCTTGGAATCGTAGAAGCTCGCAATCGCATAGAGCTGCGCCCTGTCGCCGAGATTGGCGGTGAAGCGCGCCGAGCCGCCAAAGCGTTCGACGCTCGGCAGCAAATGGCCATATTCGGCGATCGGATCGGTCTGGCAAATCGTCAGCGGCGACGTGGGCGACTGTGCGGCCGTGATCGTGCCCGTGGTGCGGCCAAGGCAGCCGGCACCCGGGTTCAGATAGGTGAAGCGGCCGGCGCCGGTGTTGGTGCCCGCTGCCGTGATCGGGCGGATCAGCGTCACGCCGGAAATGGCGAACAGACCGTTGAAGATACCGGTCTCGGTGGTGACCGCGTTCTGAATGCCATTGTTCCGGCAGCTTCCGGCCGCGTTGCAGAGGCGCGACAGATCCGAGCTGTTGAACGGATAGCCGCGGTCACGCGCAAGCAGGCGATCCTGCTTTTGATACTCACCGGACAGGTAGAAATTGAAGCCCTGCTCGTTGAGGTCGCCAATGCCCCATGCGCCCGAGACGCGCTGCTCGCCGGCGTCGCCGCGCTGAGAAATGCCGGCGCTGGCGTTGAGATGAAGGCCCTTGATCTCCTTCTTGGTAATGATGTTGATCACGCCCGCGATCGCGTCGGCACCATAGGTCGACGAAGCGCCGTCGCGCAGCACTTCGATGCGCTCGATCGTTGCCGAGGGAATGGAGTTCAGATCGACGAAGTTACGCTGGCCGTCGTCCGCGAGCGGATAGGGCGCCATGCGCAGACCGTCGGAGATCGACAGCGTCGCCTGCACGGTCAGGCCGCGCAGCGAAGGCGCGGTCGCGCCAGCGGCGAAGTTGCCGGCGGCGTTCCAGCCCTGCGAGATGTTGCCCGCGCCGTTGGCGGTCAGGCGCTGCATCGCCTCGCTGACGGTGTTGATGCCGCGCTCTTCGAGCGTCGCTGCGCTCAGCACGGTGATTGGCGACGGCGTCTCGGTGTTGGTGCGGCGGAACAGCGAACCGGTGACGACGATCGCCTCGCCCTCATCGGCAGCCTGTTCGTCCTTGGCGGCCCCGGTTGCGGCAGGCGCGGTCTTCGCTTCCTGGGCGAGAGCGGCCGATGGCAACGCCATCGCCGCGAAAGCCGAGCACAGGATTGTGCTTGTTAGATAGGACGTCTTACGCATGTTAGTCTCCCTGTTCATCAGGCTCCGCTCAATATAGGCGGAGCGGAGCCGTGACATTCTTGCCTAGCTATCGGTTGAGGAGCGCTTGTAAACTGCCAATTATTGGCCTGTTGCTTAGCGCATACAGCAAATTCTCTAACTCCGCCCCAGGATATACGTCAGATATACAAAAATATACTTTAGAGATCAGCTATCCACCTGTAACCTATCCGATTATGCCGATTGCAGGCTCAGCCCGATCACCGTTGACGACGATCCCCATGCATCGGCCTCGATGCGCAGCCGCACGCCGTGCTGGCCCAGCCGCACGAACGGATCCTCGCTGCCGAGCGCCATGAACTTGCGGCGAATTCGCATCATCACTACCGGCCGCGTGTCCGGGTTCGATCCGAATTCGCGCATCGCCTCGTCGATCGCCTGATTGGTCGCACGGCCCCGCACGGCGATCGTGCGGAAGACAAAGGCCTCGGTTGGCGACAGTGGCACCGGCAGGCCCTGCCAGGTCACTTCGATGGGATCGTTCTGGATGACGATCGCGCCGCGCTTGATCACCGTCTCGCCGGCATGCCCGCAATAGGGGCAGCATCCGGCAGCGCGCTGCATCGCCGGCTGAACCGCGGACTGACGCGCGATCTTGGCGGAGCGGGGAGCGTGTTGGGTGACTTGCATGGCTGCCTCCTGTTCGGGAAGCAGCCTAAGGATCGCGGCCCACCACTCATGGAGCGAAGCCATGAGCGGCGGCACACTTGCTACGAAATGTCGCGTCGGACGAACCGTCCGTTTCAGACGATCAGTGCCCGGGTCGCCCCGCGATCAATCGCACCAACCGCGTCGGATCGGGGGGCGAACGTCTCGCTGCGGGCTTGTCCATGCGTCTCCATTGGCTGTTGGCGACCATCAGGATCGCGCCGCTAGGCCCCAGAGTGAATTGCCCGGGCTCCTCCGCGGCCGGCGCGCCGCGCGCAAGCACACGAACCGTGGTGGCGGTCATGCCCCGCGCATCGAGCCCGATCTCGATCACCCGCGCCGGCACCCAGCCATTCTGGATGGCGATCAGCTTGTTGCCGCGCATCGCGATCCCGTCGATCCCGTCAAGCGCGATCCCCGCCGCCGTTTCGACACGTGCCAGAGCCCCGGTTCGAAGATCGACCGCGAGCAGGCCGTAGGAATAGTCGGCGACATATAGCCGCTTTCCGCCGGGCGCGACCGCCATGCCCTGCCCGCTGCGCAGCCGTCCCGCCGGCACCAGCACGCTCAGCCGCGTGCAATCGCTGGCGCAGCGATAGATCGCGCCGCTTTGCGAATCCGCGGCATAGACGCTGCCGTCCGGTCCGAGCGCGATGTCGCCGATATGCAGCGCCGTGCCCGGCTCGGCGCCGATCAGGACGTGCGCGCCGGTCCCGGGCGAAATCCGCATCACGCCGCCGGCACCGGGCTTGTCGCCATCGAACAACGCGCTGTCGATCGCCGCCCACAGCGTGTTCCGGCGCCGATCGAAGGCGAGCGCCATCGGAAAACCGTCGCTTTCCGCCAGCCGCAACACGGTGTGGCGCGCGCCGGTGGCAGCGACCCGCTCGATCCGGCGATCGATCACGCTGGAGACGAACAGCGCGCCGCGACGCGCATCGTGCGCGATGCCCTCGATCAGCGGCAGTTCGGGGGGAATTTCCGCGAGCGATATTGCGCCGCCGAACCCGCGCCCATTCTCCCGCGCCCTTTCGAGCACCGCTTCGCTACCCGCACCGAGGATAGCGGCCAGTTCCGCGCAATCCTCCGCCGGGAACGCGCCGCCCTGCTCGACGAACAACGCCAGCCAACGGGCGAGACGCATCTTGTCCCGCGCCTTCGCCGCCACCGAGATCGCCGAGAGCAGGATCCCGTGACTGCCCGCCGCCATCTCGATCAGGGCATCGTAGCGCGGCAAGGCCGCCGCCGCGTCGCTCCGCGCGGCAGCGCGCGCCTCGGCCCAGGCTGCGCGGATCGCCGCGTAATCGCGGTCCGCCCCGCCCGGCGCCGCGTTGCCCGCCACCAGCATCAGCGCCACGGCGGCAGCGCAGGCGCGGTTGCGCATTCCAGCCATATCAGCCCCCCCGGGTTTCGAGCTCGGGTGTCGCCGCCACCAGCGCACGCACGGCCTTTCGATAGCTGCGCCCCACCGGCAGATCGGTGCCGTCCTCCGTCATCAGCCGGTAACTGCCGGTCGGATTGCGGCGCACCGCCACGACGCGGTGGCGATTGACGATCAGCGAGCGGTGGACCCGCAGGAAATCCTTCTCGTCGAGCCGGGTCATGAACTCGCTCAGCGGCTCGCGGTGAAGATAGCTGGCCTGCCCGACGACGATCCGGACATATTCGGCCTCGGCGCGGATCCAGTCGATCCGCTGCAGCGAGACGCGCACCGTCTCGCCGCGGCGCTGGATCCAGATATGCGGATCGTCCGTGGCGGGAGAGCCGGTCCGGCGCAGTGCTTCGAGCTGGCGAGACAATTCCTCGAGCCGGCTGCGCGCGCTGCGGTCGTCGAGCGCGGCGCGGATGCGCTGGATCGTGGTCTCAAGCCGCGCCAGCCGCACCGGCTTGGTCAGAAAGTCGATAGCGCCGGTCTCGAACGCCATCGTCGCGAAGCGCGGAAACGCCGTGGCGAACACGACCAGCGGACACGCCTCGCCGCGCCGGGCGACTTCCTCGATCACGTCGAAGCCGTCGAGATAGGGCATCTCGATATCGAGCAGCACCGCATCGGGCTTGAGCTCGATGATCCGCTCGATCGCATCGCGTCCGTCATTGGCGATGCCAATGATCTCGACATCGGCGAACCGTCCGAGCATCTCGCCCAGCCGCTGGATCGCGAGCGGCTCATCGTCGCACAGCAGCAGCCGGATCATGCTGCTTCCTTCGCCCGCAGGTACGGCACGGCGAAGGCGACTTCGTACATCCCGTCCGGCGCCAACCCGGCCGAGAAGCGCACTTCGCCGAAGCGCGCGCGCAGCCGCTCCTCGACATTGATCAGGCCCAGGCCGGTGCCGCGCTTGCCCGGCCGCGACTGATCGGGGGCAGTGTTGCGGATCGCGACGTGCAGATCCTCGCCGACCACCTTGGCGCAGATCACCAGATCGACCGGCTCGGTGGTCGCCGCCACCGCATGGCGGATGGCGTTCTCGATCAGCGGCTGCGTCACCAGGCTCGGCACCAGCGCCTGCATCGCCTCGCGGCTCACTTCCTCGCGCACCCGCAGGCGATCGACGAAGCGCACTTTCTCGATCGCCAGGTACAATGACTGCAGCTCTAGCTCGCGGCTCAGCGGGATATCGTCGAGCGCATCGAGCGACAGGCCGGCGCGCAGGAAGTCGGCGAGATTCTCGACCATCTCCTCGGCATCCGCCGCCCGCCCCGCCCCGATCAGCGCCGTCACCGAATTGAGCGTGTTGAACATGAAATGCGGATTGAGCTGATAGCGCAGCGCGCGAAGCTGCGCGACGGCGGCGACGCGCTGAAGCCGGCTGATCTCGCGCTCGCGCTCGCGCGATTCGAAATGCGTGACCAGCGCGTAGATCATCCCCGTCGCAGCGGCGTAGGAGGTAAGCCACTGCACCAGCGCCGGCACGTAGCTCATCACGATGTCCTCGAACGGGCTCGGCATCGGCGTGTAGATCTGGAAGATCGTGTAATTGCTGAGCGCGTGGATCCATGGCGCGACCAGCGCCAGCCCGATCGCCAACCGGACGCGCGCGATCACCGGCCTGCCGACCGAACGCGCCAGCAGATAGGCGATGCCGAACGACATGGTGATGGCGATTGCCGACACGCACAGTCGCGGGATGATCAACCACACGGACTCTTCTTCGAGGAAGACGAGCCGCTGCGCGGTCACCAGCCCGAATTGCGCGATCCAGAACAGGACGATGAACAGCGCCACCACGCGGCGCGCGGCGCCGGTTAGCGCCGGCGGAGTTGGGCTTGCTTCAAAATTCACTCATATTTCCTATCGGGCCACCAATTGGGGCGAAACAAGGATGTGGGGACGTTCGTAGCGCGACCGCGACGGTTCATAGCATCACCGTCCCGATCAGGCACGGCGATGGCCAGCCTTCCTCCGCAGCGACAGAATGGGGATTGCCGATGTTCATCACGCTCTTGCTGGCGGCCGCCGATCCGCTCCCCGCGACCGCCGCCGATGCCGAGATCGCCTTCGCCCGCGCGGCGCAGACCGAAGGGCAATGGACCGCATTCCGCAGCTTCGCGCTGCCTGGCGCGACGATGTTCGGCGACGGCCCGCAGCCGATCGAGGAAGCGATCAAGGGCCTCAAGGATCCGCCGGTGGCGATCCAATGGTGGGCGTCGGATAGCTTCGTCTCGTGCGATGGCGCGCTGGCGGTCAACACCGGGCCGTGGCTGAACCGCCGCGGCAATAACGGCTATTTCACCACCGTCTGGGAACGCCAGCCCAAAGGTGGCTGGAAGTGGCGCGTCGATGGTGGCGACGGCGTCGCCACACCACGCGCCGCGCGCGACAAGGCCGCGATCCACCGCGCCGCCTGCAAGGGCAAGCCGGGCACGGTGTCCGCCGCCACCGCCAACGATGGCAAGACCGGAGAAGGCGCCTCGGCGGACGGCACGCTCGCATGGCGCTGGCACGTCGCCCCCGATGGCGCCCGTACTTTCGATGCCTGGTTGTGGGACGGCCGCACGATGCGCTCGGTGATCGCCGACCGGATCGCGGCGCCGCCGCCGCGCTGAGGTGCGCCGGCGCGGCTGTCCTTGCCGCCGGGACCGGGTTATCCATAGCGCATGTCCGAAGCCGCGCCCATCCACATCGCCTTCCTGCTGTTTCCCGGCATCACCCAGCTCGACATGACCGGGCCGGCGCAGGTGCTGTCGCGCCTGCCCGGCGCCAGGATCCATCTCGTCGCCAGATCGCTCGACCCGGTGCCCACCGACGCGCAATTCGCCTTGCTGCCGACCGCGACCTTCGCCGACGTGCCGCGCGCCGACATCCTCTGCGTGCCCGGCGGCTTCGGCACGATCCCGGCGATGGAGGATGTCGAAACGCTGGCGTGGCTGCGTCAGGTCGGCGCCGAGGCGGGATGGGTGACGAGCGTGTGCACCGGATCGTTGCTGCTCGCCGCCGCCGGGCTGCTCACCGGCTATCGCGCCGCCTGCCACTGGGCCTCGCGCGATCAGCTCGCCTTCTTCGGAGTGGAACCGGTCGCCGAGCGGGTGGTGTTCGACCGCAACCGGGTCTCCGGCGGCGGCGTCACCGCGGGGATCGATTTCGCGCTGGCTCTGGTCGCCGCGATTGCCGGCGAAGATCACGCCAGGTTCGTCCAGCTCAGCCTCGAATATGATCCGCATCCGCCCTTTGACAGCGGCTCGCCCGAGCGCGCCGATGCGGCGACGCTGGCGCGTTATAGGGCGATGGTTGAGAAGTTCGCTCCCGGTCGCGCGGAGAAGGTCAGGGCGATCGCCGAGAAGCTTGCCCGGTAAGCTTGCCCAATAGGCTTGCAATGTAGGATTTCGGCTGCTGGGCTTGCCCGGCTCTTTGACATCGTCACATTCTCGGCCCGGCCAGACCTCCCATGGTCAGTGCGACCATTGGGACCATTCGCGCTCACAGCGCCTTGGCCGCGCCCTTCAGATCCTCGACGAACATCGCATATTCGTCCTCGGCGCGAGCCTTGTCGGGCAGGCGCAGCAGGAAGCTCGGATGGATCGTTACCCAGCCCTTCCCGCCCTCGGCCAGCTCGATCACCCGGCCCCGCGTTGCGGTGATCGTCACCGTTTTGCCAATCATCTGCCGCGCCGCTGTCGCGCCCAGCGCCACGGTCATCGCGGGTTTGAGCAGCAGCCGTTCCTGTTCGTACCACCAGCGGCATGCGGTGATCTCGCCGGCATCGGGCTTTGAATGGATGCGGCGTTTGCCGCGCCGCTCGAATTTGAAATGCTTGACCGCGTTGGTGACGTAGACGCTGGCCCGATCCACTCCGGCATCGGCCATAGCCCGGTCGAACATTTGTCCCGCCGGCCCCACGAATGGGTGGCCTTCCAGATCCTCATTGTCGCCGGGCTGCTCGCCGACGAACATCATCCGCGCGTCGATCGGGCCTTCGCCGAACACCGTCTGCGTCGCCTGCTCGTAGAGGTGGCAGCGGGTACAACCCATCGCCTCATCGCGCAGCGCGCCCCACGCCCCCGCGATATTGCCGCCCGCCGCCGTCCGCGCTGTCTGGACCATTGC
The DNA here is from genome assembly GCF_019635515.1 of Sphingomonas sp. Classification (NCBI taxonomy): domain Bacteria; kingdom Pseudomonadati; phylum Pseudomonadota; class Alphaproteobacteria; order Sphingomonadales; family Sphingomonadaceae; genus Sphingomonas; species Sphingomonas sp. Next base: position 211,300 of record NZ_JAHBZI010000002.1, on the reverse strand, counting down.
CGTCTCCCGCTGGCGCGCGCCAGCGACCAGCTCCTTGACCAACGCGGTTTCGGGCATGTTTTTCCAATATTTGCGTGGCATTTCCTTGAGCATCGCCCCGGTCTTCAAGCGCGCCGGATTGAAGATCGAGGCGTAATAGGTCTTCCACACATCCTCGACCGGATCGCCTTCGGGCGCGTCCGCCTTGGTTGCGGGCGGGCCTTCCTTGAGCGTCGCGCGGTCCCAATGGACCGACAGTTCCGGCGTCAGGATCGACCAGCGCATATTGGCGAAGCGATCGACGAAGAAGCGGGCATTGGTGCGGACGATATGATGCTCGGGCTCGAACCAGGCGATGTAGCGGGTGCCGACATCGTCCGCGATCTCGCGAAACCGCACGAACGCCCGCATCTTGTGAATATCGCGCCGCACCGCCTTGGCCATTTCCTCCAATCGCCGGACCAGCGGATCGGCATGGTCGTCGATCCGCTTGGGCGCCTCGATCACCCCGGCAAGCAGCGTGTAGAGCAGCGCAAAACGCTGCGGATCGCTGTGGAGGATCACGGTCTGGGCGAGATCGAGAAAGGCACGCGGTACCCGGAAGGCGCGCGGCGCGGCGGATTCAAGCACCGCTTCGTCGCCGAACAGATCAGCAGGGTGATCGCCGACCTGCCATACCACCTCCGACGGCGAAACCCGTGCGCCCGCCAGCGCCCGCGCCGCATCGCGCCAGCCCTCGAAATCATCCTCCGCCGTGAGCGTAACGACGCGCATCGCGTCTCAACGCTCGGGAAGCGAATCGATCCACTGCCGCAGCATCGCCACGCCTTCCTTGTGCACCGTCGCCCGGCCCAGCTCCGGCATGGCGATGCCGGGATCGGTCGATTCCATCCGGTAGATCAGGATCGACTCCTCGGCGCGCGCCGGCTGGATCGCGAAATCGCGTCCGCCCGACCCCCTGCCCGCCGCCACCGGGCGCTTGAGGATACCGCGCGCATTGGCATCCGCCTGTTTCCAGTCGAGGAACAGCCCCGAGTTCGACGCCGCTCCCGCCGGATTATGGCAATGCGCGCAATTGATCTCGAGATAAGCGCGGGCCCGGTCTTCGAGCGGGGCTTTCGGGTCGTTCCAGCGCGCGACGCGCGGCGCATCCCTGGGCAATCGGTCGAGCATCCCGCCGGCAACCAGACGTTCGAGTTGGCCGTCATGATTGAGGTAGCGTGCCTTGACCCCGATCGGGGTGATCGCGCCGTCCAGCGCATGGCAGTCCTTGCACTGGTTCTGGTTGGGCACCGCATAGCTGATGCTGCGCGTCTCGCCCGAGGGATCGGTGAAGGTTATCGGAATCCGCGTGCCCGCCCGCTTGAGATCGGCGTCGGTTCCATTCGCGTTCCACACATAGGGAAGCGCCACCCAACCACTGGCGCGGTGGAGCAGCAACCGCGTCTCCAGCGGCTTGAACGCGCCATTCTGTTGATAGCCGAAGGTCTTGATCAGCGCCGCGCCGACCGGAAGATCGAGCGCCTTGTCGGGCTGATATCCCGCCTTGGCGCCGGCGGGCAGATAGAGATAGCGCTGCTTCTCGGCATAGTCCGAGAAGAGCGGCGTTTCGAGCCCGTAGCCAACGACACGCGCATTGGGCGTGCGCCTCGCCAGATCGGCGAAGAAGCCATAGTCGGACAAGCGCGCCGGATAGTCTTCCGCGACGATCACCGCATCGTTGACCGCGCCGGGTTTCGCAAACAGCGCGGCGCCGAACAACAATACCGCGGCAACCAGCGCCTTCACTTCGCGGCAGCCTCCATCGCGGGTGGCAGCACGACGATATCGACTTTGGCCGAAGTCGCGCCGGTCAGCTTGACGAGCCCCGGCTGCGCGGTCTCGACCGGCGCGCCGAGCTTGAGGCCGAGGCCGAGCACCGGAACCGGGTCGCTGACGTTCAGCGTGGTAGGATCGCCGGTGCCGTCCCACAGGATCGGCGGAATGCTGCCGCCAAACGCGGCAGCGATCTGCTCGCCCCCCGGCAGTTGCGGCGCGAAGCCGGCCTTGCCGTGGCGATTGGCCGTGATCTCGATATGGCGCGGCAGGGGATTGTACTTCACGTCGTCGAACTTCTCGCGGTACGAGATCAGCATGACATTGCTGGTGGCATTGCCCGACAGATCATTGTCGAAGACCGAGACATTGTCGTTCGCCATGATCAGCACGCCCGTGCCCTTGCGCACGCTTGCGACGATATTGCCCTTGGGCGCGAAATTGGGCTCATCGTTGTCGATCACGCGGTTCTTGAACACCCGCACATCGCCGCCGCCCATCTTGGGCAGGCTCGGCAAATCGAACACGAGGATGCCGCCGGTATTGTGCGTGGCGAGATTGCCATAGACATCGGCATGGCGGCTGTTCTCGATCTCGATTCCCGCGACATTGCCGCTGACCGTGGAATTGCGCACGATGATCTGCTCGGACTGGCCGACATAGATGCCAGCATCGGAAGCACCCTTCACGGTGACACCATCGACCAGGATATGCGTGCTGGAGACGGGGTAGACGCCATATGCGCCGTTGGTTTCCTTCGGTCCGCCGGTCCATTCGACGCGGACGTTCTTGTAGACGATGCGATCGGCGCCCTTGGACTTGATGCCGTCGCCCTTGGTGTCCTCGACCGCGAAATCGCGCAGCACCACGTCGTCAGAGGTGACCAGCAAGCCCTCGCCCGCGCCCAATTGCCCCTTGAAGCTGAGCACGGTCTTGCCCGCGCCCGCCCCGCGGACAGTGACACCGTTAACGTCGAGGCTGAGCCCGTCGGTCAGCTCGAAGCGGCCGGCGCCGATACGCACGGTATCGCCCGGCCTGGCGTCGAGCAGCGCCTCCTGCAACCGTTCCTGCGCATTGGCGCCGGCCTCAACCGTGATGTCGCGCGCGGCGGCGGGCGCGGCGATCAGCACGGCGGCGAACAGGGCGGTTCGAAGCATCATTCTCTCCTGCTTTTCGGGTAGCTTACCCAAGCCGGAGCGAATTGACACCCTTGTTAGTTACTCGCGCGCATCGCCCGCCGGAGTTTCCTCGGCGCGGACAAGCTCTTTCGGTTTGCGGCGCTCGAAAATGTCGGCGAGGTCCTTCTCGTCTTCGGCCGATAGGCTGGCGGAAGCGGACGGGAACATCTCTTCCTCCTCTTCGCCGATGTGATGCTCTTAGCGGTGGCGCATTTCCTTGAACTTCGCGGTCCATTCGGCACTTGCCGGATCGAGGTCGGCCAGCTCGCCGAAGAAATCGTCGATCTCCTTGTGCTCGGACACCGAATGTCGGGCCTCGTCGCGCAGATCGGGATTGGCGAGCATCTTCGCGTAAAGCGATTCCTCCTCGGCCGCGGCATGGGCGCTGATCTCGATCCGCAGCGCTTCGAACAGCTCGGCGCGGTCGGCGAAACTGGCGGCGGCCAGCTCGGCGAGCATCGCACGGTGGCGGTCGTGATCGGCCTTGAGATCCTGAAAGATGCGCGCGTCGGCCATATGAACTCCCTCGTTACGACCGCCAAACAAATCAGGCCGCGAATAGCTCCAATTGCTCGCGCTTTGGTGCGACGAGCGTGCGCAGATCGGCCTTTTCGGCGAGCGCAACCGGGCGCCAATCCTCGGCGATCAGGAACGGGCGAACCTTGGCGACCGACACCGTCAGCCGGGCGACATCGGCAAGGCGGAGGCGGCGCCAGCGGCGCGTCTTCAGGATCGCATTGACCGCCTTCACACCCAGCCCGGGGACGCGCAGCAACGCTTCACGCGGGGCACGGTTGACGTCGATCGGGAAGCGATCGCGAAACCTGAGCGCCCAGGCGAGCTTGGGATCGATATCGAGCGGGAGCATGCCGGTGGCGGGGTCGGCGGCCTCGGCGACTTCCCTGGGCTGATAGTCGTAGAAGCGCATCAACCAGTCGGACTGGTAGAGGCGATGCTCGCGCATCAGCGGCGGGCGCTGGAGCGGCAAGACCGTGCTGGCATCGGGGATCGGGCTGAAGGCGGAATAATAGACGCGGCGCAGCGCGAAGCGATCATAGAGACCGGCGGCGCGCCGGATGATGTCACCGTCTGTCGCGGCATCGGCGCCGACGATCATCTGGGTCGACTGGCCAGCGGGCGCGAATTTGGGCGCGAATTTGAAACGCTTTCGGGCGTCGATGGATTCGTCCAAATCTTCCCGAACGTCGCGCATGGCAGCCTCTATGCGCGGCGCCGACTTTTCCGGGGCCAGACGCGTCAGCCCGGCGACGGTTGGCAATTCAACGTTGATCGAGACGCGATCGGCATAGAGGCCGGCCTGATGGACCAGCTCGGGATCGGCATCGGGAATGGTCTTGAGGTGGATATAGCCGCGGAAATCATGTTCTTCGCGCAGCAGCCGCGCGACGCGGACAATCTGCTCCATCGTGTAGTTGGACGAGGCGATGATCCCCGAGGACAGGAACAACCCCTCGATATAGTTTCGCCTGTAGAAGCTGAGAGTGAGATCGACGACCTCTTCCGGCGTGAAGCGGGCGCGGCGGACGTTCGAGCTCTTGCGGTTGATGCAATAATGGCAGTCGAAGACGCAGCTATTGGTCAGCAGTATCTTGAGCAGGGAGATGCAGCGGCCATCGGGCGCATAAGCGTGGCAAATGCCCATCCCCTCGGTCGAACCCATGCCCTTTCCGCCCGGGGCCGTCTTGCGCTTGGCGGTGCCGGAAGACGCGCACGACGCATCATATTTGGCGGCATCGGCGAGGATCGCCAGCTTCGCGCGCAGGTCGAGTTGTGCCATATGTTCTATATATGTTCTTGAGATTGCGGAGTCCAGCGGCATGTGAGAAAGCCGCGGCGAAGGGGTTCGGACATGCGGCTGATGGCGGACAGGCAAGTGCGGATGCTGTTCCTGGTGCTGGCACTGACCTGCAGCCTGGGCTGGCTGTTCAAGGCGCATTGCACGCCGGGCGGCTGGACCAATGCCGAGCAATACGCCACCGGCTGCTATAGCGACGCGATCCCGTTCTGGACCGCGCGCGAAGTCGACAAGGGCAAGATCCCCTATTTTCAGGCGCGGATGGAATATCCGGTGCTGACCGGGGCGGCGATCTGGATCGAGGGCGGCGCGGCGCGATTGCTGTTCGGCCGCAATGCCAACGCCACGCATTTTCTGGGCTTCGCGACCATCGTCAACGCGCTGCTGGCGGCGCTGGTGCTGCGGCTGTTCCTCCTCGCCGGGCTCGACCGGCGACGGCTGTGGATGTGGGCATGCGCGCCGCCCTTGATCCTCTATGTCGGGCATAATTGGGACATGGTGGCGGTGACGCTGGCGGTCGCGGCGATGCTCTACGCGCGGAGCAACCGATTGGTGCGGGCGGCGGCGATGGCGGGGCTGGGCACGGCGGCGAAGCTGTGGCCGGTGCTGATGCTACCGCTGTTCGGCTTGGGCGCATTGTTCGAGCGCGGGCAGAATTGGGCGCAGCGGCTGATCCGCGCCTCTTTGCTGTCGGCGGCGGCGATCGGGGCATGGGCGCTGGTCAACCTGCCGGTCGCGGCCTTCGCGTTCGAGAACTGGAGCGAGTTCTACCGTTTCTCCGAGGAGCGCGGCGGCACCGCGGCGGGGACGTGGAACGTGCTTCAGAATATGAGCTGGCTGTTCACCTGGAGCCAGGACCAGAATCGCTATGCGGCGACGCTATTCCTCGCCGGCGCGGCGGCGATCGTCGGGCTGGGTTGGCAGCGGCACCGCGATCATCTGTGGGTGTTGTTCACCCCGGTGCTCGCCTGGTTCATGCTGACCAACAAGGTCTATTCGCCGCAATTCGATTTGTGGCTCTATCCGATGCTGCTGCTCACCGCGCCACGGCTATGGCCGGTGGCGCTGTTCGTTCTCGGCGATATCGCGGCCTATTTTGCCGAATTCTGGTATTTCGCGGGAATGGAGGGCGGCTGGCCTTCGGCGCAATTCCCGGATGTGGCGTTCGCGGCGGTGCTGCGCGGGGTGGTGATGCTGTGGCTGATCGTCGATGCGGTGCGGCGCGATCCGCCGGATTGGATCGGCGCGAATGTTGAGGAAGTTTAGTCTTTTTGAGGGACTAAACATTCGCGAATGGTCCCAATGGTCGCGGTGACCATGGGGGTTGCCTGGAGAGTCCTTGGCCGACGATTTCAAAGAGCGGACGGCAATGCCGACCGCATGAGCCAAGCAGGCGAAATCCTACATTGCAAGCCTTAGGGCAACGGAAGATTCTCTTCGGCCTTCTTGGCGGCCTGACGCTCCTTCTTGGCGGCGGTCGCCTGCTGGACGAAGCAGCCGGTGGTGCCGCCGACGCCGACCGTCGAGCAGCTGCCGGTGCCGAAACGGCCGGTGTCGAGCGCGCCCTGCGAGCGCACCGCCCAGCTCTCATTGGCCTGGGGGCGCCCTTCGGCCTCGCGCAGATTCTTGGGGATGCGGTAGCGCTCGGCCTCATCGAGGCGCCGGCAGACGACGATTTCCTCGCCATTGGTATTGGTCGGGCACTTGTCATCGCCATAGATGATCAGCACGCCGTTTTGCGCGGCATTCTGCGCCTGCGCCGACGGGATCAGCGCGGGGGCGGCGGCAAATGCGGCCAGAAGAGCGATTTTCTTCAACATCGTGCCTGCTCCTTCGCGAAGACGGTTGGACGCCTTATGCGGACGCCGACGTGAACCACGCCTGTCGGCGACCGATGCCTGTCAGATTCGTTTCGACAGCGCAATCGCCGCACGACAACCGAGGCGTATCATTCCGGACAACAAAGGATAGCCGATAAGGTTCTCCGCGCCCGCTTCGATAGCGGTATCCCGGTGCTCCAGCTCCTCGGCGCGAAACTCGGCGACGGCATGGCTGAGCTCGGTATCGCTGTCACCCAGCTCTTCGAGCTGCTGGCGATAATGGATGTCGATCTCGGTCTCGACCGCGGCGGTGCAGGCCATGGCGGCATTGGGGCCGATCGCGGCGGTGACCGCCCCCAATGCGAAACCGGCGACATTCCAGAAGGGCTGAAGCGCAGTGGGGCGTACGCCGCGATCCGCGATCATCTTGTCGAAAAAGGCGCGGTGGCGCTCCTCCTGCGCGGCCATGCCTGCGATGACCCGCGCGGCGGGCAGGCGATCGCCCATCACCGCCAACTGCCCGGCATAGATCCGCGTCGCGCCATATTCGCCAGCCTGATCCACCCGGACCATGCTGGCCATGTGTTCGCGCGCGTCGCCGGGCTTCCAGCTCATCGCGGACGGCGGGCGGCGAAGGCGAAGATCGCGACCGCGCCGGCGAGCGAGAGAATCGCATTGAACCCGGCGAGGCTGATCCCGAACAGCGACCATTGCGCGGCGTCGCAGCGGATGAGCGGCTTGCCGAGCTGCTCCATCATGATCTGCATCGGATCGCCATGCGCGACATCGGTGGAGCAGGGGGTGATGCCGGGCCACCAGTGATATTCAACGCCGGCGTGGAAAATGCCGATACCGCCCGAAAGCGCGATCAGAACGCCGGCAAACAGCACGAACAGCATCCGCGTCGGACGGTGCGGAACCGCGAACGACAGCGCCGCGACGATGATCGCGGCATAATGCGGCCAGCGCTGCCAATGGCACATCTCGCACGGGATCAGCCCGCCGAACACCTGCGAGCCAAGCGCCCCGGCGATCAAAGCCAGCGGCAGGAAAAGCGCAATCAGCTGCGCGGTGCGGAGCCCGTCGCGGTACATCGCTTAGCGGCTCTTCGCCGCGACCTGCGGCTTGGGGCCGAGGCGGGCGATCGTCTGGAGCGCGTAATGGAGCTGAAAATCGTCGATGCCCTGCTTCTTGAGCTGCTCCGCGGTCTGCGAGAAGCGCGGATCGGTGATGACATCCTCTTCGAGCACCTTGTCGTCGACCTTGTCGCTGTTGAGCAGATGCCGCCGAAGATCGGCTTCGCGGACCACCGGGCGATCCTTGTAATCGGCATCCGAAATCTGCGGGACCACCAGATCCGGGCGGATGCCGCCTTCCTGCACGCTGTGGCCCGACGGCGTGTAGTAACGCGCGGTGGTCAGGCGCAACGCGGCGCGGTCGCCCATCTGCAGGATCGACTGGACCGAACCCTTGCCGAAGCTGCGCTCGCCCATCACCAGCGCGCGGTGATGATCCTGGAGCGCGCCGGCGACGATTTCCGAGGCCGAAGCGGTGCCCGAATCGACCAGCACCACCACCGGCAGCCCGCGGGCGAGATCGCCGGGAACCATCGATTCGGCATAATAGCGCTCGATATCGGCTTTCTCGCGGCCGCGCTGCGAAACGATCTCGCCATGACTGAGGAACACGTCCGACACGGCGATGGCCTCGCTGAGCAGCCCGCCGCCATTCTGGCGCAGATCGACGACATAGCCGAGCGGCTTGCGGCCGAGCTTCTTGTCGATCTCCTGGATGGCCTTGATCGTGTCGGCACCGGTCTGGGCGGTGAAGGTGTTGATGTTGATATAGCCGATATTGCCCTTCACTTCCCACTTCACCGGCCTGGTCGTGATGATCTCGCGCACCAGCGTGAACTGGAGCGGCTTGTCGGCGCCGGGGCGGACCACGGTAAGCGTGATCTTGGTGCCGGGCTTGCCGCGCATCTGCTGGATCGCCTCGTCGAGGCTGCCGCCGACAATGAACTTGCCATCGAGATGGGTGATGAAGTCGCCCGCCTTGATGCCGGCGCGCTGGGCAGGCGTGTCCTCGGTCGGCGTGATCACCTTTACCGCGCCATTCTCCTGGGTGACGCTCAAGCCCAGCCCGCCATAATTGCCGTCGGTCTGGATTTTGAGATTGTCGAATTCGAGCCCGTCGGCGAACGACGAATGCGGATCCAGCGCGGCGAGCATGCCATCGATCGCGCCCTTGACCAGCGTCGCGTCATCGACCTTGTCGACATAATTGGCCTTCACCCGGTTGAAGACCTCCATGAACATGTCGAGCTGGCGGTAGCTGGCGGTATCGACCTGCGCCATCGCGCCCGAGGCGATGGGGACAAGCGCGAGCGCGCTGACCGCGGCAGTGACCTGAAGAAGCGGACGGAGCATTCTGGACGACCTCAAACGTAACAACCGGCGCCAAGCTAGCGCACAATTGATTTAGTGCGGGATAACGGCATTTGCACGGCGTGTCAGGTCTTCGCGGATATTCGTTGCCACAACCAGATTGCCACCCCCGACCCGTTCGGTGCCTATCCCGCTCGAACATCTGCGGTTCCCCGGCGAAGGCCGGGGCCCAGGTGGAGAGGTGGCCGTAACGAAGCGCTGCGCTCGCCAATATCCGTCCGCCAACTGGGCCCCGGCCTTCGCCGGGGAACTGCGGGAGACACATGCTCGAATGGCATAAATACCGACCTATTCCGGGGTGACAGAATGTGGATGCGGCGTGTCAGTCGAGCAATTGCGCCAAATCCATGGGCTGGCCGCGGCGGCGCAGCTCGATGGTGACGCGCGGGGCATCGCCGCCGGGGGCGCGGCCGATCGCGCTGCCCTGCCCGACCTGATCGCCGACCTTGACCGAAACCGCGCCGAGGCCGGTGATCAGAGAGGTCCAGCCATTGCCGTGATCGATGATGACGACGCCGTCATAGGCGCGGAAGTCACCGGCATAGACGATGCGGCCGGCCGCGGGCGCAACCGCCTGGGCATCGGGCGCGCAGGCGAGGGTGATGCCGCGGGCGCGGACGCCGGTGGAGGACAATTCGCCCATGCCGGTGACCACCTGGCCACTGACCGGCAGGCGATAGGGTGCGCCGCCGGGGCTGCGCTTCGGCGCCTGCGCGTCGCCGGTGCGCGGCAGCGGGCCGGGGAGCGCGGCGAGATCGCCCTGCAGCTCGGCGGCCTGCCCGGCGCTCTGCATCTGATCGACGATGTCGCGGGCCTGCTCGCCCAGCGCCAGCGCGCGATCCGATTCGGTGAGGGCGCCGCGATCCAGCTCCTGCGAGCGGGCGCGGTGCTCGCCCTCGAGCTTGACCAGCGCCACCCGTTCGGACTCGATGCGGTCACGCGCTTCCTTGAGGCTGGCGACGGCGGCGGCGGCCTCGGCCCGCAGCGCGCGGATGCGGCCGAGCTCGGCGCGAACCTGGGTGGTGCGCGCCGCGACCACCGGCATCGCGGTGCCGAGCACGGCGCGGACATGGACGACATCCTCGGTCGAGCCGGGCTGGACGAGGCCGAGCACCGGCGGGCGGCGGGCCATCGACTGGAGCGCGGCGATCAGGCGGAGGATCGGACCCTGCTGCTCGGCGACGCGGGTACGCTGATCGGCGAGCTGGCGATCGACGATGCCGATCCGGGCGGTGGCGGCGGCGATATCGGCTTCGGCGGCCTTGATCCGCTCGGCGGCGGCGGCTTCCTGGGCGCGGGCCTGCGCGGCCTGATCGCGCTCGCCGGCGGCCGCCTGTTCGAGCGCGCGGCTGCGCGCCTGCGCCTCGCGCGAGCGGGCATTGGCGCTTTGCAGGCGCGATTGCTGTTCCTGTAGCGTCGGGATTTGCGCGGAGGCCAGACTGCCGGTCGCGAGGATCGCGAGCATCGATCCGGCAAGGGCGGCGGCGCGGAGCATCGCCCTACCCTTCGCGATGATAGGGGTGGTTGGCAAGGATCGAGGCGGCGCGCCACAATTGCTCGGCGAGCATGGCGCGGGCCATCATGTGCGGCCAGGTTGCGCGGCCGAAGGAGAGCAGCAGGTCCGCGCCGGCCCGTTCGGCATCGCCGAAACCGTCGGCGCCGCCGATCAGGAAGCGGGTTTCGCGGACACCATCGTCGCGCCACGCCCCGAGCCGCTCGGCAAGGACGCGCGAGGGGAGATTGTCGCCGGTCTCGTCGAGCATCACCACGCGCGTGCCGGGAGCGAGGTCGGGCATCCTGCCGCCGGTGTCGGGCAGTTCGGTGACGCGGGTGGGCCAGGTCACGCGCTTGAGGTAGCGCTCGACCAGCTCGGCCTCTGGCGATCGCCCGATCTTGCCCCTCGCGACGATGTGGAGGAGCATGGCCGGCTCAGTTGGCCGCCGGCGCTTCGCCGAACGACCACATCCGCTCGAGATTGTAGAAGCTGCGCACTTCGGGGCGGAACAGATGGACGATGACGTCGCCGGCATCGATCAACACCCAATCGGCGGTCTGCAGGCCCTCGACACGGGGGCTGCGCCCGCTCTCGGCCTTGATCTTCTCGGCGAGCTTGTTGGCCATCGAGGCGACCTGGCGCGTCGAGCGGCCCGAGGACACCACCATATAATCGGCGATGCTGCTCTTGCCGGCGAGCGGGATCGAGACGGTTTCGACCGCCTGATCGTCGTCGAGCGAGGCGAGGATGATCTTGTGCAGCGCCTCCACTCCATCGGACTTGGGAACAGGCGAGACGTTGGGCGATGTGGCCAAGGGGCCTCCTAAGGGTGAGCGATAGCTGTGCTGTCTGGTTCTGGAGACGGCGAAAAACGCCGATGCCAGGCAGGGTCGGCGGCCCGAAGGCTTGTCGCCGAAGTCGGATCGGGGCGAAAGCGCAGCAGCACGAGGGCCGGCAATCTCCAACGCGTCCAGTTCTTTGCCTGGCCTGCGGGCCGCACAGCGCGCCGCAGCCAACCCATCGCAGGACTTGCGCGGGCCTTGCGATCATACCCCGGACGCGCGACCACCGCAATCGGAACCTGCCGGGCGATTCCGCGCCAGTCGCGCCACTTATGGAACTGCCCGAGATTGTCCGCCCCCATCAGCCAGATGAAGCGGTGCTTCGGGAACATGCGCGGGAGTTTGGTGAGGGTATCGACGGTGTAACGGGTCTTGAGCCGGGCCTCGATCGCAGTGGCGCGGATCGGGGCATGACGGGCCATCTTGCGGGCCGAGGCGAGGCGGGCGCTGAGCGGCGCCATACCCTCTTGCGGCTTGAGCGGATTGCCGGGCGAGACCAGCCACCACACTTCGTCGAGATCGAGCGCGCGCAGGGCGTGGAGCGAGATCGCGCGATGCCCCTTGTGCGCGGGATTGAACGAGCCGCCGAGCAGGCCGATGCGCTTCATGATCGCGGCTTTGCACGCACGCGGGCAATTGTGAAGCCGTTGGCGGCGTGCGAGAAAGCCGCAACTTGACCAGGGGGATGGCGATGATGCGGCGGATTGGATTGAGTGCCCTGGCGGTGGCATGGGCGGTTTCCACCGGCGCGACGGCGCCCGCGCCCGATCCGCGCGCCGAGAGCGACGGCTTCCTTGCCACCACCATCCTGACCACCGTCAAGGATGCGCCGACGATCGATGCGCGATGCACCGCCGCACTGGCGCTCGCGCAGAAGCTGCGCACCGGGCTCGAGGGCCGCAAGGGCCCCGCGACCATCAAGGGGGATTTCCAGAGCTTCGACGCGCTGGTCAATCTGCTCGGCGGCATCGGCAACGAGATGGGCCTGATCAAGGAGACCAATCCCGCCAAGCCGGTGCGCGACGCCGCGCAAGGCTGCGTCGAGAAGATCTCGGCGGCGGGAACCGACCTTTCGCTGTCGCGCCCGGTCTACGACCGGCTTTCCGCGATCCCGACCGCGAATCTTGATCCCGCCACGGCCTTCACGCTCAACAAGCAGCTGCTCGATTATCGCCTGGCGGGTGTCGACCGCGATGCCGCGACGCGCGCGCAGATCGCGGCGATGCAGAAGGAGATCACCGAGATCGGCCTCGCCTTCGATCGCAATATCTCCGAATATAAGGGCGAGATCGTGCTCGACGGCCCGGCCGCGCTCGCGGGGATGCCCCAGGATTATCTCGATGCGCACAAGCCCGGTGCCGACGGCAAGATCCGGCTGACCACCAGCTATCCGGACATCTTCCCGATCCTCGACTATGCCGAGGTCCGCGCGACGCGAAAGGCGGTGATGCTCGCCTTCGTCAACCGCGCCTATCCGGAGAACGGCCCGGTCCTCGCCAAGCTGATCGCCAAGCGGCAGGAACTGGCCAAGCTGCTCGGCTTTCCCGACTATGCGACGCTGATCACCAAGGACAAGATGATCGGATCGCCGGCGCGCGCCCGCGAATTCCTGGACGAGCTCAACAGCGCGGCGACGCCGGCCGCCGAAGCCGATCTCGCCCGGACGCTGGCGCGGCTCAAGCAGATCGATCCGTCGGCGACAAGCGTGACCGCGTGGGACAGCGGCTATGTCAACGGGCTGATCCGCAAGGAGCAGTACAGCGTCGATTCGGCGCTGGTCCGCCAGTATTTCACGCTCGACAAGACACGCAGCGGCATCTTCCGGCTGATGAAGGACCTGTTCGGTGCGGACATCCGCCCGTGGAAGACCGAGACCTGGGCACCGGGGGTCACCGCATGGGAGCTTTGGGACGGCCAGCGGCTGGTCGGCCGCTTCTTCCTCGATCTCTCGCCGCGCGACGGCAAATTCAGTCACGCCGCCCAGTTCGACATCCGCACCGGGCTGGAAGGGCGCCAGGTGCCGATCGCGGCGCTGGTGTGCAATTTCCCCGAGACGGGCCCGATGGATCATGACGACGTCACGACCTTCCTCCACGAGTTCGGCCATCTGATCCACAATCTCTATTCGGGGCATCAGCAATATTCGACGCAGGGCATGGGCGCGCTGCAATGGGATTTCATCGAGGCGCCGTCGCAGCTGCTCGAGGAATGGACCTGGGATTACGACACGCTCAAGACCTTCGCGTCGAACCCCGCGGGCGAAACGATCCCCGCCGATCTGGTCGCGAAGATGAACGCGGCGCGGCATTTCGGCGAGGCGGGCGGCTGGAAGCGCCAGCTCGGCTTCTCGGCGGTGTCGCTGGCGTATTACGACCGCCCGGCGGGTTTCGACCTCGACCAGGTCTATCGCGAGCAGGAGAACCGCTATGCGCTGATCCCGATGCCCGCCGAAGGGCATATGTATGCCTCGTTCGGGCATTTGAACGGCTATTCGGCGATCTATTACACCTATGCCTGGTCGAAGGCGATCTCGCTCGACATGCTCACGCGCTTCCGCGCTGCGGGGATCCGCGACCAGGCGACGGCGATGGCCTATCGCAAGGCGGTGCTCGATCCGGGCGGCTCGAAGCCGGCAGGCGCGCTGATCCGCGATTTCCTCGGCCGCGAGCCCAATACCGACGCGATTCGCAAGGAATTGTCGGGCAAGTGAAGCGTCAGGGGCGGGCCTGGCCCGTCCCGCGCACCACCCATTTGTAGGTCGTCAGGCCTTCCAATGCGACCGGGCCACGCGCATGCAGCCGGCCGGTGGAGATGCCGATCTCGGCGCCGAGGCCGAACTCACCGCCATCGGCGAACTGGGTCGAGGCGTTCCACATGACGATGGCGCTGTCGACGCGGGCGAGGAAGCGTTCGGCGGTGGCTTCGTCTTCGGTGACGATCGCGTCGGTATGGTGCGAGCCGTGGCGAGCGATATGGGCCATGGCGTCGTCGACGCCGTCGACGAGCTTCACCGACAGGATCGCGTCGAGATATTCGGTGTCCCAATCGCCGCATTCGGCGGGGAGCGTTCGGGGCTCGATCGCCTGGATTTCGCCATCGCCACGCAGCTCGCAACCGGCATCGGCGAGCGCCGACAGAACGGGCAAGGGATCGGCGAAGCCGCGGTCGATGAGCAACGTCTCGGTCGCGCCGCAAATGCCGGTGCGGCGCATCTTGGCGTTGAGGGCGAGATCGCGGGCCATCACCGGATCGGCGGCACGATCGATGAACGTGTGATTGATGCCGTCGAGATGGGCGAGGACGGGGACGCGCGCTTCGGACTGGACACGAGCGACGAGGCTCTTGCCGCCGCGCGGCACGACCATGTCGATCAGCCCTTCGGCGGTGAGCATCGCGCCGACAGCGGCGCGATCGGTGGTGGGCACGAGCTGAACGGCATCGGCGGGCATACCGCCGGCTTCGAGACCGCGGGCGAGCGCCGCGTGGATGGCGCGGTTGCTGTGGACCGCTTCGGAACCGCCGCGCAGGATCGCGGCATTGCCCGACATCGCCGCGAGCGCACCGGCATCGGCGGTGACGTTGGGACGGCTTTCATAGATGATGCCGATCACGCCGATCGGGATGCGAACCCGGGTGAGAACCAGGCCATTGGGGCGCTCGACACGCTCGATGACGTCGCCGACCGGATCGGCGAGGCGGGCGACCGCCTCGACACCGGCGGCGGTGCTTTCGACACGGCCGGCGTCGAGCCTGAGCCGGTCGAGCAACGCGCCGGACAGGCCATTGGCTTCGGCGGCGGCCATATCCCTGGCATTGGCGGCGATGATCGCATCGGCGTCCGCGCGAATCGCTTGCGCCGCCGCGAGAAGCGCACGGCTCTTTTCGGCGCTTGTCATCGCGGCCAGACGCGCCGCGGCGGCGCGGGCGCGCTTGCCCATTACGGCGATCAGTTCGGGTGCGGTTTCGGCCATCCGGACCCGCTAGCACGCGCGAAACGAAGCTGATAGGCCCGCCGCATGGTGGGGGAAATCGAAGCCGCGGGTGAGTTCGCGACGGGCGCGCTGCTCGGGCGGGCGTTCGAACCGCATGCCGGCGAAGGGCATGGCGGCGGCATATTGTGCCTCAATTGCGGGACCGCATTGGCGGGTCCACATTGCCACCGCTGCGGACAGAGCGGGCACGTTCATCGTTCATTGGGGGCGATCGGGCATGAAATCCTCCACGGCGTCGCCCATTTCGAGGGCAAGCTCTGGCGCACATTGCCGCTGCTCGTATGGCGGCCGGGCGAGCTGACGCGGCGCTATGTCGAGGGCGAACGCGCGCGCTTCGTCTCGCCGATGGCGCTTTTCCTGTTCTCGATCTTCGCGATGTTCGCGGTGTTTTCGTGGGCGGGAATCTCCGCGCCGAGCGAGATCAACACTGGCAGCGCGGCGACGCATATCGAGACCGCGCGCGAGGGGATGCTCGCCGAGCGCAAGGATCTGGTCGCGGCCCGCGACACGCGCGCGCCAGGCGACCCCAAAAGGCTGCGGAGCGAGAAAAGGATCGCCGAGCTCGACCGCGTCATCGCCGAGCTGCCGGTCGTCTCCAAGGAGGCCGACACCCATAATAATTTCAACGTCACGACGCGTTACAGCGGCTGGGCGCCGCTCGATCACGGGATCGAGAAATGGAACAAGAATCCCGCGCTGATGCTCTACAAGCTGCAATCGAGCAGCTACAAATTCTCATGGCTGCTGATCCCGCTGTCGCTGCCTTTCCTGTGGCTGCTGTTCGCCTGGCGGCGCGAATTCCGCCTCTACGACCATACGGTATTCATCACCTATTCGATCGCGTTCATGTCGCTGCTGTTCATCGCGGTGACGATCGCCGGGGTGCTTGGACTCGACAGCGCGATCCTGGTGCCGGTGGCGCTGCTGATCCCGATCGTCCATATCGCCCGCCAGCTGCGTCAGGCCTATGGTCTGGGCTGGTTCTCGACGATCGTGCGCACCGCGATCCTCGGCTTCTTCATCATCATCGTGGCAACGTTGTTCCTAGTCATCCTGATCGCGCTGGGGATGAGCTAAGTCCGCCTCAGCGGCACGGATAGCGCTTGAGCATGATCGCGTAGAAGGCGGCCTTCATGCTCATGCCGCGCCTGGCGACGGGGATATTCTCCAGCTCGGCGAGCAAGTCGGTCGAGGTCATTCTGGTCTGTCCCTTGGGCGGCGGGCAGCTATGGGGCTTGCGTCCGGCGGCGCGGGCGCTCTCTATATCGGCGCGATAAGCGGCGGCGATCCCGGCCATCTCGCTCTTGAGCAGGCCGATATCGGACGAGAAGGCGGCCATCATCCCCTTGGCCTTGAGCGCATTGGCCTTGGCGAGGAATTCGGCGACGGTCATCGCGCTCGCCGAGGTCGCGACGAAACACAAAGCCGCAGCCGCCAGAACCAGACGCTTCATACGAAAAACCCTCCCCGATCTTCTCGGAGAGGGTTTCGCGAAAGAGTGTGGCTGAACTCGGGCGGTCAGGCGCCTTGCGGCGCCGGATTGCCGAACGGACCCTTGGGACGGCGGATCTTGGGGATCGAGGTGCCCGCGACCGCGACCGCCGGCGCGCTGGCGCCGGGATCGTCACGGCCGAGATCGTCACCGGCGATCAGCCGCTTGATCTCCTCGCCGGTCAGCGTCTCATATTCGAGCAGTGCCAGCGCGATCGTATGGAGCTGATCGACATGATCGGTCAGGATCTGGCGGGCGCGCTCCAGCCCCTTCTCGACGAAGCGCTTGACCTCGCTGTCGATCAGCCGCGCGGTCTCGTCCGACATCGGCTTGGCCTGCTGCATCGCGTAACCGAAGCTTTCATGGCTGTCGCTGAAATCGAGCGGGCCGACCGCATCGGACAGGCCCCATTTGGTGACCATCGCCCGGGCGAGCTTCGATGCCTGCTGGATGTCGCTCGATGCGCCCGAGCTGACCTTGTCATAGCCGAAGATGATCTCCTCGGCGACGCGGCCGCCGAACGCCACGGCAATATCGGCGTGCATCTTGTCGCGGTGATAGCTGTACGAATCGCGCTCGGGCAGCGGCTGGACCATGCCCAATGCGAAGCCGCGCGGGATGATCGTCGCCTTGTGGATCGGATCGGCGGTGGGCTCGTGCGCGAAGACCAAGGCGTGCCCGGCTTCGTGATAGGCGGTCATCCTTTTCTCATCGTCGGTCATCACCATCGAGCGGCGCTCGGCGCCCATCAGCACCTTGTCGCGCGCATCGTCGAATTCCTGCGCGGCGACCAGCCGCTTGCCGCGGCGGGCGGCGAGCAAGGCGCCTTCGTTGACGAGATTGGCGAGATCGGCGCCCGAAAAGCCCGGCGTGCCGCGGGCGATGACGCGCGGATCGACGTCGGGCGCCAGCGGCACCTTCTTCATATGGACCTGAAGGATCTTGACCCGGCCCTCGATATCGGGACGCGGCACCTGGACCTGGCGATCGAAGCGGCCCGGACGCAGCAGCGCCGGATCGAGCACGTCAGGGCGGTTGGTCGCGGCGACGATGATGATGCCTTCATTGGCGTCGAAGCCGTCCATTTCGACCAGCAGCTGGTTGAGCGTCTGCTCGCGCTCGTCATTCTGGTTGCCGAGGCCGGCGCCGCGCGAACGGCCGACCGCGTCGATCTCATCGATGAAGACGATGCAAGGAGCGCTCTTCTTGGCCTGTTCGAACATGTCGCGGACCCGGCTCGCACCGACGCCGACGAACATCTCGACGAAGTCCGAGCCCGAGATCGAGAAGAACGGCACACCGGCTTCACCGGCAATGGCGCGGGCGAGCAGGGTCTTGCCGGTGCCGGGCGAGCCGACCAGCAGCGCGCCCTTGGGAATCTTGCCGCCGAGGCGGGCGAACTTGGTCGGATCCTTGAGGAACTCGACGATCTCCTGCAGCTCCTCGCGTGCCTCGTCGATGCCGGCGACATCGTCGAAGGTGACCTTGCCTTCGCGCTGGGTGAGCAGCTTGGCGCGCGACTTGCCGAAGCCCATCGCGCCCGAGCCCGAATTCTTCTGCATCTGGCGCAGCACGAAGAAGGCGATGCCGAGGAAAAGCAGGAACGGCAGCGAGTTATAGAGCATATACAGCCAGATCGACGGCTGCTCCTCGGCGCGGGCGTTGATGATCACGCCCTTTTCGCGGAGGCGATCGACCAGCTTGAGATCGCCGGGATTGACGGTGCGGAACTTGGTGTCGCCGCTGAGCGTGCCGCTGACCGTGCCGGTACCCGGCGACAGGCTGACGTCGCGGACCTCGCCCGCTTCGACCTTGTCGAGGAATTGCGAATAGGGGATCGGGTTGCCCGCACCGGTCGCCGCCGGGCGATCGAACAGGGTTACGAACAGCGCCAGCGCCGCGAGGATACCCACCCAGATCAACAGGCTCTTCATCCAGGGGCTGCCGCCCTGATTGTCGCCGCCTTGCTGCTTGTCACTGTCGCTCATCGAATCTCTGGCACCTTTTTCGTCACCCTAAAGATAGGCGCGCCGAGGTTAATGGCAATGGAACGCGCGCGAGATTAGGCCGATCAGTGTGATCGACGCGGCGGGGCAGGCGCGAAGATGGCGGCAGCGCCGCGCACCGAGACCATCACCCCAGCCTGTGTGGCGCCCCTGCCGGCGGCGATCGCATCGAGCAGCGGCTCGATCGCGGTACCGTCGAACGGGCGGGCGAGGATATGGCCGATGGCGCGGCGGGCGAGGCGGCGGCGAAGCTCGCGATTGAGATCGCCGAGTTCGATCTCGACGCGACCGTGGGCGAGGTTCGCGCGATTTTTCCAGAGGAGTTCGGTGACGTCCTCGAGCGCCTGTTGCGCCTCGGCGGCGTAGCTGGCGGTCGCGGCGAGGTGCGCCGGATCGAGGTCGGGGCTCGCGTCGAGCAGTTGGCGGAAGCGGCTGCGATCGTGCGCGGGGTCGATGTTGCTCGGATCATCTACGAACGGACCGTTCGCGGCGATCGCGCGGAGTTCGGCGCGGCGCCATTGGAGCAAGGGGCGGATCAGCGCCAGCGTGCCATCGCCGCCGGCTAGCGCGCGGCGTGCGCGGATACCGGCGAGCCCGGCCAGGCCCGCGCCGCGCGCGGCGCGCATCAGGAAGGTCTCGGCCTGATCCTCGACATGATGCGCCGTGCACAGCGCGGCGGCGCCGGCCGCAAGCGCCCAATGCTGGAGCAGGGCGTAGCGGGCTTCGCGGGCACGCGCCTGGATGCTCGATCCGCCGATCGGCGACACCGGATGCAGAATAGCGTGGGGAACACCAAGCTGGTGGCAGTGCTCCGCCACCATCCTCGCCTCGGCGGCCGCGGCGGCGCGGAGGCGGTGATCGACGGTGGCGGCAATGACGGCGCCGGGAAAGGCGGCATGCGCCAGCGCCAGCATCGCCATGCTGTCCGCCCCGCCCGAAACCGCCAGCGCCAGCGGCCGCCCGGCCTGTGGAAGACCGCCGAGCAGCGCGGCGGTATCGCGCCGGAAGCGCTCGATCGCCTCCGGATCGAGCGTCACCGGATCACTTGCACTTCTGTTCGGTGCGCCCCTTGGCCACGCCGGCGGTCATCTCCGCCGAGAGCTTGTCGCCGTAAAGCTGCGTGAGCTCGCCATAGACCTTGCAGATCTCGGTCGACGGCTTTTTCAGCTTCACCAGCGCCTGCGCCAGATAATAGAGGCTGTCGGGCGCGCGCTCGCCATTCGGGTTGGTCTTGTAATTCTGGTAGAAAGCGACCGCCGCGAGGCTCGGCGCATTGGCGTCGAGATAGGCGCGACCGAGCAGGTTCTGCGCATAGCTGGCGCGGCGATGCTTGGGATATTTGGTGGCGACGGCTTCGAGCTCGCGGCGCGCTTCGGGATAGAGCTTGGCCTGCCACAGGCGGAAGCCATAGGTGTAGCCGTCTTCGGCGGCATCGCCGCTATTGGGCTTTTCGATTGCCGCGACCTGCTGCGCGCGGGCGCCGCCGGCAGCCGCGGTGGTGGCGGGCTTGGGAGCGGGCGCCTCAGCGGCGGGTTTGGACGTCGCTGGCTTGGGTGTCGCAACCGCGACATCGGCGGCCGGCACGATCGGATCGCGGACCGCGACCGCCGAGGCGGTCTCTTCGAGCGCCTTGATCCGGGCGTCGGTCGACCGCTTATACGCGCTGAACGCGTCTTCGAGCTGGCGCAGGCGATACTGGGCCTGCTCGATCTGGCCGATCAGCGCCGCCGACTGGCTTTCGAGCGCCGCGACGCGCGCGCCGAGATCGACCAGCGGACTGCCCGAGGGCGTGCCCGGGACGGTGGTGTTGCTCTCGGGCACGATCTGCGGCTCGACGGTCTGGCCGGCGCCGCCGGGGAACACCTTGCGCTGGACGGCGCGCATTTCGCGCTCGAGCCGGTCGACGCGGCCGCTCAGCGCGGCGTCCTGCGCGACGGCGGTTCCGGTCAGGCCAAAGGCGGACGTCATCAGCGCCGCAATCATCAAGATACGCATGGTTTTCACACCCCCCGGTGCAAGGTTCACTGGATTATCGAACCGCATATAGCGGAGAGGCGGCGCGCCCCGCCAGCCCCTTACGGCGCGGTGCTGGTGTTACCCGTCGCAGGTTCGGGCGCCGGACGCTGCACCGGCGCGGTCGTCGCCCGCGGGGACGGGCTCGGCGTCGGGCGGACGGGAGCGCGCGTCGGCGTCGCGGCGGGAGCGGTTGCAGCGGGCGTTGGAGACGCCGAGGGCGCCGGTGTGGCGGAAGCGACGGGCGCGGGCTGTCCGCGCGCCTGCAGCGCGGCGGCGCTGATCCCGACATCGACCAGTTCGGCCTTGTCGGAGAGCGGCGGCACCTGCGAGCCGTTGAGCAGCACCTGCAGCCGGTCCGGGCGCGGGGTGCGGACGTGCGGGCGATCGGCATCGGCGGGAACGTCGTAGCGCTCGCCGGCCGACATTTCCTTTTCGAACAATTTCACGCCATTGGCGTCGCTGACGCGCAGCCACACCGTATCGGTGGCGACGAGCGTGACGTGACCGCCGGTAACCGGCGCGGCATCGACGCTATTGTCCGGCGCGGTCAGGTTGGCCTCGGGGATGATCAGCGTTTCGGGCGGCGGGGCGCTGCCGCGGAACAGGCCGGTGCCGTACCACAACACGACGCCGACCAGGACCAGCAACGCCACCGCGATCCCCGCCCAGGCAAGGCCGCGCGGCGGCACGCGGGTGGGATCCTCCATCTCATAGGACGGTACGGTCTGGACACGTTCCGGGTTGCGGCCGAGCTCATCGCGCAGCTCGCGGGCGATCTCGACCTCATCGGCGCCGACCGCGCGGGCATAGGATTTGGCGAAACCGAGCGCATAGGTCACCGAGGGCAAGCCCTCGTAATTCGATTTCTCGATCGCCTCGAGATGACGCTGGGGAATGCGGGTTCGCGCCGCCACTTCGGCGAGTTCTAGCCCCTGCGCCTCGCGGGCACCGCGCAATTTTTCACCGACGGTTGCGGGAAACAGCGTGGGGTCTTCCGCAATCTCGCCTTCCATTACGCTCTCCAAGCAGCGGGGTGCGCCCGTTTCGGCCCGCTACAGGGGCGGTGTCCCTCAGCCGAACGCCCCTGTCAACGTGTCGGCAACCGAATCCGCCCCTGGATCAACCCAGTTCGACCGAATGTTCGGATGCCCAGCTTTGGAGAGTCTCGCGGATCGGGGCGCGGCCGTCGGCGAGCAGGCCCCGCATCGTCTCCATGATCGCGGCACGCGGCAGCGAGCGGACCATCGCCTTGATCGGGCCGACCGCGGCGGGGGTGATCGACAGCCGCTCGATGCCGAGCCCGATCAGTGCCATCGCCTCCAGTGGGCGCCCCCCCATCTCGCCGCAGACGCCGACGGTGACATCAGCCGCGTGGCAGGCATCGGAGACGCGCTTGAGGAAGCGCAGGATCGACGGGCTCAACCAGTCGTAGCGCAGCGCCAGCCTGGGATGGGCACGATCGGCGGCGAACAGGAACTGGGTGAGATCGTTGGTGCCGATCGACAGGAAATCGAGCTTGGGCAACAGGATATCGAGCACTTCGGCAAGCGCCGGCACTTCGAGCATCGCGCCGTAGCGGATATCGACCGGCATCTTCTTGCCGCGTTCGGCCAGCCAGGCGCGCTGGGCTTCGAACAGCGCCCTGGCCTGGTCGAACTCCCAGGGCTCGGAGACCATCGGGAACATGATGTTGAGGGTCTTGCCGGCACCGGCTTCGATCAGGGCGCGCGCCTGCGCCTTCATCAGGCCGTCGCGATCAAGGGCGAGACGCAGCGCCCGCCAGCCCATCGCCGGGTTCTCCTCATCGCCATCCTCGTCATGGTTGAGATAGGGCAGCGCCTTGTCACCGCCGATATCGACGGTGCGAAACGTGACCGGGCGGTCGCCGGCGGCGTCGAGCACGTCCTTGTAGAGGCGGCGCTGGGCTTCGCGCTGCGGCAAGGTCGCCGAGACGAGGAACTGGAATTCGGTGCGGAACAGGCCGATGCCATCGGCACCGGTCAGATCGAGCGCGCCGAGATCGTCGCGGAGGCCGGCATTGACCATCACGGTGATGCGGTGGCCGTCGGCGGTGACCGGGGCTTCGCCCTTCAGGCGGGCAAAGGCGGCGCGGCGCTTCTGGCTGAGCGCCAGCTTGGCCGAGAACGCCTCCTCCATCGCCGGGGTCGGGCGGACGAAAACGCTTTCCTCGCCGGTATCGAGGAGCAGCATGTCACCCTCGGCGATCAGGCGGCGGACCTCCTTGACGCGGCCGAGCACCGGCACGCCCATGGCGCGGGCGACGATGGTGACATGGGCGGTCAGCGAGCCTTCCTCGAGGATCACGCCCTTCAACCGCCGGCGGTCATATTCGAGCAGCTCGGCAGGGCCCATGTTGCGGGCGATCAGGATCGAATCCTGGCGCAGACCCATCTGGGCGGCGGTGCCGAGCTGGCCCGAGACGATGCGGAGCAGGCGGTTCGCCAGATCCTCGAGATCGTGCATCCGGTCGCGCAGCAACGGATCGTCGATCTCGCGCATGCGCTGGCGGGTGCGCTGCTGGACGCGCTCGATCGCGGCTTCTGCGGTGAGGCCGGAATCGATCGCCTCGTTGATCCGGCGCGACCAGCCTTCGTCATAGGCGAACATCCGATAGGTCGCGAGAATCTCGTCATGCTCGCCACCGACACCGAACTCGGCCTGGCTGGCCATCTTGTCGATCTGCTCGCGCATCTTGTCGAACGCGGCATAGACCCGGTGGCGCTCGGCCTCGGTATCCTCGGCGACGGTATGCTCGATGGTGATGCGCGGCTGGTGAAACACCGCGACGCCCGCCGCCATGCCTTCGACCAGTTTGAAGCCCTTGGCATGGCTGGCGGTGGTCGGCTGCTGGCGGGTCGATCCGCCGCCGCCGGAATCGACGAGATCGGCATTGGCGATCAGCTCGGACAGGACCATCGCCACCGTCTGCAGCGCCTCGATCTCGACTTCCGCGTAGCGGCGCGGCTCCATATGCTGCACCGCGAGCACGCCCACCGCACGCTCGCGGCGGATGATCGGCACGCCGGCGAAGCTGTGGAACACCTCTTCGCCCGTTTCCGGCCTATAGGCGAAGGCGGGATGCATCTCGGCCTCGTCGAGGTTCAGCGTCTCGACATTGGCGGCGATCGTGCCGACCAGACCCTCACCAAGCCCGAGCCTGGTGACATGGACGGCGTCCTGCGACAGGCCGCGGGTGGCATAGAGCTCAAGCACGCCTTCGCGCAGCAGATAGATCGAGCAGACCTCGCTATCGAGGACCTCGCCGATCGTCTGGACCACCGAGTTGAGCTTGGACTGGACCGGCAGGCGCGTCGCCATCACGTCGTGAAGGCGCGTCAGTATTTCACGGGCTGATGCGGCTGCGGCTTGGGCCATGGCCGAGCGCTAACAGATTGCGCGCGGGCTTTCCAACGCTGTCGGTCAGCGAGTCGCGAGGATTTTTGCGGGCGCGCCGCCGGCAAGGCGATCGTCGCGCAGAAATTCGCCGCCCTCATAGGTGATCTGCGGCGGCTGGAGCCCCGCGCGCCACTGCGCCAGATCGGCGCGATAGGCGTCATATGCGCGATAGAAGGCGATGAACGGCGCATCGAGGCGAAGCAGCGCCGCGCGCGCGAAGCCGTCGAATTCGGCGGGCGGGGCAACAATCGCCTGCGCGAGCACATCGGCCGCGACCGGGCAGAAGTCGCGCTGGGCGGGCGGCTGCGAGAAATAATTATAGACGCGCGTCATCGCGGCGTCGAAATCGCCGCCGCGATATTCGGCGGCGAGACGGCGATGCGCGCTGGCAAAAGCACCACGCTGCGCCTGGAGCAGGCGGTTGTAGTTGGCGGCAAGCGACTGTCCCTGCGGGCAGCCCAGCACCGCGACGTTGAGCGCCGAGCGGACATGCCAGACCACCGCCGCATCGGAGAGATTGCGATTGGGCGTGACATAGCTGCCATCGGCGAGGCGATCGGGCAGCTTCAGATTGGGCGCGGCGCTGGCCGGCGGCACCGGCATCGCCCGAGCGACCGGCGGGGGAAGCGGGCTGGCGATTTCGGCTGGGCGCGAACCGCGCGCGCATCCGGCGACGGACAAAACCAGAAAGACGGGAAGCAGCAGGGCACGCATAACCGATCCTAATCGCCCCCCGGCGTGAAGAAACCCTGCGCCGGACAGGGTAAAGAACCGATTAAGCGCGCCGCTTCGCCCTGCGCCGCGCGAAGGAATCGCGGAGCCG
This sequence comes from Sphingomonas sp., assembly GCF_019635515.1. Taxonomy (NCBI): domain Bacteria; kingdom Pseudomonadati; phylum Pseudomonadota; class Alphaproteobacteria; order Sphingomonadales; family Sphingomonadaceae; genus Sphingomonas; species Sphingomonas sp. Next base: position 186,162 of record NZ_JAHBZI010000002.1, on the reverse strand, counting down.
CGACATGTCGTCGCCTTGACGGTCCTCGCAGCCGGCGCCGGCGAATCGCACGGGATTCCGGCGAGCGGCAAAGCGCTGGATGCCGCCCGATTCACGACGTCCCTCATCGCTTCATCTCGAATCGAAGGATCATCCGGGACCTGAAACGGAAATGATGAATCGCGGCGGATCAGCCAGTTAGCGTGATTCTGCCCACCCATAAGTTCGGGCGCTTGCCTCGCCACATAGTGTATGTCATACAGTGTGTATCACACACGATATGAGACACAGGCTTATGCCCGTCGAAGAAGATTTGTTCGAGAAGATGCGCGTGGAGCTTCGGCGCGGATCGCTGGTGCTGGCGGTGCTCGTGGCGCTGCGCGAGGAGCGCTACGGCTACACGCTGCGCCAGAGCCTCGAGCAAGCCGGGCTGCCGATCGACGAGAGCGCGCTCTACCCGCTGCTGCGCCGCCTCGAGACGCAGGGGCTGCTCACCAGCGAATGGCGCGAAGAGGCCAAGCGCAACAAGCGCTTCTACCGGCTCAGTGCCGACGGCACCCGCGTGCTCGCGCAATTGCTCGGCGAATGGAATGCGATCTCGGAATCGATCCTTCGCCTCGAAACCCAAGGGGACAAATGATGGACCTGATCGAACGCTATCTCGGCGCGGTGCGCTGGAACCTGCCCGCGGGCAAGACCGACGATATCATCGCCGAACTGCGCGAAGTGATCGAGAGCCGGATAGAGGATCGCGAGGCGAAGCTCGGCAGACCGCTGACCCAGAGCGAGGTCAGCGCGCTGCTCAAGGAGTTCGGGCACCCGATCACGGTGGCCGGAGGCTATCGGGAGCAGCGGGCGCTGATCGGGGCGGAGGTGTTTCCCTTTTACTGGTTCGTCCTGCGCGTGGTGCTGGCGGTCGTCGCGGTGATCGAAGCGATCCAGATCGGTGGGCGCATCGTCGGCGGCCAGATGCCGATCCAGGCGCTGTCGCAGGGCTTGCACGGCGCGGTGGCGTCTCTGCTGCTCAATGCCGCGATCGTGACCCTGGCCTTCGCGATCATCGAGCGCGGCGGATGGCTGAGCGACTATCTGGCGAAATGGAAGCCCGAATCCCTGCCGAGCCTGCCGCGGATCGAGGCGCGACCGCGCAAGATCGGCGAGCCGATCATGGGCATCGTCTTCGGCCTCGGCTTCATCGCCTGGTGGACCGGCGCGCTACCGATCCATTTCTGGTCGCCCCATGACGCCGATGCGGTGGTGCATGCCGCGCCGGTCTGGACCAAGCTCTATTGGCCGGTGATCGCGCTGGTTGGCGCGCGCGTCGTGCAGGATGTGGCATCGCTGCTGATACCGACCTGGAAGCTGTTGCGCGCGCTGCTGTCGCTTGGCTGCGCGGCCGGAACCGTGGCGATCGCCGCGGTCCTGTATCAAGCCGGGCGACTGGTTACCGTTACCGCTGCCGGCGACCATGCCGAGCAGGCGATCCGCATGCAGGAGGGGCTCGACAAGGCGCTGGCGATCGCGGTGCCGGTGATCGCGGCGCTTTCGGTCTGGCAGTGCGGCGTGGAGCTATGGAGGCTCGCCCGCGAACGCAACCGCTGAGCCGACCGTTCAGGCCGCCCGCTTCTCCAGGGCATGCGCGGCCTCGGCCATCAGCGTGGCGATGATCTCGGCGACGGGCTCTTCCTTGCTGACCATGCCGACCGACTGACCGGCCATCAGCGAACCATTGTCGATATCGCCCTCGATCACCGCGCGGCGCAGCGCCCCGGCCCAATAATGCTCGATCTGGAGCTGCGCCTCGAGCATCTCGACCTTGCCCTCGTCGAGGAGCTGGGCGACTTCGCGCTGCTTGGCGGTGAACAGCTCGGACGAGGCGTTCTTGAGCGCGCGGACGGGAATGACCGGCAGGCGCGGATCGATCTGGACACTGGCGACCGCATCGCGAGCGGAAGCACGGATGAAGGCCTTCTTGAAGTTCGGGTGGGCGATGCTCTCGGTCGCGCAGACGAAGCGGGTGCCGAGCTGGACGCCGGCCGCACCCTGATCGAGATAGCCGGCGATCGCCTCGCCGCGGCCGATGCCGCCGGCGACGAAAACCGGGACCTGCTCGCTGACTTCGGGAAGAATCTCCTGAGCCAGCACGCTGGTCGAGACCGGGCCGATATGGCCGCCGGCTTCCATGCCCTCGACCACCAGCGCGTCGACGCCCGAGCGGATCAGCTTCCTGGCGAGACTGAGGGCGGGCGCGAAACAGATCAATTTGGCGCCATTGGCCTTGATCGCATCGAGGCTGCCGGGCGGGGGCAGGCCGCCGGCGAGAACGACATGGCTGACCCGATGCTTCGCGCACACCGCGATCAAATCCATCAGCTGCGGATGCATGGTGATGAGATTGACGCCGAAGGGCTTGCCGGTGAGCGCGCTGGTCCCCGCGATCTCGGCATCGAGCAGTTCGGGGGTCATCGCGCCGCAGGCGATCAGCCCGAAGCCGCCAGCATTCGACATCGCCGCGACGAGATTGCGCTCGGACACCCACGACATCGCACCGCACATGATGGCGACGTCACTGCCGAGAAATGCCGCGCCACGCGCCATGCGGCGCTGGAGGCGCTCGGCGCCGATCGAGGATGCTGTGCTCATCTCCCTCGCCTACCCGCCGGCGATACGATCCGGCAAGGGGCGAGGCGCGCCGCGCTCATCTGGCGCTGAAGGTATAGTCCACCCGGATCGCGACCCATTCGCCGACCAGTTCCTTGCCACCGACGCGCGGCGGGCGGACGCGGAACTGCCACGCGGCCTGCCGCACCGAACCCGCGAGCCCCGATCCGCGCGGCGACTCGCCCAGCTCCTGGCAATCCTCGACACGATAATTGGCGATGGTGCGGCAGGCGATCAGCCCCCAGCCCGAGGTGCGTGCGCGCGAGGAGATATAACCGTTCAGCTGGGCATTGGTGGGGCGGGTATACCATTCAGCGGCGTAGAGCGGCTCGCCGCCCGGCCCCCTTCCCGGTGCCAGCGGCGTATCCGGGCGTCCCGATCCGCCGGCGGCTGCCGAAGGTGATCCCGGCTCCGACGGGCGCGAGACCATATTCTCCACCCGCGACGCGCGATATTCGTCGCGCGTCATCACGATGAAGGGCAAGGGGCCACGCGGAGTCTCGGGCACCGGTACCGGCGGCGGCGGGATAACCGGCGGCTGCGGCATCGGCGGACGCGGGGCGGCTCTGGTCGGGTGAGGCTTTGCCCGGGCCTTGCTCGTATCGCTGGTTTCGGCGCTGTCTTCGCTGGCGTCTAACGAGAAGGTCGCGGTTCCATTGGCCTTCTTGCCTCCCGGCACCGGCGGCACGAGGAACAACAGCAGCAGGAGCAGCAGCGCTTCGACCGCCAGCGTGAGCAGCAGCGCGACGCCACGGCGGCGCAGCAATCCCGATTCAAATCGCAATCGGGGAACCCGCCACATCACGCGGGCACCAAGCACACAGGATGCGGCGGCAACGCGACCGGAAAATGGCGGATTCGGCGCTGGGTCAATCCGCGTCGGGAAAGACCGCGCCGACATGCGCCTCGCCGCGCGCGGCGGCGAGTTGTTCCTGACGATGCCGCTCGGCGTAGCGGGCGCGCTGCGCTTCGGTGCGCGCGGCATGGCAGGCCGGGCACGACACTCCGGCCTGGTATAAATGCGATGCCTTTTCCGCCGCACCAACCGGCATCCGGCAGGCGCGGCAGAGTTCGTACTCGCCGGGCGTCAGGCCATGCTTCACGGTGACGCGCTCGTCGAACACGAAACAGTCGCCCTGCCAGCGGCTCTCCTCCGCAGGCACCTGTTCGAGATAGGCGAGGATGCCGCCCTTGAGATGATAGACCTGTTCGATGCCTTCGGCCTTGAGGAAGGCGGTCGATTTCTCGCAGCGGATCCCCCCGGTGCAGAACATCGCCACCTTCGGCGCGGCACCGAGTTCGTCGCGATGGGCGCGGAACCAGTCGGGGAATTCGCTGAACGATCTGGTGTGCGGATCGGTGGCCCCGGTGAAGGTACCGAGCGCGACTTCATAATCGTTGCGGGTGTCAATCAGGATCGTGCCCGGCTCGGCGATCAGCGCGTTCCAATCCTGTGGCGCGACATAATGGCCGGTATCGAGCGGATCCACATCGGGTTCGCCCATGGTGACGATCTCGCGCTTTAAGCGGACCTTCATCCGGTGAAACGGCATCGCTGCGGCACGGGATTCCTTGATTTCAATCCCGGCGCAGCCCGGCAGCTGGCGGATCGACTCCAGCACCGCGCCGATGCCCGTGTCGGTACCAGCGATGGTGCCGTTGATGCCTTCGCGGGCGATCAGCAGTGTGCCCTTCACGCCCTGTGCCTTGCAGACGGCCGTCAGCCGCTTCTGGATCGCAGGACAATCCCCGAACCGGGTAAACTGATACAGCGCGGCGACGCGAACGGGCGGAATCATGGTCACGGCCGCGCCCCTAGCAGGAAGCGCGGCGAAAAGTCAGGCGGCGTCTTCGGTGTCCAGCCCGTAAGCGGTATGGAGCACGCGCACGGCCAGCTCGGTATAGTCCTCTTCGATCAGCACCGAGACCTTGATCTCCGACGTGGCGATCGCCTGGATATTGATGCCGCGCTCGCCCAGCGTCTTGAACATCGTCGCGGCGACGCCGGCATGGCTGCGCATCCCGACCCCGACGATCGAGACCTTCGAGACGCGGGTATCGTGGAACATCGCTTCATAGCCGATATCGCCCTTGGACTTTTCCAACACGTCGAGCGCGCGGGCGAGCTCGGCCTGCGGCACGGTGAAGGTCACGTCGGTCGACCCGGTCGAATGGGCGATGTTCTGGACGATCATGTCGACGTTGATGTTGGCATCGGCGAGCGGCGTGAAGATCGAGGCGACCGAACCGGGGCGGTCGGGCACCGCGGTCAACGTCACCTTGGCCTCGTTCTTGTCGTGCGCGATGCCCGTGATGAGCTGGCGTTCCATGTCGTCAATCTCCTCTTCGCCCACGATCAGCGTGCCCGGCTCGCTATCGCCATCGGCATCGACAAACGAGGACAGCACCTGGACGCGGACGCCCTCCTTCATCGCCAGCCCCACCGAGCGCGTCTGGAGCACCTTGGCCCCGACGCTGGCGAGTTCGAGCATTTCCTCATAGGTGATGCGCTTCAGCTTGCGCGCCCTCGGCACGATGCGCGGATCGGTGGTGTAGACCCCGTCGACATCGGTGTAGATATCGCAGCGATCGGCCTGCATCGCCGCCGCCATCGCCACCGCCGAAGTATCCGAGCCGCCGCGGCCGAGCGTGGTGACGCGCTCGCCCGGCGCAAGCCCCTGAAAACCGGGGATCACCGCGACTTCGCCTGCCGCCAGCGACGTATTGAGCGCGGTGGTGTCGATATCGGCGATGCGCGCCGAGGCATGGCCGTCCGAGGTGCGGATCGGCAGCTGCCAGCCCATCCAGCTACGCGCCTGCACGCCGATCGCCTGCAATGCGATCGCCAGCAAGCCGCTAGTGATCTGCTCGCCGGCCGAGACGACGACGTCATATTCCTTGGGGTCGTAGAGCGACGAGGCTTCACGGCAGAAGCCGACCAGCCGATCGGTCTCGCCCGCCATCGCCGAGACGACGACCGCGACCTGGTTGCCGGCGTCATGCTCACGCTTGACCCGCGCGGCTACGCTGCGGATGCGCTCGATCCCCGCCATCGACGTGCCGCCGAACTTCATCACGATGCGCGCCATGGAGAGTTAGTTGCTTCCGGGCCTTGGGAACAGGAAGCCAGGCTGATAGGAGCCGCGCATGGCCAAGGCAACAATAGCAACTATTGACCCGCGTGAAGCTGAGCATTTCGGCAAGCTCGCCGCCGACTGGTGGGACCCCAGGGGCTCTTCGGCGATGCTGCACCGGCTCAATCCGGCGCGGCTCGGCTATATCCGCGCGGCGGTGGACGCGCATTGGGGTGGTGACGGCGCGTCGTTCACGCCGCTTGCCGGGCTGACCGGGGTCGATGTCGGCTGCGGTGCGGGGCTGCTGACCGAGCCGCTGGCGCGGCTGGGCGCGGCGATGACCGGAGTGGACGCCGCGGCCGAGAATATCGGCGCGGCGCGGGCACATGCCGCGGCCGGCGGGCTCGATATCGACTATATCGCCGGCGGCATCGAGGATCTGACCGGGCGGAAATTCGATCTGGTCGTGTCGATGGAGGTGATCGAGCATGTCAGCGATCCCGCCGCGTTCGTGCGCGGACTGGCGCGCGCGCTGGCACCGGGCGGGCTGATGGTGCTGTCGACACCCAACCGCACGCCGCTGTCGAAGCTGGCGATGATCACCGTCGGCGAAGGCACCGGCATGATCCCCAAGGGGACGCATGACTGGAACCGCTTCCTCAATCCCGAGGAACTGGAGGCGTTGCTGAGCGAGGCCGGGCTCAGGATGATCGACCGCTCGGGCCTCAGCTTCTCGCCGGCGCGCGGCTTCGTCACCTCGCCTAACGAAGCGCTCAACTATCTGGTGACGGCGGTTCGCGCCTAGGCGCCCGCGTCGAGCACCGCGACCGCGCCCAGCACGGCGACGTGATTACCGGTATTGAGGTGGAACGCGGCGTTGAGCGTGCCCCTGGGGTACGCAGCGTCGGCCACCCCGCTGACCTGATAAAGCTTCCATTGCGGCGTGATCGTCACGCCTTCGCCGAAGATCCTGGTATAGGGCGCACTGGCGAGCTGGAGCTGGGCGGATGCAATGCTGGCGGTGCCGGTGCCCTGCAGCTTCGCCCAGAAATAGATGGTGATCTTGTCGCCTGCCTTGATGGGCTTGATGATCGGGACGTTGACGCCGATCGCCCAGACATTGCCGTTCCCGGTCACCGCGATCGGCAACGCGCGGCCGCCCTCGACGCCATCATCGGCGATCGTTTTCGGCACCGGCTGGAGGCCATAGACCTGGAAGCTCGCCGGATTGGGATTGTTGAGCATCACCGGCTCCTGCGCCAGCGGCGCGCTTGCCAGCGCGACCGGAACCGCCGCGAGCCCCATCAGCGTCGCAATCCCCAGCTTCATGACCCTCTCCTCCATTATTCGCAGCAGGTTATGTCCGGCAGCGGCCGCAATCAATTGCAATGTTAGCGCTATCTAGAACAATCGTCCGCCATCCGGCACGGGCTTGCCGGGTCGCAGCAGCACCACCCTACCCTCGGCATCGGGGAAGCCCAGCGTCAGCACTTCGGACATCACCGGGCCGATCTGGCGCGGCGGGAAATTGACCACCGCCGCGACCTGGGTGCCGGGCAGATCCTCAAGCGCGTGATGCTCGGTGATCTGCGCCGAGGAGCGTTTGACCCCGATCGCCGGGCCGAAATCGATCAGCAACTTATAGGCGGGCTTGCGCGCCTCCGGAAAGGGCAGCGCTTCGACGATGGTGCCGACGCGGATATCGACGGCGAGGAACTGATCGAACCCGATCGTCTCGGCGGGCAATGCGGCGGGATCGTGGGTGACGTGCATGGCTAGCGGCTCGCGCCATCGACATGCTGGACCTTGAGCGCATCGAGATCCACGCCGTCGGCGCAACGCAGATTGATCACCGTCACCGCCTGGCCGCCGGGCCCGGTGCCTTCGCCGAACGGAGCGCAGCCGCAGGTCTTGCAGAATTGGTGGCGGATATTGTGGCTCTTGAAGGTGTAGGTGGTGATCTCGCCGCGGCTGGTGTGCAGGATGAATTTGTCTGGCGTCGTGAAGTGCAGCAGATAGCCCTTCCGCCGGCAGATCGAGCAATTGCACGCCATCGCGCCCTGCGGCGGATCCTCTGCCAGCGTGTATTTGATCGCGCCGCAATGACAGCTTCCGGTGACGGGCATCTTTATCTTCCTCCGATCGAAAACCAGCTGTGCCATCCCGTGCGCGGCCGCACCAGCCTAGTTGCATTGTTCTCTTTATGTTCTATAGTAAATGCATGCAATCCAGTTTCGGATTCAACGGGCATGACGATATCGCGCGCTGGCAGGCTGCGCTGGCCCCTTTGCTTCGCCATGCCGAATTGTTGCCGCCACGGCGCCCGCTCGGGCAGCTGATCAAGTCGATGATCAGCGGGCGGACACGCGATGCCGTGTCGCAGGCCGCCTATGACGGACTGGTCGCGCGGTTCGGATCGCCAAGGCGCATTGCCCGGTCGAGCCCGGATCAGCTGCTGGCGGTGATCGGCAATGTCACCTTTGCCGAGGACAAGGCGGCCAATGTCGTCGCGGCATTGCGCCGGATCGAGCGCGAGACGCCCGGATACAAGCTCGATTTCCTCGGCGAATGGGCGCTGACCGATGCGCTGGCCTGGCTCGAGCGGCTGCCCGGCGTCGGGCGCAAGGTGGCAGCCTCGACACTCAACGCCAGCACGTTGTCGCGGCCGGTGTTTATCGTCGACAGCCATGTGCTGCGTATCCTGCAACGGCTTGGCTTCGTGGCAACCAATGCCGAAGCGCGCGTGGCGAGCGAGGCGGTTACGGCGGCAATGTCCGAATGGAGCGGGTCCGACTTCCTGAACTATCATGTCGTGATGAAGCTGCTCGGCCAGCATGTCTGCCGGAGCCAAGAGCCCGATTGCCGCCGTTGCCCGCTCGCCCGCGACTGCAAAAGCCGTGTGAGAGGGAGGGCCGATTGACGCGGTAGCCCCGCTTGCCGCATCTGGCGGGTATGGCCGACCCCAAACTGCATCCGAGCTGGCTGGAGCCGCTGCGGCCGGAGTTCGCCGATCCCTATATGGCGGCGCTCCGCCAGTTCCTGGTGGCGGAAAAGGCGGCGGGGAAGCGGATATTTCCCAGGGGAGAGAACTGGTTCCGCGCGCTCGATCTGACGCCGCTGGAGCAGGTTCGCGTCGTCATCCTCGGGCAGGACCCCTATCATGGCGAGGGACAGGCGCATGGGCTGTGCTTCTCGGTCCAGCCGGGAGTGCGCACCCCGCCGAGCCTGCAGAATATCTACAAGGAAATGGAGGCGGATCTCGGTATTCCCCGCGCCCGGCACGGCTTTCTCGAACATTGGGCCGAGCAAGGGGTGCTGCTGCTCAACGCGGTGCTGACGGTGCAGATGGGCATGGCGGCGTCGCATCAGGGGCGCGGATGGGAGCGCTTCACCGACGCCGTCATCCGCCTGGTCAATGCCAAGGCCGAGCCGGTGGTGTTCCTGCTATGGGGCAGCCACGCCCAGAAGAAGGCGGCGTTCGTCGATTCGATCGACAAGGGCGGGCGGCATCTGGTGCTCAAGGCCCCCCATCCCTCGCCGCTGGCCGCGCATTCGGGCTTTTTCGGGTGCAAGCACTTCTCCAAGGCCAATGACTTCCTCAAGAGCCGCGGCCTGAAGCCGATCGACTGGGCGCTGCCGCACGAACCCAAAGCGGCCTGACCGCGTTACCCGCTCCACACTTCAGGAGCATGGACCATGGCCAAGACCCTCGCCGAGATCGCCGAGATGATGCGCGACATCGACTTCGCGATGCTTTCCACCCATTCGGACGGCGGCACGATCGCCTCGCGGCCGATGAGCAACAATCGCGACGTGGAATATGACGGCGACAACTGGTTCTTCAGCATGGAGGACACCCGCCTCGTCGATGATATCCGCGCCAATCCCAAGGTCGCATTGGGTTTCCAGGGCAAGGCCGGGCTGCTCAAGATGAAGCCGGTGTTCGTCTCGATCGAGGGCACCGCCAGCATCATCAAGGACAAGGCGCTGTTCGAGGAACATTGGACCAAGGACCTGTCGCTATGGTTCGAGCAGGGCGTGGACACGCCGGGGCTGGTGCTGATCAAGGTCCATGGCGAGCGCGCCCATTACTGGGACGGCGAGGACCAGGGCGACCTGCAACTGGCCGGCGCGACCGCGGACAGCGTGGCGACCGCGACCGGCTAATAAGCGACGCGCCCGAACGGCCCCGGCGGCGCATCGCGGCGGAACCAGCCGGTCACCGAATAGCGGTTCTCCGGGCAGAAGCTCGACACCATGCCGACGCTGTGATCGCGGGGGATCTGGAACAGGTTGATCGCGTTGAACGCCGGGCAATAGGCCTTTTCGATATCGTACGAGCCTTCGTCGAAGAATTGGAGGAAGCCGCCCCAATCGCGCTGCCAGTTCGGCGTGAAATTGAGCACATAGGCGGTGACGCGGCTATCGCGGTCATCGGCATCGGTGTGCTCCTTGAGGAAATTGCCCGAGCGGAACAGGGTCGCATGCGCGTCGATCCACTGGATATCGGGGCAGCCGGTGAGCGTGCGGAAATAATCGAGCGTCGCTGGCGCGTTGAGGAATTCCATGACGCACAGGATCGGATCCTTGGGCAGCGCCGGATCGAAATAATGCGCGATCATCGGATTGAACTGGTAGAGATATTGATAGCCGGCGCGCGCGCGCTGCTGGATGCCGGCGAGGATCTGGTTGAGCTGCGGCTGGGTCAGCCGCGCCAGATATTCGGGCGGGAGCTGATGGACCTTGGGCCCGTCGTTGAAGGCCAGCCACCATGGCGTCTCGTGGCGCAGGATATGGTGGATGCGATCGGCATGCTCGCGCACCAGGAAATCGCGGATCTGCATACGGCCGCCGCCAGCGGCATAGGCCCTGGCCAGCGCGGCGGGATCATGGGCGGGATTGATGCTGATCACGAATGCGTCTCCATGCCCCGCGCTATCCAACCGCCACGCGCCGAGCGCAAGACCGCTGGCGGGCGCGAATGTTGATGAAGTTTAGTGTTTTCCGGGGACTCAACATTGGCGCCTCTGGGGAAATGCCGGTTGGCGACGCCGGGGCGACAGCCACGCGACACCGGCGCGACGGCCAAACGACGCCCGCGCGACAGATGCGCGACACCCGGCGACGGCGGCGAGACGCGCACGCGACACCGGGGCGACGGGTCCGCGACACTTTCACCGCGCGGGCCGCGCGGCGGGCGGCGGCGGGACATCGGCGGCATAGGGATCGGCCATGCGGCGGGCATATCCGGCGAGGGCGCGATCCCAGACCGCGTCGAACGGCATACCGGCAAGGCGCCGGCGCAGGCCATAGGCGCTCGACCGCGACATGCCGGCGGCGCGCGCCGCGCGGGCGACGCTGCCGGTCTCGAGCAGGGCGGCGAGGAAGATGCGCTGGCGCCCGGGCGTCCATTGCGGGCGGGCGGGCGGCGGGGGCGATGCGGCGGCTGGCTGTTCCATCGGCCAGCATGAAGCAGACCAAATCCTACATTGCCAGCGGCGCGTTCGGCGTGGCGGATTCGCTGGAAAGCCGCGAATCCGGCCATCTTGGATATGGACGCATCTTCAAGGCTGCTGATATGTTCGCCGCAATCGGGGTGGGGGGAACGGCGATGGGATGGAAGCATCTGGCGGGAATGGCGGCGGCGTCCGCGATCGCGATCACACCCGCGGCCGCGCAGGTCCGTACCTATGTCGCCACCGATGGCCGGACCTATATGACCTATCCGGCCAACTACACCACGCTCCGGGCCAAGATCGGCATATCCTATGATCTGGCGATGCTCGTGAAGGACGGGCTCTATTGCTACCGCGTCACCGGTGTGGACCGCGATTCGGCATTCAGCGCGCTGCGCCCCGGCGACTGCATCTACTCGATCGGCGACAGCTATTTCCGCGCGCAGAGCGACCTCGACGCCTTTGTCGGCACCTTTCCCGCCGGAACCCGGATCAAGATCTCCTATTTCGACTCGGCGAGCAACTGGACGACGCGGGCGCTGATCGGCCCCCTCGTCTATCGCTACCCCGCCGCCCAGCCCAATTATGCCGCGGCGAACGCCAACGCCGCCGCCCAGCTCAACCGCGAGATCGAGGCGGTGATCCTCAAGGACGAGCCGGGCTGGTGGACCAGCTATGACCGCGGCAGCATCAACGGCGCGCATATCCGCGCCACCTCGCCAGACGGGCGCACCACCGTTGCCCGCGCCTATTACAGCTATAATGGCGGCACCCGCGACTGGGTCGACGTCAAGGTCAGCGACGGCAAGTTCGTGTGCATGCAATATGGCAGCGAGAGCAAGGGATGCCGGGCGATCTATTCAGGCGGATCGGGCTATGGCGGCTATGTGCTGGGCGCGGTCGCGCTCGGCGTGGTCGCGCTGCTGATGAGCGGGGGATCGGGCGGCGGATCGTCGGACGGCTATGCGAGCGGCAATGCCGGCGGCGACGACAGCCGCTATCGGCCACGGCCGGGCTACACGCCCCCGCCCGAACCGCGCGACCCGCCGCGCAGCTATGGACTGCATGGCGACTGCCCGCAGCCGGGCGCCGGATATGGCTGCTGAGCGCGCTCAGTCCCGGGTGAATTCCACCAGGTCCCAGAGTCCGCGAACACGGCGACGGTGCCGTAATCGTGGGTGGCGGGTTCGCGGACGAAGGTGACGCCGCGCGCTTTGTAGGCGGCGTAGTCGCGGGCGAAATTGTCGGTGGCGAGAAACAGGAAGACGCGGCCGCCGGACTGGTTGCCTATGGCTTGCTGCTGCTCGGGCGTGGTGGCGCGGGCGAGGAGGACGGTGGTGGCGTTTTCGGGCGCGCCCGGTAGCGCGATGGTGACCCAGCGTTTGTCTTGCGCGGGCTGGTCCGCCTACGTCGCTTCGACGAGGGTGAAGCCGAGGGTGTTGGTGTAGAAGGCCAGGGCTTCGTCATAGTCTCGGACGAGGACGGCGATGTGGGCCAAGTGGGGCAAGGCGAAGACTTTCAAGTACCACGGACTACGGACTACGGACTACGGATCGACTGACGAAGCAAGCACTTTAAACGTTTCGTAACCATAACTATATTGTGCCGATGGCCTACCCCATTGAAAACAAGCTTGTCGTCGGTATCACATCGACAGCGCTCTTTGATTTTTCCAAAGAACATGAGATTTTTGTCACGGAGGGCTTAGAGGCTTTTCGGGCCTTTCAGACTGAGCACCGCAAAGAGCTTCCACTTCCCGGTGCGGCTTTTCCTTTCATTAAGCGCCTTCTGCATCTCAACACGGTATTTCCTGAGGAACGGCCCGTGGAAGTCATTATGCTTTCCCGTAATGATCCCGAAGCGGGGTTGCGGATGATGGATGCAATGCCGCATTACGGTTTGGACATCAGTCGTTCGTTCTTTCTATCAGGAGGGGTGCCTTATCCATACATGAAGGCTGTGAATGCCTGTCTCTATCTCAGCACGAATAAGCACGAGGTAAAGGAAGCGGTAGCGGGAGGCTATCCCGCAGGACATGTACTCCCGTGTGCAGCCGCTGCCTTGGATGAAGGTGATACCCAACTTAGGATTGCGTTCGACTTCGACGGCGTGCTGGTCGATGACGAAGCTGAAACCCAATACGCCGACGGCGGCTTGCCGCTATTTTTTCACTATGAGGTAGAAAATAAGGACCGCCCATTGAGGGACGGGCCTCTGATGCCTTTAATGAAACGGCTGTCCGCTATCCAGAAATTACAGGGTGAAAATTCTAGTCGTATAAATAGTCCCGATAAGGCGATTAGGATATCAATTGTCACCGCTCGCAATGCACCTGCCCATGAGCGCCTTATCAATACAATGAAGCATCTTGGCCTTGAGACCGACGAGTTATTTCTGACCGGAGGTATTGAAAAGAAGAATATTCTAGACATTATGAAGCCACAGATATTCTTTGATGACCAAATCGGTCACCTTACTCCGGCATCAGATAACACACCTTGCGTGCATATACCTTTCGGCATTCGCAATAAGTAGAGATATTCACTGCCTTGATTCCTACGTTTACTTTTTATCACGCGCAAAAAACATCAAATGCGCCAGCCGCCCGTTCTCCGCCCGATCTCCAAACCCTGCCGCCGAATTGTGGAACATCCACGGGCTGAACAGGATCAGGCGGTTGAAGCGCATCGGGGCGGTGAAGGTCTTTTCCCATTTGGCGGGCTTCAATGTGTCGTGGTTGACCACTTCCTCGATCAGCGCGTTCACATCGGCATAGCCGGCGGCGTGGATGGCCTCGGCGGTCTGGGGCACACGGTCGAGGTTGGTGCGGCGGTGGCGGTAGAAGTCGGTGCCGCCTCTGCAGTCCTCCGGCAGGCTCAGATAGAGGATGCCGGAATAGAATGCGGGATCGATATGGACGCCGCTGAGGCCGCGATCGCCCTTTAGCGTCAGACGGCAATAGCCGTGGAGGGTGTTGGGAGCGGCCTGGACGGGCGTGCCGATGACCTGGCTGACATAGTCGTCTAGGCCCTTGATCGAGAGGCTGCGCTCGGAGGTGATGCCGGGATAGTTGCCGTGCTTGCTCGCGGGATCGTAGCCGAGGTTCAGCGCCTGGCGGCGGAGCTCTTGGGGGTTGGCGGCGAAATCGTCGATGATGAGGAAGCTGGGGGGCATGAGCGGAAGGGTACCGCCCTAGTTCCTCTTCGTCACCCCGGGGCTTGACCCGGGCCCCGCTGCTTTGCCGTTGGCGTGAAGAGGCAGAAGAAGCGGGATCCCGGCTCAAGGCCGGGAAGACGAAGTAGGAGTTGGGTGCACTGACCCTCACCCTTCCGCCGCTTTGCGGCTCCCTCCCTCTCCCCCGGGGGAGAGGGAATTAGCTAGTCGTGATCGCGGCCGCCGGCGCCCATATAGAGCTCGCTGCCGGTTTCCTTGAAGCGCTTGCTCATCTCTTCCATGCCGGCGAGCGCCGCGGCCTTGCTGGCGGCGGCGGTTTCGGCGCCGGTGGGGCCGGTGGCGATGAAGCCTTCGGCGGACTGGTTCTGCTTGGTCGCGAACTCCCGCACTTCCTGGCTGATCTGCATCGAGCAGAATTTGGGGCCGCACATCGAGCAGAAATGGGCGGACTTGGCACCCTCTGCGGGCAAGGTCTGGTCGTGATATTGCTCGGCGGTGTCGGGATCGAGCGACAGGTTGAACTGGTCGCGCCAGCGGAATTCGAACCTTGCGCGCGACAGGGCATCGTCGCGCATCCGGGCCGCCGGATGCCCCTTGGCGAGATCGGCGGCGTGGGCGGCGAGCTTGTAGGTGACGACGCCGACCTTGACGTCGTCGCGGTCGGGGAGCCCCAGATGCTCCTTGGGGGTGACGTAGCAGAGCATCGCCGTGCCGTACCAGCCGATCATCGCCGCGCCGATGCCGCTGGTGATGTGATCATAGCCGGGGGCGATATCGGTGGTGAGCGGCCCGAGCGTGTAGAAGGGGGCTTCGCCGCAGACCTCCAATTGCTTGTCCATATTCTCCTTGATCTTGTGCATCGGCACATGGCCGGGGCCTTCGATCATCACCTGCACGTCCTGCGCCCAGGCGCGGTGGGTGAGCTCGCCCAAGGTATAGAGCTCGCTGAACTGGGCTTCGTCATTGGCGTCGGCGATCGAGCCGGGGCGCAGGCCGTCGCCCAAGGAATAGGCGATGTCATAGGCCTTCATGATCTCGGTGATCTCGTCGAAGCGCTCGTAGAGGAAGCTCTCGCGGTGGTGCGCCAGGCACCATTTGGCCATGATCGAGCCGCCACGGCTGACGATGCCGGTGACGCGCTTCGCCGCCATCGGGATATAGGCCAGGCGGACGCCGGCATGGATGGTGAAATAATCGACGCCCTGCTCGGCCTGCTCGATCAGCGTGTCGCGGTAGATTTCCCAGGTCAGCTCCTCGGCGACGCCGCCGACCTTTTCGAGCGCCTGATAGATCGGGACGGTGCCAATCGGGACCGGCGAGTTGCGCAGGATCCATTCGCGGGTGTCATGGATGTTGCGGCCGGTGGAGAGGTCCATGACGGTGTCGGCGCCCCAGCGGATCGACCAGACCATCTTGTCGACTTCGGACGCCACGTCGCTGGCGACGGCGGAGTTGCCGATATTGGCGTTGATCTTGACCAGGAAATTGCGGCCGATCGCCATCGGCTCGGTTTCGGGGTGGTTGATGTTGCTGGGGATGATGGCGCGGCCGCGAGCGACCTCGTCGCGGACGAATTCGGGGGTGACGTAATCGGGGATGGCGGCGCCGAAGGATTCGCCGTCGCGGGTGTATTCGCGGAGGCGCTGGCGGCCGAGATTCTCGCGGGTGGCGACATATTCCATCTCGGGCGTGATGATGCCGCGGCGGGCATAATGCATCTGGCTGACATTATGGCCGGGCTTGGCGCGCAGGACCTGCTTGCGGATATTGGGGAAGGGCTGGACGCCGCCCGAACGGTCCGGGCCGAGCTGGCCATTGTCCTCGGGGCGGACTTCGCGCTGGGCGACTTGCTCGACATCGCCGCGGCCGCGAATCCAGTCGCGGCGGAGCTCGGGGAGACCGGCCATGATGTCGATGCGGGCTTGCGGATCGGAATAGGGGCCGGAGGTGTCGTAGACGCGCAAGGGGGGCTCGCCCGACGAGGGCTCGAGGTCGATCTCGCGCATCGCGACGTTCAAGGGTCCGACATGGACTTTCCGCGAGCCGCGGATCGGGCCGGTGGTGACGGTCAACTCAGTGCGGGCGGGAATGTCGGCCATGGTCTTCTCCAATCTCGGGAGAAAACGGACCTCTTTCGCGAAGCCGCCCACTCCCTACGCCGGTGTCAGCCGGATCAGGTTCAGCGGGTCGGAGGCTGCTGCCTCCCTCTCAAGCGCGCATCGAGCGCTCCCCCGGGGATGGCGGGCGTTGTAGGCGTTCGCCGCCTGGCGTCCAAGCTTTTGTTCGCGCCGAACAAGCCGGGCGCGTTCGCCATTTCTTAATCCGAGCGGAGGCTAGGTGGATGTACCCGATTTAGAGAGCCGGCCAATGACCGATCAGGAAGAACGCCGCGCGCAATTCACGAGAAGGTTCAATCGCAACATGATGTTGCTGCCAGGTGCCTTGGCATCGGCGATGCTGGTCTGCGGCTTCACCGCGTATCAGGGGTGGAGCACCGGCCGGATAAGCTTCTTTGGCGGCATTACCGAGGCGAGTGCCAACGCCTTTGCCTTCCACTACCGGCTGTTCATGCATTCGGCGATCGCGCTGGCCTCGGCGATGACATTGGGCTTTCTCGCCTGGCGGGTGACGCTGCGGCTGCGCGCTGGCGGGAAGCTGATCCCGCCCGACGCCGCGAACCGTGCCTTCGACTATATCGAGAAACACGGCATCAACCGCAAACCCCAAGGTCCGCCGCCCGCTCCCTAAAACGTCAGCGCCAGCCCGGCGGCGCCGGTCCATTGCTTGCGGTCACCGGCGATGCTGACGATCGGCGAGTCCGCGAAATCGCCGACCAGCTTCTTGTAGGTGCCGCCGACGACCAGGCTCAGGCCCTTGGTGAGGTTGCCGGTCAGGGCATAGGTGAAGAAGCCACCGAAGCTGATGTCCTTCTGGCCGCCTTGCGGGCGGAAAGCGGGCAGGCCGCTGGCGAGCGACTGGGCGGGCGTGACGCCGAAATAGAGCCGGGCATAGCGATCCTCGGCGATCTCGGCCGAGGTGAAGATGCTGACCAGCGCCCTGGTGCTGAGCGGCGTGGTGTAGGTCAGCACCGGGTTCCAGACGCCGCTGCGATTGGCGCCGCTGATGCCCTTGCGATAGCTGACGCTCAGGCTGAGCTTGTCGAAATCGCTGGTGATCAGCCCGGTATAGCCGATGCCGGCATAGGCGCCGACCTCGACCGAGGTGTCGATCTCACCGAGACGGCGGACACGCAGGTCGCGGATCGCATCACGGTTGCTGCGGTTCATGTTGAGCACCGCGACCGGGCCGAGCTGGAAGTCCCAGCCGGGGCCGGTGCCGTCGGGGACGACATCGATCGAGGCGCGGTTGGCGAGCACGGTGAAGCTCATCCCCGCGACCGTGCCGTTGGCGGCGGGAATCGGCGACCAGCGATTGTGCGACGAGCCCTCGTAATCGGGATAATAGGCCGCGCCCGCGCCGATGGTGAGACGGCTGTCGCCCTCGCGCGCCACCGATGCCTGCTCCTGCGTCGCGGCCTGTTCGGGAACGGCGGGCGCGTCCTGCGCGAAAGCGGCGGATGCGCACAGGAACGGGAAAACGAAAGCGGCGCTACGCACGAACATCGACAGGCTCCGGAAATATATTGCAGCCGCGAAACGCTGCCAGAGCCGGGTTCGTTCCTATAGCAGATATCGCATCCGGATCTGTTGCATTCCGGCACTTGCTCCCAGTTCGAAACGGGCGGCGGCGAAGCTGGGCGGGCCGAAGCCGATTGCCGGGTTGCGCGAGAAGCCGAAACCTTCGCGGGGGATACCCATCATCGTATCGAGCCTGGCGTTGTCATTGGCATCGTGGATCACGGCGATGGCATAGATGCCGGGGGCGAGACCGGTGAAGCGGATGCGCGGATTGCTGGCCGGCAGCGTTCGGCGCAGCGAGGCGGGATCCTTGCTGCAATCGGGAAACGCCCTGGGCTCGCGGGTCAGGCAAAGCTGGATGACGCCCTTTTGCGAGCGCAGCGCGATGATTTCGATCTGGAGGCTAGCGGTTTCGTTGGTGGGCGCCGCGGCCGCCAGCAACGGGCCTGCCAGAACGGGCAAAATCGCCAAGGCCCTTGTCGGTACCGCACAACCGGTCCCAGTGGCGGAAATAAAGGCCATAATTGCATCCATAATAGTCGTGGTGGCGCTGGTGATGGCTGGCCGTGATCAGCCACGCGCCCAATCGCCCCCGGTGCATGAAGCGGGGAAAGATTTCCCAGCCCATGTGATTGGTGACGCCCATAAGCGTCATCACCGCCAGCACGAAGCCCAGCGCGGCGGGGTGAATCGGAATTACGAACACCAGTGCCGGAATTACCACAGCGCCGGTAAGCGCCTCGGCCCAGTGGAAGCTCATCGCCGCCCAGGCGGTGGGCGGTCGGCTGGCGTGATGGACGGCATGGGCGATGCGGAACAGCGCCGGGCGGTGCATCAGCCGGTGGGTCCAGTAGAACCAGGCGTCATGAGCGAGGAGATAGAGCAGCACCGAGAGCGGCAGATACCAGAGCGGCCAGGCGTGCAGATCGGTGTAGATCCGCGTCCAGCCGCGATTCTGCCAGCCCCAGGCGACGATCCCGGCGGGCACGCCATAGATCGCGGCGCTGGCGAGGCTCCAGCCGATCTCCTTGCGGATCTGCGCGTCGAGGCCGGTGTAGAGGCCGGGATGACGGGCGCGGGTGGCGAAGGCGAAGGCGCCCGAGACGATCAGGTAGCGGACCCCGACGATCAGCGTCATGGCCAGCGCGGAGAGGAGGATGGCGAAAGTCACACCCTCTCCTAGCGGGTTTGCGGCGCGATTGGGATTATCGGCGTCCGGCCTTTGGACCGGAGCCAAGCGACATGGCCGTTTCGCCCGGTCGCCAGGCGCCGATCACCGCGGCGGTATCCCTGGCGATCGCCACCAGCGCCTCGCGGGGCTCGCCGGCGCGGGCGCGGACGCTCAGCGAGTGCAGCACCGAGGCGACGATGCGGCCATGGGCATCGGGCGCCGGACTGCCGGCCGCAGCCAGCAATTCGGCGATCCGCGCATCTTCCATCGCTAGAAAGGCGGTGAGGCGTTCGCGGACCTGCGCGTCGCCAGCGGCGGCGGTGGCGGCGGTGTTGATGATCAGGCAGCCCTCGGGACCGTCGGCGCCGGTCAGGTACAGATCGATACCGCCGATGAGCAGCCGCTCGACCAGCGCGACCGGCGGCAGATCGAGCTCGGCGAGGCGCAGCAATTGCGCTTCGACCCGCCCGGTCAGTCGCTCGATCGCCGCGATATAGAGCGCGCGCTTGTCGCCGAACGCGGCGGCGAGGCTGGGGCGGGCAAGGCCGGTCGCTTCGGAAAGATCGTCGAGCGAGGTGCCGGCCAGCCCTTGCGTGCGGAAGCGCTCGGAGGCGCGCGCCAGCGCGGTATCGGCATCGAAACTGCGCGGGCGGCCACGCGGGCGGACGGACATTATTATGCGATCTCGCAAATAAATCTTGACTGGCATATTTTTATGCGGGATCGTATATAAATACAAGGGAGGCCCGTATGAAGCTGTATTTCCGCCCCTTCGCCTGCTCGCTCGCCGCGCGAATCGCGCTGGAGGAAGCCGGGCTCGATGCCGAATTCGTTGAAGTGCCGCGTGACGGAACGCTGCCGGATGGGCGCGCCTTCACCGAAATCAGCCCGATGGGCTATGTGCCGGCAATCGAGACTTCGGGCGGGTTCACGCTTACCGAAGGTCCGGCGGTGCTGACCTATATCGCCGAGCTGGCGCCCGAGGGGATGCTCAACTTCACCGGCTTTTCCGACGCGCATTACCGGATGCTCGGCTGGCTCAACTTCACCTCGACTGAGCTGCACAAGGCGGTGTTCGCGCCGATCCTCGGCTCGGGCTTCAGTGACGGCGAGCAAGATGCGGCGCGGGTGCGGGCGGCCAGGCCGTTCGCGGTGCTGACCCGGCATCTGGAGGCGAGCGAGTTCCTCGGCGACCGGTTCAGCGTCGCCGACGCCTATCTGCTCGCCGTGCTCAACTGGTGCGAATTCTCGAAGGTGCCGATCGCCGACTGGCCGGTGCTGCTGGCCTATCGCGAACGGCTGCGGGCGCGGCCCTCGGTCGCGCAGGCGATGGCGGCGGAACTGCCGCTGCTCAGCAGGGCGGCCTAGCGCTCTCACAAGCCCGAGCCAGTGATTCCCGGGCGTGGCCGCATCGGCCGCTCCCGCCACCCCTGCCCCCTTCGGCGCGAGCCGGAGGGGGCTTTTTGTTTGTACCCTCGCGAATCCTTGGGCTAGGTCGCTGCGATGCCCGCAACGATCAATTGCGACGTCGCCATCGTCGGCGGCGGACTTTCCGGGGGACTGCTCGCGCTGGCGCTCAAGAAGAAGCGCCCGCATGCGGACGTGCGGCTGATCGAGAGCGGGCGGACGATCGGCGGCAATCATCTCTGGTCGTTCTTCGCCAGCGACGTGGCACCGGCCAATCGCTGGCTGACCGCGCCGCTGATCTGCCATGGCTGGCCCGCATATGACGTGGCGTTTCCGGCGCATGGCCGGACGATCCGGCAGGCCTATTATTCGATCGAGTCGCGGCGGCTCGACGCGGTGGTGCGCGCGGCGCTGCCCGAGGATGCGGTGATGACCCGCCGCAAGGCGCTGGCGGCGAGCAGCAAGGCGGTGGTGTTCGAGAATGGCGACCGCATCGAAGCCGGCGGCGTGATCGATTGCCGGGGGCCGGGCGATCTCTCGCAGCTCCAGTGCGGCTGGCAGAAATTCTATGGCCGCGAGATCGCGCTCAGCGACGCGCATGCGCTCGCCCGGCCGATGATCATGGATGCGACGGTCGAGCAGATCGACGGCTATCGCTTCGTCTATGCGCTGCCGTTCGCGGCGACGCGGGCGTTCGTCGAGGACACCTATTATAGCGACACGCCCGAGCTCGACGTCGATGCGGCGCGGGCGCGGCTCGATGGCTATGCGGCCGACAAGGGCTGGCACGTCGAGAAACTGGTGCGCGAGGAAGCGGGCTCGCTGCCGGTGGCGATGGGCGGGGATTTCGAAGCCTATTGGCAATCGGGGGGGAACAAGGTGGCAAAGGCCGGGATTCGCGCCGGGTTGTTCCATCCGCTGACCAGCTATTCGCTGCCCGACGCGGTGCGCGCCGCGACCCTGGTGGCCAGCGCCAGCGACCTTTCCGGCGCGGCGCTGCACGACCTGTTGCACGACTTTGCGCGCGTGACCTGGCGCAAGCGGCGCTATTACCGGATGCTGGCGGCGATGCTGTTCAAGGCCGCCGAGCCGGGCGAGCGCTACAAGGTGCTCGAGCGCTTCTATCGCCTCAGCCCCGAGCTGATCGGGCGCTTCTATGCCGGCAATTCGACGACGCTCGACCGGGTGCGGACGCTGGCGGGCAAGCCGCCGGTGCCGGTCAAACGCGCGGTGCGGGCGATCCGCGAGCAGTTCGGGTGGAGGAAAGCCCGGTGAAGCGCGCGGCGGTGATCGGCGCCGGGATCGGCGGCTTGGCGCTGGCGATCCGCCTGCAATCGGCGGGAGTCGACACGACGCTGATCGAAGCGCGCGACAAGCCCGGCGGGCGCGCCTATTTCTGGGAAAGGCCAACCGAAGCGGGCATCTTCACCTTCGATGCCGGCCCGACGGTGATCACCGCGCCCGAGGCGCTGGCCGAACTGTGGAAACTCTCCGGCCACGACATCGCCGAGGACGTGACGCTCAAGCCGGTCACGCCCTTCTACCGCCTGTCCTGGCCCGACGGCGTCGGGTTCGACTATTCGAACGACGATGCCAGGCTCGGCGCGGCGATCGCGCAGCTCAATCCCGAGGATGTCGCGGGGTATCAGCGCTTCCTCGAATATTCCGAGGGCGTCTACCGCGAAGGCTATGAGAAGCTCGGCTCGGTCGCGTTCCTCGATTTCATGAGCATGGTTCGGGCGGCACCGGCGCTGATGAAATATCAGGCGTGGCGATCGGTCTATTCGATGGTCGCGAAGTTCGTGAAGAACGAGAAGCTCCGCCAGGCGCTGAGCTTCCACACCTTGCTGGTCGGCGGCAATCCGATGAAGACCAGCGCGATCTATGCGCTGATCCACAAGCTCGAGCGCGATGGCGGGGTGTGGTGGGCCGAGGGTGGCACCAACCGGCTGGTCGCCGGCATGGTCCGCCATTTCGAGCGGCTCGGCGGCGTCGTGCGGCTCGGCGATCCGGTGACGGCGATCGACACGCTCGGCGACCTCGTGACCGGGGTGCGGACCGCGAGCGGCTTCGAGCTGAACGTCGACGCGGTGGCGAGCAATGCCGATGTGGTCCACAGCTACCGCGATCTGCTCAAGACCTCACGGTCGAGCCAGCGGACCGCGCGCAGCATCGTCAACAAGCGCTTCTCGCCGTCGCTGTTCCTCGTCCATTTCGGGGTGAGGGGAAATTTCCCTGATATTCCGCACCATTCGATCCTGTTCGGGCCGCGCTATCAGGGTCTGCTCGAGGATATCTACGACACCGGCGTGCTGAGCGAGGATTTCTCGCTGTACCTGCACCATCCCAGCGCCTCCGACGCGAGCATGGCGCCGGAGGGGCATGCGACCTTCTATGCGCTGGCGCCGGTGCCGCATCTCGGCAAGTTCCCGGCGGACTGGGCCGAACTGGCACCGATCCTGGAGGACCGCATCCTGAGCGAAGTGCAGCGCCGCCTGATCCCCGATCTGAAGGACCGGATCGTCACGAAGTTCAGCTACGCGCCGACCGACTTTCGCGACGATCTCCACGCGCATCTCGGTTCGGCGTTCAGCCTCGAGCCGCTGCTCACCCAGAGCGCGTGGTTCCGCACGCATAATCGCGACGATGCGATTTCGAACCTGTACTTCGTCGGCGCCGGCACGCATCCGGGCGCGGGAATTCCCGGCGTCGTCGGCAGCGCCAAGGCGACGGCGGCATTGATGCTCGGAGACGGCAAATGAAGCGTATCGCGGTCTATTGCGGATCGGCGACCCCGGCGGACCCGGTCTATATCGAATGCGCGCGCATCGTCGGGCGGAGCTTTGCCCGGCGCGGGATCGGCCTCGTCTATGGCGGCGGCAAGCTGGGCCTGATGGGCGCGGTGGCGGATTCTTGCCTGGAAGCCGGCGGCGAAGTGATCGGCGTGATCCCGACCGCGCTGGTCAATGCCGAGGTCGCGCATCGCGGCCTCAGCGAACTCCATGTCGTCGAGACGATGCACGAGCGCAAGGCCGCCTTCACCGACCTGTCCGACGGCTTCCTGACCATCCCCGGCGGGACGGGCACGATGGACGAATTGTGGGAAGCGATGAGCTGGGCGCAATTGGGCTATCATGCGAAGCCGGTCGCGCTGTGGAACGTCGCCGGTTTCTATGACGGGCTGCTCGAGTTCGTCGTCAAGATGGGCGATGTTGGATTCCTGCGCCCGCAGCATCAGGGACTGCTGCTCCACGATACCGATCTCGACGCGGTGCTCGCCAAGATGGCGGCGTTCGAGCCGAGTGTTCCGATCATCCATATGAAGCGCGACGATCTGTGAGCCGAGGGCGTTGAGCGGAGTGGCGCTTCCCTCACGCGCGGCGATCGTCGCCACCGCCGGTGAAGCGATCGCGCGCGGATCGAAGAGCTTCACGGCGGCGAGCCGATTGTTCGATCGCAAGACCCGGCAGCGCGCCTGGCTGCTCTATGCCTGGTGCCGGGCCTGCGACGACCTCGCCGACGGACAGGATCATGGCCATGGCATGACCAAGGTCGCCGATCCGCAGGCACGGCTGGCGGAGATGCGCGCCAAGACCGCGGCGGCGCTTGCCGATCAATGGGTCGGCGATCCGGATTTCGACGCGCTGCGCATCGTCGTCGCCGAGACTAACATGCCGCACCGTTTCGTGTGGGACGTGATCGAGGGGTTCGCGCTCGACGCCGATGGCTGGGGCCCGCGCCACGAGAGCGACCTCTACCGCTATTGCTACCATGTCGCCGGCGCGGTCGGCTGCATGATGGCGGTGGTGATGGGAGTGAGCCCGGACGACGAGGACACGCTCGACCGCGCCTGCGATCTCGGCATCGCCTTCCAGCTCGCCAATATCGCCCGCGATGTCGAAGAGGATGACCGCGCCGGGCGATGCTATCTGCCCGACGAATGGCTGACCGAGATCGACGTGCCGCCGGGACAGCATATGAAGCCGCCGTTCCGCCACCGGCTGAGCATGCTGGTCAGGCGGCTGGCCGAACGCGCCGGGGAGCATGCCGAGAGCGCGCGGATCGGGACGCGCGCGCTGGGGCTGCGATCGGCCTGGGCGGTGCTGGCGGCGGCGGGTATCTATGGCGACATCGCCCGCAAGGTGGTCGCGCGCGGCGACCATGCCTGGGATCACCGGGTGACGACCGGCGCCTTCGAGAAATTAGGCTGGATCGGCAAATCGGCGTGGCAGGCGGCCGCGCGGCGCCGGCTATTCCCGCCGCTGTCGCGCCCTAATCATCTATGGACGCGTCCGCGCGAGCAGGCGACGAACCCAGACGAATAGCCAGCCAGCCGCCGACAAGCGGCGCCACGACCGCGGCCACCACCATCCACAAGGGCTGCTCGAACCGCAGCACATTGGCGAGCGCCATCAGCAGGTCGGCACCGGCGACGATCCAGGCGGCAGCCGCCCAGCCGGACAGGCGCATCGCGACCCAGCCGCCGCCCAAGGAGGACAGCAGCCACGCCGCGACGGTAATCAGCTTCACCGAAACCGGCGCGCTGGCCACCCACTGGCTGAGCGCGGCGGTGTCGCGCGGATCGAGCCCGACGGGAGCGGGATGGAGAAGCGGCCCGAGCATCTGCACCGCGATCACGATGACGAACATCGCGACGAGCCCCGCGATCACCCCCACTGCCTTCATCAAAAAGCCCCCTCTTCGCTATCGAGAAGGAGGCTAGCGGATTTGGGCGAACGGCGAAACCGGACTCAGCGGCCGAGCGGCACCGGTGGTCTGGAATCGGCGACCTGCGCGCTCTGGCGCTGGCAGGCGGCGGCGATCACCGGATAATCGACATCGGTATTGCGGACCAGGGCGGCGGGCACCGCCTGCTGACAGGCGGCATAGGAGGCGTAGCGAACCGGCTCGACACGCGCCTGCTGACATACGGAACTGTCGTCACCGCAACCCAGTATCGCGAGCACATAGATGATCTGATCCATCACGCCGTCCTTTCAAAAGTTAACAACTCGCAGGATCGCGCGCCGTTCCGTTGCATCCGCGCGCCGGACGCCCCAGATCAGGGTTGATGTCTCCCGAACCCTCGCCCTCCGCTCCCGAGCGTCCGCTGTTCGGGACGATCCGGCGCTTCCTCCCCTATCTCTGGCCCAGGCACGCGCCGGGGCTGCGCGCCCGCATCGTCATCGCGATGCTGCTCGTCGTCGCGTCCAAGCTTGTGCAGGTCTATGGCGCGCCCTTCGCGCTGCAGGGCGCCATCGACAAGATGGCGACGGGACCGAAAGATGCAGTGATGCTCGTGGTGCTGCTGGTGCTGGGCTATGCGGCGGCGCGGTTCGGATCGACGGTGTTCGACAATCTGCGCAACGCGGTGTTCGAGCGGGTCGGGCAGGACGCGACGCGGCGGCTGGCGGCGGACGTGTTTCGCCACCTCCACAATCTCTCGCTGCGCTTCCATCTGGAACGGCGCACGGGCGCGGTCACCAAGGTGGTCGAGCGCGGGACCAAGAGCATCGACACGATGCTCTATTTCATCCTCTTCAACATCGCCCCGACGATCCTCGAGCTGTGCCTGGTGCTCGGTATCTTCTGGACGCGCTTTTCGGGCTGGCTGGTCGCGGGCACGCTCGCGATGGTCGTGGTCTATATCGCCTTCACCCGTTGGGTGACCGACTGGCGCGCCAAGCTGCGCGAGCGGATGAACGACCTCGACACCGGCGCGGTCGCGCATGCGGTGGATTCGCTCCTCAATTTCGAGACGGTGAAATATTTCAACGCCGAGCAGCGCGAAGCCAGGCGCTATGAGGAAGCGGTCACCGCTTATGCCAAGGCGGCGACGGTCAGCGAGAATTCGCTGGCCTGGCTCAATATCGGCCAGAGCCTGATCACCAACGCGATGCTGGCGGCCGGCATGGCGCTGGTGGTGTTCGGCTGGGCGCGCGGCGAATTCACGCCGGGCGACACGGTGCTGGTCTCGACGTTGCTCGCGCAACTGTTTCGCCCGCTCGACCTGCTCGGCATGGTCTATCGAACGATTCGCCAGGGTGTGATCGACATGGGATCGATGTTCGACCTGATCGATACCGATGCCGAAGTGAAGGATGTGCCGGGGGCGCCGGCGCTGGTGGTGGCGAGCGGGCATGTGCGCTTTGAGGGCGTGCATTTCGCCTATGACCCCGAGCGCGAGATATTGAAGGGCATCGACCTCGATATCCCCGCCGGCGCGACCGTCGCGGTGGTCGGGCCTTCGGGCGCTGGTAAATCGACGCTGGCGCGGATTCTCTACCGCTTCTACGATCTGACCGGCGGACGGGTGACGATCGACGGGCAGGACATTTCGCAAGTCACGCAATCGAGCCTGCGCGCGGCGATCGGCATCGTCCCGCAGGATACGGTGCTGTTCAACGATACTGTCGGCTACAATATCGCTTATGGCCGCGAGGGCGCTTCTCCCGAAGAGGTCGCCGATGCGGCGCGAGGCGCGGCGATCGCCGGGTTCATCCAGTCGCTGCCCGAAGGTTTCGACACCAGGGTAGGCGAGCGCGGGCTCAAGCTTTCGGGCGGCGAGAAGCAGCGCGTCGCGATCGCGCGGACGCTGGTCAAGAACCCTCCGATCCTGATCCTAGACGAGGCGACCAGCGCGCTCGACAGCCGCACCGAGGCCGATATCCAGGCGACGCTGGAAGCGATCGAGCGGGGCCGCACGACGATCGTCATCGCCCACCGGCTCTCGACGGTGGTCCATGCCGACCGGATCGTGGTGCTGGAGGCGGGCCGGGTCACCGAGCAGGGCACGCACGCACAACTGTTGCGCAAGCGCGGGCTTTATGCCGAGATGTGGGCGCGGCAGGCGCAGGAGCGCGAAGACGGCGAACTGGCCGCCGGATAGCCGCTGGATTGGGGGGACGCGATATGCTGTGGGTGCTGCTCGGACTTGTGGTGCTCATCGCCGCTCTCGTCGGCTGGTCGGCCTATATCAGCGGCAAGATCGACAAGGCGATCCCGGCGGAGGGGCAGCGGTTGACCGTCGACGGCGTCGATTTCCATTATCTCGATATCGGCCCGCGCGACGCGCCGGCGATCGTGATGATCCATGGCATCCTCAGCAACTGGCGGGTGTTCACCTATGCGCTCGCCCCGGCACTGGCGCGCGATCACCGGGTGGTGGTGATCGACCGGCCGGGCTGGGGGCATTCGCGGCTGACCGGCGGACGGCTCGATATCGCCGCACAGGCCGAGGCGATTGCAGCGCTGATCGGCAAGCTCGGGCTAACGAGGCCGCTGCTGGTCGGCCATTCGATGGGCGGGGCGGTGAGCCTCGCCATCGCGCTGGCGCATCCGGACAAGGTGCGCGGGCTGGCGCTGATCGCGCCGTTCACCCAGCCGGTCGAACGGCCGCCCGAAGCATTCAAGGGTTATGCGCTGCCGGCGCCGCTGCGGCTGCCGATATCCTGGACGCTGGCGATCCCGATCGCGATGCGCACCGGCAAGGCGCGGACCACAGAAGTGTTTCACCCCGATCCGGTGCCAGAGGATTTCGCGCTCAGGGGCGGCGGCATGCTGGCGATGCGGCCGGCCGGGTTCCAGTCGGGCTGCTACGAGATGGGCATGGCCAAGGGCGCGATGGACGCGCAGGCGCCGTGCTATGGCGAGCTCAAGCTGCCGGTCTCGATCCTCTACGCGCATGGTGACACGCTGCTCGATCCCGAACTGCACGGGACGGACACCGCCGCGGCGATATCGGGCGCCAAGATCGAGATCGTCGAGGGCGGGCACATGCTGCCGGTGACCCAGCCCGAGCTGGTGGAGAAGTGGCTGCGGCGGGTGGCGGACTAGCTCTTGCTGTCACCCGGGACTGGTTCGGTGCTTATCCTGCTCGGACAAGGAGGAGGCGCGAGTGAACGCGTTCTCCTGCGAAAGCCGGAGCCCAGGAGCGCCGAGCGGCATCGCCGGTAACTCTGGCCCCCTGCTTTCGCAGGGGAACAGTGGATACTTGGCGCATAGGGATGCGCACCGACTTGTTCCGGGGTCCAAAGTGCCGCGCGCGATGTGGCTTGAACCTCTTGCTTCTCGCCCGCCGCGCGTTGGTCCCCGGAACAAGTCCGGGGTGACAGGATAAGGTAGATCAGGCCGCTTCCGACGCCTGTGTCGTCCAGCCCAGCCGGGGGATCGTGATCGAGCGCTTGCCGGCGAGATCGACGCGGGTGACGAACAATTCGCGGCTTTCGATATATTGGATCAGGCGGCGAACGCGGCCGAGCGAGCTGGTGCCATAGGTTGCGGCCAGCTCGGCATCGCTTGGACAGGGCAGCCCCTCGCGCGCGGCACGGGCGACGAGCAGGAAGGGCCCGAGCATATCGTCGGGCAGCGCCTTGGCGGCATCGAGCGCCTGGCTCCATTCGGTATCGGGATCGCCATGGATGCCGGCGCGGGCGGCGGACAGGCGGCGGGTGAAGGCCGAGAGATCGAGTGGCGCGCGGGCGAGCCCGGCCATCCGGCAGCGGACGAGGAAATCCTGGTAGAGGACCGAGGGCGAACGCAGCGCCGAATCGGCATCCTCGACGATCGCGCGCAGGACTTCGGCGATACGCTCGGCGGCCTCTTCGGGATCGACATGGGTTTCGGGCTCGGGCGACGGCACCGAGCGGGCGAGGGCTTCGATCAGGCTTTCCGAGGCGACAGGCTTGGGCGCGGCGGGCGCGGGCGGGGTCCAGCTCGGCTCGGGCGGGGCGAGCAGCAGGTCGCGCATGTCGGCGGTAGGGGCTTCGGGAAGCGGCGTCAGCTTGGGGCTGCCGCTGCGCGCGCTGGTTTCGACATCGCCGATCTTGATCGAGACCGGGCGGCGCGAGATCGCCGGGCCGAGCGCCAGGAAATGGCCGCGCTGGAGATCGCGGATCTGCTCGGCCTGGCGGCGCTCCATGCCGAGCAGATCGGCGGCGCGGGCCATGTCGATATCGAGGAAGGTGCGGCCCATCAGGAAGTTCGAGGCTTCGGCGGCGACGTTCTTGGCGAGCTTGGCGAGGCGCTGGGTGGCGATGACCCCGGCGAGCCCGCGCTTGCGGCCGCGGCACATGAGGTTGGTCATCGCGGTGAGCGAGGCGCGGCGGACGTCTTCGGCGACTTCGCCGCCGCCCGCAGGCGCGAACAGCTGGGCTTCGTCGACCACCACCAGAGCCGGATACCAATGCTCGCGCGGGGCATCGAACAGGCCGTTCAGAAACGCTGCGGCGCATTTCATCTGGCCTTCGGCTTCGAGCCCCTCAAGGCTGAGGACGACCGAGGCGCGGTGCTCGCGGATGCGGGACGCGAACCGCGCGACGTCGCGCTCGCTGTGATCGGCGGCTTCGATCGCGACATGGCCGTAGCGATCGGAAAGCGTGACGAAATCCCCCTCGGGATCGATCACGACCTGCTGGACATGACCGGCCGAGCGCTCGAGCAGGCGGCGCAGCAGATGCGACTTGCCCGAGCCCGAATTGCCCTGAACCAGCAGGCGCGTGGCGAGCAGCTCTTCCAGATCGAGCGTGGCCGCATCGCCGCGCTCGTCCGCCCCCATGTCTACGCGTACTGTCATCGCCTGCCGTCTTGGCGGATCGCGCGAGTCCGAGGCAAGCTCGGTTCGCCGAAAAGCTGTTAGCGTTTGAGGCCGAGCAGCACGTTTCCTTCGGTCGAGAGATAGTTCTTCCGGTAATCGAAGCGGCGGCAATCGGCGAAGGCGAGCCAGTAATATTTCATCTGCTCGGACCACCAATATCCGGGACAATGGTCCCCCTGCTTCTTGGTGGTGACGTCGGCCATCACCGCATAGCCATATTCGGCCCGGTTCCAGCGCTTCATCGCCCGGTAGTGCTTGGCGATCATGTGGCGCCACTCCTCGCGGCGATCGATCAGCCAGTGATTGAAGGCGGCGTCGGCGAGCTCGGGGCGGAGATCGTTGGTGACATGGCTGGTCTTGCCGGTTTCGGGATCATAGCCTTCGGGGAGGATGCCGAACCGGTCGGCGACGCTGTCCCAGGCGCGGGTATAGGCTTCACCGTCGCGGCGGTTGCCGCCCTGCGCCAAGAGCCCGCCATAGAAGGACGAGAGCTCGTCCTGCTCGGCGCTGATCTTCCCGCCGGTCTCGAAATCGACATCGACGAACCAGAAATGGTCGCCGATCTCGACCTCCTGATACTGAAGGATCGCGGCGGTGCAGGCGCGGTACATCGCCAGGCATTCGACATCGCCGAACAGCTGCCAGCCGTCCCACAGATATTCGTAATAGCTGTCGCTCGGCGGCCCGATGGTGGCGCGGCGGCTCTTCCACTCGCCGGTCATGCAGTCGATCCTGTCCGCCAGCAGCCCGATCTTCGAGCGGCGCTCGAACATGCTGACCAGCGCCTTCTTGGCGGCGTCGAAATAGCGCGGATCGGCGGTCGCCTTGCTGAGCGTGCCGAATTCGGTGATGCAGCTACCGATCTCGGCGGGGTTGGTCTCGGAGCCGCGCAGCGCGCCCGTTCTGAGATTGATGAAGCGGTGCGGCAGGCCGAGCGGCGACGCTTCGAAGCTGGGCATCAGACGGTCGGCCAGGTCCTTCGCCTTGGCCAGCAGCACCGGATCGCCACAGGCATGCCAGGCCGAGAGCAGCCCCCCGACGAGACGAATGATCGTCTCGAATACCGAGACTTCGCCGTCCACGTCGAAATCGAGATGGGCCTTGATCCAGTCGACGCCATCCTGGAATTCCTTGTCGAGTTCCATCAGCCACAAGGTGTCGAGCGCTTCGATCAGGCTGAGGCCGAGATGGTGCCCCTTGATCGAGAAGCTCTCGCTGCCGCCCGAGACCGGCGTGATCTGATCCTTGCCCCAGGCACGCTTGCGGTAGTGGTTCCAGGCCCAGCGCATCTCGGCGCGGACATCCTCGCCCAGCACACGCCAATTCTCCCCGGCCTCCGCCGGCAGCGGAAGCAGCGCGGCGGCGCCGCCGGCGATCAGACCGCGGCGGCCGATGATCATGCCAGCAGATCCTTCTGGTCCGGGTGCTTTTCCAGATAGGCCCTGACGAACTCGCATTCGGGGATCAGCTTGAGCCCGCGCGCGCGGACATCGGCAAGCGCGGCGGCGATCAGGCGGCTGGCGATGCCCTGCCCTTGCAGCGCTTCGGGGACGATCGTGTGAGTGAAGGTGATGACCTGGCCGGCGATCTCATAGGCCGCGAAGGCGGTGTGGCCGTCCGTGACGAGTTCGTAGCGGCTGCGCGCCTTGTTGTCGGTGACATTGTCGGTCACGGGCATATTCCCTCGCTTGGCTTTGGAGGCCGCGGCCCCTAACCGGGCGGGTGTGAACGATCCGCGCGATACCCTGCAATCCATTTTCGGCTTTCCCGATTTTCGCGGGGTGCAGCGCCAGGTCGTCGATCGGGTGCTCAGCCGCGAGCGGACGCTGGCGGTGATGCCGACCGGCGCGGGCAAGTCGCTGACCTATCAGCTGCCTTCGGTGATGCTGGAGGGGACCTGCGTGGTGGTCAGCCCGCTGATCGCGCTGATGCACGACCAGCTGCGCGCAGCCGAGGCGGTGGGCATCCGCGCCGCGACGCTGACCAGCGCCGACGACAATCGCGACGAAACGATCGCGCGGTTCCGCGCGGGGGAGCTGGACCTGCTCTATGTCGCACCCGAGCGGGCTTCGGGAGAGGGCTTCCGCAATCTGCTGGGGCAGGCGAAGCTCAGCCTGTTCGCGATCGACGAGGCGCATTGCGTTTCCGAATGGGGGCATGATTTCCGCCCGGATTATCGGTTGCTGCGCCCCTTGTTCGATCGCTTTCCGGAAGTGCCGCGCCTGGCGCTCACCGCGACCGCCGACGCGCATACCCGCGACGACATCTGCGAGCAGCTCGGCATTCCGCATGAAGGGATGATCGTCGCCGGGTTCGACCGGCCTAATATCCGTTACCTGATCTCGCCCCGGGACAATACGACGCGCCAGATCGAGGAGCTGATCGCCGAGCAGCCGGGGCCGGGGATCGTTTATGTCCAGAGCCGGGCGGGCGTGGACAAATTGGCGGCCAAGCTGGCGGCGACGGGACGGCGGACCCTGCCCTATCATGCGGGACTCGAACCCGATGTGCGGCGGCGCAACCAGGCGGCGTTCGTCGCGTCCGAAGATATGGTGATCGTCGCGACGATCGCGTTCGGAATGGGGATCGACAAGCCCGATGTGCGGTTCGTCGCGCATGCCGGCATGCCCAAATCGATCGAGGCCTATTATCAGGAAACCGGGCGCGCCGGGCGCGACGGCGATCCCGCGGTGGCGCAGCTTTTCTGGGGGGCGGAGGATTTCGCCAAGGCGCGGCAGCGGATCAATGAGGTCGAGCCGGCGCGTCAGCCGGGCGAGCGGGCGCGGCTGACCGCGCTCGGCGCGCTGGTCGAGACGGCGGGGTGCCGGCGGCGGATCCTGCTCAAGCATTTCGGCGAGGATGCGCCGGAGAATTGCGGCAATTGCGACAATTGCCTGAGCCCGCCAAGCGCGGTGGACGCCAGCGTGGTGGCGCAGAAATTCCTGTCGGCGGTGTTCCGCACGGGGATGATGTTCGGCGTCGGCTATATCGAGAGCATCTTGCTGGGCCAGTCGAGCGAGCGGAGCCTGATGAACGGGCATGAGAAGCTCTCAGTGTTTGGGATCGTCGAAGGCGATGAGGCGGCGCTGATCAAGCCGGTGGCGCGGGCGCTGCTGCTGCGCGACGCGCTCAGGGCGAATACGCATGGCGGGCTGGAGTTCGGGCCCGCGGCAAAGCCGATCCTGAAGGGTGAGGAGAGGCTGTCGCTGGTGCTGCCGCCCAAGCGCGAGCGCCGCCGCAAGGGCAAGGCGGGTGCCGCTTCCAATCCGGTCGGCGATCCGCTGTTCGAGGCGCTGCGCGCGCGGCGGCGCGAGCTGGCGCTGGAGGCGCAGGTGCCGCCTTATGTGATCTTCCACGATTCGGTTTTGCGCGACATGGCGAGCGACAGGCCGGACAGCATCGCGGCGCTCGGCCGCATCTCGGGCATAGGCAGCCGCAAGCTCGAAGCCTATGGTGACGCTTTCCTGCAAGTGATCCGCGAGGCCGCATGAAGATCGTGATCGCAAGCCTGTTGGCGCTCGCCGCCGCGCAGGACCAGCCGCCAGCGATGGCGCCGGCTGCGCAGCTGAACGCCATCGAAATGGATATCAACAGCTGGGGCCGCGTCGTCGCCCGCTGGTCGATCGATGCCCGGGGCAATGGCCGCTACACGTTGCCCGAGCCCGAAGCGATGAACCCCAAACGGCTGGTGACGCGGAGCTTCGCCGCGGGCAGCGGCGGCTTTCGCCGCGTGCGCATCCTGCTCGGACGCGCCGAGGCGCGGATGGGCCGGCAGATGCCCTGCGCGCAGCGGATCACCGACATGCATTATGGAACGGTGCATTGGCAGCGGCGCGACGGGCGCGCCAATGCGCTCGGCTACGACATGGGCTGCCGGGAATATGCGACGCGGCAGGTGCTTGACGATATCGTCAAGGCGAACGCGATCGTCGCGGGCTGGGCCAAGGATGGCCCGGTTGTCGAAACCGAGGAGGTGGGATCATGATGGTGCGGCAGGTCGACGAGCGTATTTCAGTCGCACCGCAACTGGCACCCGAGGATATGGCGGCGCTCGCCGCACAGGGTTTCGGCATGGTGATCAACAACCGGCCAGAGGGCGAGGAGAGCGATCAGCCTTCCGGCGCAGAGATGCGCGCGGCGGCTGAGGCGGCCGGCATCGGCTATGTCGCGATCCCGACGGTGATGGGCGGGATGACGCGCGGGCAGGTCGCGGAGATGGCGGCGGCGCTGGCGGCGGCGGACAAGCCGGTGCTGGCCTATTGCCGCTCGGGCACGCGCTCGTGCAATTTGTGGGCGCTGGCCGAGGCGAGCCAGGGCGCGGACCCCGAGGCGCTGGTCGCCAAGGGTGCGGCAGCGGGATATGACCTTTCCGGCATCCGGCCGTTGCTCGATCAGCTGGCGGCTAGCGCGTGAAGGAGCTCGCGATCCTCGGCGGGTCGTTGGTGGCGATCCTGCTCCTGGCGCTGGCGGCGAAGCTGCTGCGGCTGGGCGGCGGCGGGATCGAGAGCGAAGCCGAGGCGATGCGGGCGGCCGAGGAGATCCTCTCCGGCTTCGACGCGACCCGCGCGGTGCTCGGCACCGACAAGCGCGCGGCGATCGTCCATGGCCGCGACGGCAGTGTCGCGGTGCTCAAGCTGCACGGCGCGCGGATCGCGGGACGACGCCTGAGCGCGCCGCTCGACGCGGCGGCGAGCGCGGACGGCCTGCGCATCGCCACCGGCGAATCCCGCTTCGGTTCGGTATTGCTGCGCGGAGTCAGCGCGCTTTAGCCAAGCCA
This sequence comes from Sphingomonas sp., assembly GCF_019635515.1. Classification (NCBI taxonomy): domain Bacteria; kingdom Pseudomonadati; phylum Pseudomonadota; class Alphaproteobacteria; order Sphingomonadales; family Sphingomonadaceae; genus Sphingomonas; species Sphingomonas sp. The sequence goes on along the minus strand of NZ_JAHBZI010000002.1, from coordinate 151,230 downwards.
CGAGGATCGCGCCGATTGCTTTCCTTCGGCTATGCCGGCTCGCATGCTCGCGGCGCCGTGGCAAGCAGATCGCGCAGCGCGGTGGTCGAGCGATACGGGCGGTCGGCGGTATCGCCAGACAGCGACCGAACGCGCCAACCAAGGCGCCGAACTGGCGGCGCGTAGGGTGAAAACGCGTTCGTCCAACACGCATCGCCTGCCATGTTCCTGCCCACTTACACTGATGTAAGAAGCGGCGATGGAGAAGCTGCCCAATCCGATAGATTTCGCGATCCCCGCTTTCGTGCTGCTGGTGCTGGCCGAGATGCTGGTCGCGCGGATGCGGGAGCGCTCGCGCTATTGCCCCAGGGACACGCTGACCTCACTCGCTCTGGGGCTGGGCAGCACGGTGGCAGGGCTGCTGACCGGCGGTATCGTGTTCGTGCTGTCGATGTGGGTATATCAGTTCCGCGTCTTCGATATCGGCTGGGCGTGGTACTGGTTCGCGGTCGCCTTCGTGCTCGACGATCTCGCTTATTATGTCTCGCACCGCGCCGGGCACCGCATCCGCTGGGTGTGGGCGAGCCATGTCATCCACCACAGCTCGCAGCACTATAATCTGTCGACGGCGCTACGGCAGACCTGGACCGGATTCATCTCATTGGGCTTCATCTTCCGGCTGCCCTTGTTCCTGATCGGCTTCCACCCGGCGATGATCTTCTTCGTCGCGGGGCTGAACCTGATCTACCAGTTCTGGATCCACACCGAGGTTATCGGGCGGATGCCGCGCTGGTTCGAGGCGGTGATGAACACGCCGTCGCACCACCGCGTCCACCACGCCACCAACCCGCGCTATCTCGACAAGAATTATGCCGGTGTGTTCATCGTCTGGGACAAATGGCTCGGCACCTTCGAGGCCGAGCGCGACGACGAGAAGCCGCGCTACGGCATCGTCAAGGATCTCGGCAGTTTCAACCTGCTCTGGGCGGCCTTCCACGAATGGATCGGGATCGCCAAGGATGTGTGGCACGCGCCCGACATGAAGTCCCGAATCGGGTATATGGTCAAGCCGCCGGGCTGGAGCCATGACGGCAGCCGCGATACATCCGAGACTATCAAGGCGCGCTGGGAAGCGAAGCAAGCGCAGGCAGCACCCGCCGAATGAGCAACGCGCAGGCCCGTCGCGCCGGCATCGACATGGCGGTAGCCCCGATGCCTTTCTGGCTGGACTTGATCTCCTACATTCTGACGGGCCTTGCGGTCCTGTCGATGCTGTCCGCCATTCTTAACGAGAGCAATGGCTGGCTCCCGTTCGCATTTTGGGGGCTCCCCGGAGCTTATTGGCTGACAGCGGTGCCCGCGCTCATCGCCGGAGTGATCGCTCGGATACGCAAACCCTGGCGCGGATGGTCTAGCGCCGGTGGATTTGCGGCGTGGCTGATTGTACTGTCGCCCTTCTTCCCCGCCGCAATGGTGCTGCTATGGTTGTCGGCAAGATAGGATCGGGGGAACGCGGGTGGAAGAAGCCGACATCGTCGTCATCGGCGGAGGATCGGGTGGGAGCGCCGCCGCGGGCCGCCTGAGCGAGGGCGGCAAGTACAGCGTCTGCGTGCTCGAGGCCGGCGGGCGCAACACCAGCCTGAAGACGATCATGCCGGGCATGATGCCGTTCCAGCCACCCCAGGCGAACTGGCGCTTCGAGACGGTGCCGCAAAAGGGGCTGAACGGGCGGCGGGGCTATCAGCCGCGCGGGCGCGGGCTGGGCGGCTCCAGCGCGATCAACGCCATGCTTTATGTGCGCGGGCATCCCAGGGATTATGACGAGTGGCGCGATCTCGGCTGCACCGGCTGGGGCTGGGACGAGGTGCTGCCCTATTTCAAGCGCGCCGAGCATAATGTGCGTGGGAGCAACGCATATCATGGCGATAGCGGGCCGCTCTGGGTCAGCGACCAGCATTACGCCAATGGCGGCGCACATGCGTTCGTCGAGGCGGGCGCGGCGTTGCAATTGCCGGTCAATGACGACTTCAACGGCGAACGGCAGGAAGGCGTCGGCGTCTATCAGGTGACGCAGCGGAACGGCGAACGCTGGACCGCGGCCCGGGCATATCTGGGGCAGAAGCGCGACAACCTCACCATCCTCACCGACGCGTTGGTCGAACGGATCCTGTTCGAGGACGATCGCGTCTGGGGCGTCGCCTATCAGCGCGACGGGCAGGCGCGCGAGATCAAGGCGAAGAAGGCGGTGATCCTGGCGGGTGGCGCGTTCCAGACGCCGCAATTGCTGATGCTCTCCGGCATCGGCCCGGCCAGGCATCTCAAGGAAATGGGCCTCGCGGTGCGCATCGACCGCGCCGAGGTCGGCCAGGGGCTGCAGGACCATATCGACTATGTCGCGGCGTTCGAGACCAAGGGCACCGCCTTCCTCGGCAAGTCGCTGACGGGCAGTTTCAAGTCGCTGGGGTCGATCGTCCGCTGGCTGTTCACCCGCAAGGGCGCGATGACCACGCCCTATGCCGAATCGGGCGGGTTCGTGCGGACGCCGTTGGCGGGCGAGCGGCCCGACGTGCAGTTCCACTTCGTCGTCGCGATCGTCGAGGATCATGGCCGCGCCGCGGTCAAGGGGCATGGCTATTCCTGTCATGCCTGCGTGCTCCGGCCCGAGAGCCGGGGGACGGTGAAGCTGCAATCGCTGGACCCCGCCGCGCCGCCGCTGATTGATCCCGATTTCCTCGGCGACCAGCGCGACGTCGAGACGCTCAAGGCTGGCGTCAGGGCGATGTACCGCATCCTAGAGACTCCGCCGATGACGCGCTTCAAGGGGCGCGATCGCTATCCGATCGACCTGGACGACGATGCCGCGCTGGAGCGGCTGATCCGGGCGCGATCGGACACGGTCTACCATCCGGTCGGCACCGCGCGGATGGGATCGGACGCGAACGCCGTGGTCGATCCGCGGCTTCGGGTGCGCGGGGTGCAGGGACTGTACATCGCCGACGCATCGGTGATGCCACGGCTGGTGGGCGGCAACACCAATGCGCCCTCGATCATGATCGGCGAGCGCTGCGCCGATTTCGTGCGCGAGGATCTGGGCTAGGCTAGGCGCCGGGCGGTCGGGCGCACGGTGGCGCAAGCGGGGCTGCCGTCCTTGCCGGTACCGTTGACGCGCGTCTCGATGATGCCGCCAGTCATGGCGCTTGCGAGCAGCTCCGGCGAAATATCGTGGATGTCGATCTTCATCCGGCGCGTCCATTGCGAGGCCGGGTCGCCGGCCAGGGTGCCGATGCGGATATAGACGAAACGGCGCTCCGGCCCCTCGCGCCGCACCTGATCGCCGACGAATTTGGGACCCGGCGCGATGCGCACGGCGAAATCGAACGCCAGCGGCTCGCCGGCTTCCGAGGCCCTGGGATCGAGCACCGCATCGTCGCCCGATTGGAGGCTGTGCATCACCCCGGGCACCGGCCGCTCGATCACGATCCGCATCCGAATCCCGGTCTGGTCCGCCTTGGCCATGCACCGCTTCTACACCCGGCCACGCGCATAAAAAATGGCCGGTGGTTTGAACCACCGGCCAAGTATGTCCGCAGGAGGAACCTGGGTGGGGCCTGCGCACTCGGAGAGGAGTGAATGCGCAGGCCCGAGCTGGAGTTACGGATTGTAGGCGCGCTCGCCATGTTCGCCGAGATCGAGGCCTTCCTGCTCGACTTCGGGGGTCACGCGGCCGCCGGTGAGTGCCTTGGCGACGATGATCGCGATTGCGGTGCCGATGGCGGCCCAGACGATCGTCACGCCGACCGCGGTCGCCTGCGTGATCACCTGCTCGACCATCGGTTTGGAACCGTCGCCGGGCCCGCCGAATTGCGGGTAATAGAGGATGCCGGTGCCGATCGCGCCGATGATGCCGCCAATGCCGTGGATGCCGAACGCATCGAGCGAGTCGTCATAGCCGAGCTTGGGCTTCACCACCGTTACGAAGAAGAAGCAGACGATCGAGGCGACCGCGCCGAGCACGATCGCGCCGAACGGCCCGACATTGCCCGCGGCGGGCGTGACCGCGACCAGCCCGGCGATGATGCCCGAGCAGAAGCCCAGCGCCGAGCCCTTATGGCCCGCGACGCGCTCGGTCAGCATCCAGAACAACGCCGCCGATGCCGTGGCGACGAAGGTGTTGATCATCGCGAGACCCGCCGTGGCGTTGGCGGCCAGCGCCGAACCGGCGTTGAAGCCGAACCAGCCGACCCAGAGCAGGCCGGTGCCGACAAAGGTGAGCGTCAGGCTATGCGGCGCCATGCGCTCGGTGGGATAGCCGACGCGCTTGCCGATCAGGATCGCCGCGACCAGCGCCGAGACGCCGGCATTGATATGCACCACCGTGCCGCCCGCGAAATCGAGCGCGCCGGCCTCGAAGAACCAGCCGCCCGACGCCCAGACCATGTGCGCGACCGGGAAATAGACGATCGTGAGCCAGATCAGCGTGAAGATCATCACCGCCGAGAATTTGATGCGCTCGACGGTACCGCCCAGGACCAGCGCGACCGTGATCGCCGCGAAGGTCATCTGGAAGCTGGCGAAGACATATTCGGGGATGGTGCCGCTCAGCGAATCGGGGGCGATGCCCTTGAGGAACAGCTTGCCGAAGCCCCCGACATAGGCATTGCCGCCGTCGCCAAAGGCCATGGTGTAGCCGTAGATCACCCAGATCAGCATCGCGAAGCATGCCGCCCCGCCGATCTGGGTCATGGTCGAGAGCATGTTCTTGGTGCGGGTGAGGCCGCCATAGAACAGAGCGAGCCCCGGAACGATCATCGCGAGGACCAGGATCGCCGAGGTCATCATCCAGGCGGTGTCCCCCGCGCTGAGCGTGGGCGTCTCCGCCGCGGCGTCCTGTGCCCAGGCGGGCAGCGCCGCGAAAAGACCGAGGCCAGCCAGGCCGGCGAGCTTGAGTGCTTGTTTCATCGATTCCCCCTTCACAGCGCCGTCTCGTCGGTCTCGCCGGTGCGGATGCGCACGGCCTGGCCGACATCGAGGACGAAAATCTTGCCGTCGCCGATCGCGCCGGTGCTGGCCGCGGCCTGGATCGCTTCGACCGCGCGGTCGGCGATCTCCGTCCCGCAGGCGATCTCGATCTTGATCTTGGGCACCATGTTGGTGCTGTATTCCGCACCGCGGTAAATCTCGGTCTGGCCCTTCTGGCGGCCGAATCCCTTGACCTCGGTAACGGTCATGCCCGCGATGCCGACCTGCATCAGCGCTTCGCGGACCTCGTCCAGCTTGAACGGTTTTATGATGGCGATGATGAGCTTCATGTCGCCCCCTCTTGGCGGTTATCCCCGAGAGACAAATGTCCCGAGGCTTCCAAGAGCAAGCACCGTGCCAGCCGCACGAATCGCGCGATTCCACGCGGCTTCGGCGCAATCAAAGTTTAATGCGCGGTAACTTTTTGTGCAGTTGCGAAAGGCTGCTTAAAAATCAGGCAGGTTTGGCGGCGACTTCGCGGGCCGCCGTAAGGTCCTCGTCATCGACCATCACGCGCGCCTGAATGAGGTAGGATCCGTACATCAGGCTGCTGTCGGCATCGAAGATGAACGACATGATGCCGGCATCTTCGAGCCGCGACTGGACGATATAGGCTTCCTGCCGGTCGAAGCGGCCGAGTTCGACGAGCGCCATCAGGCCGCCGTTCCACCGACGGTCAGCCCCTCGACCAGTAGGGTCGGCTGGCCGACGCCGGCAGGTACCGATTGCCCGCCCTTGCCGCACATGCCGATGCCCTCGTCGAGGGCGAAATCGTTGCCGATGCCGCTGACCTTGTGGAGCACATTCGGGCCGTCGCCGATCAGCGTCGCGCCCTTGATCGGTCGGCCGAGCTTGCCGTTCTCGATCCGGTACGCCTCGGTGCAGCTGAACACGAATTTGCCCGAGACGATATCGACCTGCCCACCGCCAAAGCTGCGCGCGTAAATTCCCTTCTTCACCCGGCTCATCAGCTCGGCGGGATCGTCTTGGCCAGCCCGCATGAAGGTGTTGGTCATCCGCGGCATCGGCGCGTGCTGGAAACTCTCGCGCCGGCCATTGCCGGTGGGGGCGACGCCCATCAGCCGGGCGTTGAGACGGTCCTGGATATAGCCTTTGAGGATGCCGTCCTCGATCAGGATCGTCTCCTGTGTCGGCGTGCCTTCGTCGTCGATCGACAGCGAGCCGCGCCGCGCCTCCATCGAACCATCGTCGACGACGGTGACGCCCTTCGCCGCGACGCGCTCGCCGATGCGGCCGGAAAAGGCGCTGGTGCCCTTGCGGTTGAAATCGCCTTCGAGGCCGTGGCCGACCGCTTCGTGAAGCAGCACGCCGGGCCAACCGGGGCCGCACAGCACGGTCATGTCGCCGGCGGGTGCTTCCTCGGCGTCCAGATTCACCAAGGCTTGCGCGAGTGCCTCATCGATCGCGCGGTTCCAGGTGGCGGGCTCGAGCAGCCGGTCATAGAGCGCGCGGCCCCCGGTGCCGAAGGTGCCGGTCTCGCGCTTGCCATTCTGCTCCACCACGATGCTGACGTTGAGGCGGACCAGGGGCCGCACATCGGTGGCGATGAAGCCGTCGGGGCGGACGATCTCGACCACGCTCCACTGGCCGGTGAGGCTGACCGAGACCTGGACGACGCGCGGATCGCGGGCGCGGGCGGCGGCGTCGATCGTCTGGCACAGATTCACCTTGTCGGCGAAGGGGACGAGATCGAGCGGATCCTGATCGGTATAGAGGTGGCGGTTGTTGCCCTGCGGCGGCGCGGCGCGCTCGCCCTTGGCGGGATCGATCAGCGCCATCGTCTCGGCGGCGCGGCGGATCGCGGCCGGCGTGATCTCATTGGCATGGGCGAAGGCGGTGGTCTCGCCCGATACCGCGCGGAGGCCGAACCCCGATTGCGTATCGAAGCTCGCGGTCTTCAGCCGGCCATCGTCGAAGCCGAACGCTTCGGTCTTGCGATATTGCAGATAGAGCTCGCCATCCTCGGCGCGCGACAGTGCATCGGCGGTCAACCGGGTGGCGGTGTCGGGGTCGAAGCTGTCGCGGTAGAGAAATGCACGCGGGTCTGACGGAATACTCATCCCACAGATATAGGGCGATTAGACCGAGGCGCCAGCCGGGAGTCTTGGTTGCGCTTACAGGCTAGAGCCTGACGCGATGTCGGGCAGCTGCGACTGATCGACGCCATCGGCGGGCCCGCCGATCAGCACGAAGCGGCGGTCGCAATAGCCGCAATCGACATAGCCATGCTCGTCGATCTGCAGGAACACGCGCGGATGGCCGAGCGCCGCGGGCACGCCGGGGCCGGAGCCGTCACAGGCGACGCGGGCGGTGCTGGTGCGGATGGTTTCGGGCGGTGCGATCATGGAGAACCGGTTAGCGACTCATTCGCGTCGCTTCAATTCCTTCCCATCGTCATGCTGAAACAAGTTCAGGATGACGGTTGAGGATAATAGGAGATCGGCCTAGTTCCCGGCCATGACCCAGGCCGCGATCGCGATCGACAATCTCTGCAAGACCTACAAGGGCGGCAAGCGCGCGCTCGACGGGGTCAGTTTCGATGTCCCGCGCGGCGAGATCTTCGGGTTGCTCGGGCCCAATGGCGCCGGCAAGTCGACGCTGATCAATATCCTTGCCGGGCTGGTCAACAAGAGCGGCGGCGAGGTTTCGATCTGGGGCTTCGATATCGACCAGCATCCGCGCAATGCCAAGGCATCGATCGGGATCGTCAATCAGGAAATCCTGTTCGATCCGTTCTTCACGCCCAAGGAGACGCTGGAGATCCAGGCGGGGCTTTACGGCGTCCGCAAGGGCGATTTCGATCCGATGGCGCTGCTGCGCGCGGTGCATCTGGAGGACAAGGCCGATGCCTATTCGCGGACGCTGTCCGGCGGCATGAAGCGGCGGCTGATGGTCGCCAAGGCGATGGTCCATTCGCCGCCGGTGCTGGTCCTCGACGAGCCGACCGCGGGCGTCGATGTCGAGCTTCGCCAGCAGCTCTGGGCCTATGTCCGCGAATTGAACCAGCGCGGCGTGACGGTGGTGCTGACCACGCATTATCTGGAGGAAGCCGAGCAGCTCTGCGACAGGATCGCGATCATCAACCACGGCAAGTTGATCGCCAATAAGCCGACGCGCGAGCTGGTGGGGATGGCGCAGGAGAAGGTGGTCGAGGTCACCGTCGACCGCGACCTGACTACGACGCCCGAGAATCGCTGCTTCCAGAAGATCGAACTGAAGGGCGAGCGGACGCTGGTGATCACCTATCGCAAGGATCAGGCGAATGCCGGCGAAGTGCTCGGCGCGGTGCAAGCGGCGGGTCTGGGGATCGTCGATGTCTCGACCCGCGAGGCCGATCTGGAGGACGTGTTCCTCAATCTGACGCGCGCGGCCTAGTCCTCGCGATGGACGAGCGTGCCGGTGTGGATGTGGCTCACTTCTAGCGCATCGACATGATAGGTGGCGATGATCCAGTCGGCGGGTGGATCTACAAAGGCCAGCCAGTTGCTCTTGGCGTTCTCGAACAGAGTATCGAGATGGCGGACCAGTACCGGCCAGCGCAATGACAGCACCAGCTCCTCGCGACGCAGCACGACGGTGATCCGGTCGTCCCCGCCGAAGCGCTCGCGTAGATAATCGAGGATCATGGCGTCACGCGCCGCCGAATCGGCCGGGAGATCGGCGCGGCTTATTTCCTGGAAGGGATAGCGATCAGGATAGCACGCCCAATGGTTGAGGGCGCCCCGCAGTTCGCGAAAGCCGTAGCTGTCATAGTCGTCGCCGGCATCCTCCAGCGCCTTCAGGATCGGCACCATCGCGACATATTCGGCGCGGTGCTTGATCCAATCCTGCCGCGCGGCCTCGGCGAGGATCGCCTCGCGCCGCGCGTAGAGCGCCTGCCGCCTGGCTTCGTCCATCAGCGGCGATGCCGCGCGAAGAAGGCCCACATCGCATCATTGTCGGCAAGCCAGACATGTTTGCCGCCGCGCTCGATACGGCCGATCACCTCGGCGCCGCCCCGGCAATCGCTGTAGCGGACCTCGTAAAGCGTGCCGCTCAGATCGCGCGTCGCCGGGCCGCTACGGCAGCCGTTGAGATCGGCCCAGCGCGCCTGGGCCATGTGCATCGTATATTGCCAATAGCCGGTGCCGCCGCCCTGGATCGGATTGGTGGTGTCGGTATCGCCGGCAAAGGCGAGGATCGGCATCGGCGCGGCGGGTTCGCAGGTGGTGGGGTCGGGGACGCGCGGATTGCCGGCCAGTGGATTGCCCGCACGCAGGCCGACGACCGGGGCGATCGCCGCGAAGCGCCGCGCGGCGACGCAGCCCAGCCATGACGTCATCCGCCCGCCGCCGGAAATGCCGGTGGCATAGACGCGTGCGGGATCGACGCAGTGCTGCGCCTTCAGCCAGTCGCTCGCCGCCGCGACGAAGGCGACGTCGTTGGCATCGTCGGGGCCGGGCACCTTGCCGGTGATCGTCGGCACGCCGGGAATATTCCAGACGAACCCCTTGTCGACCGGGATGCCGCCATCGGGCGCGGCGACGACGAAGCCATATTTGTCGGCGGTCTCGGCGAGCTTCGAGCCCTTGAGCACCTGTTCGCCGCTGCCGCCGCTGCCGTGGAACAGCCAGACCAGAGGCGCGGGGCCGTAGCGGCCCTTGGGGAAATGGACCAGCATCGCGCGGCCGGTGGTGCCGATCTCGATCCGCTGCGTGGCGCCGGGAGTGCGGAAGAGGCAGTCCTGGGCCTGGGCGGCGGGCGCGAGGAGGATCAGGGCGGCAAGGGCGAGCAGGAAACGCATGGGCCAGAACCTATGGCCGCGCGGCGAGCCTGTACAGCGGGTGCCTCGCGCCTCCAGGGTCCGTGCTCGATACCGGCAATGGTTGTGACGGAGCGCATTTTGGCGTTGGGCAAGAAATGAGGAGGGAGCGAGGTTGCGCCCTCGTGACCGACGAATGCCGCAGCCCGGCGCCAAAAGGCGCCCGCCCCTGCGGGGTCGCCTTGTGAAGCCCGATGGACCTGCGTTGGATCGCTTGCACGGGCCACCAGCCCGCGCTGCGCAATCCGCCTTGCCATCAGACTTCACAAGGCGATCACGACCGTTGCCGGTATCGAGCACGGACCCTAAGGCTATAGGGATGCACGAGAGCGACATCCTGATCATCGGTTCGGGCGCGGCGGGGCTGACCGCGGCGCTCAACCTGGCCGAGCGCTTCAAGGTGACGGTGCTTGCCAAGGGCGCGCTCAACGAAGGGGCGACGGCCTGGGCGCAGGGCGGCATCGCGGCGGTGCTCGAGCCCGGCGACACGTTCGAGAGCCATATCGAGGACACGATGATCGCCGGGGCGGGCCTCAACGACCGCGACACCGTCGAGTTCGTCGTCGAGAACGCGCCAGCGGCGATCGAGCGGCTCGAGAAGCTCGGCGTGCCGTTCAACCATGAGCGTGACGCGCTGCATCTGACCCGCGAGGGCGGGCACAGCCACCGCCGCATCGTCCATGTCAACGACGCGACCGGATGGGCGGTGCAGGAGGCCCTGCTCAACGCCGCGCGCGCGCATCCCAACATCACCCTGGTGCCGGACATGGTGGTGGTCGATCTCGCCACCAGCCGCCACGAGACCCGCTATTCGGGGGCGGGCAATGTCTGGGGCGTCTATGCCTTCAACCGCGCCAGCAACGCGGTGGAGCTGTTCACGGCGCGGGCGACGATCCTCGCCACCGGCGGGGCGGGGCGGACCTATCTGTTCTCGACCGCGCCGCGCGGCGCGACCGGCGACGGCATCGCCATGGCGTGGCGCGCGGGGTGCCGGATCTCGAATATGGAATTCATGCAGTTCCACCCGACCTGCCTCTACAATCTCGAGGTCAAGAACTTCCTGATCACCGAAGCGGTGCGCGGCGAGGGCGGGCAGCTGAAGATACCGGGTACCGGCCATCGCTTCATGCCCGATTTCGACCCGCGCGCCGAGCTGGCGCCGCGCGACGTGGTGGCGCGGGCAATCGACCATGAGATCAAGCGGCTCGGCCTCGACTATGTCCATCTCGACATCAGCCATCAGCCGCCCGAATTCGTCCGCGAGCATTTCCCGAACATCTACGAAAAGCTGATCGGGCTCGGCATCGACATGACCAGGCAACCGATCCCGGTGGTGCCGGCCCAGCATTACACCTGTGGCGGGGTGGTGATCGACCGCGCCGGGCGGACCGACCTGCCACATCTCTACGCCGCCGGCGAAGTCAGCCAGTCGGGACTGCACGGCGCCAATCGCCTGGCGAGCAACTCATTGCTCGAATGCTTCGTGTTCGGCGAGGCGGCGGCGGCCGACATCACCGCCAATTGGGGCGACCTCGCCCCGCCACCGGCGATCCGGCCATGGGATGAGAGCCGGGTGACGCATTCCGACGAGGAAGTCGTCATCAAGCAGAACTGGACCGAGATCCGCCGCTTCATGTGGAATTATGTCGGCATCGTCCGCTCGACCAAGCGGCTCGAGCGCGCGGCGCATCGCATCCAGATGCTGCGCGAGGAAGTGAACGACTATTACGGCCATTTCCGCGTTACGCCCGACCTGATCGAGCTGCGCAACCTGCTGGAATCGGCCGACCTGATCGTCCGCTCGGCGCTCCACCGCAAGGAAAGCCGCGGGCTGCATTACACGATCGATTATCCCGAGACGCTGCCGGATGCGATCGATACGGTGCTGGTGCCATGAGACCGACGGGTTTGCTCACGCGTTGGGCGTCGATGATGCCCGGCATTTCCTTCGCGTTCACGGTTCGCCGCTATGACGGAGTGATTCGTCGCATCAACACGAGCAGACTCTTTCGCATGGAACGCTTCCGCCGCATGTTCGCAGACGGGCAAGGGGTTGTAACATTGCGGGAATCTTTCGCGTTCTCGAATCTTCAGCGTGCATTGACCGTCACGGGGCTCGGCCCCGCGATGCTGATGGGTTGCGCCGTGCACGAGAATGCGCAGCTCGCCGCCTATCTGCCGGCGCCCAGCTACAAGGTTTCGCTGCCGATCCCCGAAGCGCTCAAGGCGATCTTCCAGTCGACCGCGCCGGCGCCCCAGGAGCTGGTCTCCTCGCTCAACGCGCTGGTCGGTAATTTCGGCGGCGTCGCCGGGGTCTCGGTCGCCAGCGTCGATCAGGGCTGGCTGATCTCGTCGAACGGCGAACGCAAGATGCCGCAGCAGAGCGTCAGCAAGCTGTGGGTGACGATGACCGTGCTCGATCAGATCGATCAGGGCAAATTGTCGCTCGATACGCCGCTGAGCTTCACCACCGACGATTTCACCGTCTTCCACCAGCCGATCGCGGCGCTGGTCAAGCCGGGCCAGCCATACAACACCAATGTCGGCGAGGTCATTCGCCGCGCGATGCAGATGAGCGACAATACCTGCAACGACAAGCTGCTCCGCCTCGTCGGTGGTCCCGACGCGGTGCGCGACTTCATCGCCCGGCGCAGCCTCGGGCCGATTCGCTTCGGCCCCGGCGAGAAATTACTCCAGGCGGGCACCGCCGGTCTCGAATGGCGCGACGAATATTCGCGCGGCAACGCCTTTGCCCTCGCTCGTTCACGGCTGGCGCCGACGGTGCGCCTGGCGGCGTTCGACGCCTATGTCGCCGATCCGCCCGACGGCGCCGCGCCGCTGGCCATCGCCGGTGCGCTGGCGCGTCTCAAGCGCGGCGAATTGCTGTCGCCAACCTCGACCGCGTGGCTGCTGGCGACAATGGAGGCGGCGAGGACCGGGCGCGCCCGCGTCCATGCCGCGGTGCCGCCGGGCTGGACCTATGGCCACAAGACCGGAACCGGCCAGGATCTCGGCGGGCGCACCGCCGGGTTCAACGATGTCGGCATCCTCACCGCGCCCGATGGCCGCGGCTATGCGGTGGCGGTGATGATCGGCGACACCAATCGCCCGGTCCGCGAACGGCAATTGCTGATGCAGCAGGTCGCCGCCGCGATCGTCGCCTATCACGGGCGCTAGGCCGCCGCGCGGACTTGGGCTTGCGCACATGCGCTGCTAAGCCCTCAAGCAATGCCACACCTCTATCTCGTCGACGGCTCGGGCTACATCTTCCGCGCCTATCACCAGCTCCCGCCGCTGACGAACCGCCACGGCGTGCCCGCAGGCGCAGTCTATGGCTATACGGCGATGCTGTGGAAGCTCGCCGACGCGCTCGACAAGGCCGAGGGACCGACGCATCTCGCGGTGGTGCTCGACAGGGGATCGCACACCTTCCGCAACGATCTATACGACAAATACAAGGCGCAGCGGCCACCCCCGCCCGAAGACCTGATCCCGCAATTCCCGCTGATCCGCGAGGCGACGCGCGCCTTCTCGCTGCCGTGCATCGAGGAGGAGGGGTATGAGGCCGACGACATCATCGCCACCTATACCTGCCGCGCGGTCGAGGCCGGATGGGACGTTACCATCGTCAGCTCGGACAAGGATCTGGCGCAGCTGATCCAGCCCGGTGTCGACATGCTCGACACGATGAAGAACGAGCGGCGCGGGCCCGAATATGTCGAGGCCAAGTTCGGGGTGCGTCCCGAGCAACTAGGCGACGTGCTGGCGCTGATGGGCGACACCGTCGACAATGTTCCCGGCGTGCCCGGCATCGGCCCCAAGACCGCCGCCAAGCTGATCGGCGAGTTCGGCACACTTGAAAAGGTGCTCGACGAAGCGCCGAACATGAAGCCGAGCAAGATGCGCGACAATCTGATCGAGCACAGGGAGATGGCGCTGCTGTCGCGCAAGCTTGTCGCGCTGCATTGCGACACCGCCGTGCCGATGACGCTCGACGAATTGAAGCTCGACGGCATTCCGCCCGAGCCGCTGCGCAACTTCCTCGAGGATCAGGGCTTCAAGACGCTGCTGTCGCGCATGGCCGCGCACGCGCCGGGCCGCGACACCGCCGATCCGGTCGCCGCCGCGGTGGCTTTGGCCGCCAGCGACACTCCCGATTTCGTCGACCTGCCGCCGATCGACTGCAACGCCTATGAGACGGTGACGACGACCGAGCGGCTGGAGGCGTGGATCGCCGCCAGTTACGCCAGCGGCACCATCGCCATCGATACCGAGACCGATTCGCTCGACAGCATGGCCGCCAACCTGGTCGGCATCTGTCTCGCCACCGCGCCGGGCAAGGCATGCTATATTCCGATCGGCCACAAGAGCGGCGACGACATGTTCGCCGAGGCGCCGCCCCAGCTGTCGCTGAACGAGGTGGTGCGGCTGATGCGGCCGCTGCTGATCGATCCGAGCGTGCTCAAGATCGGGCACAACATCAAATACGACATCAATGTGCTGATCCGCCACGGGCTGGCGGTGTCACCGATCGACGACACGATGGTGATGAGCTTCAACCTCGACGCCGGCCAGTCGCTCGCCGGGCATGGCATGGACGAAGTCGCCCACGCGGTGCTCGAACATAGCTGCATCGCCTTCAAGGACGTGACCGGCACCGGCAAGAAGGCGATCAGCTTCGCGCAGGTGCCGCTCGATCAGGCCACCCAATATGGCGGCGAGGATGCCGACGTGACCTGGCGGCTGTGGACGCGGTTCAAGCCGCGGCTGGCCTATGAGGGCGCGACGCGGATCTATGAGATGGTCGACCGGCCGCTGATCCCGGTGGTCGCCGGCATGGAGCGCGCGGGCATCAAGGTCGATCGGGATCAGTTGTCGCAGCTCTCCAGCCGCTTCGCTCAGGAAATGGCGCGGCTGGAGGAGGCGATCCAGACCGAGGCGGGGCAGCCCTTCCAGATCGGATCGACCCAGCAATTGGGCGCGATCCTGTTCGACAAGATGGGGCTGAAGGGCGGCAAGAAGGGCAAGTCCGGCGCCTATTCGACCGATGTGACCGTGCTGGAGAGGATGAAAGCCGAGGGCGTGGCGATCGCCGGCCTGGTGCTCGAATGGCGCCAGCTCTCCAAGCTCAAATCGACCTATACCGATGCGCTGCAACAGCAGATCGACCGCGATACCGGGCGCGTCCATACCAGCTACAGCCTGACCGGCGCGCAGACCGGGCGGCTGAGTTCGACCGATCCCAATCTCCAGAATATCCCAATCCGCACCGAGATCGGCCGCCAGATCCGCGACGCGTTCGTGGCGGAACCGGGCAACGTCATCCTTGCCGCCGATTACAGCCAGATCGAGCTACGGCTGGCAGCGCACATGGCCGATGTCCCACAACTGCGCGACGCCTTCCTGCGCGGCGAGGACATTCACGCCGCCACCGCCAAGGAGCTGTTCGGCGAGATCAACCGCGATACCCGCGGGCGAGCCAAGACGATCAACTTCGCGATCCTTTACGGCATCTCGCGCTGGGGCCTCGCCACAAGGCTGGAGATCGACGCCGACGAGGCGCAGGCGATGATCTCGCGCTATTTCGAGCGCTTCCCCGGCATCTCGGCCTATATCAACGAGACGTTGGAAGGCGTGCGCCAGCGCGGCTATACCGAGACCTTGTTCGGCCGAAAAACCTGGTTCCCGCAGATCAAGGCGCCGATCCAGCATGTCCGCCAGGGCGCGGAGCGCGCCGCGATCAACGCCCCGATCCAGGGCACCAGCGCCGACATCATCAAGCGGGCGATGGTCCGCATGGGCCCGGCGCTGGCCGAGGCCGGGCTGCCCAACGTCAAGATGCTGCTCCAGGTCCATGACGAGCTGGTATTCGAACTGCCACAAGGCGATGTCGAAGCAGCCAAGCCGGTGATCGAACGGGTGATGGCCAATGCCGCCGAGCCGGCGATCACGCTCAACGTTCCGCTCGGCGTGGAGATCGGCGTCGGCGCGAGCTGGGGTGCCGCGCATTGAGCGAGGCCGCCGCCGACCAGAATATCAATGCCCTCGCCAAGGGCGGGCGGACCAACATGCTCGGCTTCCTGATGCGGCTGGCCGCGCGGCTGCCGTTCCTGTTCATCGCCGGGCGCGCCTATGGTCCCGATATCGTCGGACGCTATGCGATCGCGGTGCTGGTGATCGAGTTCGCGGCTTTGGTCGCGACCCTCGGCCTCAAGCGCGGGCTGGCGCAGGCGCTGGCGACGACCGAGCGGCCGCACAGCCATGTCGTGTTCGACGCGCTGGTGGTGGCGATGATCGCCTCCGCGGTGGCGGCGGCGGCACTGATCGCGTTTCCGCAGGCGATGTTTCCCAACAGCGCGATGGCCGGAGCGGAACGCTTCGTCGCGCTGGCGGTGTTCGCCACCGCCGCGTCCGATGTGGTGCTGGCCGCGCTTGCCTATCGCCACAACGTCAAGGCGTCGGTGACCGCGCGCGCGGTGATCGAGCCGTGGACGATCAGCATCGCCGCGTTCGTCTTCTCCTATATCTCGAAGGACGGTCTGCTGTTCGCCTATCTGCTGGCGATGCTCGCGGCTTTGGTCGCATCGCTGGTGCCGTTCATCAAGGAATACGGCCTGCCGCACGGCTGGCATCCGCGCCCCGCCAAGATCTGGCAGCTCGCCCGGCGCAACGCGCCGCTGGCGGGCGCCGACACGATCGAATGGACGACGCGCAACGTCGATCGCTTCATCCTCGGGCTGATGTTCACGCCGGGCGTGGTCGGCATCTATTACATGGCGCAGCAGGTCGCGTCGGTGCCGCAGAAACTGAAGACCAGCTTCGATCCGATCCTCGGACCGGTGATCACCCAGAGCCTCGCGGCGGGCGACATGGCGGCGATCGCCAAGCAGGTGCGTCAGGTCGGCTTCTGGATCATCGGCGCGCAGGCGGCGCTGGCAGTGATGTTCTCGATCCCCGCGAGCGGCGTGATGGGGCTGATCGGGCCGCAATTCCCGGTCGGCGCCGGCGCGCTCTGCATCCTGCTCGTCGCCGAGGTGCTGGCCTCGACCGGCGCGGTCTGCGAAACCGCTTTGGTCTATATCGCCCGGATGCGGAATCTGGCGGTATCGGTGGCGGTGCTGGCACTGCAGATCGCGCTCAGCTTCGCCTTCATCCAGATCGCCAAGGCCGAAGGGCTGCATATCGGCTATCAGGCCGCGGCGCCGGCGCTGGCGCTGGCGATCTCGCTGACGATCGGTTCGGCGGTGAAGGCGGTGATGCTCTACCGGCTAACCGGCGCGCCGGTGATCAGCGTCCGCCCGAGCTTCATCGCCGCCATCGCCATCGCCAGCCTCGTCGGATCGGCGTTCATGTCGCTGCCGCACCAATATGAATGGGCCGAGCTGAGCATCGGCATGCCGGCGATCCTGATCACCTACCTCTATGTGATCATCAAGTTCGGCTTCAACGACGAGGATCGCGCGCTGTTTCGCAAGATGCCGTCGGCCGGCGCGGCGCTGCCGGTGGACGAGAAAATCTAGCGAATGGTCCCAATGGTCGCACTGCCCATGGGGGTTTCGCAGGCGTAGAATCCGGGCTGCGATAACGACGACCAGGATGGGAAAGAGCCGCGAGGACTCTTCCAGACCAAATCCTACATTGGAAGAGAAAGGTGCGCATCCCTATGCGCCAAGTATCCACTGTTCCCCTGCGAAAGCAGGGGGCCAGAGATACAGGCGATGCCGCTCGGGGCTCCTGGGCTCCTGCTTTCGCAGGAGAACGCGTTCACGCGCACGCCCTCCTTGTCCGAGGGGGATAGGCCCCGAAGAGAAACCGGGCTAGCCCCGCCGCCGCTCAGTGGCGGAAGTGGCGCATGCCGGTGAAGATCATCGCCAGCCCCGCTTCGTCGGCGGCGGCGATGACTTCCTCGTCGCGGATCGATCCGCCGGGCTGGATCACCGCGGTGGCGCCGGCCTCGACCGCCGCCAATAGCCCGTCGGCAAAGGGGAAGAAGGCGTCCGAGGCGACCGCGCTACCGATCGTGCGCGGTTCGCTCCAGCCGGCCTTCTCGGCGGCATCCCTGGCTTTCCACGCGGCGATCCGCGCCGATTCGAGACGGTTCATCTGGCCGGCGCCGACGCCAGCGGTCGCGCCACCCTTGGCATAGACGATCGCGTTCGACTTGACGTGCTTGGCCACCGTCCAGGCGAAGCGGCAATCCACCAGCTCCTGTTCGGTCGGCTGGCGCCTGGTGACGACCTTGAGATCGCTGTCCGCGAGCATCCCATTGTCGCGGCTCTGGACCAGCCAGCCGCCGGTGATCGACTTGGCCGTCATCCCCGGCCGGGCCGGATCGGGCAGTTCGCCGGTCAGCAGCAAACGCAGATTCTTCTTGGCCGCGAACACAGCGACCGCATCGTCGTCGGCACCGGGAGCGATCACGACTTCGGTGAAGATCTGGGTGATCGCCTCTGCGGTGGCGCGGTCGAGCGGGCGGTTGACGGCGATGATCCCGCCGAACGCCGAGACGCTGTCGCAGGCAAAGGCGGCGGCATAGGCCTCGGCCAGGGTCGCGCCGCTGGCGACGCCGCAGGGATTGGCGTGCTTGACGATCACCACCGTCGGCGGGCCGTCGCGGAATTCGCTGATCAGCTCGAGCGCGGCATCGGCGTCGTTGTAATTATTGTAGCTAAGCGCCTTGCCCTGGATCTGCCGCGCGTTGCCGATGCCGGCCGAGACCGGGCCGCCATGCGAATAGAATGCCGCCTGCTGGTGCGGATTCTCGCCATAACGAAGCGCCTCGCCGCGCCTGAGCGCGAGATGGAGCATATCGGGAAAGGCTTCGCCCTGATCGGCCATGGCGAACCAGCTGGCGATCATCGCGTCATAGGCGGCGGTCGCCGAATAGGCCTTGGCGGCGAACTTGCGGCGCTGCGCCAGCGTCGTGCTGCCGCCGGCGACGAGCGCATAATCGGCAGGATCGGTGAGGATCGCGACGCTCTCGTGATTCTTGGCCGCCGAGCGGACCATCGAAGGGCCGCCGATATCGATATTCTCGATGATCGTGTCGCGGCTGGCGCCGCGCGCGACGGTCTCGGCAAACGGATAGAGATTGACGACGACGAGATCGATCGGCGCGATCTGATGATCCGCCATCGAGGCTTCATGGTCTTCATTGCCGCGGATCGCCAGCAGGCCGCCATGAACCTTGGGGTGAAGCGTCTTGACCCGGCCGTCCATCATTTCGGGGAAGCCGGTCAGATCGGAAATGTCGCGAACGGCGAGTCCTGCCTCGCGCAGCGCGCTGGCGGTGCCGCCGGTGGAAATCAGCTCGACGCCATTGGCGGCCAGAGATTGTCCCAGCTCGACGATGCCGGTCTTGTCCGAGACCGAGAGGAGCGCGCGGCGAATGGTGACCTTATCCATGGGCCCATCTACGGATGCCGCGCCGCAGCGCAACCCGTCATTTCGCGCGGTGGAACAACCAGCTCACATTCGCGCCGCCGGGCGGCGATTCGGCGGTGATAACGAGCTGCTGGCTGCCGAGCGGCTTGCCGGCGCCGTCGATCCACAGCGAATCCTCGACCGCCAGCGCGCCGCCCTTGGCGCGGAACTGCCAGAGATGCCCGTCCGGCGTGCGCAGAATCGCGGCCAGCCCATCGGCGGTGGGCGAGATCTCGATCGCCGGATGCAAGTGGAAGCGCACCGCGAACGGCGTCATCCCCTTCTTGCGGCGCTTGTCGGCGGGGATCAGCATGTCCTCGCCGCGAATGTCGCGTCCGTCCCCCGCCAGCGCGACCAGGCGGCGGTGGAGGAAGCCGAAGCGGCGGGCATAGCCGTCATGGCTGGCCTCGACGCGGCTGCCATTCTCGCTCTCGTGGCGCGCCAGCTCGACCTCGACCACGCCGCGGCCGAGCGTCCCGTCCGAATGGATCGCGGTCGAATTGCTGTCGGCCAGCACCAAAGTCGAATGCGCGGCGGTGGTGCGCAGCCCCTCGGTGAGCGCGCCCGGCACGCCGGCATCGGTCATCGCCGATCCGCCGCAATTGACGACGATGCGGTGCTTGCCGTCGGACATCTCGAACGCCAGCGTCGAGGCGCAGCCGCCTTCGACCAGCCGCGACAAGGGCGGCGGCGCGGCGTCCATGATCAGCACGGTGCCGCCGTGCGACAGCCGCTGATAGCCCCATTCGCGCGCCTGCTTGAGCGGCCGGGTGCGCACGCCGGTGGCTTCGACATATTGGGCGATGATCTCGCCCGACAGCGGCCCCGAACCCTGCCAGCTCGCCAGCCCCTTGTCGCCGTGGCAGACTCCGAGCAGCGCGGTGACCATCTTGGCGAGCGACGCCTGGACGAAGGCCGGCGGCTCGAGCCGGCGAGCCTGATAGGATTCGCACAGCATCGTCAGCAGCTGGATCGCGTCGAGCTGGCCGGCGGGCGAACGCCCCACCGTGCCGCCATCGTCGAACACCGAACCGTCGAGCGCACGCTTCAATCCGGTCTCACCGAACGAACGGCGCGGATCGCCGCCAGGAATCATCAGCCCCGCCGCCAGCACCCCGCACCACGCGGCGATGCGCGGCACACCCAAAGGCACGCGGTCCGCCGCGCGATCAAGGTGTCGCGCGCCGCGCGCCAGCGCGTGGAGCACCGAGGAACGATAGACCAGATCGTTGGCCGACAGGATCAGCGGCGCGTGCGCGGTCCAGAACAGGATGCGGCGGCCCCACAGATCGGCGCGCCAGGCCGGCTCGGAGACCTTGTCGGCATGCGCCGCCAGCCAGCGCGCCATGATCGCCTCGGCGATCGGCGCGGCGGTGACGCGGACGGTGACGCTGGACAGGTCGCGCAGCCAGGCGAAGCTCTGGAGATACTCGGCGAAAGGCTTCGACCAATCGGCACGGACGAAGTCGAGCCCGGCGATCGAGCGCTCCTCGCCGCGGAACATCACCATGCCGTCGAGCAGGGCATTGCCGCGCTCGGGATCGCCGAAGAACGGATCCTCGGAGACGGCGATCAGCTTGAGGGGGTGACGGCCCTTCAGGCGCATATTGTGCAGGGGGGTGCGCCAGGCGAGGCGCTGGAGCCGCTCGGCGATGCGATCGGCGAGGCTGAGGCCGCCACTACCGCCGGTCCGGACCAGCCGCTTGCCCGGCGCGACCCCGTCGGCTCCGGAGTCGGCGGCATCGTCGCTCATCCGCCTCGGAGCGCCGCGATATTGGCGGCGTAGTGGCTGGGACCACCGGTGAAGGTGGCGGTGCCGGCAACCAGCGCGTCGGCGCCGGCGGCGATGGCGCGGGGGGCGGTATCGCGGTCGATGCCGCCATCGACTTCGAGATCGATGGCACGGCCCGACGCGTCGATGCGCTTGCGGAGCTCGGCGATCTTGGCGAGCTGCGACTCGATGAATTTCTGGCCGCCGAAGCCGGGATTGACGCTCATCACCAGGATCAGATCGACCAGGTCGATGACGTTGTCGATCGCATCGATCGGCGTGGCGGGATTGAGGACGACACCCGCGCGCTTGCCGAGCCCCTTGATCGTCTGGAGCGTGCGGTGGAGATGCGGGCCGGCCTCGGGATGGACCGAGATGCAATCGGCACCGGCGTCCGCAAAGGCTGCAAGCATCGGATCGACCGGCGCGATCATCAGATGGACGTCGAAGGGCTTGGCGGTGTGCGGGCGCAGCGCCTTGATGACGGCTGGACCGATGGTGATGTTGGGCACGAAATGGCCGTCCATGACATCGACATGGATCCAGTCCGCTCCTGCCGCATCGATCGCGCGCACTTCCTCGCCCAATTTCGCGAAATCGGCGGAGAGGATCGAAGGGGCGATGCGGACGGCCATATGCGAATCCTTAGCAGCCCCCGAGTCGCGCGCAACTAGGGGTTGCGGCGGAGACGGGCGATAAAGAAGCCGTCGAGCCGGCCCTGCTCGGCAAGCATGCCGGGATGGAGGCGCAGCGTGCCGTTTTCGAGCGGGCCAACACCCTCGGGCAGTTCGTCGGCACGAACCGGATCGATCGCATAGTCGTTGTGATGCGTCAGGAAGCGTTCGAGCTGCTGCTCGCCTTCCTGCGGCTCGAGCGAGCAGGTCGCGTAGACGAGCGTGCCGCCGGGCTTCACCCATTGCGAGGCGCGGTGGAGAAGCTTGCCCTGCAGTTCGGCCATCTCGGCGATCAGCGACGGGCGGACACGATGGAGCACATCGGGATGCCGCCGGAAAATGCCGGTGGCGCTGCACGGCGCGTCGAGCAGGACGGCGTCGGCCGGTTCCTCCGGCTTCCACAGCAGCAGATCGGCGGTGACGATTTTCGCGTCCAAGCCGGTGCGGTCGAGATTGTCGCGAAGTCGCGCGAGACGACTTTCCGAGACATCGACGGCGGTGACATCCCAGCCCGCCGCCGCGAGCTGGAGCGTCTTGCCGCCGGGCGCCGCGCAGAGATCGAGCGCAGTGCCCTGGCCTTTGCCGATCAACCGCGCGGGGAGCGAGGCGGCAAGATCCTGAACCCAGAAGCCGCCCTCCTCGAACCCGGGCAATTCCATCACCGAAGTACCGGCGGGCAAGCGGGCATGGCCGGGGAGCAGGCCGATCGCCTCTTCCAGCTCCACGGGCAAGCGCAGCGTCAGGTCTAGCGGCGGCGGCGCGGCGATGGCGAGCTCGGCATCCTCGATCATCTGATCACCCCAGGCGGCGTGCCAGCGCAGCGCCACCGCATCGGGCAAGGTCGGCGGCTCCGGCAGCAGCGCGCCGGAACGCGTCACCGTGCCGAACACCCCATGGACCAGCTTGCGCGGCCCGCCATCGACCAAAGGCAGCACCGTCGCGATCGCGGCATGGCCTGGGGTGCCGAGGCACAATGCCTGGACGAGCGCTATGCGCAGCGCGAACCGCGCCTTGGCGTCATCGGGCAGAGGGCGCTGGGTGGCGCCATCGATCAGCGCATCGAGATCGGGGAGGCGGCGCAGCGTCTCGGCGGCGATGGCATGGGCAAGGCCGCGGTCGCTGGGCGGCAGGCCGGACGCGGCCTTGTCGAGCGCGGCTTCGAGGGCGAGGCCACGGCGGAGCACCGCATCGAGGAGTTGCAGCGCGGCGCGGCGCGCAGGGACGCCGGGGGCATCCGGTTCCGGGCCACGCCGGATCCTGGCTTGATTTCGCTTCATTGCGCGCCGATTTGGGCGTCAACGCTGCGAGAGGCAATGCAAATGGGCGAGCGCCCCGAAAATGGCCGGCCGCCGGCCTATCTGACGCCGAGCCCGCCGGTGCCCGAACCCGAGCCGGCACAGGCGCCTGACGACCCGCTTGACCCGACCCGCTACGGCGATTGGGAGCGCAAGGGCGTGGCGGTCGATTTCTAGCCGAGCGCGTCCAGCAGCTTCATCACCGTGTTCCAGTTACGGCCGGTATTGCCTTGCGACAATTTGGCCTTCTGCATCGCCGGGATCAGCTGCGAGCGGCCTTGGCCGTCGGGGAAGTCGGTGAACAGTTCGCGGCCGACCACCTTCATTCGCTCGGGACCCTCATAGCTGTCCAGCAGCTTGTCGATCGCCGCCTGATCGGGCGCGGCGCGGTGGAAGCTGACGACGAGGAAGCTCGGCCGCGCCCTGGCTTCGTCGGGGAAGGGATTGGCCTTCACCACTTTTTCCAGCTCGGCATGGTTGCGGACGAACACTTCGGACTTGAGCCCGGTCGCCTTTTCGAGCGCGGCATGAAGATCGCGCTCCAGCGCCTCGGACCTGGCATCCCCGGCTTCGAACACGACATTGCCCGAGGCGAGGATGGTCTTGACCTCGGTGAAGCCCATCCCCTCGACCACGGCCTTGAGCTCCACCGATTTGAGCTGGCGCTTGCCGAGATTGATCCCGCGCAACATCGCCGCCCACTTCACCGCACTTCCTCGCGCAACGGCCGGCTGAGCAATGCCTCGATCACCGCCGCGACCGGCTTGCCCGACAGCAGCGCGCAGACCGCTTCGCAGACCGGCATGTCGACGCCGGCCGACGCCGCCGCTTCCCGCAGCACCGGCGCCGTGAACGCGCCCTCGGCGACGGTCTTGCGATCGGCCATCAGCTCGGCGGCGCTACGGCCCTGGCCAAGCCCGACGCCCAGCGAGAAATTGCGCGAGGCGGTCGACGAGCAGGTGAGGACGAGATCGCCCAGCCCCGAAAGCCCGGTCAGCGTCTCGGCCTGCGCGCCGCGGGCCAAGCCGAAGCGCGTCATCTCGGCGAAGCCGCGCGCGATCGTCGCGGCACGGGCGTTTTGCCCCAGCCCGGCGCCCTCGACCACGCCGCAGGCGATGGCGAGGACGTTCTTGACCGCCCCGCCGATCTCGGCGCCGATCACATCGCGGCTGGCATAGGTGCGGAATGCCGGGCCAGCGAGGCGCTCGGCCAATCTGGTGCCCAGCGCTTCGTCTTCGCAGGCGAGCGTAACCGCGGTCGGCAGCCCCTTGGCGACTTCATGCGCGAAGGTCGGCCCGGAAAGAACGGCGATCGGCGCGCCGGGCGCGACCTGATGCGCGACTTCACCGACCAGCAGCCGCGTGCCCGCTTCGATGCCCTTGGCGCAGAGGACCAAGGGGGTGCCGCCGATATCCATCCCGGAAAGGACCGCGCGGACATGCTGGGCAGGCGATACCACCAGCAAGGCATCGACCCCGGCGAGGTCGGCGGGATCGGCGGTCGCGCGAATATCGGGCGACAGCGGCACGCCGGCGAGGAAGCTGGCATTTTCGTGATCGCGATTGATGCTCTCGACGACCTCGGCTTCGCGCGCCCACAGCGTCACCGCCCCGCCCCGCGCCGCAACCTGCGCCAATGCGGTGCCCCATGCGCCGCCGCCGATAACTCCGATCTTCATGCCTTCACTCCTGCGCCGCGCACCTTTTCGGCACCGGGGTCGAGCGGCCAGCGCGGGCGGGCCGGGAAATCGAGCGGGTCGGTGAGGCTCGCGGCGAAGCGCTCGGCACCGGCCCAGGCGATCATCGCGGCGTTATCGGTGCACAGCCACGAGGGCGGCGCGACGAAGCGCATACCGTGTTCGGCGGCCAGCGCCTCCAGCGCGCCGCGCACCGCCTTGTTCGCCGCCACCCCCCCGGCGACGACCAGCGCCGTCGCATCGACCTTGCCGATCGCGATGCGGGTGCGGTCAATCAGGCAATCGACCACCGCCTGCTGGAAGCTTGCCGCCATATCCTCGACCGCGAACAACCCGGCCTTGCGGGCGACATCGCTCTTGAGGCCGGCGAAGGAGAAATGCGGCTCGGCGCTGCCGACCAGCGGGCGCGGCAGCGGCACGGCCCGGGGGTTGCCGTTCATTGCGGCCCGCTCGACGGCGGGTCCGCCGGGAAAGCCCAGGCCGAGCAGTTTGGCGGTCTTGTCGAACGCCTCGCCGGCGGCATCGTCGATGGTGGTGGCGAGGCGGCTATATTTGCCGGCGCCCTCGACCAGCAGCAGCTGGCAATGCCCGCCCGAGACCAGCAGCAACAGGTACGGAAACGCCAGATCGGGATCGGTGAGACGCGGCGACAGCGCATGGCCTTCGAGATGGTTGACCGCGACCAGCGGCTTGCTCGCCGCCAGCGACAGCGCCTTGCCGGTGACAAGGCCGACCATCACCCCGCCGATCAGCCCTGGCCCGGCAGTCGCGGCGATCGCATCGACTTCGCCCAGCCTGACGCCCGCCTCGGCCAGCGCCTGCTCGACCAGCGGCCCGATGATCTCGACATGCGCGCGCGCGGCGATCTCGGGGACGACGCCGCCATAGGGCCGGTGCGCCTCCTCCTGCCGCGCCAGCTTGTGGGCGAGGATCCGCCGGTCGCTCGTCACCAGCGCCGCCGCCGTCTCGTCACAGCTCGATTCAAGGCCGAGGATCAGCATAGCATCCATCTAGGACGTAGGGTGTGTCCCCGCTACCCATAACGGCCGTGATCGCCCTGAGACGGGCGCTGACGCAGTCCGGCGTTCGTCTCAGGGCGACCGCGAAGCGGCGGGCGCATTTTGGGTAGCGGGGACACACCCTTTGGGCGCATTAGCGCAAGCATGACACCTTTTCGGCTCGGTACGCGGGGATCGCCGCTCGCTCTGACGCAGGCGCACATGGTCCGCGACGCACTGGCCGCCGCGCACGGACTGGATGCGTCTGATTTCGAGATCGTCGTCATCAAGACCACCGGCGACAAGGTCCAGGATCGCCCGCTTGCCGAGATTGGCGGCAAGGCGCTGTGGACCAAGGAGCTAGACCGCGCCCTGCTGGGCGGCGAGATCGATTGCGCGGTGCATTCGATGAAGGACGTCGAAACCTTCCGGCCCGCGATGATCGCGATCGCGGCGATCCTGCCGCGCGCCGACGTCCGCGACCGGCTGGTCGGCGCCGAATCGCTGGCGGCATTGCGCGAGGGCGCGGTGGTGGGGACGAGTTCGCCCCGCCGCGCGGCGCAGATCCGGCGGATACGGCCCGATCTCAAGGTCGTGATGTTTCGCGGCAACGTCGATACCCGGCTCGCCAAGCTGGCGGAGGGCGAAGCCGACGCGACCCTGCTGGCGGCGGCGGGGCTCGAGCGGCTCGGGCGGCATGACGTCGGCCACGCCATTCCGCTCAATATGATGCTGCCGGCCCCCGCCCAGGGCGCCATCGGCGTCGAGTGCCGCGCCGACGATGGCGCCGCCCGCGCGATGCTGGACGCGATCGATCACCCCGAAACGCACGCCTGCGTCCTCGCCGAGCGTGTGCTGTTGGCGGCGCTCAAGGCCGATTGCCACTCGCCGGTGGCGGCGCTGGCAGTGATCGAAGGCGCGATCCTGACGCTGACCGCCGAGCTCTTTTCCGAAGACGGCACCGAACATGTTCATGGCGCCATCGAGGGTGCTCCGCTCGACACGGCGCTTCCCGGGGCCCTCGCCCGCGATCTGCTCGAACGCGCGCCCTCGGCGGTGCGGCGGCTGTTCGAGGGATGAGCAGGCCGATCGCGGTGCTCCGGCCCGAACCGGGCAACCGCGTCACCGCCGCGGCGATCGAGGCGGCCGGGCGCGGCGTCATCCGCATGCCGCTGTTCGCAACCGCGCCGATCGCCTGGGATGTGCCGGACCCCACCGCGTTCGACGCGCTGATCCTGACCAGCGCCAATGCCATGCGCCACGGTGGGCCGGGGCTGGCACGGCTGATCGGGCTGCCGGTCCACGCCGTCGGCACGGTCACGGGCGAGGCGGCGCGGCGATTCGGCTTCAACGTCGTCACCAATGGCGATTCGGGCGCGGCGACTTTGCTCGCTCGGGCCGAAGCCACAGGCACCCGCCGGGCGCTGCATCTCGCCGGGCGCGAACGGACGATCGAAGCCGGCGGGATCGTGGCCGACGTGATCACCGTTTATGCCAGCGACCCGCTGCCGGTGAACGATATGGCGATGCTCAGCGGATCGGTGGCCCTGGTGCAGTCGGCCCGCGCCGCGATGCGGCTGCGCGAAATCGCCGCGGATCGGGCCACCATCGTGCTGGTGACGATCAGCTCCGCCGTAGCCGAGGCCGCGGGCGATGGCTGGGAGCGCGTTGTCGTCTCGCCCGCCCCCTCCAGCGAAGCGATGATCGATGCCGCTATGGCGCTCGCCGATTGACCCGAACGGCTTGCGCGCGAATAAGGCGGGCATGAGCGACGAGCCCCCGCGCACCCCGCTGTCCCGCAACCCCAGCCTGATCGGCGGCCTCGCCTTTCTGGGCGGATTGGCCGTGGCGTTGGGCGCGGTGGAATTGGGCGGGGGCTTCAACCGCGCACCGTTGCTGCCCGCCCCCGCGCCTTCACCTCTGGTCCAGCAGCAGCAACAGCCCCAGCCTTCGCTGCCCTCGCTGCCGCCCGGCACCGATATCGCCACGCTCAATGCGCGCGAGGCGATGCTGGCCGGCAAGCTCGACGTGATCGAGCTGCGCCTGCGCGATCTCGACGGCAGCGCCCGCGCGGCGTCGACCTACGCGACACAGGCCGAACGGCTGATGATCGCCTTCGCCGCGCGCCGCGCCGTCGAGCGCGGCCAACCGCTCGGCGCATTGGAGAACCAGCTCCGTGCCCGCTTCGGCTCCGCCCAAGGCGATTCGGTCGCCGCCATCATCCAGGCCGCGGCGCAGCCGGTGACGCTCGAGGACCTCCGCCTCGCGCTGGAGACGATCGCGTCGCGGCTCAGCACCGGGCCCGATGACAGCCTGTGGGACCGGGCCCGTCGCATGCTCGGTGACATGATCGTCGTGCGCGGTGCCGATTCGCCCAGCCCGCGCCCGAGTGATCGCCTGCGCCGCGCCCGCCGGGCACTGGTTGCCGGCGACGTCGAGGCGGCGCTCGCCGAGGTCGCCCACATGCCCGGCGCCGCCAGTGCCGAAAGCTGGACCAGCGCCGCCAAGCGCTACCTCGCCGCACGGCGGGCGCTTACCGAAATCGAGCAGGCGGCGATGGAAATGCCCGCCGCGCAGCCGGCTGCGACCACCCGATAACTGGCCGGACAAGAGAAGGAAGATTTTAGATGGCTGAGATGGGCCGGTTCGACTGGCAGGACCCGTTCGCGCTGGATGCGCAGCTGACCGACGAGGAGCGGATGGTCCGCGATGCCGCCCGCGATTATGCCCAGGGCGAATTGCTGCCGCGCGTGACCCGCGCCTTCCTCGACGAGGATTTCGACCGCGAGATCATGCGCGAAATGGGCTCGCTCGGCCTGCTCGGAGCGACCATTGCCGAGGAATATGGCGGAGCCGGGCTCGGCTATGTCGCGTACGGGCTGGTCGCGCGCGAAGTCGAGCGTGTCGATTCGGGCTATCGCTCGGCGATGTCGGTGCAGAGCTCGCTCGTGATGCATCCGATCAACGCCTATGGCACCGAGGAGCAGCGGCGGAAATATCTCCCCAGGCTCGCCAGCGGCGAATGGGTCGGCTGTTTCGGGCTGACCGAGCCCGACGCCGGTTCGGACCCCGGCAGCATGCGCACCCGCGCCGAGAAAACCGCGACCGGCTACCGGCTGACCGGCTCCAAGATGTGGATCACCAATTCGCCGATCGCCGACGTCATGGTCGTCTGGGCCAAGTCCGATCATCATGGCGGCGGGATCAAGGGCTTCGTGCTCGAGCGCGGCATGGACGGGCTGACGACGCCAAAGATCGAGGGCAAGCTGTCGCTGCGCGCCTCGATCACCGGCGAGATCGTCATGGACGGCGTCGAGGTCGGCGAGGACGCGTTGCTCCCCGATGTGCAGGGGCTCAAGGGCCCGTTCGGCTGCCTCAATCGCGCGCGCTACGGCATCGCCTGGGGATCGATGGGCGCCGCCGAGGCCTGCATGCACGCGGCGCGGCAATATACGCTCGACCGCGCCCAGTTCGGCCGCCCGCTGGCGGCGACCCAACTGGTCCAGCTCAAGCTCGCCAATATGGAGACCGAGATCGCGCTCGGCCTGCAGGCAGCGCTGCAATGCGGGCGGATGTTCGACGCCGGCACGCTCGCCCCCGAAGCTATCAGCATCATCAAGCGCAACAATTGCGGCAAGGCGCTCGATATCGCCCGGGTCGCGCGCGACATGCATGGCGGCAATGGCATCTCGGCGGACATGCATGTCATGCGCCACGCCATCAATCTCGAGACGGTCAACACCTATGAGGGCACCCATGACGTCCATGGGCTGATCCTCGGCCGGGCGATCACCGGGATCGCCGCGTTCTGATGGACCTGCAGCCGACGCTCGCAGGTGAACTGGTCACGATCCGCCCGACCGTGCCCGCGGACTGGGACAACCTGTTCGCGGTCGCCAGCGATCCGCTGATCTGGGAAGTCCATCCCGCTCATGACCGCTGGCAGGAAAGCGTGTTCCGGAAGTATTTCGAGGACGCGCTGGCCAGCGGCGGCGGGGTGACGATCCTCGACAAGGCGAGCGGTAAGATCATCGGCGCGAGCCGCTACGCCTTCCCCGATGCCGGGCGCGACGAGATCGAGATCGGCTGGACCTTCATCGCCCGCCAATATTGGGGCGGGACGTACAATCGCGAGATCAAACGACTGATGCTCGATCATATCCACCGTTTCGTCGGCGGCGCGGTGTTCGTGGTTGGCCAGAACAATATCCGCTCGCGCAAGGCGATGGAGAAGATCGGCGGTGTGCTTCAGGAAGGCCGGATCGAGCGCGGCGACGGCACGCCGCTCCCCGACCATGTCTATTATGTGATCCGGCGCGCCTCGTGAAACCGCTCGCCGGGATCAAGGTCGTCGAGCTGGCACGGATCCTCGCCGGCCCATGGTGCGGGCAATTGCTTGCCGATCTCGGCGCCGAGGTGATCAAGATCGAGCGGCCGGGCGAAGGCGACGATACCCGCCATTGGGGGCCGCCCTTCCTGCATGGCCCGAACGGCGAAAATCTCGACGCCGCCTATTTCCATGCCTGCAACCGCGGCAAGGAAGGCCGCGCGATCGATATCGCGAGTCCGGAAGGTCAGGCCGAGGTCAGGGCGCTGATCGCCGATGCCGATATCGTCATCGAGAATTACAAGGTCGGCGGACTGGTCAAATATGGCCTCGATCCGGCCAGCCTGATCGCCGCGAACCCGCGCCTGATCGTCTGCTCGATCACCGGCTTCGGGCAGGACGGCCCCTATGCGGGACGCGCCGGCTACGACTTCATCATCCAGGGCATGGGCGGGGCGATGTCGCTGACCGGCGAGCCCGATGGCGCCCCGCAGAAATCGGGCGTCGCCTATGCCGACATCTTCACCGGCGTCTATGCGGCGGTGGCGATCCTCGCAGCACTGCGCCGGCGCGACACCACGGCCCGAGGCGCGCATATCGACATGGCGCTGCTCGATACGCAGGTCGGCGTGCTCGCCAATCAGGCGCTCAACTGGATGGCCAATCCGGCCAGGGTGCCGTCGCGGATGGGCAATGGCCATGCCAATCTCGTGCCATATCAGGCTTTCGCGACCTGCGACGGCGATCTGATCGTCGCGGTCGGCAATGATTCGCAGTTCCGCAAGCTGTGCGCGGTACTCAAAGTCGATTGCGCCGACGACGAACGCTTCGCGACCAATCCCGCGCGCGTCACCAACCGCAAGGCGCTGATCCCGTTGCTGGCGGCGGTGATCGCCGGCTGGGCCAAGGCCGATCTTTATGAGGCACTGGAAGCGGCGGGCGTGCCTGCCGGGCCGATCAACACCGTCGCCGATGTGTTCGCCGATCCGCAGGTGCTGGCGCGCGGCATGCGGATCGTCCGCGAGGGGCTGCCCGGGCTCGCCAGCCCGATCGTGATCGACGGCGAGCGGATGGTCTCGGACAAGCCTAGTCCGAAACGCGCCTGACCAGTTCCTGCGCCGCCGCCGGCGCCCGCACCTTGCCGCCATGGATGAAGAAGATGAAGGTCTCGCGCGGCTTGGCAGGCGGATCCTGATCCTCGACATAGGGCAGCCCCTCGGGGCGCCCGCCCGAGGCCCAGGTCCTGGCTGCCGCCGCCCATTTCGGGAGCTCGTCCTCCGGGTAACAGAACGGATTATCGTCCTCGCCCGCTTCCAGCCGCGCATAGACGAAATCGCCGGTGACATCGGCGATCGCCGGATATTGCGGCGAATCGGCATAGACCAGGGCGACACCGGCGTTGCGGCACATCGCGACGAACTCCGGCACCGCGAAGCTCTCGTGGCGAACCTGGATGGCGTGGCGCAGCTTCACCCCTGCCTCCTCGCGCGGCAGCAGGTCGAGGAACGCCTGGAAGTCTTCGCGCTCGAACTTCTTGGTCGCCATGAACTGCCAGAACAGCGGCCCGAGCTTGTCGCCCAGTTCGACGATGCCCTGCTTGACGAATTTCTGGACCGATTCGCCCGCATCGGCGAGCACCTTGCGGTTGGTGCAGAAGCGCGAGCCCTTGACGGTGAAGACGAAACCGTCGGGCACGGTTTTGGCCCAGCCTTCGAACGTCGCCGGCTTGAAGCCCGAATAATAGGTGCCGTTGATCTCGATCGCCGAGAGCGCGCGGCTGGCATATTCCAGCTCGCGCTTCTGGCTGAGGCCTTCAGGGTAGAAAGCGCCGCCGCGCCACGGCTCGAAGGTCCAGCCGCCGATGCCGATTCGGATGGGGGATTGGGTCATGGCTGGAGCTTAGCGGGGATTCGCGCTTGGGCTATCCCACGGATTGCGCTCGAAGCGCCGCGGCAAAGCCGCGCCGTCGGTCCTCGCAAGTGTGGCTTCGGGGTTCGGGAGGGATGCCGAAGCATCTTCTAGACGTCTTCACGCTCTTCGTCGTCGCGTTTTCGATCACAGAGGGCATGGCAGGCGAACATGCATTTCGAATCGGGCTGGTCTCTTCGGCGGCGTTCGATCGGCACCGATACATGGCCTCCGCCGCACTTCGCCAGCGTCAGTGTCAGCGTTGCCGGCTGAGCGGTAGCGGCGTTCGCGAAGGCAAGTCCTGCAAGAGCGAGACCGGCCAAAAGCCGAGCCAAGGATTCGCACGCTACCGGCTCTCGCGCCGGAAACGAGGCCGAACGGACCGGCAGGTTCGTGGCGGCATCAAATTCGGATCCGTACCTCATTCGGCATCTTCGTCGTCGATCAGCACCCGCAGCGCTGCGCCGTCCATGTCGTCATACTGGCCCGAACGGACCGACCAGAAGAACGCCGCCAGCCCGGCAAGCCCCAGACTCAACGCGACGGGGATGAGGAGCACGAGCCCGTTCATCGCGCAGCCCCGCGAAGGCGCAGCGCGTTGGCGACGACGAGGACCGACGAGCCGGACATCGCCAGTGCGGCGATCAGGGGCGTGACATACCCCATGAAGGCGAGCGGGACGGCGAGGACATTGTAGCCGATCGCCAGTGCGAAATTCTGGCGGACGACGCGCATCGTCCGTCGCGCGGCGGCGATCGCGATCGGTACGGGCATCAGCCGCTCGCCGAGGAACAGCAGGTCGGCGGCGGTCTGACCGACATCGCTGGCGGAGGAGGGCGCGATCGACACATAGGCCGCCTTGAGCGCGGGCCCGTCATTGAGTCCGTCACCGACCATCAGCACCTTGCGGCCTTCGTCGGCCAGCCGCTCGATAACCTCGAGCTTTCCGTCCGGCCCGACCGCGCCGTGCGCTTCGATTCCGAGAACCGCCGCGACTTCGGCCACCGCTTCGGGGCGGTCGCCGGAAAGCACCATCGCTTCCAAACCCTCGGCGCGGATGCGGTCGATCGCCGCCCGCGCATCCGGTCGCAGCGCATCGCGGAAGCGCAGCAGCCGCGGCGTGCCGCCTTCGACGTGAAAAGCCGTCGCCAGCGCCGAGCCATCGGCGGCGAGGCCGATCCAGCCGGGCCGACCGAGGCGGATCGCCCGGTCGCCGACATGCCCCTCCACGCCCTGTCCCGGCCGCTCTCGCAGGTCGGCCACTTTCTCCGGCTCCACGCCATGCGCAGCCAGCGCGCCAGCCAGCGCGCGCGACAGCGGATGGCGGCTGGCCTGCGCCAGCGCCAAAGCGAGCGGCGCCTCCGCGGCATCGAGCGCCAGCGGCGCTTCCGGAACCGGGCGGCCCAGCGTGAGCGTCCCGGTCTTGTCGAACAGCGCCGCGTCGGCTTCGGCCAGTCGTTCGAGCGCCGATCCGTCCTTGACGAGGATTCCGCGCCGCGCCAGCGCGCCCGCCGCGACCACCTGGGCCACGGGAACCGCCAGTCCCAACGCGCAGGGGCAGGTGATGATCAGCACCGCGACGGCGATCGTCACCGCCTGGTGCAACCCCGCGCCGGCGATCATCCAGCCGACGAAGCTGAGCGCGGCTAGCGTGTGGACCGCGGGCGCATACAGGCGCGCGGCGCGGTCGGCGAGGCGCACGTAGCGCGACTTGCTCCCGCCCGCAGCCTCCATCATCCGGGCGATGTCGGCGATGACGGTGCTCTCGCCCGCAGCGGTGACGCGCACGATGAGCGGCGCATCGAGATTGATCGTTCCCGCGAGGACCGCCGCGCCGGCCGACACCGCTTCGGGGAGGCTCTCGCCGGTGACCAGCGCGCGATCGACGCTGCTAACACCGCTTTCGACCACGCCGTCGGCCGCCGCACGCTCGCCCGCCGCGACCAATATGCGCATGCCGGGGGCCAGTTCGTCGGCGTCGCGCCACTGGGTCGTACCGTCGCTGCCGATCACCGCCGCGCCCGGCGGCGCCTGGCGCAGCAGCGCGGCGACCGCATCCTGCGCCTTGGCGCGCATCATGCTGTCGAGCGTGCGCCCGGCGAGCAGGAAGAACAGCAGGGTCACCGCACCGTCGAAATAGGCGTGCCGCCCCCAGATCGCGGTCTCGTAGACGCTGATCGCGCAGGCGACGGTCACGCCGATCGAGATCGGCACGTCCATGTTGGTCCTGCCGCGCCGCAAGGCGCTCCAGGCGCTGCGGAAGAAGGGCCGGCCGGCATAAGCGACCGCGGGCAGCGCGATGGCGCCGGAGAGCAGGTGGAAGAGCTGGCGGATCGCCCCGTCGGCGCCCGACCATATCGACACCGATAGCAGCATCACATTGGTCGCGGCGAAGCCCGCGACCGCGAGGCACTTCACCAACTCGCGATGCTCACGGCCCGACGCGCCCTCCGCCTCGCCCAGAAAGGGATGCGCTTCGAAGCCGATCCGCGCGATCGTCTCGATGAGCGCGTCGGGGGCGAGAGTTTCGGCGTGCTCGACCCGGAGTCGCCTGGCGGTGAAATTGACGCGCGCACGCGCGATTTCGGGCTCGGCGGCCAGCCCGCGCTCGAGCTTGCCGATGCAGGCGGCGCAGCGCAGATCGGGCACGACGAAGGTGGTGACCGCGTTCACAGCCGGACCTGGCTCGCGAAGCGCGCGGTCTTGCCGCCTGCGCGGATTTCGACGCGCAGCAGCCAGCGGCCGGCGGGAAGCGGCTCGCGCGTGCGGAACGCGCCGTTATTGCCGACGAAGCGCAACGCCTGCGCGGCGGCGCGGCCCAGCGGATGCTCGGCCACGCCGGTCACGGTCGCGCCCGGCGGCGCATTGGTGCGCAGCGCGATGCGGCCATCCGCGCTGCCCTGCACCGCGATCGTCCAGCCGAGCGCCTTCTGCGCGCGCGCCTGCGCCAACCAGCCGTTGAAGCGCTGGCTGGCGACATAGCTGTTGTCGACCACCGGACCGCCGAAGGTCGAGATCGCGTAGGTGGCCATCACCGCGTTGACGGCGATGATCGTGCCGAACATCAGCAGCATGACCGCGAGCATGTGCCAGCCGGTGAAACGTTTGATCATCTACCCCCCTCCGGACGCTCGAAGAAGCTGCTGGCGCTGCTCCGCCCCCCCTCGGCATCGAGCGCGCGCACGGTGAATTTCAGGTCGCTGCGCACGGGTCCCTCGCCGGGCGCGGCGATAAACAGGCGCGCCTTGGCCACGCGGTCGGCGGGAACCGCGATGCGCACGCTGCGCCCGGCGGCCTCGCGGCTGCCGTCATCCGACCAGAGCACTGCGCCCAGCACGCCTTCGACGGAGACCTCCATCTCGCGCGGGCGGCTCTGCATGTTGCGGACCTTGGCGGTGAAGCTGTTGCGCACCGTCCCGTCGGAAAGGCGGACATAGACCGGATTGCGGTTCTGGCTGATCGACAGATCGAGCCGCTGGCGCGTGCCGAGCGCGAACAGCATCCCGCAGCCGATCCCGGCCCAGACCAGGAAATAGATCACGGCCCGCGGCCGGAACAGCCGCCGCATCGGATGCTCGGTCGGTCGCCCCTCGCCCGCCGCCATCTCGTCGGCAACCGTCGAATAGCCAATCAACCGGGTCGGGCGGTCGATCTTGACCATGACCTCGTCGCAGGCATCGATGCACAGGCCGCAGGTGATGCAGCCGATCTGCGAGCCCTCCCGGATATCGATCCCCGTCGGACAAACGGCAACGCACGCGTTGCAATCAATGCAATCGCCAATTCGCGGCGTCTTCTCGGGGTTCGACGCGAGCATCACGAGTGAGGGCAGGCCTTGCTGCGGCGCAGCGCCCTGATCACCCGCCTCGGGCCTGCGGACCGCTTCGCCCGCGCGCTTGAGGCCGTGCGTCCGCGGTTCGCCGCGCCAATGCTTGTAGGTCACGATCAGCGACTTCTCGTCGAGCATCGCGCCCTGGATCCGCGGCCAGGGACAGGCATAGATGCAGAACTGCTCGCGCATCAGCCCGCCGAGCGTGTAGGTGGTGAAGGTCAGCACCGCGACCGTCGCATAGGCGACGAGCGGAGCCTCGCCCGCGAACAATTGCCTGAAGAGCGTCGGCGCGTCGGCGAAATAGAAGATCCACGCGCCGCCGGTCGCCACCGCGATCACCAGCCAGATGCCATGCTTCACCACGCGCCTGGCGATCTTGGCCGGGCCGAGCGGCGCCTTCTGCAGCCGGAGCTGGGCATTGCGGTCGCCGTCGATGAAACGCTCGACGTGGAGGAACAGATCGGTCCACACCGTCTGCGGGCAGGCATAGCCGCACCAGGCCCGCCCCACCGACGAGGTGACCAGGAACAGCCCGATCCCGGCCATGATCAGCAGCCCGGCGACATAATAGAATTCGTGCGGCCAGATCTCGATCGAGAACATGAAGAAGCGGCGGTTGGCGATATCCACCAGCACCGCCTGATCGGGCGCATAGGGGCCGCGGTTCCAACGCAGCCAGGGCGTGACGTAATAGATGGCGAGGGTCACCGCCATGATCGCCCATTTCAGGCGCCGGTAACTGCCGTTGATCGCTTTGGGGAATATCTTCCGCCGCGCTTCGAACAGCTTGATCCCCGGGCGGGTCAGGTCTTCAGGGCTTGCCATTCTGCGATTGCGCGGCCGGCGCCGCCTCCGGTGCGGGCGCGGCGACGTTGGCCGCCGGCGCCTCGGGAACGAACGCCTCGCCGCCGCCCAGCGAATGGACATAGGCGGCGAGCATCTTGATGGTGACGGGATCGAGCCGGCCGCCCCAAGCCGGCATCACGCCGCTGCGGGCATTGTGCACCGTGTCGCTAAGCGTTTCGCGGTCGCCGCCGTACAGCCAGATCGAATCGGTCAGGTTCGGCGCGCCGAACTGCCGGTTGCCCTTAGCATCGGCGCCGTGGCACGCCGCGCAATTGTTGGCGAAGACCTGCGCGCCGCGCTGCGCCGATCGGCTTGCCGGCTCCTGCCGCGAAACGTAGCGGACATAGGAGACGACATCCTCGATCTCCTCGGGCTTGAGCAGCTGGTCGCGGCCGAAGGCAGGCATTTGCGACTGGCGCGTCGCATCGTTGCCGGGCTGGCGGACGCCGTTGCGGATCGTCTCCTCGATCGTCTTGAGGTCGCCGCCCCACAGCCAATCGTCGTCGTTGAGGTTGGCATAGCCACGGCCGCCCTGCGCGCCCGAGCCATGGCACTGGACGCAATGCACCTTGAACGCCGCGGCGCCGCCCGCGACGGCGGCGTCGAGCAGCTTCGAATCCTCGGGCAGCCGTTCGATCTGGATACGCGAAAGCGCCTCCACGATCGGCGCGCGCCGGCCGCCTTCGCGCGCCATCTCCTCGTTGAACGCGCCGCGGCTGGTCCAGCCGAGAACGCCATGAGTGGCGCGGTCGATGAGCGGCCAGGCGGGATAGGCGATCACATAGCCGAGCGAGAAGACGATGGTGGCATAGAGGGTATAGAGCCACCAGCGCGGCATCGGCGTGTCGAGTTCCTCGATGCCGTCCCATTCGTGACCGACGGTTTGGGTGCCGGTCGCGTCGTCGATCCGTTTCTCAGTCACCGGGCCGTTCCTCGTCGAAAATCATGGTGGCGGCGCGCTCGTGGTGCCGCGACGCACCCTTGCGGAAGGTCCAGCCGATCAGCCCCAGAAAGACCAGGATCATGAAGACCAGGCCGTAGCTGTCGGCGAAGTGGCGCAGCGCGTCGTAGTTCATCGCGCCTGCTCCTGGGGCTTGGC
Source organism: Sphingomonas sp. (assembly GCF_019635515.1). Classification (NCBI taxonomy): domain Bacteria; kingdom Pseudomonadati; phylum Pseudomonadota; class Alphaproteobacteria; order Sphingomonadales; family Sphingomonadaceae; genus Sphingomonas; species Sphingomonas sp. The sequence continues at coordinate 113,541 of NZ_JAHBZI010000002.1, read as the reverse complement.
GGACTGGAAATCGACCAGGGTGCCGAGCATCTGGAGATAGGCGACGAGGGCATCCATCTCGGTCGTCCGCCCCGGATTGCCGTCGAAATCGCGCGCCTGCGACTTGGGGTAGCGCTTCTGCAGATCGTCGTGATCGACATCGGGCTCCGCCTGCGCTTTCAGATCGGCAGCGGCCTTGGCGATATCATCGTCGGAATAGGGCACGCCCACCCGGCGCAGCGCGGTCAGCCGGTCCTGGATATCGCTCGCGTCCAGATCGTGATCGGCGAGGAACGCGTATTTGGGCATGATCGATTCGGGCACGACCGACTGCGGGTCCTTGAGATGCTGGACGTGCCATTCGTCCGAATAGCGCCCGCCGACGCGCGCGAGATCGGGCCCGGTGCGCTTGGAGCCCCATTGGAACGGATGATCGTACATGCTTTCGGCGGCGAGGCTGTAGGGGCCGTAACGCTCGACCTCGTCGCGGAACGGACGGATCATCTGCGAATGGCAGTTGTAGCAGCCCTCGCGCACATAAATGTCGCGGCCGACCTGCTCGAGCGGGGTGTAGGGACGCACGCCCTCCACCTTTTCCACCGTCGAGTCGATCCAGAACAGCGGCGCGATCTCGACGATGCCGCCAATGGTCACCGCCACCAGCGCGAGCGCGCCGAGCAGCGTGACGTTACGTTCGATCTTCTTGTGATCGAGGAGCTTCGAAGACATTTCAATCGGCTCCTATTCGGCTGCTGCCGGAACCAGCGGGCGGTCCCGCTCGGGATCGTAGGGGGCGGTGGAAAGCGGCGCCTCGTCACGCACGCGGCCGGCGATCGTCATCCAGATGTTCCACACCATCACCAGCGCGCCGGCGAGATAGAGCAGGCCGCCGACCACGCGGATCAGATAATAGGGCTTCATCGCGGCGACGACTTCGGCGAAGGCGTAGACGAGGTAGCCGTCGTCACCATATTCGCGCCACATCAGCCCCTGGGTGATGCCGGCGACCCACAGCGCCGAGGCGTATAGGACGATGCCCAGCGTCGCGAGCCAGAAGTGCCAGTTGATCATGCGCAGCGAATAGAGCCGCTCGCGGCCCCATAGCCGCGGCGTCATGTAATAGAGCGCGCCGAAGGTGATCATGCCGTTCCAGCCCAGCGCCCCGCTATGGACATGGCCGACGGTCCATTCGGTGTAATGGCTGAGCGAGTTGACGCTCTTGATCGACAGCATCGGCCCCTCGAAGGTCGCCATGCCGTAGAAGGCGAGCGCGAACACCATCATGCGGATGATCGGATCGGTGCGGATTTTGTCCCACGCGCCGTTGAGCGTCATCAGCCCGTTGATCATGCCGCCCCAGCTCGGCATCCACAGCATGACCGAGAAGACCATGCCGAGCGTCTGCGCCCAATCGGGCAGCGCGGTGTAGTGGAGATGGTGCGGGCCGGCCCAGATATAGAGGAAGATCAGCGACCAGAAATGGAGGATCGACAGCCGGTAGCTGTAGATCGGGCGCTGCGCCTGCTTGGGCACGAAGTAGTACATCATCGCCAGGAAGGGCACGGTCAGGAAGAACGCGACCGCGTTGTGCCCGTACCACCATTGCACCAGCGCATCCTGCACGCCCGCGAACGCCGAATAGGATTTCGAGCTGAGCAGCGAGACCGGAATCGCCAAATTGTTGACGATGTGCAGCATCGCGATGGTGATGATGAAAGACAGGTAGAACCAGTTGGCGACGTAGATGTGCGGCTCGGCGCGGCGGACGAGCGTCCCGACGAAGACCGCCAGATAGGCGACCCAGACGATCGTCAGCCAGATGTCGACATACCATTCGGGCTCGGCATATTCCCTGGATTGGGTGATGCCGAGCACATAGCCGGTCGCGGCCAGCACGATGAACAGCTGGTAGCCCCAGAAGACGAAGCGCGCGAGGCCCGGAAAGGCCAGCCGCGTCCGGCAGGTGCGCTGGACGACATAGAAGCTCGTGCAGATCAGCGCGTTGCCGCCAAAGGCGAAGATCACCGCGGACGTATGCAGCGAGCGGATGCGCCCGAAATTGACATATTCGCCGAGATTGAGGCCCGGGAAGGTGAGCTGCGAGGCGATCGCCACCCCGACGAGAAAGCCGACCACGCCCCAGAACACCGTCGCGATAACGCCCCAGCGAACCGGATCGTCGTCATAGCGCGTGGCTAGCGCGGCATCGTTAACCGCGGGCTCCGCGATCTTGCGCATCGCGAGGAAGCCCGCTGCGAACGCCGCCAGCGCGAAGATCGCCATGTGCACCGCGAAGCCGGCGTCGCGCGTGGCCGCCGCCGCGAGCGCAGCCAGAATGCCGAGCAAGAACCAGCCGAGGGCACCGGTCACGATATTATCCATGGATCGCGCTTTCGTGGAAACCGAATGGGGGAAGAGGGAGGGATGCCGCGTCGGTGTCGGCGGGCTCCCGGTAGTCCGACGAAGCCGTCATGGGCGCTGCACCGTCGGATCGTTAACGGTCCAGCCCGGTTCGATCGTGCCGCTCACATACAGGACGATGAACAGCGCGAGGCCCGCGCAGGAAAGACCGAATACGAGCCCGGCCAGCCGCACGCTCTCACGCGAGGTGCGCCGTCCCGGCGGGCGCGTGGGTCCCGGGACGATGTCGTTATGAACGCTATCCGTCTCGCGCGCGACGGCATTCGCCCGCAGCACCAGCCAGATGCCCGATGCCAGCGTCGAAAGAACCAAGAGCGCGAAGATCGCCGCGAATCCGCCGATCGGCATGGGTTTTCAGCTCCTTGCCGGGCGGAATTGTCGACCGGTCCGATCGCCATGGCATGCCGGGAGCCGGTTGAATTTGTTCTAGGTCAAAGAAGCGCCGCCGGCGAACGACGATGAAGCCGCATGCCTTTGATCGGCGCCTTTTTCGCGGACCTGCCCGCACCGCTCCTGACGCTGCTCTTCGAAAGCGGAGTGCGGCGGGCCTATGCGCCGGGCGAAGCGCTGTTCCACGAAGAGGATCTCGCGACGCAGCTCTTCGCCATCACCGAAGGGCATGTGCGGGTGTGGCGGACCTCGCCGCGCGGCGCCGCGATGACCGTGCACGTGCTCGGCCCGGGCGATCTGCCCGGCGCGTCCTCGGTCGTGCAACGCACCAATCATCCCGCAACCGCCTCGGCGGTCACCGCGGTCAAGACCCTGGCCTGGCCCGCGGAGCGCGCGCTTTCGATGCTCTTCGAGAATCCTCCCCTGGCGTTCAACACGATGCGCTTTCTCTCGCAGGGTAACGAGGAGATGCTGCAACGGCTGCACGAAGTATCGTCCCAGCCGGTCGAGCAGCGCGTGGCGCGGGCCCTGCTGCGGCTCATCGCGCAGGGCGGCTCGCACATGGTCGAGATCTCGCGCCAGGAACTGGCCGAGCTCACCGCCACCACGCTGCACACGGTCAGCCGGATCGTGAGCCGGTGGGAAGCCGAGGGGATGGTCCGCGCCGCGCGCCGCCGGATCCTCGCACTGAAGATCGAAGCGCTCGAAGGCCGCGCCGGCAACCTCCTGAACGGGCAGGACCGCCACATCCTGTGACCGCCGCGCCGGCCCGCCTCGGGCGGAGAACGCATCCGGTCCGTACCCGAGGCGCGGGCACGCGCCGCTTGCGGTAGAGCGCCCGCGAAACCAGGAGGAACCCCAGTGACGCCCGAGATCGTCTCGCGCTACGCGGATCGGCCGCTGCCGCGCTACACCAGCTACCCGACCGCCCCGCATTTCGCGCCCGGGATGACGCCGGAGCGCTATGCGCACTGGCTGGCGGAACTGCCGCCGACCGAGCCGGTCTCGGTCTATCTGCACGTGCCCTTCTGCCGCTCGATGTGCTGGTATTGCGGCTGCCACACCACGGTCACCGCGCGCGAGGAACCGATCACGCGCTACCTCGAGTCGCTGCTCGGCGAGATCGCCTGGGTGCGGGACGCGATGGGCCAGACGCCGGCTGTGCGGCACATCCATTTCGGCGGGGGCACGCCCAGCCTGATGCAGCCGCGCCAGTTCGTCGCGCTGATGGACCGGCTTCGCGAAACGTTCCGCATCGATGCCGCGAGCGAAGTCGCGATCGAGCTCGACCCGCGCACGCTCGACGCCGCGATGATCGATGCGCTCGCGCGCGGCGGAGTGACGCGGGCGAGCCTCGGAGTCCAGAGCTTCGACCCCGCCGTGCAGCGCGCGATCAACCGCATCCAGAGCTTCGAGCAGACCGCCGAGGCCGCGCGGCACCTTCGCGCCGCGGGGGTCACGGGGATCAACTTCGACCTGATCTACGGCCTGCCGCACCAGACCGTCGACTCGTGCGCCGAGACCGTCGCGCAGTCGCTCACATTGCTGCCTGATCGCTTCGCGGTGTTCGGTTACGCGCATGTGCCGAGCTTCAAGATTCACCAGCGCAAGATCGAGGAGGCCGCGCTGCCCGACGGCGCGGCGCGCCACGCCCAGGCGGAAGCGATCGCGGAACTGCTGCAGGATGCCGGCTATGTCCGCATCGGGCTCGACCATTATGCCCGCCCAGACGACGATCTGGCGCGCGCCTTCCGCGAAGGCCGGCTCCACCGCAACTTCCAGGGCTACACCACCGATGCGTGCCCGACGCTGATCGGCTTCGGCGCCTCGTCGATCGGGCGGCTGCCGCAGGGCTATGTCCAGAACTCGGTGCTGATCGGCGAATATCAGAAGCGCGTCGGGGCGCACGGCACGGCCGTGGCGAAAGCATGTGGGTTCCAGGGCCAGGACAAGCTGCGCGCGACGATCATCGAGCGGATCATGTGCGATTACCGCGCAGACCTCGGCACGCTCTGCCTCCCCTACGGCGTCGATGCCAGCGCAGTCATGGGCAGCGCCGCGGGGCTCGGCGAGATCGTGCATGACGGGCTCGCGGCGGTATCGGGCAACGTGATCGAAGTGCCCGAAGCGGCGCGGCCGCTGGTCCGCGTGGTCGCCGCCGCCTTCGACGAATATCTGGGCAAGGCGCCGGCGCGCCACTCGCGCGCGATCTGACGCCGCGCCGCGCGCCTCATCCGCATTTGGAGAAGCCGCAGTCGAGGCAATTGTTGCAGCCCTCGGCTTTGATCATCGCCGCCGCGCCGCACTGTGGGCAGGTTAGCGGGACCGGCTTCGACGCTGCCGGTTCGGGCGGCGCTGCCGACGGCTCGAGCGTGCCGACATGCCGCTCGATGATTCCGCCGATCGCGGCGGGGAGCGAAGGGACGTAGCGCCCGTGCATCCACGCGCCGCCGCGGGGATCGAAGACCGCCTTGAGCTCCTCCGCGACGAACGAGACGTCGCGCGCGCGACGGAACACCGCCGAGATCATCCGCGTGAGCGCGAGCGTCCAGGCATAATGCTCCATGTTCTTCGAGTTCACGAAGATCTCGAACGGCCGCGCCCCGCCTCCGCTGGAGACGTCGTTGATCGTCACATAGACGGCGTGCGCGCTGTCGGGCCAGCGCAGCTTGTAGGTCGTGCCCTCCAGCGCCTCCGAACGCGGCTCGAGCGGCGCCTCCTCGACGATGGCGGGCCTGGCCTCGGGCGCGGCGACGCTCAGGATCGAGCCGGTCACCGCGTTCGGCCGGTAGGTGGTCAGGCCCTTGCAGCCGAGGTGATAGCCCTCGACATAGATATCCGCGAACGCCTCGAAGCTGATGTCCTGCGGGCAATTCACCGTCTTCGAGATCGAGCTGTCGATCAGCGTCTGCGCGGCCGCCTGCATCGTCAGGTGATCCGACGGCGTGAGCGTCTGGGCGCTGACGAAGAGCGATTCGGGTGGGGGCACGTCTCCCTTCTCGCGCCGCCACACCTGCATCGCGTAATCCTCGACCGCCTGCTCGCGCGTCGAGCCGTCCGCCTGCCGGATGCGCCGCGTGTACGAATAGGCGAAGACCGGCTCGATGCCCGAAGAAACGTTCCCCGCGAGCAGCGAAGTCGTGCCCGTCGGCGCGATCGAGGTGAGGCAGCCGTTGCGCAGGCCATGCTCGGCGATCAGCGCGCGGGTTTCCTCGTCGAGCGACACCAGGTTTGGGCGGTCGAACATGGCTTCGTCGTACGCGGGGAACGTCCCCTTCTCCTCAGCGAGGAGGGCGGAAGCGCGATAGGCTTCGCGCTTGATGATCTCCAGCCACCGGCGCGTGAGCGCCAGCGCCTCGCTCGTCCCATAGGTGGCGGAGCAGAACAGCAGCGCGTCCGCCAGTCCGGTGATCCCCAGGCCGATCCGGCGCTTGGCCTTCGCTTCGGACTCCTGGTCGAAGAGCGGGTAGCGCGAGATGTCGATGACGTTGTCGAGGAAGCGGACCGCGGTCCGCGTCAGCTCGGCAAGGGCTTCCTCGTCGAGCGCGGCATCGTCGGCGAAGGGGCGGTCGACGAGCCGCGCGAGGTTGATCGAGCCGAGGAGGCACGCCCCATAAGGCGGCAGCATCTGTTCGCCGCACGGATTGCTCGCGCTGATCGTCTCGCAATGCGCGAGGTTGTTCGCCTGGTTCACCCGGTCGACGAAGATCACCCCCGGCTCGGCGGTCTCGTAGGTGGCGCGCATCAGCCGCTCCCACAGCGCCTTCGCCTTGACGGTGCGATAGGTGCGGCCGCCGAAGACGAGCGGCCAGTCGCGATCCCCTGCCAGCGCCATCATGAAATCGTCAGGCACGAGCACCGAGACGTTGAAGTTGCGGAGCCGCGCCGGATCGCGCTTGGCATCGATGAACGCCTCGATATCGGGATGATCGATCCGCAGGCACCCCATCATCGCGCCGCGCCGCTGACCCGCCGACTCCACCGTGCGGCACATCGCATCCCAGCAGTCCATGAAGCTCAGCGGGCCGGAGGCTTCGGCTCCCACCCCGCGCACCGCGCTGCCGGCGGGCCGGATCGTCGAGAAATCCATCCCCACGCCGCCACCTTGCTGCATCGTGATCGCGGCCTCGCGCAAATGCTCGAAGATGCCGTCGAGACTGTCGGGAATCGTCCCCATCACGAAGCAGTTGAAGAGCGTGACGGCGCGCTCGGTGCCGGCGCCGGCCAGGATCCGGCCGGCGGGGATGAAGCGGAAGTCGCGCAGCGCGTCCTCGAAGCGCGCGCGCCACAGGGCACGTACCTCGTCGCGCTCGGCGTCCGCGACCGCCGCGGCGACCCGCATGATCGTCTCGTCCACGGTCGCGTCTCCCTGATCCAGCGCCGGACGGAAACGGTATTTCGCGGTCCAGATCTCCTCGGCGAGCGCGTTCTCGAATTGCATGAGATTCCTCATCGCATTGCGTTGGCGGGACAATGTGGGGCCGGCTCGACGGCGCGCTGTTGACCTATCTCAATTCGGCGCTCGCAACGCGCTTTTGACGCACCTCATCCAAGCGGCAGGCACGGCGGCGTGATCTCGACCGTGTCGAGATGGATGCGAACCGTCTCCGGATTGCGTCGCGCACGACGTCCGCTGCCGTGCCGTTCGCGGCATGCGCGCCATGGTCCTGGAACGGCGCGCCGTTCGCCGGGGCGACCAATGCGAACAGCGTCGCACTTGCTAACAAAGACAGGTTTTCGTGAGCATCTACGCCACCTTTCTTCAGATGCCCCACCCCCTACTCCGATAGGCTCCGGGCCCATTGCGCAGGATCAATTGCGAGCCCTCCGCGCCCTCAGTCCGCGCCGCGCAGTTCCAGGCCTTCGCGATCGAGAACCCACAATTCGTGGACGCCGACCATGCGCACGAGGCCGCTGGTCTTGAGCATGCCGAGCTCGCGGCTGACGGTCTCGATACGGAGGCCGAGATAGTCGGCGATGTCGGTGCGGGTCATCGGCAGCGTCGCCCGCAAGGGCTTGCCCGGGCTCTGCTCGCTCCGCCGCGTCATCTGGAGCAGGAAGCTGGCGAGTCGCTCCGCCGCGGTCTTGCGGCCGAGCAGGACGAGCTGGTCCCGGGCAGCGGCGAGCTCGCTCGCAGCCGCCGAATACAGGCGCCGCTCAATATGCGGGTGCGAATCGACAAAGGCGTCGAACCGGCTGCGGCGATACTGGCAGAGTTCGACTTCGGACACCGCCTCGGCGGTGAAGGGGTGCTCGTCCTCCATCGTCACGCCGAGGAAGTCGCCCGGAAAGGCGAAGCCGGTGACCTGCCGCCTGCCGTCCGAAAGCAGCTTCGAGAGCCGAAGCGTGCCGCGCGTCACGGTATAGACATAAGCGGCCTCGTCACCCTCCCAGCATAGCGGCTCGCCGGGCTGGAGACGCCTTTTCGAGCCGCTGTCGCGAAACACCGCGAGCTCGATCTGGGTGAGGCTGTTGCATATCGCGAGATCGCGCACCGGGCAGCCGAAGCAGGAGTGATCGTCGGCAAGCTGCGGATCCGCGGCGGCTAGGTTGCGGATATGCATGCGATTCCCCCCGAAGGTGATGCGAAAGTGAGGCAGGTCAAGGCGCGAGGGAAATCGCGCTTTATCCGAAAATCGGGAGCACTCATGGGATGAGCCCCGCATGTCTTACCTGTCGGTGATACCGATCGGGCAGCCCGAGGCCGAACAGGCCTATGCCCTGGTCCGCGCCATCGCGCCCGAGGTCGCGCCGGACCTCTGGACGGCATTCGTCGCAAGCTGCCGCCCCGGCGAGTTGCTGGGCATGTGGGCACCCGATGGAGCCGTCTTCGGCATGGCCAGCTACCGGATAGAGGAATGCGCGCAACCGGGGCGGCTGATGCTCGTCGATAATTTCGTGACCCTGGAAGTCAGCCGTTCGGCCCCCGTCCGCGCGACGCTCGGATCGGCGCTCGAGCGCACGGCAAGAGAATGCGGGTGCGTCGAAATGCGTCAGGTGGCCGGATGCCGGACGTGGAGCGCCAGCGGAGATGCCCTGCGCAACCATCTGTCGCTGGCGGACGCATCCCCCGGGGCGCGCGCCGGCGTGCAACCCCACCGCACGGCGCTTCGGCAGCTCTCGGCCGCCGAAATGTATCCGGTCTGGTGACGAAGCGCTCATCGCGCGCTCCCTTCACGAGACGCAGCTTCCCGCACCGCCGCGACGAGCGCGTCGCTGAGCAGCGGCTTCTCGACCAGCCGGGCGCCCGCGTCCAACACGCGCTGGCGAAGCCGTTGCGGGGGGTTGCTGGTGATGATGATGGCGGGCGCCTGCTCGCCGCGTATCCGCAACGCCGCCAGCAATGCGAGGCCATCCAGGCCAGGCAGGCGATGGTCGAACACCATGCAGGCATGCGGCGCGGCAACGCCGACCGAGAGCAGCGCCTCGGCGCTGCCGAACGTGGCCACGTCGAAGCCTTCGATCTCGAGCGCGAAGGCGATTGACGAGCGGACCGCCGGATCGTCGTCGACAAGAAGGATGCGGGGCCTCGACATCAGGGGATTCCCGGCGGCTGGCGGAACCGCATCCGTCGCCCGGTCAGACCTGTTGCCATCGAAGCACGCGGTGAAGGATCCGATCGGTGCGGGCCGGCATGTTGAATTCTCCTGGCTGCTGCGGCAATCGGTCGGCGGCAGCGGTCGGAAACGATCTAGGCGCGCCGGCAGGGAGCGGAAATTTGGGTGTTCATCCTAGGGGACGCACCGGAGGCGAAGGAGACCCGGGCGCTTTCCGGCCGGCGCTGAAGGCGCGTGCTCCCTTGCCGCTGGCACAGCGCATGAGCGCGGCAAGCGCGACGCTGATCGCGATCGCGGTGACCGCCACGGGGTTCGTCGCCCGCCTGGGACTCGACCCGCTGCTCGCGAACCGGGCGACCTTCATCTTCTTCGTGCCGGGCGTCGTGGCCGCGGCATTCATCGGGTTCTGGCCCGCGCTGGCGGCGACCCTTGCCGGCGCCGCCGCCGGCTTGGCGGCGGACCGCCTGACCGGCGAGCTGCTGTTCGGCGACTGGGTCGCCGCGACCGTGTTCCTCTGCATGGGCGGCGTCATCGCCGTCGGCGGCGCCTGGCTGAAGCGCGCGCGGAGCGACGAGGCGGCAATCGCACGCGAACTCGAGCGGCGTGAGGCGCACCTGACCTCGATCCTCCAGACCGTCCCCGATGCGATGATCGTCATCGATGAGGACGGACTGATCCGCGATTTCAGCGACACCGCCGAGCGCCAGTTCGGCTGGACCTCCGAAGAAGTCACCGGGCGCAACGTCAGCATGCTCATGCCCTCTCCCTATCGCGAGGCGCATGACGGCTATCTCGAGCGCTACTACCAGACCGGCGAGCGGCGCATCATCGGCGTCGGCCGCGTCGTCGTCGGCGAGCGCAAGGACGGCTCGACCTTCCCGATGGAGCTCGCCGTGGGCGAGATGGAGCTCACCGAGGGCCGTTTCTTCACCGGCTTCGTGCGCGACCTGACTGAGCGTCAGCAGACCGAGACGCGCCTGCAAGAGCTTCAGAGCGAGCTGGTCCATGTGTCGCGGCTCACCGCGCTCGGTGAGATGGCCTCCGCGCTCGCGCACGAACTCAACCAGCCGCTGAGCGCGATCGGCAACTATCTGTCGGGCAGCAGGATGCTGCTCAAGCGCGAGCAGGTGCCGCAAGACAAGGTCGCCGACGCGGTCGAGCGCGCCGCGAGCGAAGCGCTGCGCGCCGGCGAGATCATCCGCCGCCTGCGCGACTTCGTCTCGCGCGGCGAGACCGAGCGCCGGCTGGAGAGCCTGCCCAAGCTGCTGGAAGAGGCGAGCGCACTCGCGCTGGTCGGCGCCAAGGAATATGGCGTGCGCGCCCGCATCGATCTGCAGCCAAAAATCGACCTGGTGCTCGTCGACAAGGTCCAGATCCAGCAGGTGATATTGAACCTGATCCGCAACGCGATCGACGCGATGACCGGATCGGAGCGGCGCGAGCTTTCGATCAACGTTGCGACGGACGATGCGGGGATGGCGATGGTGACCGTGGCCGACACCGGCCCGGGAATTCGGCCCGACGTCGCCGATCAGCTCTTCCAGCCTTTCGTCACCACCAAGCGCACCGGCATGGGCGTGGGGCTTTCCATCTGCCGCACGATCGTGGAAGCGCATGGCGGAAAGATCTGGGCGGGAGCGAATGAAGGCGGCGGCGCCGTCTTCAGCTTCACCGTTCCCAGCGTCAGCAAGGAGGAACTCAGCGATGCCGAATGAGCCGGTGGTTCATATTGTCGACGACGACGAGGGCGTCCGCGGCTCGCTCTCCTTCCTGCTCGGATGCTCGGAGATAGCGACGCGCACCTACGAATCGGCAGCGCCGTTCCTCAAGGCGGTGCCGGTCATGGAGCATGGCTGCATAATCACCGACGTGCGGATGCCCGAAATGAGCGGCATGGAGCTCGTCGCCAAGCTGAAGTCGATGGGCGTGACCGATCCCGTGATCATGATCACCGGCCATGCCGACGTGCCGATGGCGATCCAGGCCCTCCATGCCGGGGTCTCCGACTTCATCGAGAAGCCGTTCAGCGACGAAGCCATCCTGATGGCGGTGCGCACCGCGCTCGCCCGGCAGCAGAGCCGCGGCGAGATCGAGCTGGAACGCGACGAGATCCGCCGGCGCCTCGCGACGCTCTCCGGGCGCGAGCGCGAGGTGATGGAAGGATTGATCGAGGGCAAGGCGAACAAGGTGATCGCGTACGACCTCGAGATCAGCGCACGCACCGTGGAGGTCTATCGCGCGAACGTGATGACCAAGACCGACGCGCGCACGCTGTCGGAACTCGTGCGGATGGTGATGATCGCGCGGCTGGCCTAGCCCTTTCCCCATTTCTCGGCGATCCAGCGGCGGAAGCGCGCCTTGGGATCTTCGTCGCGCGGCGCCTCGCTTTCCGCAGCCAGCACCCGCGCCACTTCCGGAACCCAGCGACGGATCGTCTGCTCGATGCTGCGCTTGAGCGTGATGCTGCCAGACGGACAGCCGCCGCACGCGCCGTCCAAGCGGACCCAGGCGGTCCCGTCGACCGGATCGAAGCGCACGAGCACCGCTTCGCCACCGTCCGCCGCCAATAGCGGCCGGACCCACCGGTCGAGCACCTCTTCGATCTGCTGCCCGATCTCGCCCAGCGGCGCGCGATCCGCCGGCTCGGGCGGTGGCGCGAGCGCAAGACCCCCGTTGACGACATCCGACAAAGCGAGCGCGATCTGGGGCCGCAACCTTTCCCAGGCCCAGCCGGCATTCTCGCGCACCACGGTCACGAAGTCCGCGCCGATCAGAATGCGCACGACGCCGTCGATCGCCAGCAGCGCGGTCGCGAGCGGGTCAGCGGCGGCATTCTGGCTGGTGAACTGGCGTGGCTGCGCGGGCGCGAGGGGAATCCCCGGCAGGATGCGCAGGGCGTCGGGATTGGGCGTCGCCTCAAACTCGATAACGTTCATGGCACAGCCCCGCCCCCGCCGGTTGCGGCCCGAGCACGCGCAGCCGCAACAGCGCCGACAGGCGCCACCAGGCACGAGGCGCGGCGACGGCGTCACGCCGTGGCGCGCCATCGCGCGGCGGGCGCGGCCGCGCGGTGCCGAAATCGATGACCGGAAGCGGCGCCATCAGGGTCGCGGTCGGCCATACGGCCGCAACGTCGCGCGACGTGAGCGCTGGTTCGGTCTTAAGCATATGCCTGTCCTCGGCTTTCTGAGTCCCCGCTTCGGGATGCACTCCCGGGCCGCCGCGGCAAATTGGGATGTTGACCCTAGGGAGTATCCCGGAGCCGCTTCCCGGAGGCCGCGATCAGGGCATGCCGTCGGGCCGCGGCCCGAGCAGCTTCGGCCCGTAAGCGAGCACGAACAGCAGGAACGCCGCGCCCCACAGCGCCCCGGCGGCGGCGATCCCGGGCATATAATCGACGGGGAGCATCGGCGCCGCGAAGCGCAGCGCCGCGCCGGCGGTGACGAGCGCATAGATCGCCTGCGTCCAGCCATCGGCGCGGAGCTCGCGGCCGGTATGGCCGAGCGACGCCCGCGTCATCACCGCCAGCGTCATCGACGCCATCGCTCCGGCGCTCAGCGCATGCGTCGCGGCCGAGACCGGGATGCACCAGACGAAGGCGCTGCCGCCGAGCACCAGCAGCCCGAGCGGCAGCCACGCATAGGAAATGTGCAGGATGAGCACGATCGGCTCGCGCCACGTCCGCAAGCCCGACCAGCGCGCGAGCCGGATCGTCTGCAGCAGGCCGGCGGCGATCAGCAACCCGCCGCTCGCGCTGCTGTCGGGCGAGGCCGCCCAGGCGAACAGTGCGAGCGCGGTCGTCAGCAAGGTGGCGATGTCGAAGCGGTTCGTCTGGACGGGAAGCCCCCGCTCGCGCCCTTGCTTGACCAGCCAGTTGCGCGTGAAGGCGGGGATGATCCGCCCGCCGATCAGCGACACGAGCAGCAGGACGATCGCGAATCCGCAGCGCCAGCCGAGTCCCGCCGGGACAGGGACGCCGAGCGCTTCCATGTGATCGAGCGCATTGGCCGCAGCGAACAAGCCGACCGCCGCGACGATCGGAAAATTCCGGTTCTTCGCGGCGATGACCTCGCGCGCGGCGATGAGCGCCATGACGGCGAGGAAGCCGGTATCGAGGACCAGCGCGACCGCGGGCCCGGCGGCAGCGGAGAAGAACACCGCCAGCCTGCCGGCGACCCAGAGGGCGAACAGCCCGGCCAGCGGCGCCCCGGCGATCGGCGTGCGCCCGGTCCAGTTGGGGATCGCGGTCAGCAGAAAGCCCGCGACGACCGCGCCCAGATAGCCGAACAGCATCTCGTGGCGGTGCCAGGCAAGCGGATCGAAGGCGGTGGGCAACGTGACGCCGCCCGACAGGACGCACACCCACAAGGCGACCACCGCGAGCGCCCATAGTGCACCGCCGAGGAAGAAGGGACGAAACCCGCCGCGCAAGACCGGCGGGAGGCGCATCAGCCGCGCGTGGATTTCGCTGTCGGGTTTCATCGTGGACTTTCCTGAAATTCGAAAAATGGGCCGGTCTCGCATGCGAGACCGGCCCGAGGGGGACCTTATTCGGCGGGCACCAGCTCCGGCTCGGCATAGACGCCGCGCGGCCCGCGCCGCGCGAAGAGCAGCCGCGCCATGAACAGCGCCAGCACGATCGCGCCGGTGCCGAACACGATGTCGCCGGGCACGCGCATCCATACCAGGGTCTCCATGACGCGGCTGTGGACGATCTCCGGCGAGCGCGCGTACCAGAAGCTGTTGGTGACGCTGTGATACGCCTGGTACAGCCCGGCGGGCACGAGACTCAGGAACACCATGCCGGCGAGCCCGAGATTGAGCGTCCAGAACACGGGCTTGAGCAGCGCGTCCGACCAGTTGGCACCGCGGAAGGTGGTGCGCAGGCAGAACAGCATCAGCCCGATGCCGAGCATGCCATAGACCCCGAACAGCGCGGCATGGCCGTGGCTCGCCGTCAGGTTGAGGCCCTGAACATAGTAGAGCGAGATCGGCGGATTGATCGCGAAGCCGAGGATGCCGGCGCCGACCAGGTTCCAGAACGACACCGCCACGAAGAACAGGATCGGCCATTTGTAGGTCTGCACCCAGGGCGCGGCCTTGGTCATGCGATAGTTGTGGAACGCCTCCACCCCCAACAGCGCCAGCGGCACGACTTCGAGCGCCGAGAACATCGCGCCCCAGGCGATGATCGGAGTCGTGGTGCCGGAGAAATAGAGGTGGTGGAGCGTGCCGAGGATGCCGCCGGTCAGGAACACCGCGGTCGAGAAGACCACCGCGGTGTTCGCCGCCCGGGCGCGCACCAGACCGAGCCCCGCGAAGATGAGCGCAATCACCGCCGTGGCGAAGACCTCGAAGAAGCCCTCGACCCACAGATGGACCACCCACCAGCGGAAATACTCGATCATCGACAGCGGGCTGTGCCGCCCCCAGGTCAGCGCCGCACCGAAGAACAGGCCGATGCAGATCGTCGAGACGAACACCATGCCGATCAGCCCGCGGCTCTCGGTCGGGGTCTTGAGCGCCGGCCACAATGCCCGGCCGACCAGGGTCAACCAGATCATCAGCCCAGCGAACAGCAGGATCGCCCAGAAGCGGCCCAGATCGACGAACTCGTAGCCCATGTGGCCGAACCAGAAATTGGCGCCGTGCCCGAGCTTCTGCTGGATCGCGAACCATTCGCCCGCGAACGATCCGACGACGACGACGAGCAGCGCCACCCAGAGCAGGTTGACGCCAAACCGCTGGAATTTGGGCTCGTGGCCCGAGAGCATCGGCGCGACGTACAGCCCGGTCGCCAGCCACGCGGTGGCGATCCAGAATATGCCTAGTTGCGTGTGCCAGGTACGGGTCAGGGCATAGGGGATGACGTCGGATATCGCGATGCCGTAGAAGTCGTGGCCCTCCACTGCGTAATGGGCGGTGATCGCGCCCAGCAGCACCTGCGTCAGGAACAAGGCGAGCGCGGTGTAGAAATATTTGAGCGACGCCTTCATCGACGGCGTCGGCGTCATGCCGAGCAGCGGATCGGCCGCCGGCGCCTCGGCATGCTCGTCCTCGCCGCGGCGCGCCTGATGCCAGGTCAGCCAGCCCACCCCGGCGATCAGGAACAGCACGCTCGCGATCGACCACATGCCAAGCGAGGCCGAAGGCGTGTTGCCGACCAGCGGCTCGTGCGGCCAGTTGTTGGTGTAGCTGATCGTATCGTCCGGCCGCTGCGTCACGCTGGTCCAGGCGGTCCAGAAGAAGAAGGCGCCGATATCGGTACGGTCGCGTGCGCGGACGAGCGAACGCTCGGGAATCGCATATTGCTCGCGCAGGTGCGTAAGCCGGGGATCACTGCTGAACAGCCGGGCATAATGATCCCCGACCTGCGCCATCGCCTGCGCGCGCTCCGCCGACACGGTGATCGCGCCGGTCTTGGCATCGTAGCTGTTTGTGCGAAGCTCGGTCTTGAGCCGCTCCCGGAGTGATGCCTGCTCTTCCGCACCGAGCTGGGCGAAGGGCTTGGCCTTCTCCTTCTGCGCCCAGATGTCGAGCAGCGCGAGCGCTTCGCGGTGGAGCCAGTCGGCGCCCCAATCCGGCGCGACATAGCCGCCATGGCCCCAGACCGAGCCGAGCTGCATGCCGCCCAGCGTCTGCCAGGCTTCGCGGCCGGACTGGATCTGGTCCTTGGTGTAGACGATGTCGCCCTGCGTGGTGACCACCGTCTCGGGCACCGGCGGCGCCTTCACATAGATTTCCCGGCCGATAAGGCCGAGGACCGCGAACGAGAGCACAAATATCGCCCCCAGCCACAGCCACAACTTCCTGGAGTGCATTGTATCCCCCTTCGGAATTCGAGAGGGTTGTCCGATAGGCGGCGGCGGGGCGAGCGAAAATTCGGGTGACCGACCTAGGGGACACACCGGAGGGGAACGACCGGATACCCGGCCGCCAATGCACTCGATAAAAGCCTCCCATCAGCAATCCGGGTGGGGACGAGCGTTGGATTACGAGCAGATTTTCGCCGGCGCTATTGACCGGTTGCATGCGGAGGGACGGTACCGTGTGTTCATCGACATATTGCGTAACAAGGGGATGTTTCCCAATGCGCGGTGTTTCGCGGGGCATAACGGACCGAAGCCGATCACGGTGTGGTGCTCGAACGACTATCTGGCGATGGGCCAGCATCCCAAGGTGATCGCGGCGATGGAGGAGGCGCTGCACGACGTCGGCGCCGGCTCTGGCGGCACGCGCAACATCGGCGGCAACACCCATTACCATATCGAGCTGGAGCGCGAGCTGGCCGATCTCCACGGCAAGGAAAACGCGCTGTTGTTCACCTCGGGCTATGTCTCGAACGAAGCGACGCTGGCGACGCTGGCCAAAATCCTGCCCGGCTGCATCGTCTATTCGGACGAGCTGAACCACGCCTCGATGATCGCCGGCATCCGCAATTCGGGCTGCGAGAAGCGCGTGTTCCGCCACAACGATCTCGCCCATCTCGAGGAGCTGCTGGCCGCCGACGACCCCGCGCTGCCCAAGCTGATCGCGTTCGAGAGCGTCTATTCGATGGATGCCGACATCGCCCCGATCGCCGGGATCTGCGACCTCGCCGACAAGTACAACGCGCTGACCTATTGCGACGAGGTCCATGCCGTCGGCATGTACGGCCCGCGCGGCGGCGGCATCACCGAGCGCGACGAAGTCGCCCACCGCATCACCATCCTCGAAGGCACGCTCGGCAAGGCGTTCGGAGTGATGGGCGGCTATATCGCCGCCGACCAGATGATCATCGACGTGATCCGCTCTTACGCGCCGGGCTTCATCTTCACCACCAGCCTGTCGCCGGTGCTGGTCGCCGGCGCGCTGGCGTCGGTCAAGCACCTCAAGGGCTCGACCGCCGAGCGCGACGGCCAGCACGCCGCCGCCGCCAAGCTCAAGGCGATGATGGCGGAGGCCGGTCTCCCCGTCCTCGCCTCGACCACGCACATCGTCCCGCTGATGGTCGGCGATCCGGTCAAGGCCAAGAAGATCAGCGATGTGCTGCTCGCCGAATATGGCGTCTACGTCCAGCCGATCAACTACCCCACCGTGCCCCGCGGCACCGAGCGGCTGCGCTTCACGCCCGGACCCGCGCATGACGAACCCATGATGCGCGATCTCGTCAACGCTCTCACCGAAATCTGGGGCAGGCTCGAGCTCAGGCTGGCAGCCTAAGCGCTGCCGCTCGCCGCCTAACGCTGGGCGAGCAGCGCGCCGATCCCCCGCCGCGCCAGCGGCAACCGTTGTCCCAGCCTCAGCACGGCGGGCCGGGCCAGGCGCGCGACGGGACTTTCGCGGGTGTAGAGCGCCACCAGCGCGTTGGTCGCGTCGTAGAGCGGACGGCAGGCGAGCCGGTGGAGCGCCTCGTAGCGCTTAAGCGGGCCCTCGGCGCCGGGATCGCCTCCGCGCCGCGCCGCGCGGAGCACCTGCCGCGCGAGCCCGTGCTGGCCAAGCAGCCCGAGATTGAAGCCGTGCGCGGTCACCGGATGCATCCCCACCGCGGCATCGCCGACCAGCGCCGCGCGTGTCGCCGCGAAATGGCGCGACCAGGTGATGGTCAGCGGATAGAGATGCCGCGAGCTGGCGAGCCGCATCCGGCCCATGCGATGGGCGAAGCGGCGCTCCATCTCGGCCTCGAACGCTTCGGTGCCGAGCGCCATCAGCCGCTCGGCCTCGTGCGACGGCAGCGTGATCACCGCCGACGACATACGCCCGTTCAGCGGCAGGAGCGCCAGCGTCTGGCCGTGATCGAACCATTCGGTCGCGGTTCGCGCATGATCGCCGTCATGCTCCATGCGGCATACCAGCATCGCGCGGCCGGTGCGGCGAATATGCGCGGAAATGCCCAGCATGTCGCGGACCGCCGACATCCTCGAATCGGCGGCGACGAGCAGGCGGCCGCGAAGCGAGCGCCCATCGCGCAGCCGCAACTCGGCGCCCGATGCGCGGGTGTGGACCGCAGCCGCCTCGGCCCCGGTCACAATCCGCACATCGGGTCGCGATAGCACGGCCCGATAGAGCGCGCGGCGGATCGCGTGGTTCGGCACGAGCCATCCCAACAGCCCTTCGATCGCCTGGCCGGAATCAAAGGTCAGGGCGAAGGGAGATGCACCGTTCAATACCCGCGCCTCGCGCATGGGTGCGGCTTCGGCAGCGAGTTCGGGCCAGACCGAAAGCCCATTGAGGATACCGACCGAGCGATGGGTGAGCGCGATCTCGCGGCCGTCGAACTCCGGGGCCTCCAGCTGCTCCAGCGATTGGCGCTCGACCAGGGCGATGGAGAGGCCGTGCCCCGCCAGCGAGTTGGCAAGGCTCAGCCCGGCCGGCCCCGCGCCGACGATGATGATGTCGTCCTGCATCTCCGCTCCTCGGTTCGACGCTCGGATGCGCGCCCTCGATCCGATATGCGATGGATCAATTCAGCGCGTCAGAGCAGGAGATAGACCGTCAGCGCGACGCACGAGACGACCACGACCAGCCAGATCACCGGCCAGCCTTCGCCCTCGCCTTCCTTCGCTGACGCGGTCTCGATCGGCGCGGGGGTGGTGCGTTCGGTATCGACGCTCGTCTCGATCCCGCTCTTGAGCGCCGGGTTGAGGGGCGCGTCGCTCGCCGGCAGTCGGTCATCGTCGCGCATCGCGCACTCCTCTCAGCCAATATTGCTTCCCGCGTGCGCGGCGCAGCCGGGCGCGGTCAGGCGCCAGTGGACCATCGCCAGCAGGCATATCGTGCCCGGATCGACATCGTCGCGCATCGCCGAGGTCAAACTAGCCCAATCCTCCTCACTCGCGAAGCGCGCGAAATCGGCGACCGCGGCACGGACATAGGATCCCGGCGCAAGACCCTCGCGCGCCGCAGCCGCCGCCACCTGCTCGGCAAGCTCCGGGTCCGAGCCGTGCAGCCACCGCAGGAACCCGCCTGCGGAATCGCGCGCCGCCGCGAGCAGGTCGCCCAGCATCATCAGCCCGCCCCCTCGATCCGCACGCCTTCGACTTCGCCGCGCGCGGCGAGCGCGGCGACATAGCGGGCGGCGGCCACCGACCAGCTTCGCGCCTCCAGCATGTCGGCGATCTTCGGCCGGACGATATCGAACGGGAGCGTGCGGCCGGAGATGCGCCGCTGGAGCCTGAGAACGTGCCATCCGAAACGCGAGCGCACCGGCTCGCGGCCGGTGGCACCTTCGGCCAGCGTCTCGAGGCCCGCCTGGACCGCGGGCACGAGCTCGCCGCGCCGGATCTGGCCCAGCGAGCCGTCCTGCTGCGCCGACGCGCAGCCCGAATGCGCGCGCGCGGCCGCGGCGAAGGCGGCGGGATCGTCCGCCACCGCGTGCGCGATCTCCCGCGCGCGCGCCTCGGCGGCCTCCCAGGCGTCCGCGCCCTCGCCTTCGGGCTCGATCAGGATATGGCCGGCCTCGAACAATTCGGGGGTGCGGAAGCGAGCTTCGTTGGCGCCGTAATAGCGCCAGCACTCCGCCTCGCCCGCGCGTTCCGGCTCGACTTCTTCCTCGAGCAACCGGCGGACCAGCGCGTCATCGTCCGCCTCGACGCGCCCCGCCTCGTCCGTCTCGGGCTCCGCCTCGATCCCCAGCCGCCGGGCCTCCTGGAGCAGCAGTTCGCGCACCGCCAGCGCGCGCGCGGCCTCGATCCAGGCACTCTCGGCATCGGGCGCGGGATGGTGCTGGATCTCGCGCGCGATCGCCTCGGGCGCGATCTCGACGCCGTTCACCCTGACCTCGCCGAAGCTCGGCGGCGGGGGCAGCATCGGCTCGGGCCCGCCGCAGCCATGGCTCTCGCACGTGCTCGGCATCGCCGGAGCGCGGCGACGCTGCTCCGGATCGCCGAGGTTGATGACGTCGAGGCGCCGGCTCATGCCCCCGCCTGCCCCTCCTCGGCCTGCTGGCGCAGCACCGTGGTGCCACCATAGCTCGGCGCGACACCCGCGGGCCCGCGCATCGGCGAATGGCTCGCCCCGAGCGGACGGCGCGACCGCACGATCTGGAAGCCCGGACGCAGCAGGAACCAGATCGGCGCGCTCCAGATATGCACCAGCCGCGTGAACGGCGTGATCAGGAACAGGGTGAGCCCCAGGATGATGTGGAGCTTGTAGACCAAGGCCACATCCTGGATGCTCTCCGGCGCGCCGGGATTGAGCGTCAGGATGCCGTTGGCCCAGCGCATGAAACGCAGCATCTCGCTGCCGTCCATATGCTGCATCGTCCACCAGGTGGTGAGGATGCCGAGCGAGAGCTGGCACCAGATCAGCACCAGCACGGCGATGTCGCCCCAGGACGAGCTGCGCCGGATGCGCGGGTCGAACAGGCGGCGGTGGAGCAGCAGCGAGCAGCCGATGAACGCCGCCACGCCGGCGATGCCGCCGACGACGAGCGCCGCCACCTGCTTGAACTCGTGCCCGATGCCCAGCCGGTCGATCACCGTCACCGGAGTCAGCAACCCGACGAAATGGCCGAACAGCAGCACGAGCACGCCCATATGGAACAGGTTCGAGCCGATCATCATCTGCTTGCGGCGCAGGAACTGGCTCGACTGCGCCCGCCAGCTATATTGGCTGGCGTCGAAGCGCAGGATGCTGCCGACGACGAGCACGGTGACCGCCAGATACGGATACCAGCCGAACGCCAGCTGATTGATGAAGCCGTTCATCGGCCTGTCTCCTTTGCTTCCGCGCGGTTCGCCGCCCTGATCTTGGCGACGACGCCGGTGGGTCCGCCCATTTCATGTGCCGCAGTGGCATTGAACGTCACCGGCGCCTCTTCCCATTCCTGATCCAGCCGCACGGGATCCTCTTCGGGCTCGCGTTCGCGCAGCTCGTCGAGCGCCTCCTGGTCGGGCCGCCCGCCGGTCAGCGCGACGAGCGCATGGAAGACCACCGCATAGGGCGTCTTGCGCTTGTCCATCCGCTCGGCGATCGCCGCATAGACGTGCGCCGGCTGCGCGAGCATCTCGCGCCCCTCGGCGAGCGGCAGGCACGAGACGAATTCGAGGAACACCGGCAGGAAATCGGGCAACTCGCCGCCGTCGAGGAAGAAGCCGCTGTCGACATATTGCTGCCCGAGATCGATCATCGCCTGCCCGCGCTCGCGATTGTCGCCATGGACGTGCTCGAACAGATGGAGCGAAAGCGAGCGGGCGCGGTCGAACAGCTCGCTATAGTCGGCCTGCAGGTCGAGCAGATCCCATGATTCGAGCCGGCCGAGCAGCGGCTCCATTCCCGCCAGGACTGCATGCGGCAGCGCGCCTTCCCCGGCCAGCGCGCCGCGGATTTCCCCCGCATGCGCCTGGAGCTCGGCCGACGGATAGCCGAGGAGCAGCGCCAGCGCGCGCAGGGTGCGCTGCATCGCGTGCGTCCTCATGTCGGGATATCCATCATCGGCTTGCGCGGCGTGCGCTTGGCGCCGCCGAACAGATTGACCTTGGTCGCGCCGTTGGTGTTCTCGCGGAAGGCGAAGCCCGACGAACCGCGCAGCACATAGGCGTCCTCGTCGAACTCGCGGTGCGCGGTCGGGATGACGTAGCGGTCCTCATAGGCGGCGAGCGCCATGATCCGGTACATCTCCTCCATCTGCGCGCGCTTGAGGCCGACGCGCTCGGGAATCGCCGCGTCGATCCGCCCTTCGACCGATTTGGCGCGCATATAGGCGCGCATCGCCAGCATCCGCTCCAGCGCGGCGGCGATCGGCGCCTCGTCGCCCCCGGTGAGCAGATTGGCGAGGTAGCGCAGCGGGATGCGCAGCGAGCGGACGTCGGGCATGCCGTCCTTGGCCGAAATCTTGCCCGCCTCCGCCGCCGACTGGATCGGCGACAGCGGCGGCACGTACCAGACCATCGGCAACGTGCGGTATTCGGGGTGGAGCGGGAAGGCGACCTTCCACTCCATAGCCATCTTGTAGACCGGCGAGCGCGTCGCCGCCTCCAGCCACTGCTCGGGTACCCCGTCGCGCCGCGCCTGCTCCTGCACCGCCACGTCATGGGGATCGAGGAACACGCTCAACTGCGCTTCGTAGAGATCCTTGGGGTCCTCCACCGAGGCGGCCTCCTCGATGCGATCGGCATCGTAGAGCACCACGCCGAGATAGCGGATGCGGCCGACGCAGGTCTCGGAGCAGACCGTCGGCTGCCCGGTCTCGATCCGCGGATAGCAGAAGATGCACTTCTCCGACTTCCCCGTCGACCAGTTGTAGTAGATCTTCTTGTACGGGCAGCCCGAAACGCACATCCGCCAGCCGCGGCACTTCTCCTGATCGATCAGGACGATGCCGTCCTCGGCGCGCTTGTAGATCGCGCCCGAGGGGCACGAGGCCAGGCACGCCGGGTTGAGGCAATGCTCGCACAGCCGCGGCAGGTACATCATGAACGTCTTTTCGAACTGGCCGTAGATCTCCTTCTCGACCCCTTCGAAATTGTAATCGTGGCTGCGCTTCTCGAACTCGCCGCCGAGCATATCCTCCCAATTGCCCGACCATTCGATCTTGTTGAGCAATTCGCCGGTCACCAGCGAGCGCGGCCGCGCGGTGGGCTGCGCCTGCAATTCGGGCGCGGCCTGGAGCCACTCATATTCAAAGGTATAGGGCTCGTAGAAATCGTCGATCTCGGGAAGATGCGGATTGGCGAAGATCTTCGAAAGGATCCGCCATTTCGCGCCCTGCCTGGGCACGATCCTGCCGTTCTTGCGGCGCACCCAGCCGCCCTTCCAGCGCTCCTGGTTCTCCCAGTCCTTGGGATAGCCTATGCCCGGCTTGGTCTCGACGTTGTTGAACCAGACATATTCCATGCCCTCGCGGTTGGTCCACACGTTCTTGCAGGTGATCGAGCAGGTGTGGCAGCCGATGCACTTGTCGAGGTTGAGCACCATCGCGATCTGCGCGCGTATCTTCATTCCGCTGCCTCCGCCTTGACGCCGGTGCCCCAATCGGCGGTGCCGCCCTCGACATTGGCGCCTTCGTCGGCACGCTTGTCGAACCAGTTGATCTCGCTCATCTTGCGCACGATCACGAACTCGTCGCGATTGGCGCCCACCGTCCCGTAATAGTTGAAGCCGTAGGCGAGATGGGCGTAGCCGCCGATCATGTGGGTCGGCTTCATGTTGATCCGCGTCACCGAATTGTGGATGCCGCCGCGCTGGCCGGTGATCTCGGAGCCGACCGTGTTCACCAGTTTCTCCTGGGCGTGGTACATGATCGCCGAGCCGGGCATGATGCGCTGCGAGACGATCGCGCGCGCTGTCAGCGCGCCGTTGACGTTGAACACCTCGATCCAGTCATTGTCCTCGATGCCCGCCGCCGTCGCATCGTCCTCGCTGACCCACACCGTGGGCCCGCCGCGGTTGAGGCTGAGCAGGATCAAATTCTCGGTATAGGTCGAGTGGATGCCCCATTTCTGGTGCGGGGTCAGGATGTTGAGCAGGATCTCCTTGTTGCCGTTGGGCAGCTTCCCGATCACCTGCAGCACCGTCTTGGTGTCGATCGGAGGGCGCCAGGTGACGAAGCCCTCGCCGAACGCGCGCATCCAGTGATGGTCCTGATAGAGCGACTGTCGGCCGGTGAGCGTCCGCCACGGAATCAGCTCGTGGACGTTGGTGTAGCCGGCATTGTAGCAGACCTTCTCGCTCTCCAACCCGGACCAGGTCGGCGAGGAGATGATCTTGCGCGGCTGCGCGGTGACGTCGCGGAAGCGGATCTTCTCCTCCTCCTTGCCCTCCGCGAGATGGCGGTGGTCGCGCCCGGTCGCCTTGCCCAGCGCCGCCCACGCTTTGAGCGCGACTTCGCCGTTGGTCTCGGGCGCGAGCATCAGGATCGTCTCGCAGGCGTCGATGTCGGTGTCGATCTTCGGCCGGCCCGCCGTCGGGCCGTCGAGCACGCGCCCGTTGAGGTCACCGAGCAGGCCGACCTCGTGCCTGGCGTCCCAGCCGATGCCCTTGCCGCCGTTGCCGAGCTTCTCGAGCAGCGGCCCCATCGAGGTGAAGCGCGCGAAGGTCTCGGGATAGTTGCGCTCGACCAGCGTGACGTTGGGCATGGTCCTGCCCGGCACCGGATCGCATTCGCCCTTGAGCCAGTCCCTGGGCTCATAGGGCTGGGCGAGCTCGCCCGGCGTGTCGTGCTGGATCGGCGTCATCACCACATCGTGCTCGACGCCGAGCACTTCGGGCGCGACGTCGGAGAATTTCTTGGCGATCGCGCGGAAGATGTTCCAGTCGCTCTGCGCTTCCCAGGCCGGATCGACCGCCGCCGACAGCGGATGGATGAAGGGGTGCATGTCCGAGGTGTTGAGGTCGTGCTTCTCGTACCAGGTCGCGGTCGGCAGCACGATGTCGGAATAGATGCTCGTGGTCGACATGCGGAAGTCGATATTGACCATCAGGTCGAGCTTCCCCACCGGCGCCTCGTCGCGCCACACCACGTCCTGCGGCTTCTCGATCCGCGCGCGATCCTCGTCGGAGCCGACGACCCCGTGCATCGAGCCAACGAGATGCTTGAGAAAATATTCGTGCCCCTTGCCGCTCGCGCCCAGCACGTTCGAGCGCCAGAAGAACATATTGCGCGGCCAGTTGACCGGGTTGTCGGGATCGAGGTTGGCGGGGCGCAGCTCGCCCGAGCGCATCCCGTCGGCGACCACCGTGGCGGGATCGGCGCCGGTATCCCTGATGTGGCGGCCAAGCTCGATCGGGTTGCTTTCGAGCTGCGGCGCCGAGGGCAGCCAGCCCATCCGCTCGGCGCGGACGTTGAAGTCGATCACGCTTCCGGACCAGTCTCCCTCCGGCGCGACCGGCGACAGGATCTCGGACATCTTGAGCGTCTCGTAGCGCCACTGGTCGGTGTGCGCGTAGAAGAAGCTCGTGCCGTTCATCTGGCGCGGCGGACGCGTCCAATCGAGCGCGAAGGCGAGCGGCGTCCATCCGGTCTGCGGCCGGAGCTTCTCCTGGCCGACATAATGCGACCAGCCGCCCCCTGACTGGCCGATGCAGCCGCACATCACGAGCAGCGAGATGATCCCGCGATAGCTCATGTCCATGTGATACCAGTGGTTGAGCCCGGCCCCCAGGATCACCATCGAGCGGCCCCTGGTCTTTTCGGCGGTGTCGGCGAACTCGCGCGCGACCTGGATGATCGCCTGGCGGGGAACGCCGGTCACCTTCTCCGCCCAGGCGGGGGTGAAGGGCACGTCGTCGTCATAGCTCGCGGCGACGTTGCCGCCGCCGAAGCCGCGATCGACGCCGTAATTGGCGCAGAACAGGTCGAACACGGTCGCGACCTTGACGCTGCCGCCGTCGGCGGTCGCGATCGCCTTCACCGGCACATTGCGCATCAGCACTTCGTCATGCCCGGTGGCGACGAAGTCGTGCGGCGCGGTGCCGCCGAAATAGGGGAAAGCGACCGGCTCGATCGCATCCTCATGGCCCGCGAGCGTCGTGCGCAGCTTCACGTCGCGCCCCGCGCCGTCCTTCTCCTCGAGGTTCCACTTGCCCTGCTCGCCCCAGCGGAAACCGACCGAGCCAATCGGCGCGACCAGATCGCCCGACAGCTCGTCATAGGCGACGGCCTTCCAGTCGGGATTGTTGGTCTCGCCCAGCCCTCCCGGCAGGTCGGCGGTGCGCAGCATCCGGCCGGGCACCAGCCGGCCGTCCTGCTCGACCAGCGTCACCAGCAGCGGGAAGTCCGAATATTTGCGCGTATAGTCGGCGAAATACTCCGCCTGCCGGTCGACATGGAACTCGCGCAGCACGACATGGCCCAGCGCCAGCGCGAGCGCGGCGTCGGTCCCCTGCTTGGGATGCAGCCACAGGTCGGAGAATTTCGCCGCCTCGTTGAAGTCCGGCGCGATCACCACGCTCTTGGCGCCGCGGTAGCGGACCTCCGAATAGAAATGCGCGTCGGGCGCGCGCGTCATCGGGATGTTCGAACCCCAGACGAGCAGGAAGCCGGCATTGTACCAGTCGGCGCTCTCGGGCACGTCGGTCTGCTCGCCCCAGGTCTGCGGAGACGAGGGCGGCAGGTCGCAATACCAGTCGTAGAAGCTGAGCAGATTGCCGCCGATCAGCGACAGGTAACGGCTGCCCGCCGCATAGGAGATCATCGACATCGCCGGGATCGGCGAGAAGCCGGCGATCCGGTCGGGGCCATGCTCCTTGATCGTATAGGCGTTCGCCGCGGCGATCAGCTCGGTCACTTCGTCCCAGCCGACCCGGACGAAGCCGCCGCGCCCGCGCTTGGCGACCCAGTCGCGCCGTTTATCCGCATCCTGGACGATCGCCTTCCACGCCGCGACGGGCGTCATCGTCTTGCGCGCCTCGCGCCAGTGGCGGACCAGCCGGGCGCGGACGAGCGGATATTTGATGCGCGTGCCCGAATAGAGATACCAGCTATAGCTCGCGCCGCGCGGGCAACCGCGCGGCTCGTGATTGGGCAGATCGGGACGGGTGCGCGGATAATCGGTCTGCTGCGTCTCCCAGGTGACGATCCCGCCCTTGACGTAGATCTTCCACGAGCAGGAGCCCGTGCAGTTCACGCCGTGGGTCGAGCGCACGATCTTGTCCGCTGCCCAGCGCTTGCGATAGGCGTCCTCCCAGTCGCGGCTCTCGTTGGTGGTGATGCCGTGCCCGTCCGAAAAGGTATCCCGCGCCCGGCGGAAATAGGTGAGGCGATCGAGGAAATGGCTCATCCGTAATTCCTTTTGTCAGGCCGGAAGGGGGGAAGGCTTGGCGCCGGTCGCGCCGCGCAACAGGCCGCGCGGCCCGCTGTACGCCGCCCAGGTCAGCGCCGCGCAGCTCAGGTAGAAGACCAGGAAGCCCCACAGCGCGGGGGTGGCGCTGCCCGCCAGCTCGATTGACGAGCCATAGGCCTTGGGAATGTAGAAGGCGCCGAACGCCGCGATCGCCGAGGTGAAGCCGATCACCGCCGCCGATTCGCGCTCGGCCTGGATCCGCCGCTCCTCCGCGCCGTGCTCGGCCATCGCCCGGTCGATCGTGCTGCGCATGATTCCGGGGACCATCTGGAAGGTGGAGGAATTGCCGACCCCGCTGACGAAGAACAGCAGCAGCACCATCGCGAAGAAGCCCGGGAAGCTCCCCGACTGAAGGAACCAGATCATGCCGGCGGTCGCGCCGATCTGCGCGACGAAGACCCAGAAGGTGACCCTGGCGCCGCCCACCCGGTCGGCGATCCATCCGCTTCCCGCACGCGATAGAGCGCCGATCAGCGGACCGAGAAAGGCGTAGCGCAGCGCGTCCACCTGCGGGAACACCAGCTTGGAGAGCAGCGGAAAGCCCGCCGACATGCCGATGAAGGTGCCGAAAGTGCCGGTATAGAGCCAGCACATGATCCAGGTGTGGCTGCGCCCGAAGATCGCCGCCTGATCCGCGAAGGACGATTTCGCGCTGAGGATGTCGTTCATCCCGAACCAGGCGGCGAGCGTCCCCACGATGATCGGCGGCACCCACAGGAAGCCCGCGTTCTGCAGCCAGATCGAGCCGCCGTCGGCCAGCGTCTGCGCCTGCCCGCCCAGCGCGCCGAACAGGCTCATCGTCACCGCGACGGGCACGAGGAACTGCATCGCGCTGACGCCGAGATTGCCCAGCCCCGAATTGATCGCCAGCGCATTGCCCTTCTCGGCCTTGGGGAAGAAGAAGCTGATATTGGCGACCGAGGACGCGAAATTGCCCCCGCCGAGCCCGCAGAGCAGCGCCAGCACCAGGAAGATCAGATACGGCGTGTCGGGGTTCTGCACGGCATAGCCGATCCCGAACGCCGGAATCAGCAGCGATGCGGTCGACAAGGTCGTCCATAGCCGCCCGCCGAAGATCGGCACCAGGAAGGCGTAGAAGATGCGCAACGTCGCGCCCGACAGGCCGGGCACCGCCGCGAGCCAGAACAACTGATCGGTGGTGAAGGCGAAGCCGATCCCCGGCAGCCGCGCGACGACGACGCTCCATACCATCCAGATCGCGAAGGAAAGCAGCAGGCAATAGGTCGAGATCCACAGGTTGCGCCGCGCCACCGCGCGGCCCCCGGCTTCCCAGAACGCCGGATCCTCGGGCCGCCAGTCGGCGATCGGCCCGGCGCGCCGCGGCGGCACGGTGACCCCCGCCTCGCCCAATCCCTGCATCTCGGGAAGCTCGGGCATCTCGGCCTGCATGCCTTGGCGCGCGGCAGTGCGCTCCATGTGCCGGATCGCGAAATGCATCCAGGCGAGCGACACGCCGACCAGCGCGAACAGCAATACGAAGCAGC
Organism: Sphingomonas sp.; assembly: GCF_019635515.1. Lineage (NCBI taxonomy): Bacteria > Pseudomonadati > Pseudomonadota > Alphaproteobacteria > Sphingomonadales > Sphingomonadaceae > Sphingomonas > Sphingomonas sp. The sequence continues at coordinate 84,927 of NZ_JAHBZI010000002.1, read as the reverse complement.
TCGTCCAGATGCCGGTCAGGTCGTTGAGCGCCCCGAAAGCGAGCGGCAGGACGAAGCCACCCAGCCCGCCGATCATGCCGACGAGCCCGCCAACCGCGCCGACATGGCTGGGATAGTAAGCCGGGATATGCTTGAATACCGCCGCCTTGCCGAGGCTCATGAAGAAGCCGAGCACGAAGATCGTGACGAGGAAGGGAACCAGCCCCATCTCGGTGTGGAAGGAGATCGGCCCGCGGACGCCCTGGATGATATAGGTCGTTGGCGGATAGGAAAGCATGAACAGGCAGAGCAGCGAGACGCCGAGCGTCACGTACAGGACCGAACGCGCGCCGTAGCGGTCGGAAAGCTTGCCGCCATAGATGCGGAATATGCTCGCCGGCACCGAGAAGAATGCCGCGAGCATGCCGGCCGTCTCGACGTCGAGCCCGTAGACTCCCATCAGATAGCGCGGCAGCCACAAGGCGAGCGCCACGAAGGCGCCGAAGACGAAGAAGTAATAGAGCGCGAATCGCCAGACCTGGATGTTCCTGAGCTCGGCGAGCTGGCTGCCCATCGGCGCCGCCCGGCGGCCCTCGCGGCGGCGCGCGATGCTCTCCGGATCCTCGCGCGTGAGCAGCAGGAACAGCACGGCCATAACGAGCAGCGCGCCCGCCCAGATCTGCGCGACCGCCTGCCATCCCATCGCGATCATCACGAACGGCGCCAGCAGCTTGGTGACCGCCGACCCCACATTGCCGGCACCGAAGATGCCGAGCGCCATCCCCTGCTTTTCGGGCGGATAGAATTTCGAGACATAGGTCACGCCCACCGAGAAGGCGCCGCCCGCAAGGCCGACGCCGAACGCCGCCACGAGCAGCTGGCCGTAGCTATGGGCGAAGGAAGTGAGGAAGGTGGCGACCGCGGCGAGCGCCATCACTCCCGCGAAGACGCGCCGTCCGCCGAGCTGATCGGCCCAGATCCCGAGAAGCACGCGCGCGACCGAGCCCGTGAGGATCGGCGCGCCGACGAGAAGCCCGAACTCGGTTTCGGAGAGCCCGAGGCGATCTTTCACGCCCAACCCGATGATCGAGAAGATCGTCCAGACCGCGAAGCAGACCGTGAAGGCGACGGTGCTCGTCCACAGCACCCGATCCGCGCCGGGTACGGGCTGATCGGTAGCCGGAACGGACATCCCTTCTCCCTGCCGTAGTGCCGATGAAGGCGTGCTTCCCGGACGAGTCCGAACTGTCCGGGCAAGTACCTTCAGCCGCTTGCCTTCCAACAACCGACGACCCTATTTCCTGTCGGTACGAGGCTTCGACCCCGCTTTCTTTGTTGCAGGACAAAGAGGCGCGCGCGGCATTGCGGCAGGTCAATTCGGGCAGGGACGAAACCTGCACATTGCTTCCCCGGAGGCATGCATGGCCGGAATTGACGATACGCTGACCTTTCATCCGCTGCGGCTCGCGATCCTGACGGTCTCCGACACGCGCACGCTCGCGACCGACAGATCGGGCGCCGCGCTGGCGACGCGGGTGGAGGCTGCGGGTCACGGGCTCGCCAGGCGCGAGATAATCCCCGACGACATCCGCTCGATCCGGAGAAGCATTCGCGCGTGGAGCGGCGATCCCGGGATCGACGTCATCCTGACGACCGGAGGAACCGGTTTCTCGCCGCGCGACGTGACCCCCGAGGCGGTCAGGCCCCTGCTCCGCCGCGAGATGGATGGCTTTGCGGTGGTCTTCCACCAGGTGAGCCTCGCCACCGTCGGCGCCTCCACCCTGCAATCTCGCGCGCTTGCCGGTCAGATCGACGACACCTTCATCTTCTGCCTGCCCGGATCGACGGGCGGGTGCTGCGACGCGTGGGATCATGTGCTGCGGTTCGAGCTCGACAGTCGGCACCGGCCCTGCTCGCTGGCGAGCCACGTCCCCCGCCTCTGGCATCTGTGCGCGTAAGCGCGGAGCAATTCGGAACGCCATGATCAGCTTCGACCAGGCCGCCGCCTTGTCCGCCCGCGCGCACCGGCGGACCCTCGCGCTCGACTCATGACTGGGTGGTACCGGGGCCGACTCTGTCGTTGAAGGCCTCGCGAGCCGCACCATCGGTGACGGATGCCCGAATTGAGGTTGATCAAGATGTGCGGGAACGTTTTCGCCCAGAGCGAGAACATCCATCCGCAAGGCGGAACGACATGACGCACTTTCGATCAACCGGCGGGGGGTTCGGTGTCGCTCCCGGCATCTATGCCGTCGTCGCACAGGATTCTTACGGTAGCGTGCCAAATCCCGGCGACGAAACCGGGCAGCCCGGCAAACTGCTTTTGCCGACAGTCGATGTGCCGACCCTCGCGCGCGCGGGCTCTCTGGAAACATTGGTCCTTCCCGTCGGACGCGACCGCGCCGGGTGCAGAGGCCGATCGATCGCGCTCGGCGGCCAGACGCTCGTCGTGTTCGATTGCCTGGCGATCATGCCGCTCGACCGCATCCAGGCCGGCTTCCACGTCCGCGCCGGCCATATCGGCCGGATTGCCACGGTGATCGTGAAGGGTCCGGCAGATGGCATCGTCCGTCCCGCGGATGGCGGATACGAGATGACGGGATTCAGGCCAGGCGTCGAGTGGATCGATACCGATACCCCCGGTGCGTTCACCATTGAAGGCGAGACGTTCGACATGGCGCACGCAGAGACCGCGGCCATCTTCGGCTATGGCACCGAGGCGTTCAACGCCGCCTTGGACGACTACGGCTTCCAGTGCGACGTCAGGACGCTTCGCGAACGACTCACCGGTCGCACCGACCCGGAAGCGGTAGCGGTGCGAAACCGCCTTCCGGAATGTGACACGGCAACCGCCCGCTATGCGCCGGTGATACCCTGATTCGGCCCTGACGCCTACGCAACCGGTGTGTTGGATCATAATCCCACGGGCACCCTATCATTTACTATTGCAAGTTAATTGCATTAGCGGGGCCACGATAGGGAAACCGATGCCCGGACGTCGATTGTGTAGACGGTTTGTGTAGACGTCACCGCCCGCCTTTTTCGAGCATTTAGGGGGCTTTGCAGGACGATCACCGGCATCATTGTGTAGACGCTCTGTGTAGAAATCGCGCGAATCCGACCGTCGAGGAGACGGTTTTTGGCGGATTTCCGATGTTCTGGAAGTCGCTGGAGCGGGCGAAGGGATTCGAACCCTCGACCCCGACCTTGGCAAGGTCGTGCTCTACCCCTGAGCTACGCCCGCTCTGGCGTCTGTCCCAGTCGCTACAAGCACGAACCGGGCGGGTGAGGCGCGGCCACTAGCAGCGCCGATGGTGCAGCGCAACCCCCTTGGCGACACACCCGAAGCGCTTGGCGAAAATGCTTGGCGGGCGCAGCCCGAGCGCCCACATAGGCCGCAAACCCGCATCCGTTGGAGCGTATCATGGCCACGCTTGGAATGACCCCGCAAGAGAAGGAGGCTGTCGAAGCCTTCCGCCGCGACGTCGTCGAACCCTCGATGACGTCGCTGATGATCCTCGATTTCTGGGCCGAATGGTGCGGCCCCTGCAAGCAGCTCGCCCCGGTGCTCGAAAAGGTCGCGGAGGATTACGCGACCAAGGGCGTCAAGCTCGCCAAGATCGATGTCGATGCGAATCAGTTCATCGCCGCCCAGTTCCAGGTGCGCTCGATCCCCACCGTCTATGCGATGTTCCAGGGCCAGCTCGTCGCCGACCTTTCGACCGCGCGCACCGAAGCGCAGCTGCGGACGATGCTCGATCAGATCCTCCGCCAGATGCCCGTGCCGAGCGAGGAAGCCGCGCAGGAGGCCGAGTTGGAGCCGCTGATCGCGATGGGCGAGCAATTGCTCGGCGAGGGCGAGGCCGAACGCGCCTTGTCTGTGTTCGAGCAGATCGCGGAAATGGCGCCCGGCCATCCCGCGATCACCGCCGGTCGCGCCCGGGCATTGCTGGCGCTGGGCCGCACCGGCGAGGCCGAGCTGGCGCTCGCCGATCTGCCCGACGACGCCAGCAAGTCGCCCGAAATCGAGCGCGCCCGCGCCGCGGTCAGCCTCGCGCAGGAGGCCACACCGGTCGAGGATCTGTCCGGCCTCGCCGCCCAGGCCGCGACCGGCGATATGGAAGCGCGCTACGAGCTCGCCGGCGGCCAGATGGCGACGGGCGATCGCGACGCCGCCGCCGCGACGCTGCTGGCGATGATCGCCGAGGACCGCGAATGGAATGAAGGCGCCGCTCGCGCCCGCCTGCTCAAATTGTTCGAAGCCGCCGGCCTCGAGGATCCCTGGGTCTCGGCCCAACGCCGCAAGCTCTCGGCGATCCTGTTCGGGTGACCGTCACGCGGCTCTCGATCTTTCCGCTCAGCGGGGCGCTGCTGTTCCCGCGGATGCATCTGCCGCTCCACATCTTCGAGCCCAGATACCGCGCGATGATCTCCGATTCGCTGGTCCGTGACCGCCGCATCGGCATGATCCAGCCGCGCGATCTCGAGGAGCCGCCCGGGCTGTTCGAGATCGGCTGCGTCGGCCGCATCGCCGAAGTCGAGGCGCTCGACGACGGCCGCTTCGATATCGTCCTCGAAGGGCTCGCCCGCTTCACGATCCTCCGCGAACTCGACGTCATCACCCCCTTCCGCCAGGTCGAGGCCGAGCTGGAAGCGGTCGGCGAAAGCGAGATTCTCGCCTCGGTCGCCCGCGCCAGCCTCGAGATGGAGTCGCGCCGCTTCGCCGATGGCCTCGGCTATGCCGTCGATTGGGAATCGGTGACGCGGCTCGACGACGAATCGCTGGTCAACGGCATCGCCCAGATCGCCCCGTTCGATCCGGCATCGAAACAGGCGTTGCTCGAAGCCGACTCGCTAAGCGACCGCGCCGAGCTGATCGTCCAGCTGATGCAATTCTACGGTCGCCACGGCGACGAAGACGGGACGCTGCAATAGTCAGCGCCCGCTCCAGATCAGCAATATTCCCGCAAGCGCCAGGACGGCGGCGCCTGCCCTCGCGCCGCGTACCCATAAAATCAGCCGGCTGAGCCGTCCATCGCCAAGCCGGCGATGCTCCCCCGTCCAGACGAATCGCGAAATCTGCCGACCTGTCGGCGTGCGGCGGCGATCGAAACCTGCGACGATATCCGGGTACGCCCGCTCGATGCGACGCGCGACCAGACCCTCGACGATGAAACCGAAAGCGCCGGGAATGATCGCCGCCAGAACCAGCATAGACCCGGGAGACGGCGTCAAACCATCTCGCCCTGCAGCAGTTTAGGCACGTCGCCCGATTCGCCGCGCGCCTCGCCCATGAACCAGCGTTTCAAGGGCGGCATCCTGTCGACCGCCGAAAGCCCGAAACGGCGGATCGCCGCCGGCGTCTTGCCGGGAATCCCGAACAGCCGGGTCAGCCCGTCGGTGGCGGCGGCGACCATGAAGGTGTCGAGCCCGCGCCAGCGCTGATAGCGCGCCAGCAATTGCGGATCGCCGAGATCGAGCCCCAGCCTTTTGCCATCGACCAGCACTTCGACCAGAGTCGCGACATCGCGGAAGCCGACATTGACGCCCTGCCCGGCGATCGGATGGATGCCGTGCGCGGCGTCGCCGACCAGGGCCAGCCGGTGATCGGTGATCCAGGCAGCATGATGGAAGCCGAGCGGGTGGCTGAAACGCCGGGTCAGCGGCCCGAGCTTGCCGAGAAACCCGCCCATGCGCTTCTCGGCTTCGGCGAGATAGGCGCGGTCGGAGATTTTCATCATCCCCGCGGCGTCGCTGGCCTTGACCGTCCACACCACCGCCGAGCGATGGCCGTTCTCGTCGTCGAGCAGGGGAAGAATCGCGAACGGGCCCTGGGGGTAGAAGATCTCGAAGGCGATATTCTCATGAGAACGCTCATGCCCGAGCGTCGCCACCATCGCCGCGTGATCATAGCTCCAGCGCGCGGTCTTCAGCCCCGCCGCCTCGCGCGTCGGCGAATTGCGCCCTTCAGCGGCGACCAGCAACGGCGCCGTCACCGTCGCGCCCGAATCGAGCACCGCGGTCACGCCAAGGGCGCCGCGATCGACCGAGACCGCCCGGGTCCGCATCCGCAGATCGACGCCCGGCGCCGCCATCGCCGCCGCGAGCAAGGCGGTGCGCAACTGGCGATTCTCGAACATCGTCCCAAGCGGGCCATCACCCTCATCGGGCGCGAAATCGAGCTTGCCGGGGGCGAGGCCGTCGCTGACGCGGATGCCGTCGATCGGGCAGCCCTTGCCCGCCAGCCGGTCCGCCACGCCCGTCGCCTCGAACATCCGCATCGGCGCCGACGCGATCGCCGAAGCGCGGCCGTCGAAGCTCGCGGCGGTGATCGTCGCGGCATCGGCGGGGTCGATGACGATCGAGGTCAGGCCGTGCGCATCGAGCGCAACCGCCAGCGCGCTGCCGACCAGCCCGCCGCCGAGGATGAGAATGTCCGCGCGTGTTGCTGCCTTGGCCATGGAATCGGCACTAGCATAGATGTCGGGGGGTGCCAGCCTTGCGCTCACTGCCATTGTCACCCCGGACTTGTCCGGTGCCCAACTCTCGGCCTGACAGGCAGCAAGCGGCTCAAGCTCCTCCATCAGACGCGCGTGAACGCGTGCTCCTGCGAAAGCAGGAGCCCAGGAGCCCCGAGCGGCATCGCTTGTAACTCTGGACCCCTGCTTTCGCAGGGGAACAGCAGATAATTGGCACAAAGGGGTAAGCACCAAAACGAGTCCGGGGTGACAGTTGTGAAGCCGGTACAAAACAGGACCATCTTGACGCCGGACTCGTCAGGCGCGATGAATCGGCCGCACCCCTGAAAAACTGGAGGCTGGGCGGATGGCGTCCCGGGCACAAAAGTCGCTGTTGCGCGACACGATGAAGGCTGGCGCGCGCCGGAGCGTCGAACTGATCGGCGGAACCTTGCTGTTCCTCGCCGTGATCGGCGCGGTGCTGTCGCTGCTGACCTATCATTCGCAGGATCCGTCGCTGAACACCGCGTCGGCCGGCCCGGCGCTCAACCTGCTCGGCAATTTCGGCGCATGGATCGCCGATGCCCTGCTCGCCACCTTCGGCCTGCCGGTGATCCTGCTTGCCCCTGTCGGCCTGATCGTCACCAACCGGCTATGGCTCGGCCGCCCGGTCGGCGATTGGGGGCGGATGCTGCGCGGCGCCCTGCTCGGCACGCTGCTGGTCGCCGGTGCGGCGGCATTCTTTTCCAGCGACGCGGTATTGGCGCTGCCCGGCGGCTGGGGCGGCGTCGCCGGCCTCAGCATCGCCGGCCTGTTCAATTTCCTGATCGGCTTCGCCGGCGAGCCGAGCCTGACCTGGTGGGCCGGACGCGGTCTTGGCGTCATCTTCGCGCTGCTGGGGCTGTGGGTCTGGTGGCGGCGGCTCGATTTCAAGCTGCCCGAGCGCCCCTTCGCGATGCCGCAATTGCGGATCGGCGGGGAAAAGAAGGTCGCGATCGCCGCGCCCGAGGCCAGGCCCGAACGCCAGCCGAGCATTTCCGAACCGCGCAAGGTGGTGGTGCCCGATACCCGCCCGGGCCCGGTGATCGCCGATCGCGGCGTCATGCCGGCGCCGGCCAAACCGAAGCCGCCGACCCAGGCCAGCCTCGATTTCAAGGACAGCTATAAATTGCCCGGCCTCGATCTGCTCAAGGCCGCGCCGACGGGCAAGGGCTCGGGGATCGACAAGGCGGCACTGGAACGCAACGCCCGCCTGCTCGAGAGCGTGCTCGACGATTTCAACGTCAAGGGTCAGATCGTCGAGGTTCGCCCCGGCCCCGTCGTCACCATGTACGAGCTCGAGCCAGCCAGCGGCATCAAGGCCAGCCGCGTCATCCAGCTCGCCGACGATATCGCCCGCAACATGTCGGCGATCTCGGCGCGCGTCGCGACCATCCCTGGGCGCAGCGTCATCGGCATCGAATTGCCCAACGCCCAGCGCGAGGCGGTCAATCTCCACGAGCTGATCGGCAGCCAGAGCTTCGAGGACCAGGGCGCATCGCTGCCGCTGGTGCTCGGCAAGAACATCGCCGGCGACCCGGTCATCGCCGATCTCGCGCCGATGCCGCATCTGCTCGTCGCCGGCACCACCGGCTCGGGCAAGTCGGTCGGGCTCAACTGCATGATCCTGTCGCTGCTCTACCGGCTCTCGCCCGATCAGTGCCGGATGATCATGATCGATCCCAAGATGCTCGAACTGTCGATGTACAAGGGCATCCCGCATCTCCTCGCCGATGTCGTCACCGAGCCGCAAAAGGCGGTGCGCGCGCTCAAATGGGCGGTCGAGCAGATGGAGGACCGCTATCGGATGATGGCGAGCGCCAACGTCCGCAGCCTCGCCAGCTTCAACGACAAGGTCCGCCAGGCCAAGGCCAAGGGCCAGAAGATCGGCCGCAAGGTCCAGACCGGCTGGGACGCCGATACCGGCAAGCCGATCTACGAGGAAGAGACGCTCGATCTCCAGCCGCTGCCGCAGATCGTGGTGATCGTCGACGAGCTTGCCGATCTGATGATGACCGCGGGCAAGGAAGTCGAGTTCCTGATCCAGCGCCTCGCGCAAAAGGCGCGCGCGGCGGGCATCCACCTGATCATGGCGACGCAGCGCCCCTCGGTCGATGTCATCACCGGCGTGATCAAGGCCAATCTGCCGACGCGGATCAGCTTCCACGTCACTTCGAAGATCGATTCGCGGACCATCCTTGGCGAGCAGGGCGCCGAGCAGCTGCTCGGCAAGGGCGACATGCTCTATATGCCCGGCGGCAAGCAATTGGCGCGCGTCCACGGGCCGTTCGTCAGCGATGACGAGGTCATGGCCATCGCCGAATTCTGGCGCTCGCAGGGCGAGCCCGATTATATCTCGGCGGTCACCGAGGAGCCCGAGGATGGCGGCTTCAGTCTCGATGGCGCGCCCGAGGGCGACGACAGCCCGGAGGAGCAGCTCTATCGCCGCGCGGTGCAACTGGTCGCCGAGAGCCAGAAGGCGTCGACCTCGTGGCTCCAGCGCCAGCTCCGCGTCGGCTATAATTCGGCGGCGCGGCTGATCGAGCGGATGGAGCGCGAGGGGCTGGTCTCGCGTCCCGACCATGTCGGCCGCCGCGAAGTGCTGATGGATACCGACGGGCGGGCGATATAGGATCGAATCAGCCGCCCCGGGGGTTCAGGGGGCATTCAAGCCGCCGCGCCTAGCGGCTCTCCCCAAGAGCATTTGGAGATTTTGCGTGTTTGCACGACCCCTCGCCTTCAGCCTCGCTATTGCCGCCCCGGTGCTGATCTCGGCCGCCGAACCCGAAATGGCCCAGGTCCAGCAGCACCTGCAGGGTGTCTCCAGCATGACCGCCGATTTCGCCCAGACCGACCGCAACGGCCGCACGCTGACCGGCACGATGACGCTGAAGCGCCCGGGCAAGATTCGTTTCCAGTATCAGAAGGGCGTGCCGCAGCTGATCGTGGCGGACGGCTCCAGCCTCTATTTCATCGATTATCAGGTCAAGCAGGTCGATCGCTGGCCGATCGGCAATTCGCCGCTGGCGGTGCTGCTCAATCCCAAGCGCGACATCACCAAATTCGCCAAATTGAAGCCGACCGGCGATCCCCGAGTCGTCTCGATCGAGGTCCACGATAGCGCGCATCCCGAATATGGCCGGATCACGATGATCTTCCAGAAAAACGCCGCGGCGCCCTCGGGATTGATGCTCCAGGGTTGGGTAGCGCTCGACGCGCAGAGCAACCGCACCACTATCCGCCTGTCGAACCAGCGCTTCAACGCCGCCGTGCCCGATAGTCAGTTCCGCTGGAACGATCCGCGGCCCAAGGGGCCGAGAGCGCGCTGATCTGCGACGAACTGCGAGCGATTCTTAATGCCGTTCATGTTGGCGACAGGTTCGCGGTCCTAGAAAAACCGCGCGGATGTGGGGCTTGAACCGGGATTTTCCCCCTGTTGCCCGGGCGAACTCAACATCCTGCCTGCGTGACGAACGCTAGGTCGGCCCCCGCTCCATTGCCCCCGGAGCGGGGGCCTTTCCGTATCTGCGATACCGCCTTACATCGCTCGCGATGAAGATCGCTTCGTGGAACATCAATTCGGTCCGTTTTCGGATCGAGATCGTCGAGAAATTCCTTCGCGAGGAATCGCCCGACATTCTGTGCCTGCAGGAAACCAAGGTGATTGACGGCGACTTTCCGGAGAAGCCGTTCCGCGCGCTTGGCTATGATCATGTCATCAAGCATGGCCAGAAGATGCATCACGGCGTCGCGATCCTGTCGCGTGTGCCGGTGGTCGAGGATGACCGCTTCGATTGGCAGGCCAATCAGGAAGCCCGGCATGTCGGGGTCCGCTTGCCCAACGGGGTGCGGCTCGAGAATGTCTATGTGCCGGCGGGCGGCGATGTGCCCGATCGCGAAGTGAATCCGAAATTCGGGCAGAAGCTCGATTTCGTCGAGCGGATGACCGAATGGGCCAGGGAACTCACGGTTCCGACGATCCTGACCGGCGATTTCAACATCGCCCCGCTGGAAAGCGACGTCTGGAGCCACAAGCAATTGCTCGATGTGGTCAGCCATACCCCGATCGAGGTCGAGGCGCTTGGGCGGCTGATGGCCGCGCATGACTGGATCGATATCGGGCGGCATTTCATCCCGGCGCCGGAGCGCAACTGGACGTGGTGGAGCTACCGCGCCAGGGACTGGCTGGCGAGCGATCGCGGGCGGCGGCTCGATCATATGTGGGCGAGCCGCGAAGTCGCCGACAAGGCGGTCAGCCACAAGGTATGCGAGCCGTGCCGCTCGTGGCTCAAGCCATCGGACCATGTGCCGCTCATCACCGAGTTCGCCTTTTGAGCGACGCGCGCGCCGTGGCTCGCGCGATCGACGCATTGCGGCGCGGCTGGCCGGTTGCGATCGGCGAACTGGCGCTGCTCGCGGTCGAGACCGCCGATGCCGGGCGGTTGCGGAGCTTCGATCCTGCGGGCCAGGCAGGTTTGCTAATCTCCGCAGGGCGCGCCGCGACGCTCAAGCTTGCCAACCAACTCGAAGCGGCGGTGCCCGATGCTCCGGTACTGATCGGACGAGTGCCCTGGCTCGACTTCGACACCGCGACGGCGCTGGCGGATCCGCAACTCGATCTGGCGACGCCGCTCAAGGGGCCGTTTCGTGCCATCGCGATCGATGCGCCGGACGCCGCCAAGGGGGCGTTGCGGCTGGCGCGTGTCGCCGGATTGCTTCCGGCATTCTTTGTCCGACCGGCTGGTGACGAAGAGCGAATCACACCCGCCGATATCGACGCGCATGAGGACGCCGAGCGACTGCGGATCGTCGCCCGCGCGCACCTGCCGGTAGCCGGCGCCGAGGATGCGGAGATCGTCGCGTTCCGCACCGACGAGATGCCGGGCGAGCATGTGGCGCTGCTGATCGGTGCGCCCAATGGCCAGCCGCCTTTGGTGCGCCTGCATAGCGAGTGCCTGACCGGCGACGTGCTCGGCAGTCTCAAATGCGACTGCGGGCCGCAGCTCCATGCCGCGATTCGCGAGATCCAAGCATCGGGCTGGGGTATTTTGCTGTATCTGCGCCAAGAGGGGCGCGGGATCGGGCTGATTAACAAGCTGCGTGCCTATGCGCTCCAGGACCAGGGGTTCGACACGGTCGATGCCAATACCCGCTTGGGGTTCGCGGTCGATGCACGCAACTTCGCGGTCGCGGCGCGGATGCTGCGGCTGCTGGGGCAACGCGCGGTGCGGCTGCTGACCAACAATCCGGACAAGGTCGCGGCGCTGGAAGCGGCGGGGGTGACGGTGATCGAGCGGGTGGCGCATCAGCTGCCGCCAAATCCGCATAACGAGCGCTATCTCGCCACCAAGCGCGACCGGACCGGGCACCAACTCTAGGAGATCAGCCGGGCGACGGCATCGAAATCATGGGCGATATGCTGGACGCCGAGGGCGCGCAGCCGATCGGCGTGGCCGGGCGCGCAATGGCTACCGGCGCACAGGCCGATGACCGTTGCGCCCGAGGCGACGGCGCCCTCCGCGCCTACCGGCGAATCCTCGAGGACAGCGCAAGCGGAGATCGGCACGCCGAGTTGCGCAGCGGCGAAGAGATAGAGATCGGGGGCGGGTTTGCCATGCTCGACATGCTCGGCCCCGGAGTAAACATGGCTGCCGAACACATCCGTCAGGCCGAGGTGCGCAAGATGCCGATGGAGCCAGCGAGTCGAGCTCGACGAGACCACCGCCTTGGGCAAATCGGCGGGCAGGCCGCGGACGAAGGCGGTTGCGCCGGCGACTTCGGCGATGCCCTCGGCCATGGCGCGATCGTCTTCGGCGAGGCGCTCGCGATCCCAATGCTCGGGCAATTCGCCGCCGATCCATTCCCGGAGCCGGCGGCGGAATTCGGCGCCCGAATAGCCCATGAAATTGGCCATCGATTGCTCGGGGCTGGTCGGGTGGCCCGCCGCAGTGAGGAAATCGGCGATATGCTTGTTGCCGGCATATTCGCTCTCGATCAGCACCCCATCGAAATCGAACAAAATCGCGTCGAACTTCATCTAGCGAGCGCCGAACAAAGCGGTGCCGACGCGGACATGGGTGGCGCCGATCATCGCCGCCGCCTCGTAATCTCCAGACATCCCCATGCTGAGCCCATCCACGCCGTGATCGCGGGCGATCTTGGCGAGCAACGCGAAATAGGGGGCGGCATCGACATTGAGCGGCGGTACGCACATCAGCCCCGCCACCGGCAGACCCGTAATGCGCGCCTGCGTCAGCAAGTCCGGGAGCGCGTCGATCGCGCCCCCCCCCTTCTGCTCCTCGGCGCCGATATTGACCTGGAGGAAGCAGGCCGGGCGCTTGCCGACCTTGTCCATCGCCGCCGCCAGCGCGGTCACCAGGGAGGGGCGATCGACCGAATGGATCGCGTCGAACAGCGCCACCGCGTCTTCGGCCTTGTTCGACTGGAGCTGGCCAACGAGATGGAGCCGGATGCCCGGCGTCTCGGCAAGGAGCGCTGGCCATTTGCCCTGCGCCTCCTGAACCCGGTTCTCGCCGAAAACGCGCTGGCCGGCCGCTATCAACGGGCGAATCGCAGCGGCGTCGTGGGTCTTGGAAATCGCGATCAGCGTCACCGCCTCCGGCTTGCGACCGGCGAGGCGCGCGGCGCGGGCAATGCGGTCCTGAACCTGGGCGAGGCGCGCTTGGGCGTCGTCTAAGGGCATGGCGCGCGCTATAGGCACGGCGATGCCGCGCCGCCACCCCAACTTGTCTCTCGCGCTCCCCAGGCTCTGGCTGATGACCGATGAGCGGATGGGCGATGCGCTATGGGATGCACTGGAGCGACTGCCCGTCGGCGCAGGGGTGATTTTCCGGCACCACGCAACCGCGCCGGAAGCGCGGCGCCGTATCTTCTCGAAGGTAGCGCATATCGCACGCCGCCGCCGGTTGCTTGTGGTCCGCGCCGGCCCCGGAGGCGGGCACAATCAGCGGATCGCCACCTTCACTGCGGCGGCGCATTCGCGGCGTGAAGCGATCGCCGCGATTCGCGCCGGTGCGCAATTGCTGTTCGTCTCGCCGGTCTTCGCGACGCGGTCGCATCCCGGCGCGCGCACGCTCGGCAGGGTCAGGCTTGGGCTGATGATTCGCGGTCTCGATGTGCCGGTGATCGCGCTGGGGGGCATGGACGCGCGCAGAGCCCGCGGGCTCAGGCAGCTCGGGACTTATGGCTGGGCCGCGATCGACGCCTGGTCGCAACGCTAAAGCGCGGCGGATCAGAAGCGGAAAGCGGTGCCCACATAGACCGCCTGGCTGTCACGACGGTTATCAGTGAGGCGTGGCAGGCGCTGATCTTCGCTCTTGTAGCGGACGCCCGCAGTCACCGCGAGGTTGCGAGTCACCGAATAGGAGCCGCCGAGATCGAAGCCATAGCTGGGCTTCTCGCCCGCCAGCACCGGCGCGTCGGTCAGATTGCGCTCGCTGGTCGCGCGGATGCGGCCGCTGGCGCGCTTGCCGGTATAGCTGATGCCGAGATCGGCAAGCTCGCCGCCGCCGGGCTTGGTGACGAGATCGACCTTGGCGATATCGCCCGAAAGCGCGAATCGCTTCCAACCGACCGAAACGCCGAGATTATAGGCGACGGGAGCAAGGCTGAGCGACGGCGTGGTCGCAACCGCCGCCTGCGTCACGCTGGCCGGACTGCCGCGAGTCGTGCGAGCCCGGACAGCGACCGTGACGGCGCGACTGGAGCCAAGGCGCGAATCGGACGGGGTGAAGCGGAAGCCGCTGTTGGGCAGGCCCGATCGGGCGAGCAATGCGGCCAGCTTGGGATCCGCCGCCGCCGGCGTGAAAGTGCCGATTCCGCTGCGGATCGAAACCGGCGGACGGCCCGCATCGCTGCGATCCGCGCGCCCCTGCGCCTGTAAGCCGGGCGTGACAACGGTGACGGCGGCGCAAAGCGCCCCGATCCCGAGTCCCGTCATCCAGCGTTTCAGACGCATCTTCATCCCTTTGTATCTAGGCGTCCGTACCATGATTCGGAACCCTGGTTCCACCGGTGACACAAATTTCTCGCGACTGTTGCTCCACACACACAGATTCGTGTCCGCGCGTCCCGCCTTGCTACCGCCACAAGCAGCACTATAGATGCTCTCCGATTATCATCTTGGCCTTTAGGAATGTGTCGATGAACCGCCTGTTGCGCGCTGCGATCCTCGGATCGCTTGCTCTTTCGATTGCCGCGTGCGGCCATAAAGACCGTCCCAAGGCTGACCTCGCCGCCAGCCAGGTCACCACGATCGGCGTGAATTCCTATCTGTGGCGCGCCAGCCTCGACACGCTGAGCTTCATGCCGCTGCTCCAGACCGATTCGAACGGTGGCGTCATCGTCACCGACTGGTATGTGAACCCCAATACGCCGACCGAGCGGATGAAGGTGACCGTGACGATCCTCGATCAGGATCTCCGCGCCGACGCGCTGCGCGTGGCGGCCCTTCGCGAAGTCAATACCAGCGGCGCCTGGGTCGCCGCTCCGGTGCAGGCCGCGACGGTGCAGAAGCTTGAGGACATCATCCTCACGCGTGCTCGTGACTTGCGCCGGGCCGCCATCGCCAACTGAGCCTGTCGATCTGGTTTGGTCCATCAACGTGGAAGCGGTGCCAATTCGGCGAAGCCGAAGCTGAAGCAAGGTCGCGGGGCTTGATCCCCACCCGTGCCCTCACCTAGTGCGGCGCGGTGGATACCGAAGGAAATCGCTCCGTGTCGCGTTTCAACGCGCTGAAGGCCGACGCCCATTGGCAGAAGGTATGGGACGACCTGCGCACCTTTGCCGCGCGCGACACATCGCCCAAGCCCAAAAGCTATGTGCTCGAGATGTTCCCCTATCCTTCGGGGCGCATCCATATGGGGCATGTCCGCAACTATACGATGGGCGACGTGCTCGCACGTTTCCGGCGGATGACCGGGCACGAGGTGCTCCACCCGATGGGCTGGGACGCGTTCGGCATGCCGGCCGAGAATGCCGCGATGGAAAAGAAGGTCCATCCGGGCAACTGGACCCGCCAGAACATCGCGACGATGAAGGCGCAGCTCAAGCGGCTCGGCTTCGCGCTCGATTGGACGCGCGAGATCGCCACCTGCGAGCCCGAATATTATGGGCACGAACAGGCCCTGTTCCTCGATTTCCTCGAGGCTGGACTGGTCTATCGCAAGGAATCGGCGGTAAACTGGGATCCGGTCGACATGACCGTGCTCGCCAATGAGCAGGTGATCGACGGGCGCGGCTGGCGTTCGGGCGCGCTGATCGAGCGGCGCAAATTGAGCCAGTGGTTCCTGAAGATCACGCAATTCGCCGACGAATTGCTGAGCGGCGTACAGGGGCTCGAGCATTGGCCCGACAAGGTCAAGCTGATGCAGGAGAACTGGATCGGCAAATCCGAGGGGCTGCAGTTCCGCTTTGCGTTGACGGACGGCGGCGAAGTCGAGGTCTTCACGACGCGGCCCGATACGATCTTCGGATCGAGCTTCGTCGCCGTCGCCGCGGATCATCCGATCGCGCAGAAGCTGGCGGCGGATTCGGCCGAGGCGCGCGCGTTCATCGAGCTGTGCAAGCAGGGCGGAACCACCGCGGCCGAACTGGAGACGCAGGAGAAGCTCGGTTTCGATACCGGTATCCGTGCGGTGCATCCCTTTGATTCGGCATGGGAATTTCCGGTCTACATCGCCAATTTCGTACTGATGGACTATGGCACCGGCGCGGTGTTCGGCGTGCCCGCGCACGACCAGCGCGATTTCGAATTCGCGAGCAAATACAAGCTGCCGATCCGCCGCGTTGTCTCCGAAGGCGACAAGACCGATCCCGATTTCACCGATGGCGAGGCCTATACCGGGCCGGGCACCCTGGTGAACTCCCATTTCCTCGACGGGATGGACGTTGCCGATGCCAAGCGCGCGGTGATCCAGCGCGCCGAGGATGGCGGTTGGGGCAAGGGCCAGACCGTGTGGCGGCTGCGCGACTGGGGCGTGTCGCGCCAGCGTTACTGGGGCACGCCGATCCCGATCATCCATTGCGAGGCCTGCGGCGTGGTCGGCGCCCCGCGCGAATCGCTGCCGATCACCTTGCCCGAGGATGTCAGCTTCGACATTCCCGGCAATCCGCTCGACCGCCATCCGACTTGGAAGCATGTCGATTGCCCGAGCTGCGGCAAGCCGGCGCGGCGCGAGACCGACACGCTCGATACGTTCGTCGATTCGTCCTGGTATTTCATCCGCTTCGCCAGCCAGCCCGGCGACAAGCCGTTCGACAAGGCGGTGGCGGAGAGCTGGCTGCCGGTGGGGCAATATATCGGCGGGGTCGAGCATGCGATCCTGCATCTGCTCTACGCGCGCTTCTTCACGCGGGCGCTGGCGTATCTCGGCAAGCTCGACGTGTCCGAGCCGTTCGCGGGGCTGTTCACCCAAGGGATGGTGACGCACGAGACCTACAAGGCCCCCGACGGGCGCTGGCTGGCGCCCGAGGAGGTGGAGAACGGCAAGGTCGTGGGCACCGGCGAGACGGTGACGATCGGCCGCATCGAGAAGATGTCGAAGTCGAAGAAGAACACCGTCGATCCCGAGCCGATCGTCGATCAATACGGCGCCGACGCGGTGCGCTGGTTCATGCTTTCCGATTCGCCGCCCGAACGCGATCTCGAATGGTCGGAGAATGGCATCGAAGGCGCGTGGCGCTTCGTCCAGCGCGTGTGGCGCGTCACCGAGTTCGAGGCCTCACAGGGCGGCGAAGACAAGGAGCTGCGCAAGCTGCTGCATCGCACGATCAAGGGCGTGGCCGACGATATCGAGGTGCTGCATTTCAACAAGGCGGTCGCCAAGCTGTTTACTTTGGTCGGCGCGATCGAGAAAGCCGGCCCCTCTGCGGATCGCGACGATGCCGCACGCACGCTGATCCGGCTGGTCAGCCCGATGATTCCGCATCTCGCCGAGGAAGCCTGGGCCAAGATCGGCGGAGAGGGGCTGATCGCCGACGCCGCCTGGCCCGAAGTCGATCCCGGCCTGCTGATCGACGACGAAGTGACGATTGCCGTGCAGGTGAATGGCAAGCTGCGTGATACGCTGGTAATGCCCAAGGGTGCGGCGAAGGATATTATCGAGGCGGCGGCACTTGCCTCCGACAAGATCGTTCGCCTGCTCGAAGGCAATGTGCCGAAAAAGGTGATCGTCGTGCCCGACCGTCTGGTGAACATCGTCCTGTGAAGCGCGTCGCGCTTCTCGCCGCGCTCGTGTTGGCGCTTTCCGGCTGTGGCGGGCTGCGGCCGCTCTATGGCGGCGGTGCCGATGGTCCGGTGCAATCCATGCTTGCCGCGGTGGAAGTCGCGCCGATCGAGGGAAAATCGGGCTGGCTTGTCGCCAACGCGCTCAAGGACAGGTTCGACGCCAGCCGCACCGGCGCCGCGCGCTACCGGCTCGAAGTCAAACTCGATGATCAGATCGCCGGCCTGGGTGTGCGCCGCGACGATTCGGTCGCCCGCGAGCGGCGGACGCTGCGCGCGCGTTATCAATTGATCGACCTGAGCAATGGTTCGGTGGTCCTCGATGCCACCGCTGGCTCCGATGCCGGCATCGACGTGGTCGGCAGTGAATATGCCACCATCGCCGCCGAAAACAGCGCGCTTGAGCGGCTTTCGGGGATCGTCGCCGACCAGATCGTCGCCCGCGTGGCGCGATTTGCTCAGGCTGGCGTCGCCGGCCGGACTCAATGAAGGCCAGCGCGGCGCAGATCCGCGCCGCGGTCGACAAGCCTGGCGCGAACACGCGGCTCTATTTGTTCCACGGCCCCGATGAGGCTGGCGCCGCCGACCTCGCCGAGCGACTGGCGCGGGCACTGGGTCCCGAAGTCGAGCGAATTGACCTAGATATGAAGGCGTTGCGTGAGCAGCCGGGTCGGCTGGCCGACGAAGCCGCCTCGCTCTCTCTGTTCGGCGGCGTGCGCTACATCCGCCTGCTCGGCGCCGAAGAGAGCGCGACGGAAGCGATCTCCCTCCTGCTTGCCGCCGAGCGGGCGGGCAATCCGGTAGTGGCGATCGGGCCGGGGCTCAAGGCGAGCGGAAAACTGGTCAAACTGGCAATCGCCGATCCTGCCGCAATGTCGCATGGCTGCTATGTGCCCGAGGGTATCGAGGCGACCAAGCTCGCCGCCAACGTCGCGCGCGAACACGGCCTGCGGCTTACCGGCGACGTGCCCCAGCGGCTCGCGGCGGCATGCGGCGGCGACCGCGCCATCCTCGCGCGCGAGGTCGAGAAGCTGGCGCTGTATCTCGATGCGGCGCCCGACCGTCCGCGAGACGCCGACAGCGCGGCACTCGATGCGATCGGCGCAGATCTGGGCGATGCCGATCTGAGCGACGCGATCAGCGCCGCGCTCGATGGCCGCGTCGCCGATATCGGAGTCGAACTGGCGCGACTGGGCGACGGCATCGGTGTGCCGCTGATGCGCCAACTGGTGCGACGGCTGCAGGCATTGGCCGAGATGCGGATCGACATGGACAGGGGCGGCGATGTCGATTCGGTGCTGGAGAAGCATCGCGTCTTTTTCCGCGAGAAGGCGGCGACCGGCCGCGCCCTTCGCCGCTGGAACGCCACCCAGATCGCCCGGGCAATCGACCGCGCGCGCGAGGCCGAGCGCGCGATCATGCGATCGGCAAGCGTCGGCGAGCTATTGGCCGAGGCCGAGGTGGTGACGGTCGCCCGCGCCGCGGCGCGGGGGCGTGGCTAGATACGTTCGCCGGTCAGGCGCTGGCAGATCATGTCGAGCTGATCGAGCGTGGAATAGGCCAGCGTCAGCGAACCACCTTTCGGCCCGTGCGCGATGCGAACGTTAAGGCCGAGGACGTCGCCGAGATGCCGCTCGAGCGCCGCGATATCGGGATCGCGTTCCGTCGCATCCGCCTTGCGCTTCGACGGCTTGTTGGCGCGGGCGAGCCTTTCGGTCTCACGCACCGACAGGCCCTTGTCGGCGACCTGGCGTGCAAGGCGCTCGGCATCGGGCGCGCCGACCAGCGCGCGGGCATGTCCCATCTCGATTGCCCCGCTTACCACCATTTCGCGGACACCTGCCGGAAGATCGAGCAATCTCATAAGGTTAGCGACATGGCTGCGCGATTTGTGAACGAGCTTGCCGAGCGCTTCCTGGGTGTGCCCGAACTCGCCGATCAGCCGATGATACGCTTCGGCCTCTTCGATCGCGTTGAGGTCCTGGCGCTGGATATTCTCGACCAGTGCGATTTCCATTGTCTCGGCGTCATCGAGTTCGCGGACGATGACCGGAACCTCATGAAGCCGCGCGCGCTGCGCCGCGCGCCAGCGGCGCTCACCGGCGACGATCTGATAGTTATGCCCCATCGGCCGCACGACGATCGGCTGGATCAACCCGCGTGCCTGAATCGACAGTGCCAGATCCTCCAGCGCGGTCTCATCAAAATGGCGGCGCGGCTGATCGGGGTGCGGGCTCAGCGCGCTGACCGGCAGCATGCGCAGGCCGCCCGCACTCGGCCCTTCGGCGGGGCCGGTGATCGGCGCTTCGGGCACATTGTCGCCGAGAAGGGAGGAGAGCCCGCGGCCGAGGCCAGGGCGAGGTTTGCGAGTGGCTTCGGTCATGCGGCCTTCTTGAGCTTGGGCAGGCGTTCGATCACCTCGCGGGCGAGCGCGATATAAGCTTCCGAACCGGCGCAGCGATGGTCGTAGATCAACGCCGGCATGCCATGGCTCGGCGCCTCGGACAGCCGGACGTTGCGCGGGATGACGGTATCAAAGACGACGCGGCCGAGCACGGCGCGGACATCGTCCGAAACCTGATCGGTCAGCCGGTTGCGGCGATCGTACATCGTCAGTGCGACGCCAAGGATGGACAGGCCGGGATTAAAGCGGCTGCGGATCCGCTCGACGGTGTTGAGCAGCTGGCTGAGGCCTTCCAGCGCGAAGAACTCGCACTGGAGCGGCACGAGCAGGGCATGCGCGGCAACCATCGCGTTGATCGTCAGCAGCCCGAGCGAGGGGGGGCAGTCGATCAGCACCACGTCCCAGCGCCGCGCGGTGTGACGCCCGATCGCCGCATCAAGCCGGTGCGTGCGGGCTTCGAACTCGATCAGCTCGATCTCGGCCCCCGACAGGTCCTGCGTCGCGGGGACGATGTCGAGACCAGGCACCTTGGTCGGCGTCGCGACATCTTCCAGATTGGCATCGGTAACGAGAAGATCGTAAGTCGAATGCTCGCGCTCGGCGCGAGAAATGCCGAGCCCGGTCGAGGCATTGCCTTGCGGATCGAGATCGAGAAGCAATACGCGCTTGCCCGTTGCCGCCAGCGCGGTGCCGACATTGATCGCCGTCGTGGTCTTGCCGACCCCGCCTTTCTGGTTGGCGATTGCGATGCAAATCATCTCGGGCGCACCCCTTGGGCAATCACGATGCCGGAATCGGCACTGGTGATGCTTGGTTCCACGTGGAACGAACCTTGCCATTTCGCAGCGGCGGCTTCCACCTCCGATTGCGCGGCGCGACCCTTGGGAAGCAACCAGATTGTGGATGAATCGGTGCAATGGTGCGTGGATGCAATCAGTTGCGACAGTTCCGCCACCGCCCGGGCGCTAACGATCGCAGCAGGTTTGGCTGGCTTGTACTTTTCGATCGAGCAATGCTGGGTGGTGACCTGCCGGCCGATTCCAAGCAACGCCGCGGCGCGATAGAGAAAGTCGGCGCGCTTGGCGCGCGGCTCGACCAGTACCACAGGCCGATCGATCAGCAGGGCAACGACCAGACCGGGCATGCCGGCGCCGGTCCCGACATCGAGCCAAACGCCATCCGCTGCGCCGCTGGCGCTGGCCATAGGGATCAACTGCGCCGAATCGACGAAATGCCGATTCCATAGCTCATCGAACGACGCGGCGGAAATCAGGTTCTGGTGCGTTGCCTCGTCGCGCAGGATCGCCGCGAACTGCTCCAACGATGTTTCACGTGAAACGCCAAAGCGATCGCCGATCCACTGGCGAGCCTCTTGCTCGGTCATGCGGCGCGCTTTCTGGCCTGCAACAGGATCGCTGAAAGCGCGGCTGGCGTGATTCCGCGAATGCGCGAAGCGGCACCGAGAGTCTCTGGGCGCGCTGCGGAAAGTCGTTCGACCATCTCGTTGGACAGGCCGGGGATTGCGGCAAAGTCGAGCTCTGGGCTGAGGCGGACATTGTCATTGCCACGCAGCGCCGCCACCTCCGCCTCCTGGCGCTCCAGATAGGGCGCGTAGCGCGCGTCCTCAACGAACTCGGCCAGTGTACCCATATCGCCGTCCCAATCCACCCCGACATGCGCCAGCTCGACCCCGGGGAAGCGGAGCCACTCGCTAGCGGGACGGCGCGCGCCGTCCTGGCCAACCGGTGCGCCGCTTGCCGCGAGCTGGCTCGCGGTCAACATGGTGGCGAAGGCTTTATCGAGACGGGTCCGTTCACCGGTCCGTTGTTCCAACCGATGGCGCCGTTCTGGGCCGAGACAGCCGAGGGCCGCGGCGGTCGGACCCAGTCTCGTCCCAGCATTATCGGCGCGGAGGCGGAGCCGGAATTCGGCGCGCGCAGTGAGCATGCGGTATGGCTCGGTAACGCCCTGCAACACAAGATCGTCGATCATCACCGCCAGATAGGAGGTAGCGCGATCGAGAATTAGCGGGGCATCGTCGCGGGCGTATGCCGCGGCGTTGAGCCCGGCGACAAGCCCCTGCCCCGCTGCCTCCTCGTAGCCGGTGGTTCCATTAATCTGCCCTGCGCAATAGATTCCGGGAATTTGCGGGAGGCCGAGGCGGACGTCGAGCGCACGCGGATCGATATGATCATATTCCACCGCATAGCCCGGCGTGATGATCACTGCCCGCTCAAGCCCTGCAATCGAGCGGACCATCGCCTGTTGAATATCGACGGGAAGCGAGGTCGACATGCCGTTGGGGTAGATCAGATGCATGTCCAAGCCCTCGGGCTCGAGGAAAATCTGATGGCCGTCTCGATCACCGAAGCGATGAATCTTGTCCTCAATCGACGGGCAGTAGCGCGGTCCCTGCGCGTCGATGGCGCCGCTGAACAGCGGCGAGCGATCCAGTCCCGCGCGGATCGCGTCATGAGTCGCGGCATTGGTGCGGGTGATACCGCAATGAAGCTGAGGGAGCAGGCGCCGCTCCGTCAGCGGCGACATCGTCCACGGGTCGGCATCCGAAGGCTGCTCCTCGATGCCGGCCCAGTCGATCGTGCGGCCATCTAGCCGGGGCGGCGTGCCGGTTTTAAGGCGCGCCATCGGCAAGGAGAGCCCGCGGAGTTGCTCGGCGAGGCGGGTCGCGGCCGCCTCGCCTACCCGGCCGCCGGTCTCGCGCTCCTCGCCTCGGAAGATGCGACCGCCGAGAAAGGTGCCGGTGGCCAGGACCACGGCGCGGGCGTGTATGGTGGTGCCATCGCCAAGAACCACACCGGCGACGCGCCCGCTCTCAATTATCAGCGATTCCGCCTCGCCTTGCACCAGCGTGAGATGGTCCTGCGCCACGAGCATCGACTGAATCGCCGAAGCATAGCGCGTGCGATCGGCCTGGACCCGCGGCCCCTGAACCGCGGTGCCTTTGGAACGGTTGAGCATGCGATAATGGATCGCCGCGGCATCCGCCGCGCGGGCGATCAGGCCGTCAAACGCATCAACTTCGCGGACGAGATGGCCCTTTCCGAGCCCGCCGATCGCCGGGTTGCATGACATTGCGCCAACCTTCGACAGGTCGAAGCTGAGCAATGCCGTGCGCGCGCCGCGCCGCGCCGCCGCCGCTGCGGCCTCGGTGCCGGCATGGCCCCCGCCGATGACGATAACATCGAAGTGCATGTGCTCGCGCTAATGGCTGGCGGCGCGTGCGTCAAAACTGTTCCACGTGGAACAGCTACTTTCCGATGCAAAAGCGCCCGAACAACGCATCGAGCATTGCTTCCACGCCTGCCTTGCCGCTGATCGCATCGAAAGCGCGCAGCGCGGAACGGAGATGTTCGGCGACAAGAAGCAGGTCGGTCTCGATCACCCCTGATCGCAGCGCGCGCGAAGCCGCAAAGCAGAGGTCGCGCTGCCGGGCGCTAAGTGCCACGAGATCGGGCGGCGGAAGCAGAGCCGATGACAATGCGGCGAGACGCTCCCACAGCATGTCAATTCCCGCTCCCGTTGCGGCGGATAGGGTGAGGTCCGCGCCCGGATTTGATACCCTTCCGTCTTCGTCGGCGCGCGCATGAATCCAGAGCGCGACCGGATGCTCCGGTGGCGCTTCGTCGCCCAGCCACAGCAGGATGTCGGCTGCGGCAAGCGCACCCTCCGCTCTAGTCACCCCGATCGCTTCGATCGCGTCGCCAGGGTTGGCGGTAATGCCTGCGGTGTCGGTCAGCAGATAGGCGACACCGCCGCGCACGACCGGCGCTTCGATACGGTCGCGGGTCGTCCCCGCGACTGGCGAGACAATCGCAGCGTCGCGGCCGGTGAGCGCGTTGAGCAGAGTCGATTTGCCGGCATTGGGTGGCCCGGCAAGAACGACGCGCAGCCCGTCACGCAGACGTTCGACCGGTGGACGCGCGGCCACGGCGTCGATGGTGTCGGCAAGCGTCGATGCCGACGCCTGGATCGCGGGTAGCGGATCGGCACCGGTCGCGACATCATCCTCATCGCCATGATCGAGCAACGCCTCGACTTGTGCCGACAGCATCAGCGCGTGTGTCGACCATCCCTCGACCTCACGGCGGACGGCGCCTTCGGTCGAGCGTATCGCGGCGCGGCGCTGCGCTTCGGTTTCGGCCATCAACAGATCCCCCAGCCCCTCGGCTTCGCTGAGATCGATGCGTCCATTGGTCAGGGCCCGGCGGGTGAATTCGCCGGGCTCGGCGGCGCGAAGACCGGCCAAGCTGGCAAGCGCAGATTCGACGGCGCGTACCACCGCGCGACCGCCATGGAGATGAAGCTCGGCCAAATCCTCGCCAGTCGCGCTGCCTGGGCCCGGGAAGATCAATACCAGCGCGCGATCAAGCAGCTCGCCGCTCGCCGGGTCCCGCAATGCGCGTAATGCCGCCGTCCGGGGCTTGGGGACATCGCTCGTGAGCGCGTGGATCGCGTCGAACGCTCCCGCCCCGCTTATCCGCAAAATAGCAATCGCAGCCGGCGGCGCGCCGCTCGATACCGCGAAGATCGTGTCGTTCACTTGCCCGGCTTGGCTCCAGCCTCGAACAAACCCTTCCAGAAATTCATGCCAGCCTCGCCCATTGGCGACCAGCTTTGCATAAGCGATTGGAATGCCTCAGGATTTGTCTGATTCTCAACGGCTTCGAGCATTTTCTTCAGATAGATGTCATGCACCGGCGTCAGATCGGGCAGGCCCATGAAACGCCGCGCCTCTTCCGGTGTGCAATCGACTTCGACATTGATCTTCATCGGGCTCTCCGTTGCGTGTCGCCGCGCGAATGCTAGGGTTCGAGTCACGATCTATGCCCGCGAAAGCGGCATCCTGACAACGCCCATCGGAAAGACCCTGTCATGAGCATGATGAAGATCGCGACCATCGACGGCAGCGGCAGCTTCGACGCCTATGTCGCCGAGCCTGCGGAGGCGCCGCGTGCGGCAATCGTGGTGATCCAGGAAATCTTTGGAGTGAACCCGGGTATCCGCCGGAAATGCGACGACTGGGCCGCCGCGGGGTATCTGGCGATCGCCCCCGACCTGTTCTGGCGGCTGGAACCGGGCGTCTCTCTCGATCCCGACGTGCCAAAGGAGTTTCAGACTGCCCTGGATCTGATGGGTAAGTTCAACCAGGATGCCGGGGTCCGCGATATCGAGGCGACGATCCGTGCGGCACGCGCGGAAAGCGGCGCGCGCAAGGTTGGCGTGGTCGGCTATTGCCTGGGCGGGAGGCTTGCCTTCATGACCGCGGCGCGCACCGATGCCGATGCGAGCGTCGGCTATTACGGGGTGGGCATCGACAATCTGCTTGGCGAGAAACACGCCATTGCCAACCCGGTGCTGCTTCACATCGCCGGCGCCGATCATTTCGTGACGCCGGATATCCAGGCAAAGATGCACGAGGGGCTCGACGATCACCCGAAGGTGCGGATCTTCGACTATCCGGGTGAGGATCACGGTTTCGCGACCGAGAGCGGCAAACGGCGTTCGGAAGCGGCGGCACAGCTCGCGGATCAACGAACAGCGGAATTCTTCGCGGAGACTCTCGGCTAGACGAGAACCGCGAGCCCGGTTTCGTGGTTGACCACACCCTCATAGACCATCCGTACCGCCACCCAGACGATCACCGCGAGGCCAACAAAGCCGATCCAGCGGTGGCGGTCGATCACGCGCGCGATCAGGTTCGCCGCCAAGCCCATCACCGCGACCGAGAAGATCAGGCCGAAGATCAAGATGGTGGGATGCTCGCGCGCGGCGCCGGCGACTCCCAGGACGTTGTCGAGGCTCATGCTGACATCGGCTAGCGCCACCGACCAAGCGGCGGCGAGGAAGCTTTTGGGCGGGCGGGTGGTGATTTCCTCGTGCTGGTTGCCCTCGCGCAGCTCGCGCCACATCCGCCACGCGACCCATAGCAGTAGCAGCCCGCCCGCGAAGAGCAGGCCGATGACCTGCAGCAGCTGCGTGGCGACCAGTGCGAAGCCGATCCGCATGATCAACGCCGCGGCAATGCCGACGAGGATGACCTGGCGCTGCTGCCTGGCTGGCAGCCCCGCCGCAAGCGCCCCCACCACCACGGCATTGTCGCCCGCAAGCACCAGATCGATGACGATCACTTCGCCAAGCGCGGAGAGTGCGTCGGGAGCGAGGAGCGATTCGAGCATGGTCAGACTAACAAATGGAGGATGCCGATCTTGTTGTCGACGACCCCCTCATAAATCATTCGCCCGGCAACCCACAGGATCACGATCAATCCGATATAGGCGATCCAGTGATAACGCTGGATCAGCTGCGCGACATAATTGGCGGCAAGACCCATCAGCAGCACCGAAAAGCTGAGCCCGATGAACAGCAAAGCCGGGTTATCGCGGGCGATCGAAGCGACGAGCAGGACATTGTCGATGCTCATCGAAAGATCAGCGATGGTGATCTGGATCGCCGCGGCGAGGAAGGTCTTGGGTATCTTGGCCACGGCGACGTCGCCCGTCGCATCGGCATTGCCATGCGCCGCCTCGCGAATCTCGCGCCACATGTTGAACGCGACCCACAAGAGGAGAAGCCCGCCAGCCAGCACCAGACCGGTAATGTGGAGCAATTGTACCGCGATCAACGAGAAGCCGATCAGGAAGACCAGCGCCATGCCGACGCCGAGTAGAAGCACGCGGCGACGGTCCTTCTCGGGCAGGCCTGCCGCGACCGAACCCATGACCACCACGTTGTCACCTGCCATGGTGAGATCGCCGAGGATGATCTGGCCGAGGCTGGCGAGACCCGAAGGCTTGAAGACGTCGGCGAAGTTCAGGTGCATGGCGACGCCCTAGCGTGAAGCCGGGCGCGAGCAAAGCCCGCGCCCTCAGACTTTCCGCCTGCCGGCCTAAGGCTTTACGAATTCATGCTGTCGAAGAAATCCTCATTGGTCTTCGAATCCTTCATCTTGTCGAGCAAGAACTCCATCGCGTCGATCGTGCCCATCTGCATGAGGATGCGGCGCAGTACCCACATCTTGGAGAGCTTGGTCTTATCGACCAGCAGCTCTTCCTTGCGGGTGCCCGACTTGCCGACATCCAGCGCCGGGAAGATGCGCTTGTCGGCGACCTTGCGGTCGAGGACGATTTCGGAGTTACCGGTGCCCTTGAACTCTTCGAAGATGACTTCGTCCATGCGGCTGCCGGTATCGATCAGCGCGGTCGCGATGATCGAGAGCGAACCGCCCTCCTCAATGTTGCGCGCGGCGCCGAAGAAACGCTTGGGGCGCTGAAGCGCGTTGGCGTCGACGCCGCCGGTCAGAACCTTGCCCGAAGAAGGCACTACGGTGTTGTAGGCCCGGCCGAGACGGGTGATCGAATCGAGCAGGATCACGACATCCTTCTTGTGCTCGACCAGGCGCTTGGCCTTTTCGATCACCATCTCGGCGACTTGCACGTGACGGGTTGCCGGTTCGTCGAAGGTCGAGGAGACAACCTCGCCCTTCACCGAGCGCTGCATGTCAGTGACTTCCTCGGGGCGCTCGTCGATCAGCAGGACGAGCAGGAACACCTCGGGGTGATTGTCGGTGATCGCCTTGGCGATGTTCTGGAGCATCACCGTCTTGCCGACGCGCGGCGGGGCAACGATCAGCGTGCGCTGGCCCTTACCCTGCGGCGAGACGATGTCGATGACGCGCGAAGACTTGTCCTTGATCGTCGGATCCTGCGGATCGAGCGTCAGCTTCTGCTCTGGGTAGAGCGGGGTGAGATTGTCGAAGTTGACGCGGTGGCGGACCGCGTCGGGATCGTCGAAATTAACCGAGACCAGCTTGGTCAGCGCGAAATAGCGCTCGCCGTCCTTGGGCCCGCGAATCTCGCCTTCGACGGTGTCGCCGGTGCGTAGGCCGAATTTGCGGACCTGATTGGGCGAGACATAGATGTCATCGGGGCCGGCGAGATAATTGGCCTGGGGGCTGCGCAGGAAGCCGAACCCGTCGGGCAGCACTTCGATCGTGCCTTCGCCCATGATCTGGTCGCCATTATCGGCCTGGATCTTGAGGATCGCGAACAGCAGATCCTGCTTGCGGAGCGTCGAGGCGCTTTCGACGCCGAGCTCCTCGGCCATGTTGACCAGCTCCGCCGGCGCCTTTTTCTTGAGTTCTTTGAGATGCATGAGAGCGTCCGGAATTTGGTTTTGCGAGAAGGAGCGTCGGTCGGCGCACGGGCGCGGGACAAATCGATGCTGGAAGGAATGCGCCGGTGGGACCCGGTACACGCCCGCGAATTAGGAGCGCCCCGCGCTCAAGTCAACCAAGTCAGAACGGCTTTACGACCGCCAGTATCACGATTGCGATCACTGCCAGCGCCGGAACCTCGCCAAGCATCCGCAAGCGGCGCGACGCAATGCCGCCCTGCCCCACCGCCAGCTTCTTCGAATAGCCGACCGCCCAACCATGATAGCCGGAGAGCGCGCAGACGACCAGCAGCTTTGCGTGGAGCCAGCCGAGCCCCGCGCCGCCATCGAACAGGCCAAGGTCCGCCGCGAGGGCCAGCCCCAATAGCCATACGATGACGATGGAAGGGGTGAGGATCATCCGGCGGAGCAATTCCTCACGACGCGTCCATTCGGCCGCCTGCGGGCTTCCCAGCGCCTCCTGATGATGGACCAGATAGCGCGGCAACAGGAACAGGCCGGCCATCCAGAAGATCACGAAGATAATATGTGCGGCCTTGACCCACAGATAGGCGCCGCCGAGGAAGCCCGTCATCACCCGCGAATCCGCTTGAGGAGATGCTCGACACGGTCGATCGGCGTATCCTGCTGGATGCCGTGGCCGAGATTGAAGACGTGCGGGCGCTCCGCAAAGGCGCCACGGATGTGGTCGACCGCCTTGTCGAGGATCGCGCCGCCGGCGATCAGCGCCAGCGGGTCGAGATTGCCCTGCACCGGCAGGCCCGTTGGCAATTCGGCATCGGCCCAGACGGGATCGACGGTTTCGTCCAGCCCGATCGCATCCACGCCGGTTTCGCGGGCATAGGCGGCGAGCTTGCCGCCCGCGCCCTTGGGAAAACCGATCACCGGCACTTTGCCCTTGAACGCTGCAGCGATCTTCGCGTTGGGCGCGATCACCCATTGCTCGAATTGCGTTGGGCTCAGGCTGCCCGCCCAGCTGTCGAACAACTGGACCGCCTCGACCCCGGCATCGATCTGCCTCTGCAGATAGATGATCGTGCAATCAGTGATCCGATCGACCAGCGCCTGCATCAGTTGGGGGTCGTTATAGGCCAGCCGCCGCGCTTCGGCCTGCTCGCGGCTACCCTGCCCCGCGATCATATAGGTGGCAACCGTCCATGGGCTCCCGGCAAAGCCCAGAAAGGTGACGGCGGGATCGAGCGCGGCCTTTACCCGCCGCACGGTTTCGTAAACCGGATCGAGCGCGCCCATGTTCGCGGCCAGGCCATCGAGAACATCGCGCGCGACCAGTTTGGGCGCGAGACGCGGGCCTTCGCCGGTTTCGAACCAGAGATCCTGCCCCAGCGCCAAGGGTACCATCAGGATATCGGAAAACAGGATCGCGCCGTCCATGCCGAAGCGGCGGATCGGCTGGAGAGTGATCTCGGCGGCGGCCTCGCTATCGTTGACCAGAGCGAGGAATCCGCCCTTCTCGGCCCGGAGCGCACGATATTCGGGCAGATAACGCCCGGCCTGACGCATCAGCCAGACCGGCGGAATCTCCTGTCGAAGGCCCTGAAGCGTCGCGAGCAAGGGCTTGGGGGAAGAGACTGGAGCAGACACGGATTGGGCCGCTTTCTATTACTATAAAGAAGAGAATCTAGAGATTGTTGTAGGATGTAGAGGCGTGGAAGCCGGGGCTTATGCGCTCGTCCGCGACTTGCCAACAATTTGACTCCCAGAGGCTCGCGGACTCCCCCGGATTCGCGAAAACACTCCCCGATTTCCACAGGCTGTGGATCGGAACCGGGGGTGGGGATGCCGTTGTGGACGAATCGCGAGGCGAATCGAACGACTCCGCTGACTTGGTTCGTGCGCCCGGTTGCGCTAGCGCCTGTCCATGCGTTTATCCCCCGATCGGTCCACAGCGGCATGAAGCTGCACCTCCATCTTCTCTCCGATTCGACCGGCGAGACGCTGGAGAATATCGCCAAGGCGGCGCTCGCCCAGTTCGACGATGTCGAGCCGCAGCGCCATTTCTGGCCGATGGTACGCAGCGAAGCGCATCTCGAGCGGATCCTCGCCGAGATCGCGCAGAATCCCGGGCTGGTGATCTTCACTCTGGTCAATAGCGAGACGCGACGAACGCTGGAGAGCCGCTGCCGGGCGATGGGACTGCCGGCGATCGCGCCGCTCGATCCGGTCAACCATGCGCTGTCGAACCTGCTCGGACAGGAAGCCAAGGCGCGGCCGGGGCGGCAGCACACGCTCGACGCGGCCTATTTCGCCCGAGTCGATGCGATCCAGTTCACCATCGCCCATGACGACGGCATCGGCTGGGAGAATTGGGAAGAAGCCGATGTCGTGCTGGCGGGCGTATCGCGGTCGTCGAAAACGCCGACCTCGATCTATCTCGCCAATCGTGGCTTCAAGACCGCCAATATACCGATCGTCGTCGAATCGCCGCCGCCGGAAAAACTCTACAACCTCAAGCACCCGCTGGTAGTTGGGTTGACGACCAGCGCCGACCGGCTGGTCGCGATCCGGCGCAATCGTCTGCTGGCGATCAACCAGACCACCGAGACCAGCTATGTAGATCAGGATTCGGTGCAGCGCGAAATCGCTTTCGCACGGCGGATGTTCGCCGATAATGGCTGGCCGGTGATCGACGTGACGCGGCGATCGATCGAGGAAACCGCAGCGGCGATCATCCAGCTCTGCAACGAGCGCGCGCTCAGGAGCGGCGAATGAAGCTGATCCTCGCCTCGCAAAGCGCTTCGCGGCGGGCGATGCTCGATGCTGCCGGTGTGCCCTATGAGGCGATGGCGGCGCAGGTCGATGAAGCGTCGGCGAAGGGGTCGCTGCTGGCGGGTGGTACCAGCCCACGCGACCTTGCCGATGCGCTGGCCGAATTGAAGGCATTGAAGGTCTCGCGGATGGCGCCGGGTGCGCTGGTGTTGGGCAGCGACTCGCTGGTCGCGCTCGCCGATGGCAGCCTGCTTGACAAGCCCGAGAGCCGCAACCAAGCCGCCGAGCATCTCCGGCGTATGTCGGGGGCGACGCATGAGCTCTTCAGCGCCGCGGTGATCGCTGAAAGCGGCCAGCCGGTGTGGCGCTTCGTCGATCGCGCCAAGCTGCATGTCCGGACGCTGAGCGAGGATTTCATCCACTCCTATCTCGACCGGGAGTGGCCGGCGATCAGTGGTTGCGTCGGCTGCTTCCGGATCGAGGGGCCGGGTGTCCAGCTGTTCAGCAAGGTCGATGGCAGCCACTTCACCATTCTCGGCATGCCGCTGCTGCCGGTGCTCGACTATTGCCGGACGCGAGGGATTCTGCCGTCATGATCTATGCCGAAGTGATCGGCGATCCGATCAGCCATTCGAAATCACCGGCGATCCACGGCTTCTGGCTGAAAGCGTTGGGCATCGAGGCTGAATACCGCGCCACGCATGTGACGCCAGATGCGCTCGCCGCCTATTTCGCGTCGCGGCGGGCCGATCCGGACTGGCGGGGGTGCAACATCACCATCCCGCACAAGCAGGCGGCGCTCGATCTGGTCGAGGATCGCGGCGGGGTGCGCGAGTCGATCGGCGCCATCAACACCGTGGTGCGCGATGGCGATGCCCTGATCGGAACCAACACCGATGCCGGCGGCTTTTATGCGCCGATCGCCGGGCTTGAGCTCGAGGACAAGCATGCGGTGGTGATCGGCGCCGGTGGCGCGGCGCGGGCGATCCTGTTCGCTTTGTCCAAGCTGGGCGTGGCGCGGGTCACGGTGATGAACCGTAATGTCCTCAAGGCGGCGGCGCTGCTGTCGAGCTTCGGGCTTAAGGGCGATGCGGTGCCGCTCGGTTCGCCGCTGCCGGCGGCCGGGCTGGTGGTCAATGCCAGTGCCCTGGGCATGGCCGGTCAGCCGCCGCTCGAGATCGACCTGTCGCCGCTGCCCGAGGAAGCGGTGGTATATGACATCGTCTACGCCCCGCTCGAGACCGACCTGCTCGCCCAGGCGCGCGATCGTGAGCTCGATACCGTCGATGGCCTCGACATGCTGATCGGCCAGGCGGCATTGGCGTTCGAATTGTTCTTCGGCGCGGAACCGCCGCGCGACCGCGACGAGGAATTGCGGGCGATCCTTACCGCATGATTGTGCTCGGCCTCACCGGATCGATCGGCATGGGCAAATCGACGGTGGCGACAATGTTCGCTGAGGCCGGCGTGCCGGTGTTCGATGCCGATGCCGAGGTGCACCGGTTGCAGGGCCCTGATGAAGCACTGGTCGCGCGCATCGAGGCGGAGTTTCCCGGCACCACTGGACCGGAAGGCGTCAATCGCGTGGCGCTTGGCGAGCGGGTGATCGGCAAACCCGAGGCGTTCCGGCGACTCGAGATGATCGTCCACCCCGCCGTCGCCGGGTCGCGGGCGGCGTTTCTGGCCGCCAACAAAGGCGCGCCCTTGGTGGTACTCGACATTCCCCTGCTTTTCGAAGCCGGTGGCTGGGAAGAGGTCGACAAGATCGCCGTGGTTTCGGCGCCCGCGGAAATCCAGCGGGCCCGTGTCCTCTCCCGCCCTGGCATGACCGCGACGCGCTTCGAAGCGATTCTCGCAAGGCAATTGCCCGACGCCGAGAAACGCGTGCGCGCCGATTTCGTCATAGAGACCGGGTTCGCTTTGGACGAGACGCGCGCGCAGGTTGCGCACGTCATCGCTTGCCTCGCGGAGCCGCGAGGAGGATAAGCATATCCATGCGTGAAATCGTGTTCGACACTGAAACCACCGGGCTCAGCTTCTCGGGGGGCGACCGGCTGGTCGAGATAGGCTGTGTCGAACTCCACAACCGGGTGATGACCGGGCGAACTTTCCACGCTTATGTGAATCCCGGCCGGCCGATGCCGATCGAGGCGTTCAACGTCCACGGCCTGTCGGACCGCTTCCTGTCCGACAAACCGGGCTTCCATGAAGTGGTCGAGGAACTGCTCGAGTTCATCGGCGACAGCCCGATGGTCGCCCACAATGCCGGGTTCGACTTTGGTTTCCTCAATGGTGAGCTCGGCCAATGCGGGCGTCCGCACGTCTCGCTCGAGCGGATGGTCGATACGCTCGGCATCGCGCGGGTCAAGCATCCGGGGGCCAAGCACACGCTCGATGCGCTCTGCTCCCGTTATGGGATCGATCTCAGCCAGCGCGCGCTGCACGGCGCCCTGCTCGATGCGCAGTTGCTGGCGCAGGTTTATGTCGAGCTGACGGGCGGGCGGCAGATCACTTTGGGCCTCGCGGTCGATGCGCCGGTGATGCGCGAGACGCCTGCCGAAGCATCGACTCGGGTGCATGTGCGCCCGGCCCGCCTTTTTGCTGCATCGGACGCGGAACTTGCGCGCCACGCAGCCTTTCTCTCTGGGATGGAGGAGCCGCTCTGGGGCAATGCCGCGTCCGGTTGACGGGCAAGGCATGCGTCCCTAGCTCGCGCTCCTCGCTAACGGCGGAGGTACTGAATGGATATCCGGGTTTCTGGTCACCAGGTCGAAACGGGCGGCGCATTGCAGACGCAGGTCACTGATCGGCTGCAGGCTATCGCCGATAAATATTTCTCGCGCGCGATCTCGGCGCACGCGACCTTCGGCAAGGGGCCGCACGATCACGGCTTCACCAGCGATATCGTGATGCATGTGATGCAGGGGCTGGTGCTCAAGGCTTCGAACACCGGCCAGAAGGCCGAGGGCGCGTTCGATGGCGCGGCCGACCGGATCGACAAGCAGCTGCGCCGCTACACGCGCCGCCTCAAGGATCGCCAGGCCGGCGCGGTCGCCGCGTTTGCCGAAACCGGCGCCTATGACAATGCGGGCTACACGCTGTTCCGCGAAGAAGCGGAGGCTGAGGAGGTTTCGGAAGCGCCGCTGATCATCGCCGAAACGCGCGTCGATGTGCCGGAGGCGTCGGTGTCGGACGCGGTGATGATGCTCGATCTGCGCAACACCAATGCGTTGCTGTTCAAGAACACCGGAACCGGCGCGCACAATATGGTTTATCGCCGCGGCGATGGCACGATCGGCTGGGTCGAGCCCAATCGCGCGTCCTGACGATTCGTATCGAGCACTAGATGATTGAACTTAGCGATCTGCTCGTGCCGGAGGCGGTGGCCGCCGGCATGGGCGCCGCCACGAAAAAGGCGCTGTTCCAGCAATTGGGCGCGGCAGCGGCGCGTGCCCACGGTCTCGACGCCGCCGAGGTCAGCGCACGGCTGGCCGAGCGCGAGAAGCTGGGCTCGACCGGGTTTGGCGGCGGTATCGCCATTCCGCACGGCAAGCTCGACGGGCTGAAGCGCGTCTGTGGGCTTTTCGCGCGGCTGCCCAAACCGGTCGATTTCGCCGCAGTCGACGATATGCCGGTGGATCTGGTGTTCATGCTGCTTTCGCCAACAGATGCCGGAGCCGAGCATCTGAAGGCGTTGGCGTGCGTATCACGGCGGCTGCGCGACCGCGCCTTTGCCGCCAAGCTGCGCGGTGCGGGCTCGATCGACGCGCTCTATGCGCTGCTCACCGGCGTAGAGGCGCGCGACGCTGCCTGATCCCGCTCCGACCGGCGCGCAGGCGCATTTTCGCGCGCTCGAATCGCTCTATGCGGCCGCGCCGATCAATCGCCTGTTCGATTCGGTGCTCGAAATCCCCGAAGGTGGCGTCGCGCGTATCCGCTTCCAGGTGGATAGCCGCTATTTCCATGCGGCGGGAGCGGCGCATGGCACCGCCTATTTCAAGATGCTCGACGATGCGGCCTTTTACGCCGCGAACAGCCTGGTCACCGACCGCTTCCTGCTGACCACCGCGTTCAATCTGCTCTTTACCAAGCCTCTTATTGAGGGGCCGGTTGTGGCCGAGGGTCGCTGGGTCAGCGGTCAGCGCCGCGTTTTTGTTGCAGAAGCGAGGCTGATCGACGCGTCGGGCGAGGAAGCGGCGCGCGGAACGGGCACGTTCATGCGCAGCCGGATCGCGCTGGCCGGCCTTCCCGGTTACCGGCCGGGCTGATGGCGCGGCTTGCCAGCGGCGTCATGGTGAGCGCGTTGATTCGCGCCGCCGAGCAATCGGGCGGATCGGCGATGGTGCTGGCCAAAGGCGACGCCACTGCCGGCGGGATCCTGCTGTTAACCATTGAGCGCGGCATGAATCCGCGATTCTTCGAACGTGGCCTCGGCGCGGGGGGGGAACCGGCGCTGATCGCCTCAGGCCCGGCAGAGCTGACCGACGATCATGACGCAACCGACTATTGGCAGCGGCGCCGATCGCGCGATTCCGATCTATGGGTCATTGAACTGGATATCCCGTCGGCAGAACGGTTCGCCGCTGAAACGATGGGTCTGGCTTGACATTGTGCAGGTGCGAAGAGATGGGGCACGCACTTGAAGCGCGTTGTGCCGGTCGAGGTGAGAGATCGAACGGTTACGCAGTCGGGGGGAAGTCCGGCGGTCGTTAGTTTGAACAGGCCGTTCCGCACACCAACCGCATAATAACGATTTAAAATGAAGTTTCTGCCACGCGCCGCGGTTATCGCGGCTGTGACTTTTTGCGCTGGCGCAATTGCAAATGCCGCCACGCTCGACCCGATCCTGCTTCAGGATGTGCCGGGTCAGGTAAATAACCTCCAGGACCAACAGTCGGTTCCCGCGCCGCAGGCGACGGTGGCCGCGATTCCGCACTCGGCGGAAATCGTGCAGCCGCTTCCCGAAGCGGATGAAGATGATGATTTCGCGACGCTTTCGGCAGCCGTGGCAGCGCAGGACGCGCCCGCTGAATTCGACAGCGAGCTCAATTGCCTTGCCATTGGCGTCTATTATGAGTCGAAGGGTGAGCCGCTTGCCGGCCAGCTCGCGGTCGCCGAAGTGATTCTCAATCGCACCACTTCGGGCCGTTTCCCGCGCTCGGTCTGCTCGGTGATCAAGCAGCGCGGCCAGTTCTCGTTCGTTCGTGGCGGCCAGTTGCCGACTCCGCCGGCCAACGCCCAGTGGCGCAAGGCCGTGGCGGTGGCACAGGTCGCGCAGAAGGATCTGTGGGATTCGCCGGCATCGAACGCGCTCTATTTCCACGCGCGTTATGTGAGTCCGGGCTGGAAGCGCGCGCGCGTCGGCACAATCGGCAACCACGTCTTCTATCGCTAATCCGCGCGCGGGCCCTAGCTTGCGTTCCTAGAATGTTCTAACAGCCGGGGATGACCTCCCCGGCTGTTTTGACGTCTGAAGCTCCCTTGGTGGCGGGCGATGTCGCGCGCGGCGTGACGCGGATGCTGCTCGCCCATGATTGCGTGGCGATCGCCGAAGTCCCGCTCGATGGTGGACGCCGTGCCGACCTGATGGCGATCGACGCCCGCGGCAACATTGTCATCGTCGAGATCAAGGTGTCGCGCGCCGATCTGCTCGGCGACTGCAAGTGGAACGATTATCTCGCGCATTGCGATCGGTTCTTCTGGGCGGTGCCCGAGGGGTTCGATCTGCGCCTGTTCGAGCAGGATTGCCTCCTGCCCGCCCGCGCCGGGATCATCGTCGCGGACCGCTATGACGCCGCAGTGGTGCGCGAGGCGGCAACGGTGCCGCTCGCCGCCTCCACGCGCAAGAAATGCACGCTTGCCTTTGCCCGGCGCGCGGCGCGGCGCGTGATCAATTTGCTCGATCCGGAGGCCGAGCAGCTCTTCTAGAGGCGCGGACCGGCGGCGGCGGCCCCGCTTTTCGCCCTGGGCGCATCGGCCAGCAGCTTGACCATCGCCGGCCAGCGCGTGCCTTCGCGGGCATAATCGCGCGCCGACTTGCCCGAGATATTGTCGGTCCGGTCGGGATCGGCGCCGGCCTTGAGCAAGGCCGAGGCGACTTCGACATTATGCACCTGCACGGCGCGGATCAGGGGCGTTTCGCCGCTGAGATTGGGTAGATTCACATTGGCCTTGTAGCGGATCAGGATCTCGACGCCCTGCTCCCAGCCGCGGCCCGCGGCGATGATCAATGCGGTGTTGCCGCGCTTGTCCTGCAGGTTTGGATTGGCGTCGTCGTCCTGAAGGATCACGCGCAGATACAGCGCATCGCTCCGCGCCGCGGCGATATGCAGAGCACCCTCGCCGGTGGTGCGGTCCTTGGAATTGACCAGCCGCTTGGTCTTGTCGCGCAGGAAGCCATCGACCTTGCCGCCCTCGCTCTTGCGAACGGCATCGAGGAAATCATAGCTGTCCGACATCTGCTGCGCCGCCGCCGGAACCGCGACCACCAGAAAACTTGCCGCCATTGCGGCGCCAAACACGCGACCCATCATGATAAAATTGCCCAACCCTTTACCGGCATCGAAACTTGCAAGGCGGCTCCTACCAGATCATGGCTGGCGGCGCCATGAATAGGATATTTCACTCTGTTGCAGCCGCAGCGTTGCTTGCGCTGTCCGCGTGCGGCGCGATGCCCGCGCAGGAGCCGCCGCTGGCCGGGGCGCGGATCGGCGGGCCGTTCCAGCTGACCGACCAGAACGGCAAGTCCGTCAGCGACAGGGACTTCGCCGGCAAATGGCGGATCGTCTATTTCGGTTACACCTTCTGTCCCGATATCTGCCCGACCGACATGCTCAAGCTCGGCCAGGCGATGAAGCTGCTCGACAAGAGCGATCCGGCGCTGTCGGCCAAGGTCGCGCCGATCTTCATCTCGGTCGATCCCGAACGCGATACGCCGCCGGTGCTCAAGCAGTTCGTCGATCAGTTCCACCCGCGCTTCACCGGGCTGACCGGCAGCCTCGATGCGATCAGCGCCGTGGCCAGGGAATATGCGGTGGCTTTTCGCAAGGAGCCGGCCGGCGACAGCTATCTGATCGGCCATACCCAGATCGCCTATCTGATGGACGGCGAGGGCAAGCCGATCACGTCGTTGCCGCTGGAGAAGGATGCCGCCGCGATTGCGGATGAAGTGAAGCATTGGGTCCGGTGACCGGCGGGCGCTTCTGGGAAGATGTGCCGCTGGAGAAGCTCGACCGCGCGCAATGGGAGGCTTTGTGCGACGGCTGCGGCAAATGCTGTGTCCACAAGCTCGAGGATGAGGAGACCGGCGAGCTGCACGCGACCAACGTCGCCTGCCGCCTGCTCGACCGGCGCATGGGCCGGTGCAGCGATTACAAGCATCGCCATGCCTATGTCTCCGAATGCGTGCGGCTCAACGCCAGCAACGTCCACGGCATCGAGTGGCTGCCGAGCACCTGCGCTTATCGCCTGCGCGCCAATGGCGAGCAACTCCCTGCCTGGCACTATCTGGTCTCGGGCGATCCCGAGGCGGTCCACGCCGCCGGCGAATCGACCCGCGGCTGGACGATCAGCGAGGACGATGCCGGGGATTTCGAGCATCATCTGGTGGATCGCGAATTGTGACCGTGGAGGTCGAAGTCGTCCGCAACGCACGCTCGCGGCGGATGCGGCTGGCGGTCGATCCCCGATCGGGAGCGGTGCGCCTCACCTTGCCGGCGCGCGCTTCGCTGCGAAAAGGGCTGGCCTGGGCCGAGGAACAGGCGGGGTGGATCGCCAGCCAGCGCGCCAAGCTGCCGGAATCGCGGCCGTTCGCTCCCGGCGCGCGGGTGCCGCTCGAGGATGACGAGATCGAGATCGTCTGGCCGGCCACGACCGGGCGCATTCCCCGCCTCGATGGCGACCGGTTGCTGTGCGGCGGTCCGCGCGAGGGGCTGGAGCGCCGCGTCGAGCGGTGGTTCAGGGCCGAAGCGCTGCGAATCCTGAGCGAGGAAACCGCCGAATATGCCGATCGCGCCGGCGTCACCGTCACCAAGGTCGGGGTCGGCGATCCGCGCGGGCGCTGGGGAAGCTGCGCGTTTTCGGGGGCGATCCGCTATAGCTGGCGGCTGATCCTCGCGCCGAGCCTGGTGCGCCGCGCCACCGTCGCGCACGAAGTCGCGCACCGCGTGCATATGAACCATTCGCCGGCTTTCCACCGGCTGGTCGAGCAATTGTTCGAAACCGATCCGGCCCCCCAGCGCGCCTGGCTACGCCGTCACGGCGCGGCGCTTCACTGGGTCGGACGGTCCTGACCGCCGCCACCACCCGTCGCAGCACCGCGTGGCGGTTCCTCGCGTGCCCCTGACGGGGCGGGAATGATTTGCTGACGGGGCGGCGGGGCGCGGGTTGGGGCGGGCTGTGGCTGAGCCGGCGGCGGGGGGGCCTTGTCATTGCCCGTCATCCGGTCGAGCCAGTCCTGATCAAGCTTTCCGCCTTCCGGCGCGCCGCCCTCGGCGCCCGGGGGCTGTTCGAGCGGATTGCCGTCCTCATCGACGAACAGGCGGTTATCGGGCGCCTCGTAATAGGCGTTGTCCTCGGGCTCGATCTGCCAGTCGGGCAGGGTCACCTGGGTCTCGAAACCCTCGACCGGGCGGCGCGCGACCGCCTTGGACATGAAGGACGAGAATGCGCGCGCCGGCGCGGTGCCGCCCTGCAGGCCGGGCACGACCTTGGCGTCGTCGCGGCCCATCCACACGCCGGTGGTCAGCCCTGAGGAGAAGCCGATGAACCAGCCGTCCTTGTTCGAGCTGGTGGTCCCGGTCTTGCCAGCGA
This sequence comes from Sphingomonas sp., assembly GCF_019635515.1. Classification (NCBI taxonomy): domain Bacteria; kingdom Pseudomonadati; phylum Pseudomonadota; class Alphaproteobacteria; order Sphingomonadales; family Sphingomonadaceae; genus Sphingomonas; species Sphingomonas sp. Next base: position 45,071 of record NZ_JAHBZI010000002.1, on the reverse strand, counting down.
CTGGCCGGCCGATCTGCGCCGCCTTGGCAGTGCCGGTGGCGACCGCGGTCTGAAGCAAGTCCGTCATCTGCGCCGCCACATAAGGCGCGACCAGAACCTTGCTGGTGTCGACCTCGTGCTGATAGATTACCGCGCCATTCGCGGTGACGCGCGTGATGCCATAGGGCGTCACCGCCACGCCCTTGTTGCCGACCGAGGCGAAGGCTCGGGTCATGTCGATCAGGCGGACGTCCGAAGTGCCGAGCACCATCGCCGGATGGGTATCGACCGGCGTGGTGATGCCGAACCGCCGGGCCATGTTGGCGACGGCGCCGAAACCCGATTCCTGGCCGAGCTTGGCGGCGATGGTATTGATCGAATAGGCGAAGGCGTTGCGCAGCGTCATCTCGCCGGAGTTGCGCCGCGAGCTGTTGCGCGGTGTCCAGCCATTGATCGTCACCGGCTCGTCGACGACCATGTCGTCGGGGCGGTGTCCGGCTTCGAGCGCGGTCAGATAGACGAACAGCTTGAACGCCGATCCCGGCTGGCGCGTCGCCTGGGTGGCGCGATTGTAGATCGAGGCGACATAATCCTTGCCGCCGACCATCGCCCGCACCGCACCGTCGCGGTCGAGGCTGACCAGCGCGCCCTGCGCCCCGCCCGGGGCATTGGCGCGGATCGCGTCGTCGGCGGCGCGTTGCATGCCGAGATCGAGCGTCGTCCATACTTCCAATGGCGCGTCCGTCTCGTCGATCAGCACTTCGAGCTGGGGCAGCGCCCAGTCGGTGAAATAGCGGACGCTGTTCTGCTTGGGCTCAGGTGCGAGCTTGACGGTGCGCGGATCGGTTGCCTTGGCCTGCGCTGCGGTGATCTTGCCGGTCTCGGCCATGACGTCGAGCACGACGCTGGCACGGCCGACCGCGGCTTCGGCATCGGCGGTGGGCGAATAATGCGAGGGCGCCTTGACGAGCCCCGCGATGACCGCGGCTTCGGCAAGCGTCAGCTGATTGGCCGGATGGCCGAAGAATTTGCGGCTGGCGGCGTCGATGCCATAAGCGCCGCCGCCGAAATAGACCTTGTTGAGATAGAGTTCGAGGATCTCGTTCTTGGTGAATTTGCGCTCCAGCGCCAGCGCCAGCACGCCTTCGCGGATCTTGCGGCCGAGATCATATTTGTTCGACAGGAAGATCGTCCGCGCGACCTGCTGGGTCAGCGTCGACGCGCCCTGCAGGCGGCGGCCCTGCCCGCGATTGGCGATGCCGGTGCTCACCGCGCGCATCAGGCCCCACAGATCGACGCCCCAATGCGATTCGAAGCGGCGATCCTCGACCGCGATGATCGCGTCCTTCATCACCTGCGGGATCTGATCGTAGCTGATCCATTCGCCATAGCTCGGGCCCATCGAAACCAGCACGGTGCCGTCGGCGGCGTGGACGCGGATCATCTGGCCGTTGGGAGAGGATTTGAGCTCGTCGAAGCTGGGCAGCGACGAGCGCGTAGAAAACACCGCGATCAACATCGCGATGCAGGCGAGCAGGCCGAAGCCGGCGGTGCCGATCGCGCCCCAGAAGCCGATCCGCTTCCATTTGGCGGGGTCGCGCCACCAGGGCGTGTTACGGATGATGACGGGAAGGTTCGAGGCCACGGCGGGTGGATTAAGCCCTAATGTTACGGCCCACAAGCGCGAGCGGAGAGCTCAGAGGTAGCCCGCCGCCCGTTTCAATCGCGTGAACGGAAATCCATGCTCACCGAATTGATGCAGTAGCGCAGACCGGTCGGCGGCGGGCCATCGGGGAAGACATGCCCTTGATGCCCGTCGCATTTGGCGCAGCGCACCTCGACGCGGCGCATCCCGTGGCTGGTATCGGCATGCTCGACCACGTTTGCCGGATCGACCGGGTTGGTGAAGCTCGGCCAGCCCGATCCCGAATCGAACTTGTCGGCACTGTCGAACAGTTCCAGCTTGCACCCGGCGCACAGATAGACGCCGTCCGCCTTGTTATCGGTGAAGCGCCCGGCAAAGGCGCGCTCGGTGCCGGCTTCGCGCAGCACATGATATTGTTCGGGGGTGAGCCGCTGGCGCCACTCGGATTCGGACAGGTTCAGATGCTCCATGGCACAAGCATGTGTGCCCGCACCCAGCCTACGTCAATCCGGCTTGATGCTAACTCTGGTTAAGCCGCCGCGCACCTTGAGTTGTTGCTTCAGAACCTCGGCAGGCGGTGCCCAGAGAAAGCCGAAGCTGACCGTGCCGTGCTTGCTCTCCACCGCGTGGTGCAGCCGGTGCGCCTGGACGATGCGCTTCATATAGGCCGATCGCGCGACATAGCGGTGCGGCAGGCGCTGATGGACGATGACGTCATGGAAGCCGAAATAGATCGCGCCATAGCCCGCTATTCCAGCGCCGATCCAGATGAGGCCCGGCCACCAGCCGAGCTGGACCCCGCCATAGAGCAGGACGATCGACGGCACCGCGAAAATCACCGCGTAGAGATCGTTGAGCTCCCAGTTTCCCGCTCGCGGCCGGTGGTGGCTGGCGTGGAGGAACCAGCCTGGCCCGTGCATCACCCAACGGTGCATGACATAGGCGAATCCCTCCATCGCGAGGATCGTCGCCAGAAAGAGCAGGATGCCTGCGAGTACGCTCATGCTCACTATATAGCGCAGCTTGCTGCACCTGCGAGAGCCAAGGGGTGGATTCGCGCTGTTCGCTGTGCTTTAGGCGAGCGACATTCCCGATCTTCGAAAGCGCGAGGACTCGCAAACCCCATGAACATCCACGAATATCAGGCCAAGGAATTGCTCGCCAAGTACGGCGCGCCGATCGCCGCGGGTCATGCCGCCTTCACAGTCGAGGAAGCGGTCGAGGCCGCGAAGCAGCTTCCTGGGCCGCTTTATGTCGTGAAGTCGCAAATTCATGCCGGTGGTCGCGGCAAGGGCAAGTTCAAGGAGCTCGGTCCCGATGCGAAGGGCGGCGTTCGCCTCGCTTTCTCGCTCGACGAAGTCCGCGCACACGCGACCGACATGCTCGGCAACACGCTGGTGACGATCCAGACCGGCGAAGCCGGCAAGCAGGTCAACCGCCTCTACGTGACCGACGGCGCCGACATCGCCAAGGAATTCTACCTCGCCTTGCTCGTCGATCGCGGCAGCAGCGAGATCGCCTTCGTCGTCTCGACCGAAGGCGGCATGGACATCGAAGAAGTCGCGCATTCGACCCCGGAGAAGATCCACAGCTTCTCGGTCGATCCCGCGACCGGCTTCATGCCGCATCACGGCCGCTCGATCGCCGCCGCGCTGGGTCTCAAAGGCGATCTCGCCAAGCAGGCGTCGAAGGTCGCCTCGTCGCTCTACGCCGCGTTCCTCGCGACCGACGCCGAGCAGATCGAGATCAACCCGCTGGCGCTGACCGAGCAGGGCAACCTGCTCGTCCTCGACGCCAAGGTCGGCTTCGACGGCAACGCCATGTTCCGCCACAAGGATCTGATGGAGCTGCGCGACGAGACCGAGGAGGATCCGGCCGAGCTGGAAGCCTCGAAGTACGACCTGGCGTACATCAAGCTCGACGGCGATATCGGCTGCATGGTCAATGGCGCCGGCCTGGCGATGGCGACGATGGATATCATCAAACTGAACGGCATGTTCCCGGCCAACTTCCTCGACGTCGGCGGCGGCGCCAACAAGGAGAAGGTGACTGCGGCGTTCAAGATCATCCTCCAGGATCCGAACGTGAAGGGCATCCTCGTCAACATCTTCGGCGGGATCATGCGCTGCGATATCATCGCCGAGGGCATCGTCGCCGCGGCGAAGGAAGTGAACCTGTCGGTACCGCTGGTCGTTCGCCTAGAAGGCACCAACGTCCAGCAGGGTAAGGATATTCTCGCCAATTCGGGCCTGCCGATCGTGGCGGCAAACGATCTCGGCGACGCGGCGAAGAAGATTGTGGCCGAGGTCAAGCAGGCCGCCTGATAAGGCGATTGCGTGGAATCGGCCTCGAACCTCCCTCCCCAGGAGCGGTTCGAAGCATAGGAGAGTGGCATGAGGGTCTTGGTACCGGTCAAGCGGGTGCTTGATTACAATGTGAAGCCGCGTGTGAAGGCGGATGGGACGGGCGTGGATCTGGCGAACGTCAAGATGAGCATGAACCCGTTCGACGAGATCGCGGTGGAAGAGGCGATCCGTCTGAAGGAAAAGGGCGCGGCCAGCGAAGTGGTGGTCGTGACGATCGGCGTGGCCAAGGCCGAGACCGATGTGCTCTTGACCGCCCGCGCGATGGGCGCCGACCGCGCGACCCTGATCGCTACCGATGACGAGGTCGAGCCGCTGGGCGTCGCCAAGCTCTTGAAGGCGGTGTGCGACGAGGAGCAGCCGGGCCTGGTGATCCTCGGCAAGCAGGCGATCGACGACGATTCGAATCAGACCGGCCAGATGCTTGCGGCGCTGCTCGGTTGGCCGCAGGGCACCTTCGCTTCGAAGGTCGAGGTGAGCGGCGACCGTGTCGTCGTCACCCGCGAAGTCGATGGCGGTCTCGAAACGGTGGATCTCAAGGCACCGGCGATCGTCACCACCGATCTCCGCCTCAACGAGCCGCGCTATGCGACGCTGCCGAACATCATGAAAGCCAAGTCCAAGCCGGTCGCGAAGAAGACCGTCGCCGATTACGGTGTCGATGTCGCGCCGCGTCTCAAGACGCTCAAGACCGTCGAGCCGGCCAAGCGCTCGGCAGGCATCAAGGTCGGCTCGGTCGATGAGCTGGTCGAGAAACTCAAGGCTCTGGGAGTTGTACGGGGGGGAGTCGCGAAATGAAGACTTTGGTCTGGGTCGAGCACGACAACGCCTCCGTCAAGGACGCCACCCTCGCCGTCGTCACCGCCGCTTCGCAGCTGGGTGAAGTCCATCTCATCGTCGCGGGTAGCGGCTGCAAGGCCGTTGCCGACGAAGCCGCGAAGATCGCCGGCGTCGGCAAGGTCCATCTCGCCGATGACACCTCGCTGGGCCATGCACTCGCCGAGAACGCCGCGCCGCTGATCGTCAGCCTGATGGCCGATCATGACGCGGTGCTGTTCCCCGCGACCAGCAACGGCAAGAATATCGCCCCGCGCGTCGCCGCCTTGCTCGACGTGATGCAGATCTCGGACATCCTCTCGGTCGAGAGCGCCGACACCTTCACGCGGCCGATCTATGCCGGCAACGCCATCGCCACCGTCCAGAGCTCCGACCAGAAGAAGGTGATCACCGTGCGCGGCACCGCCTTTGCCAAGGCCGCCACCAGCGGCGGCAGCGGCACGGTCGAAGCGGTTTCAGGTGCGGCCGACACCGGCATTTCAAAGTTCGTCTCGGCGGAGATCGCCGAATCGACGCGTCCGGAACTGACCGCCGCCAAGGTGATCGTCTCGGGCGGCCGCGCGCTCCAGAACTCGGAGAACTTCCATTCGATCATCGAGCCGCTCGCCGACAAGCTCGGCGCCGCGGTCGGCGCATCGCGCGCCGCGGTCGATGCCGGCTACGTCCCGAACGACTATCAGGTCGGCCAGACCGGCAAGATCGTCGCTCCCGAAGTCTATATCGCGATCGGCATTTCCGGCGCGATCCAGCATCTCGCCGGCATGAAGGACAGCAAGACGATCATCGCCATCAACAAGGACGAGGACGCCCCGATCTTCCAGGTCGCCGACATCGGCCTCGTCGGCGACCTCTTCAAAATCGTCCCGGAGCTCACCGAAAAGCTCTGAGGTTCGCTTGAATCTCGAGGAACATGGGGCGGCGCATCTTCCTGGTGCAGCCGCCCCTTTTCTTGTCCAGTTGGAGCATGTGCTCGCGGCCCTGCCACAGGATCGCGCTGGCGTTCGCCTGCATGGCGCCGCGGGGTTGATCGCGCTCCTCGCGCCCGATGCGCTGGGTGGCCTGGTGCCAGGCCGCATCCCGGTCCGGGCGATCCTGTTCGACAAGAGCGATGCCGCCAATTGGGCGCTGGGCTGGCATCAGGACCGCACGATCGCGGTGCGCAAGCGCGCCGATGTCGCCGGGTTCGGGCCGTGGTCGGTGAAGACCGGGATGCCGCATGTCGAGCCGCCCCTCGCGATCATCGAGCGGATGCTGACGATTCGCGTGCACCTCGATCCCGTGGATGCGGACAATGCGCCGCTGTTGATCGCGCCGGGCTCGCACCGGCTGGGGCGCATCGCCGAGCCCGAGATCGACTCGGTCGTCGCGCAATGTGGCGCGCATGCCTGCCTTGCCGAACGCGGCGATGCCTGGCTTTACGCGATGCCGATCCTGCATGCTTCGGCAGCGGCAGGCATGCCGCGCCGCCGGCGGGTGCTACAGATCGATTTCTCCGCCGATCGCCTACCCGCGCCGCTGGAGTGGCTTGGAATCTGACGCCAGCCGCAGCAGCGCATAGCCCGCCAGCGCCGACAGCAGCGACCCCGCCAGCACCCCGATCTTGACCTGATCGGCCAGCGCCGGATCGGCGAACGCCAGTCCGCCGATGAACAGGCTCATCGTGAAGCCGATCCCGGCGAGCAGGCTCATCCCGTAAAGCTGCAGCCAGTTTGCGGGTTGCGGCGCAAGACGGGTGCGGACGGCGAGCCAGATGCTGCCGAACACCCCGATCTGCTTGCCGAGGAAAAGCCCCGCGAGGATTGCCAGCGGCAAGGGTGCCAGCAGGACCTGCGGTGAGAGCCCGGCGAACGACACGCCGGCATTGGCGAAACCGAACAGCGGCACGATCGCGAAGGCGACCCAGGGGTTGAGCGCATGCTCGAGCCGGTGCGCGGCTTGCTTGGGAATCATCAGCGCGGCGGCGACACCGGCGATGGTTGCATGCACACCCGAGGCGAACACCAGCAGCCACAGCAATGCGGCGAGCAGCAGATAGGGCCAGAGGCGCGCGACTTGCGCCCGCGCCAGCACATACATCCAGGCGAGCACGATCCCCGCCCCGCCCAGCGTCATCAGGTTGAGCTTGTTGGTGTAGGCGATGGCGATGATCGCCACCGCGCCCATATCGTCGACAATGGCGATGGTGGTCAGCAGCAGCTTGAGCGACGATGGGGCGTGGCGGCCGAGCAAGGCCAGCACGCCCATCGCGAAGGCGATATCGGTCGCGGCCGGAATCGCCCAGCCGCGTGCCAGCCCCGGCGCTCCCCCGGCAATTGCGAGATAGATCAGTGCCGGCGCCGCCATGCCCGCTGCGGCTGCGACGATCGGCAGGCGGCGCTGCTCCCAACTCGCCAGCCGGCCGCCCGCGAACTCCGCCTTGATCTCGAGCCCGACGAGCAGGAAGAACAGCGCCATCAGCGCGTCATTGATCCAGCCATGCACCGAAAGCGGCCCGGCCTGGACGTGGAGCGCATGGAAATAACCATCGGCCAGCGGCGAATTGGCGACGATCAGCGCCAGCGCCGATGCCGCCATCAGCACGATTCCGCCCGCCGCTTCACTTTCGATGAAGTCGGCGAAGCGCCTCATGCCCTGGCCAGCGCCTCGGCAATCAACCTGCGGCTGTTCTCGACACCGTACAGCGCGATGAAGCTGCCCATGCGCGGGCCCTGCTTGGTGCCGAGCAGCGTCTCGTAGAGCGTTCCGAACCAGTCGCGCAGCGCCTCCTTGCCGAAACGCGCCTTGCCGATCTCGTAGACGATGTTCTGGATATCCTCGGCCGTGGCATCGCCGCCCAGCCCCGCCAACTGCGTGTCGAGATCGCGCAACGCATCGACCTCCACGCCCGTGGGGGCGCGCCGCACCGGCTTGTCGGCGACGTCGCGCACATAAGCGAGCGCATAGTCGATCAGCGAATCGAGCGCCGGATAGGCCTCGGGCGTCGCATCGGGCACATAATTGGCGAGATAGCCCCAGACCTGTTCCTTGCTCGCTTCGCCCATCACTCCCACGAGATTGAGCAACAGCCCGAACGTGACTGGCAGCGTCTCTGCCGGCGGCATGCCGTTGTGGATGTGATGGACCGGATTGCCGAGCCGCTGCGCCGCTTCCTGCGCCGGATAATTGCCGCGGAACTGCCAATAATCGTCGATCGCGCGCGGGATCAGCCCAAGGTGCAGCGCCTTGGCCTTTTTCGGCTCGCGATAGATGTAGAAGGCGAGGCTCTCGTCGGGCCCATAGGTCAGCCATTGCTCGATCGACAGGCCATTGCCCTTGGACTTGGAGATCTTCTCGCCCTTGGCGTCGAGGAACAGCTCGTAGATCAGCCCTTCCGGCTTCCGCCCGCCAAGGATCTGGGCGATCTTGCCGCCGAGCACGCCCGAATCGATCAGATCCTTGCCGTACATCTCGTAATCGACGCCGAGCGCGGCCCAGCGCATCCCCCAATCTGGCTTCCATTGCAGCTTGGCCTGCCCGCCGAAGATCGACTGCTCGACGGTCTGCCCTTCGTCCTCGAAGCGGATGATCCCGGCCTCGGCATCGACGACCTCGACCGGCACCTGAAGCACCACGCCGCTGGTCGGGCTGACCGGCAGCACCGGCGAATAGGTCGCCTGGCGCTCGGCGCGCAACGTCGGCAGCATCACGGCCATGATCGCATCGTAATTGCGCAGCACTTCGCGCAATTTCTCGTCGAAGCGGCCGCTGGCATAATATTCGGTCGAAGAAGCGAATTCATATTCGAAGCCGAAGCGATCGAGGAATTCGCGGAGCATCGCATTGTTGTGCGCGGCGAAGCTGTCGAACTTTTCGAACGGATCGGGGATGCGCGACAGAGGCTTGCCGAGATTGGCCTCGAGCAACGGCTTGTTCGGGACATTATCGGGCACCTTGCGCAGCCCGTCCATATCGTCGCTGAACGCGATCAGCTTGGTCGGTGCACCGGTCATTTCCTCATAGGCCTTGCGCACCATCGTCGTGCGCAGCACTTCCTGGAAGGTGCCGATATGCGGCAGGCCCGAGGGGCCATAGCCTGTCTCGAACAGCATCGGCGCACCGCCGGACTTGCCGTCCGGATAGCGTTTCACCAGCTTGCGCGCTTCTTCGTAGGGCCAAGCCTTGGATTCGAGCGCGGCGGCGCGCAGCATGTCGTCGGTGAGTTGTGCTACCATGCGAGAGCGACTGCGCGATGCATGGCCTTTTTGCAACCGGGGGCGGTATGAACGAGCATATCGTCACGGGGCTTTCGCCAGACAATCGCATGGCGCTGTTCAACGAAATGAAGCCGGGCGAGGTGCTTGCATGGGCGGCAGAGCCGAGTCCGGGGATGCGCGTTGCGGGCTTCGCGGCGTGGCTGGTGGGGTTGCCGATGCTGGGTTTCGCCTTGCTGTGGCTGGCGATCACGGCGCTGCCGGTGCTTGTCGGCTGGGCGCCGCTCAACTGGCTGAGCGCCGCGGCGACACTGTTCGGTCTGCCGTTTCTCGCCGTTGGCGCGATGCTGACGATCAAGCCGTTCCAGATGCGCCGCGCGGCATTGACCACCGTCTATGCGCTGACCGACCAGCGGCTGATTGAGCTACGAACCGGCAAGAGTCCGCGAGTTGTGGAGTTTGCCGCCGATTCGATCCTCGGCGTCGACGTCACCGAATATTCGGACGGCTCCGGCGTAATCGACATTCCTGTCCGCTTGCCCGAGGCTTCCGGCGGGAAAGCGAAAGTGCGGATCATGGGCGTCCAGCAGGTCGCCGAGGCGAAAATGGCGATCCTTGCCCAGATCGGTAAAGGTGCTTGACTCCGTACCGCAGTACGGAAGCTAGAAGCCCTTTTGCCCAACCCCGGAAAAAGGAGAATTGCCATGACCGATCATCACGAAGCCGTAATAGCGCTTACTGCGAACCGCTGCAGCTGCGTGCGCTGCACGTGCAGCGATTGCGGCTGCTGATGCCAAGGGGCCGCGTTCCCCTCGGAGCGCGGCCCTTTCAATTGTTTCTCTTTCGTTCCCCAGCGGCTATTCCGGTGCCGTGATCCCGACGCTCCCCCATCCCGCGCTCCACGCCAGCCATGGCGGCGTCTGGATCGCCACTGCTGAGGAGACGCGTGCGGTCAGCCGCGGCGAGGCGATCCGCATCGCCGCCGATACGCCGGTGATCCTGCTCAATGCGCCGCTGATCGGGCAGAGGCTCGGCCATCCCGAGCTGAACGGCCTCGATCTACTCGAACTGTTCGCCTTCCTGCGCCCGGCGCGGTTCATGGTGCCGACGCCCAAGGGGCTGGCGCGCGTGGCCGGGCTGGAGGCGCCCGGCGAGGACAGCGAGATCGCCGCGTTCCTGCGCCGCGCGGCGGAAGCGCTGCTGGCGATTCCGGCGGGCGACTGGCCTGAGCGCGAGGGGGCCTGGAATTCGGTTCAGTCGCTGTTCCGGCTGCGCTGGCCCTGGGCGCCGGTGGTCAGCCAGGTCGTCGCCAAGCCGGTCGAGCATGAGCGTTGGCTGTTCTCGAAATTGCCCGAATGGGAGGAGAGGGCGCCCCGGCCATCGCCGCGCACGGTGACGCTGAACGATGCTGACGTCGCCGAGCGGCTCGCGGCACTGACTGGCCAGGGCGCCGAGCGCCGTCAGGGTCAGCGCGACTATGCGGCGGCGGCGGCGGGCGCCTTTGCACCCCGCGACATGCGCGATTCGCCCAATCTCGTCCTCGCCGAAGCGGGTACCGGCATCGGCAAGACGCTCGGCTATCTTGCCCCCGCTTCGCTGTGGGCGCGTCAGGCCGAAGGCGCGGTGTGGATCTCGACCTTCACCAAGGCGCTCCAGCGCCAGCTTGCGCATGAAAGCGTGCGGCTGTTCCCCGACGAAACGACTCGCAAGCAGCGCATCGTCACGCGCAAGGGCCGCGAGAATTACGCCTGCCTGCTCAATCTCGAGGACGCGCTGCAGGGCGGGTTCGCAGGCCGCGCGGCGATCCTCGCGCAACTGGTGGCGCGCTGGGCGGCATATACTGCGGATGGCGACATGATCGGCGGCGATCTGCCCGGTTGGCTGCCGACGCTGTTTCGCCGCAACGGTTCGACCGCGCTGACCGATCGCCGCGGCGAATGCATCTATGCCGGCTGCCCGCATTACCGGAAATGCTTCATCGAGCGCGCGGCGCGGGCCAGCGCCGAGGCCGATATCGTCATCGCCAATCATGCGCTGGTGATGGTCAATGCCGCGCGCGGCCGCGAGGCCGCGAACCGCCCGACGCGCTACGTGTTCGACGAGGGGCATCATCTGTTCGATGCCGCCGATGCGATGTTCTCGGCGGCCCTGACCGGTCAGGAGGCGATCGAGATCCGGCGATGGGTGACCGGTCCCGAATCGGGGGCGCGGGGAAGGCGGCGCGGGCTGGCGGCGCGGCTCGCCGATCTCGCCAGCTATGACGAGGAGGGCGGCCGCGCGATCGGCGAGGCGGTCGAGGCGGCGCACCAATTGCCCGGCGACGGCTGGCTCCAGCGGCTGAGCGAAGGCGATCCGTTCGGGCCGGTCGAGCGGCTGCTGGGGGCTGTGCGCGGGCTGGTCTATGCCCGCGACACCAATGGTTCGGGCGATGCCGGCTATGGGCTGGAGACCGAACTGGCCGAGCCAGACCCCGCCCTGGTCGAAGCGGCGGGGCCGGCGGCCGTGGCGCTCGATGCGCTGATGCGGCCGTTGGTGACGCTCGGGCGGCGGCTCGAAGCGGTGCTCGCCGAAGCGCCTGACTGGATGGACGGCCCGGCGCGCGCGCGGATCGAAGGGGCGATCGCATCGCTCGGCTGGCGCACCGATACGGTCGGCGCATGGCTGGCGCTGATCGCGCGAATCGGCGGGCCGGCCGATCCCGAATATGTCGACTGGCTCGCGGTCGACCGGGTCGAGGGGCGCGAATATGATGTCGGCCTGCACCGGCATTGGCTCGATCCCAGCAAACCCTTCGCCAAGACCGTGCTCGAATCCGCCCATGGCGCGCTGGTGACTTCGGCGACGCTGCGGGCGGGCGGTGACTGGGACGTTGCCGAGGCGCGGACGGGCGCCTCGCACCTCCAGCGCGCAGCGCAGCGTTTCGAGGCGGCAAGTCCCTTCGACTATGCCGGACAGGCCGAAGTGCTGATCGTCACCGATGTGAAGCGCGGCGATCTGCCCGCCCTCGCCAACGCCTATGCGCGCCTGATCGTCGCGGCCGAGGGCGGCACGCTCGGCCTGTTCACCGCGATCCGGCGGTTGCGCGCGGTCCATGCCCGCATCGCGGATCGCCTGGCCCGCGAGGGGCTGCCGTTGCTCGCCCAGCATGTCGATCCGATCGACACTGGTACGCTTGTCGATATCTTCCGCGACGATCCGCGCACCTCGCTGATCGGCACCGACGCGCTGCGGGATGGCGTGGATGTGCCCGGCCATTCGCTGCGGCTGGTGGTGATGGAGGGCGTGCCCTGGCCCAAGCCGACCGTGCTCCATTCGGCGCGGCGGCTGGCGGGCGCCAAGGAGCAGGGGGGCACCGCGTTCGACGACCGCATCGTCCGCGCGCGGCTGGCCCAGGCATTCGGCCGCCTGATTCGCCGGGCGGACGATCGCGGAACCTTCGTGCTGCTCTCCGCCGCCAGCCCCTCGCGCCTGCTCGACGCGTTTCCGCCCGGCACGCCGGTGGCGCGCGTCACGCTCGACGAGGCAGTTCGCCGCGTCCGGCTTTCCTTGGAGGCGCGCTTGCGGCATGAGGCCCCGGCACCGGTTGTTCCTGGGGACGCATGAAGACGCTTACATTGCTCCGCCACGCGAAATCGGGTTGGGACGATCCCGTCTCGCGCGATTTCGATCGGCCGCTCAATCCCAAGGGTCAGCGTGCCGCCGCGATGATGGGGCGCCACATGCGCTCGCTGGGGCTGGAGTTCGAGCTGGTAGTCGCCTCGCCCGCGGTGCGCGTCAAGGAAACATTGGCGCATGTCGCCACCGGCTATGGCAGCGATCTCGCGCCGGCCTGGGATCAGCGCCTTTATCTGGCTTCGGCGGCGACTCTGCTCGATCTGGTGCGCGAGTTTCCCGAGGGCGCGGACCGGGTGCTGGTTACCGGCCACAATCCCGGCCTAGAAGAACTGGTGCTGCTGCTAGTCCCCGACGACCGCAATCCGGCGCGCGACGATGTGGAGATCAAGTTCCCGACAGCGAGCCTTGCCGAAGTGCGCCTCGACGTGAACAGCTGGGAAGCCGTATCGCCGCACAAGGGGGAACTCGTCCGCTTTGTCCGTCCGCGCGATCTCGATCCGAGCCTCGGCCCGGACCTAGCCTAGCCTAGCCTAGCCCGCGTCTTCCTCCAGCGCTTCGACCAGCGCGTCGCGGATCGCGCGGAATTCCGCCGCGCTGCCACCGCCACCGGATCTGGCGTTCGCCCGCCCGCCCTTTTCCTCGGCGAGCAGTTTCTGGACGCCGCGGATCGTATAGCCCTGGTTCGAGAGCAGATCGTGGATGCGGCGGACCAACGCCACATCGTCGGGACGGTAATAGCGGCGATTGCCGGCGCGGGTCAGCGGGCGCAGCTGCGGGAAGCGCGTTTCCCAATATCTCAGGATATGCTGTGGCCGCCCGATTTCCTGGGCCAGCTCGCCAATGGTGCGTAAAGCGCCAGCGGCCTTCTCGGACGCTGGCATCGCGCTTCTCAGCCGGCCGAGACGATGCGGTCGCGCATCATCTGGCTGGCACGGAAGGTGAGGACTCGCCGCGGCGCGATCGGCACCTCGACGCCGGTTTTGGGGTTGCGGCCGACCCGTTCGCCCTTGTCGCGCAGGATGAAGCTGCCGAACCCGGAAATCTTGACGTTCTCGCCTTTCGACAGACCTTCGCACATATGGCCGAGAATCTGCTCGACCAGGCGCGCGGCATCGGCACGCGAGAGGCCCACTTCGCGATGCAGCGATTCCGCCAGATCGGCCCTGGTCAGCGTACCCGCAGCCGACATCGTGGCGCATCCCCCAAAAAATTGATCTAAATTGGTGTCTACCTAGCAGATGTTACACACCCGGCAAACGGGAACATTACGGAACAGAAACAATAATTGCACTTTTGTGAAGGGGGTTAGAAGCGAACGACCGCTGCGCCCCAGGTAAACCCGCCGCCCATCGCCTCGAGCACGATCAGGTCGCCCTGCCGGATTCGTCCGTCGCGCACCGCGGTGTCGAGCGCCAGCGGCACTGATGCCGCCGAGGTATTGGCGTGCTGATCGACGGTTACGATCACCTTCTCAGGCGCGAGCCCGAGCTTGCGGGCGGTGGCGTCGAGGATGCGGGCATTGGCCTGATGCGGCACGACCCAATCGACCTGCGCCGCATCGAGCCCGGCGGCGGCAAGCGATTCTTCCATGACCGAGGCGAGATTGACCACGGCGTGGCGGAAGACTTCGCGGCCCTTCATCCGCACCTTGCCGACGGTGCCGGTCGTCGACGGACCGCCATCGACGTAGAGCAGCTCGTTGTGGCGGCCATCGGCATGCAGCCGCGTGGCGAGGACGCCGCGGCCCGATTCGGCCTCGCTCTCCTGCGCGTCGAGCACGATCGCGCCGGCGCCGTCGCCGAACAGCACGCAGGTGGTACGGTCTTCCCAGTCGAGGATGCGGCTGAAGGTCTCGGCGCCGATCACCAGCGCGCGCTTATGGGCGCCGGCGCGGATCATCGCGTCGGCGACCTCGACGGCGTAGAGAAAGCCCGAGCACACCGCCGCAACGTCGAACGCGACGCAATCGTCGATACCCAACGCCGCCTGCACCCTGGTGGCGCTGGCCGGAAAGGTCTGGTCGGGCGTGGCGGTGGCGAGGATGATCAGGTCGATGCTTTGCGCATCCACCCCGGCCGCGGCGAGCGCCGCCTTGCACGCGCCGGTGGCCAGCGTCGCGGTGGTCTCGTCTGGCGCGGCGATGTGGCGGAAGCGGATGCCGGTGCGCTCGACGATCCACTCGTCGGTGGTATCGACCTGCTCGGCCAGTTCCTGATTCGAAACGCGGCGTGCCGGCAGTTGCGAACCGGTGCCGATGATTACCGAGCGAAGCGTCATGTCCTAGGCCGCCTTCGCTTCGAAATTGCCGAGATCCTCGGCGATGCGGCGGCCGAGGTCGTCGCGCAGCATCTTGGCGGCGAAGCCGATCGCGGTGTCGACGCCGATTTCGTTGGCGCTGCCATGGCTCTTCACGACAATGCCGTTGAGCCCGAGAAACACCGCGCCGTTGTGATTGTTGGGATCGAGATGGTGGCGCAGCAGCTCGGTCGCCGGGCGCGAGATCAGGAAGCCGATCTTCGAGCGCGTCGAGCTGGAAAAGGCCCGTTTGAGCAGATCGGCGACGAAACGCGCGGTGCCCTCGACGGTCTTCAATGCGATGTTGCCCGAGAAACCGTCGCACACGATCACGTCGACATCGCCGCGCGACAGCTTGTTGCCCTCGATAAAGCCCTGGAAATCCAGACGCAGGTGATCGGCGGCGCGCAGTTGGGCGGCGGCGTCGCGGATGTTCTGGTTGCCCTTCATCTCCTCGGTGCCGATGTTGAGCAGGGCGACCCGGGGATTCGCCAGATCGAGCGCGGTGCGCGCATAGGCGGCGCCCATCACCGCGAACTGGACGAGGTTGCGGGCATCGACCTCGGTATTTGCGCCGAGGTCGAGCATCACCGTGTCGTTTTCGCCGAGGCTGGGCATCAAGGCGGCGAGTGCGGGCCGGTCGATCCCCGGCATGGTCCGCAGCGACAGCTTGGCCATCGCCATCAGCGCTCCGGTATTGCCCGAGGAGACGGCGGCGCCGGCGCGGCCCTGTTTGACCAGATCGATGGCGATTCCCATCGAGGTCGATTTGGCACGACGAAGAGCCGCGCCGGGCTTCTCGTCCGCGCTTACCACTTCGGGAGCATGGACGATTTCCGACGCGGCGGTCAGGTTCGGATGGGTTTTCAGGCCCGCGCGGATCTGCGCTTCATCGCCGACGAGGATGAATTCCATCCCCTCGAACCGGCGGCGTGCACGGGCGACGCCCGCCAGCATGACGGCGATTCCCTCGTCTCCGCCCATCGCATCGACGGCGATTCGCGAGGGATTAGTCATGCTGGTCAGCCCCAACCCGCGTAGCTCAGCCCTCGGCCGTGATCTCGCGGCCGTTATAGTGGCCGCAGGCGGTGCAGAGGTTGTGGGGGCGCTTCAGTTCGCCGCAATTCGGGCATTCCTGGAACGCTGCGACCGTGAGCGCATCGTGCGCCCGGCGCATGCCACGCCGCGACGGCGAGGTCTTTCTCTTGGGGACGGCCATCTCGGCACCTTTTCACGAACAAATCAGAATCAAATCGCGATACGCTCACGCGGTCATTCGGGCAAGCGAGAGGAAAGCCTCGCGCTCGCCGGACCGGCGGACGGGTCACGAAGCGAGCCGCGCCTATAGCGATTCTTGCCGCGCTTGCAAGGCTGTGTAGGGTGGTTGTCCATTTGGGGGACCCTCGCCATGATCCTGCTGCCCGTTACCTTGACCACCGCCGCGGCCGCCGCGCTCATCAACTTCTGGCTCGCGCTGCGAATCGGCCAGGTCCGCTCAGCGGAAAAAGTGTGGGTGGGGGATGGCGGCAACCAGCGCCTGATCGCGCGCATGCGCGCGCAACTGAATTTCGCCGAATATACTCCGCTGGTGCTGATCCTGCTCGGGCTGATCGAACTGGCGCGCGGCGGCAGCCTCTATTTATGGCTGGTGGCGATGGTCTATGTCTTTGGCCGCGTGCTCCACGGCTTCGGCATGGACGGTTTTCGGGCGGGACGGATGATCGGCGCGGTGACTACCATGCTGATCACCCTCGGCCTCGCCATCTACGCCGCCTTGATCGCCTATGGCATTCTCTGAACACCGGGCGTTCGGCCCCTCCTGTTTGGGGAGGGGCCGTAAGCGTCCTTACTCGGCGGTCGCCTTGACGATCTTGCCGGGGTTGCGCGGTGGCTCGCCCTTGGGGAGCGCGTCGACCGCGTCCATGCCGTCGGTAACTTCGCCCCAGACGGTGTATTGCCCGTCAAGGAAGGTCGCGTCGTCGAGGCAGATGAAGAACTGCGAGTTGGCGGTGTTCGGATCCATCGTCCGCGCCATCGAGCAGACGCCGCGATTGTGCGGCTCGCGGCTGAACTCGGCCTTGAGGTTGGGCTTGTCCGAGCCGGACATGCCGGTTCCGGTGGGGTCGCCGCCCTGCGCCATGAAGCCGTCGATCACGCGGTGGAAGGTCACCCCGTCGTAAAAGCCTTCATTGGCGAGCGTGCCGATGCGCTCGACATGGGCGGGGGCGAGATCGGGACGCAGCTTGATGGTCACCTCGCCGGTGTCGAGCGTGAGGTTGAGCTTGGTGAATTCGGTCACGGGATACTCCTGCAATAGTTGGCGCGCACGTAAGCGCGCGGGACCCGACTTGCAAATCATGGGTTAGGGTGGCAGCGGCGGGGCAGGACGCGGCACAAGGGAGGTCGGACGATGAGCGAGACCGAACTGCACGACGCCATCGCGGCACCCGAAAGCGAACTCGATGAGGACGACCGGCTGAAGCCCGCCTTCGTCAGCGCCGTGCTCGAAGCGGTCGAGGGCGGCGATTTCGCCGTGGCGCACGCCTTGGTCGAGCCGCTTCACCCCGCCGACATCGCCGATCTTGTCGAGCTGGCGCCGTCCGAGGACCGCCCCGCGCTCGTTTCCGCCATCGCCGATCTCATCGACGGCGACGTACTCGCGGAGATGAACGACTATGTCCGCGAGGTGTTGGTCGACGCGCTGACCGCGACTCAGGTCGCCGATCTCGCTTCCGAACTCGATACCGACGACGCGGTTGCGATCATCGAGGACATGGAGCCCGAGGATCAGCGCGAGGTGCTCCGGGCGCTTGATCCCGATGACCGCGCCGCGATCGAGGAAGCGCTTTCCTACCCCGAGGAGACCGCCGGCCGCCTGATGCAGCGCGAACTGATCGCGGTGCCCGAGCATTGGACCGTCGGTGACGTGCTCGATTTCCTGCGTGGCGAGGAGGAGCTGCCGACCGACTTCTGGGAAATCTTCGTCGTCGATCCCGCGCACAAGCCGCTCGGCACCTGCGCGCTGTCGTGGATTCTCCGCACCCCGCGCGTGGTCCGAATCGCTGACGTCATGAAGCGCGAGCAGACGCTGATCCCGGTCGACATGGACCAGGAAGAAGTCGCGCTGCGCTTCCAGAAATACGCGCTGATCTCGGCGGCGGTGGTCGATCCCAACGGCCGGCTGGTCGGCGTCATCACCGTCGACGACATCGTCCATATCATCTCCGAGGAAGCCGGCGAGGACATCCTCCGCCTGTCGGGCGCGGGCGAGGGCGACATCAACGAGCCGGTGCTCGACAGCTACAAGGCGCGGGTGCGCTGGCTGATCGCCAATCTCGGTACGGCGCTGGTCGCCGCGACGATCATCACATTGTTCGAAGGCACGATCAGCAAGATGGTCGCGCTCGCCGCGCTGATGCCGATCGTGGCCGGGGTCGGCGGCAATGCCGGCACCCAGACCATGGCGGTGACGGTGCGCGCGCTGGCGATGAACCAGCTCACGCAATCGAACACCTGGCGCGCGATCCGCCGCGAGATCACCATCGCGATCCTGAACGGGATGAGCGTCGCGCTGGTGATCGGCATCGCGGTGGGCTTGTTCTACGGTCACCCGCAATTGGGCGCGGTGATCGCGACGGCGATGCTCGCCAATATCCTCATCGCCGGGCTGGCGGGAGTGATCGTGCCGCTGACGCTCGACCGGTTCGATGCCGATCCGGCGGTCGCCTCCTCGGTGTTCGTGACGATGACCACCGATTCGATGGGGTTCCTTGTCTTCCTGGGCCTCGCCACGATCAGCGGCCTGGTCGGTTGATCGCGCGCGTTCGCGCACCCAGATAGGCCGCGTGCCACTCCACCTCACCAAAGTCGCTTATGGCGCCGATTCGGTCGATTATCTCGCCGGGCGCCTCGCGCTCAAGGCGGCGCATCAGCCCGCTTTCCTGACGACGCGCTATTTGCCCAAGCGCCACGAAGAGATCGTCGGCGGCTCGCTGTTCTGGATCATCAAGCACAAATTGGTCGGTCGCTCGCCGATTATCGGCTTTGGCGAGGCCGAAGGCGGGCGGGTTGCGATTTATCTCGAACCCAAACTGATCCTCACACACCCTCTGCCCAAGCGTGCCCATCAGGGCTGGCGCTATCTCGAAGATGCGAACGCGCCACGCGATCTTGGTGAGGGCGGTGACGGTGCCGGGGAGCTGCCGCCTGCTCTGCTCGGCGAGCTGGCGGCGATGGGTCTGGTCTAGTCGCTCAGTTCACCAGTTGTGGATAGGCGTTGCGGAACGCCGCCACCTTCGGCTTGTCCCAGCGCACGATGTACGGGTGGCTGGGATTCCGCCAGAAGAAGTCCTGATGATAGGCCTCGGCCGCGAAGAACTGGCCGGTCTCGAGCCTGGTGACGATCGCGCGCGGAAACGATTTCGCCTTGGTAAGCTGGGCGATATAGGCGGCGGCCACGCGGCGCTGCGCCTCGCTCTGCGGAAAGATCGCCGAACGATAGCTCGGGCCGGTATCCGGTCCCTGGCGATTGAGCTGGGTCGGATCGTGCGCGACCGAGAAATAGATGCGCAGCAACGTGCCGTAGCTGACCTTGCGCGGATCGTAGATGATCCGGATCGCCTCGGCATGGCCGGTCTTCTCGGTCGATACCTGCGTATAGGTTGCGGTCCTGGCGGTGCCGCCGGCATAGCCAGAGGTGACCGAAGTCACACCCTTCACCGACTGGAACACCGCTTCCATGCCCCAGAAGCAGCCGCCCGCCAGTATCGCGACCTGCTGGCCGTTCACCCCGGTCACATCCTGCGCGGGCGCGGGGATCGGAACCGCGCGTTCGGCGCCTGCCGAAGGCTGCGCGAGCAACAGCGCGGCCCCGGTCAGGGCGGCGGCGGGGAGCGTCCATTTGAGCATGGACGTGAATGTCGTGCGTAGCGCGGCTTAGCGCAAGGCCGCGCAGGCTTCCTGGATCCGCCCGCAGGCCTCGGTCAGAATCTCGTCCGAGGTGGCGTAGCTGATGCGCAAGGCGGGCGAGAAGCCGAACGCCGCGCCATGCACCGCCGCGACCCGCGCATCGTCGAGCAGATAGTTGATCATCGCCTCGTCGGTGTCGATCACCATGCCCTTGGGCGTGGTCTTGCCGATCAGCGCGCTGAACTCGGGATAGACGTAGAATGCGCCCTCGGGACGCGGGCAGTTCATCCCGTTGATCTGGTTGAGCATCGACACGACGAGATCGCGGCGGCCCTGGAAGGCGGCGACGCGTTCTTTCAGGAAGCTCTGGTCGCCGTTGAGCGCCGCCACCGAAGCCGCCTGCGAAATGCTGCACGGGTTCGAGGTCGATTGCGACTGGAGCTTGCCCATCGCCTTGATCAGCCAGGCCGGGCCGCCGGCATAGCCGATCCGCCAGCCGGTCATCGCATAGGCCTTGGACACGCCATTGGCGGTCAGCGTGCGGTCGTAGAGCGCCGGGCAGACCTGCGCGATCGTGCGGAATTCGAAGCCGTCGTAGAGGATGTGCTCATACATATCGTCGGCGTAGACGAGAACATGCGGATGCCGTTCGAGCACTTCGCCGAGCGCCTTGAGCTCGGCTTCGCTATAGGCGGCGCCGGTCGGGTTCGACGGCGAATTGAGCACCACCCATTTGGTCCTGGCGGTGATCGCGGCTTCCAATTGCTCGGGGCGCAGCTTGTAATTCTGCTCGGCGCCGGCCGATACGAACACCGGTTTGCCGCCGGCAAACTCGACGACGTCCGGGTAGCTCACCCAATAGGGCGCCGGGACGATCACTTCGTCGCCCGGGTCGATCGTCGCGCAGAATGCGTTGAACAGCGTGTGCTTGCCGCCCGAATTCACGCTGATCTGGTTCTCGGCATAGGTCAGGCCATTGTCGCGAGCATATTTGGCCTGGATCGCCTGCTTGAGCTCGGGCGTCCCGTCGACATTGGTGTATTTGGTCTTGCCCGCGCGGATCGCTTCGATTGCGGCTTCCTTGACGAAATCGGGCGTGTCGAAATCGGGCTCGCCGGCGCCGAGGCCGATCACATCGATTCCCTGGCGTTTAAGCTCGAACACGCGGCTCGTCATCGCGAGCGTGGCGGAGGGCTGGATTCGGTTGAGCGCGGCGGAAGTCTGCATGGGCGCGCGACTACTCCGCAAGGGCTCGGTCCGCAACTGTAACGGCTGAAACCAGTCCGCGCACGGCATTGCCGATATAGAAGCCGTTTTCGAGATCGGCGGGGGTCAGATCGCCCTCGACTGCCCGGCCCGATTCGAGCAGCTCGGCGCGCAGCACGCCGGGAAGCAACCCGCGGTGGAGCGGTGGCGTCACCAGCACGCCGTCGCGCTCGACGAAGAGCGAGGTGAAGCTGCCTTCGGTCAGATGACCCTCCGCATCGATATAGAGCGTCTCGAAGGTATCCGGCACGCGCCGGTACAGGCTCCGCCGGCTGGTCTTGTGAAACAGCCGGAAGTCGTCTGGCGCAACTTCGCGGGCGATGATCGCGGCCCTGACCGGTCGCTCCGGCGCCTTGGGCAAGGGCGCGATCCCGATCGCCACCGCGCCCGATGGCGCGAGCAACAGCCGGACCTTGGCGGGGGTGCGCAACCGGAAGGTCGCGGCCTGCAATTCGTTGCGTGCGGCGTGGCGGTCGAATTCGAAGCCGAAGATCAGCGCGCTCGCCTTCATCCGCGCGAGGTGGCGTTCGAGCAGCGGCATCCCGGCTTCGGGATCGAACTTCATCGTCTCGATCAGGTCGAACGGCTTCTCGCCCGATTTGACGAACGCGCCCTTGGCGAGGCATTCGGCCCATTCCTCGGCGGCGTTCGAATCGGCGACCACGCCCGATCCCAGGCCGACCGTCGCGCAATCTTCATCCAGCGTCAGCGTCCGGATCGCGACATTGAACATCGCGTCGCCATTGGCGTCGAGCCGCCCGATCGAACCGGTATAGACCCCGCGTGCATCCTCCTCGACCGCGGCGATGATCTCCATTGCGCGGAGCTTGGGCGCGCCGGTGATCGAACCGCACGGAAACAGCGCCGCCAGCGCGTCGGTCGCGTCGAGATCGTCGGCCAGCGTGGCGGTGACCGTCGAGACCATCTGATGGACCGTCGGATAGCGCTCGACATGGAAGAGTTGCGGCACCGCGACGCTGCCGGCCCGCGCCACCCGGGCGAGATCGTTGCGCATCAGATCGACGATCATCAGATTCTCGGCGCGCTGCTTGGGATCCGACGCGAGCGTCTCGGCGGCGGCGCGGTCGCGCTCGGGATCGGCCTCGCGCACCGCCGTTCCCTTCATCGGCCGCGCGGTCAGCTTGCCGCTTTCGAGCGAGAAGAACAGCTCGGGCGAGAAGGACAGCAGCCATTGTTCGCCGGTCGCGATCAGCCCGCCATAGCCCGCCGCCGCCCGGTCTCTCAGCAGCGCGTACAGCGCCAGCGGACTGCCGGCAAAGGGCACGGTGGCGCGGAAGGTGAGGTTGGCCTGATAAATGTCCCCCGCCGCGATCAGCTCGGCGACGCGGGCGAACGCCGCCTCGTAGCGGGCGCGGGGGATGTTGGGCCGCGGCGCCCCCGCCCATGCCCCGGCGGGATCGGGAAGCAGATCGGGGGGCGTGACGGTTTCGTAGCCATCGAACAGTCCGAACCAAAGGCAAGGCGCCTTGCCCGTCATCGCCTCGGCGCGGGGCTCGAAGCTCTTGCCCGCGTCATAGGTCAGATAGCCGGCGGCATGCAGGCCCCGCGCCCGCGCCGCCCGCAATTCGGCCATCGCGGCCTTGACGTCACCCGGCCCTTCGGCGCGCACGACACCCACCGGATCGCGATACAGCCGCGCGCCCGCGCCACCGGGGCGTGCGTCGTCGAGCAATACGAAGGGAGGAGTGAGCCCCATCAGCCGGGAATGCAGCCGCGCGGTCGCGCGGGCAAGCCCATGTTGCCGCCCGGGTCCGCACCGCCTATCTCGCGCCCATGCAGAACGATCCCCAGAGTGCACCCATGCGCGCGGCCATCGTGCCGGTCACGCCGCTCCAGCAGAATTGCACGCTGCTGTGGTGCACCCGGACGATGCGCGGCGCGTTCGTCGATCCCGGCGGTGACCTCCCCAAGCTGCGCGCCGCCGCGCAGCAGCATGGCGTCACGATCGAGAAAATCCTGATCACCCATGGCCATATCGATCATTGCGGTTCGGCGGGCGAGTTCGCCAGGGAACTGGGCGTGCCGATCGAGGGCCCGCACGAGGCCGACCGCTTCTGGATCGCGCGGCTCGAGGATGACGGCAGGAAATATGGGGTGCGGGGGCATCCGTTCGAGCCCGACCGCTGGCTGGTCGATGGCGATCAGGTCACCGTCGGCAACCTGACGCTCGATGTCTATCACTGCCCCGGCCACACGCCCGGCCATGTCGTCTTCCACCATCCCGAATCGAAGTTCGCGACCGTCGGCGACGTGCTGTTCCAGGGCTCGATCGGCCGCACCGATTTCCCGATGGGCAATCATCAGGACCTGCTCGACTCGATCGTCGCCAAGCTCTGGCCGCTGGGCGGCGAGACGGTGTTCGTCCCCGGCCACGGCCCGCTCAGCAACTTCGCGCACGAGCGCAGGACCAACCCCTATGTGAGCGATTCCGCGCTCGCCTAGTCGGTCTCGGTGCCGACCGCGTCGATCAGCCAGTCATGGAAGAGGCGCACCGGGCGGGTGGTGAGCGCGCGCGGGCGGCAGCAGAACCAGTAGCTGTACTGGCTCTCCACGGTCAGGTCGAAGAGCTGGACGAGGCGCGGATCCTGCGCCGCTTCGAAATGCGATTCGAGCATGAAGGCGACCCCCAGCCCCTGTGCCGCGGCCTCCAGCATCAGCGTCCCCGAATCGAAATGGTCGATCGCCAGCGGTTCGAGCTCAGGCACGCCCGCCGCCGCGCGCCACGCGGTGAAGGTCTCGGCCATGTCGCGGTGGACCAAAGCGGTGAGCTTGGACAATTGCTCGGGCCGGGTGATCGGGTCCGGCCCTTCGACCAGGCTGCGCGCGCCGATGACATGCACCCGATTGCGGTCCAGCCGCCGCGCGTAGAGCCCGGGATCGACGTCGCGCGCCAGCACGATCGCCGCGTCGAGCCCGTCGCCCAGCCGGGTCACGCCATGCCCGCCGGTATCGACATCGAGGTGCAGCTCGGGGTGCCTGCGCTTGAGATCGGGCAATTTGGGCATCAGCCGCTGCGTCGCGAACAGCGGCAGCACGCCGAGTCGCAGGCGCAGCAGCTCGGTGCCGCTGGTCATCGCCTCGACCGCGTCGGTCATCGCGTCGAGCGCGGGGGCGATCCCGCTCAGCAGCCGCTCGCCATCCTCGTTGAGCCGCAGCGCCTGATGCCGCCGCTCGAACAGCGGCTTGCCGATGAAACGTTCAAGCGATTGCACGCGGCGGCTGAGCGCGGGCGACGACAGAGCCAGCTCTTCGGCGGCGGCCTTGATCGAGCCGAGCCGCGCAACCTGGACAAAGGCTTCGATGGCGGTCAGCGGAGGAAGACGGCGCATTCCAAGCCTCTCTTGTGCGTTGCGTCATAGGCCGGTCGATCGGTCCCGCGCTCCCCCTGCGCGGTTTCGCTCTCTATCGAGACTATCTTACGGGTCAGTTACGATTGCAAGCACTGCATTCGCGACCGTGTTTCTTCGCACTTGCAACAAAGCGCGTCGCGGCGCAGAAAGATCGGGCCTTTCAGGCATCCTCTCCTAAAACTTTCAAACGGCCGTCCCTCGGGGCGGCCTTTTTTTGCGCGCCGGGCCACGGAATAGCGGCGCTATTTCGCGCCTCAAGGCGCACACGGCCGGTGGCGCTACGAGCGCCGACTGACGGCGACGTGGCTTTGCCACGGCGCAGCGCGTCCCTCACCACCCCTCGTCATTCCGGAACCCTTCCCTATGTTAACGCGCTAGCCCCGCGACAGGAGATGCACCCGAATGGCCGACGAAGAAGCCCAGGTCCGCAAATTGCAGGTGGCGAACGCCCGGCCCGAGGATAGCGGCCGCGGCCTCGCCCATATTCCGCGCACGCTGATGGCGGCGCTGGGCCTGGCCGAGGGCGATGTCATCGAGATCGTCGGCAAACGCTCGACCCCGGCGCGCGCGGTGCTGCCCTATTCCGAGGATGAGGGCCTCGAAATCCTTCGTATCGACGGCCTCCAGCGCGCCAATGCCGGGATCGGCGCGGGCGATTTCGTCGAAGTGCGCAAGGCGGTGTCGAAGCCGGCGACCCGGGTGGTCTTCGCGCCCGCCCAGCAGAATCTGCGGCTTCAGGGTTCGGGCGAGGCATTGAAGCGCAGCTTTTTCGGGCGTCCGCTCTGCCAGGGCGATGTCGTCGCCACCGCCGGGCAGCAGCGGATGGACAATGTCCCGCCGCACGTCGCCCAGCATCTCCGCGCCCCGGCCTATGCGCTGCAGGAGATCCGCCTCGCGGTGATCCAGGCCAGCCCCAAGGGCATCGTCCATATCGATGAGAATACCGAGATCGAGCTGCGTCCCGAATATCAGGAAGCCGGCGACGCCCGCCGCGCCGACGTCACCTATGACGATATCGGCGGCATGGCCGCGACGATCGACCAGCTCCGCGAGATGGTCGAGCTGCCGTTGCGCTATCCCGAGCTGTTCCAGCGCCTCGGCGTAGATCCGCCCAAGGGCGTGCTGCTCCATGGCCCGCCCGGCACCGGCAAGACCCGCCTCGCCCGTGCCGTTGCCAATGAATCCGACGCGACCTTCCATCTGATCAACGGGCCCGAGATCATGGGCTCGGCCTATGGCGAATCCGAAGGACGCCTGCGTTCGGTGTTCGAGGAAGCAGCCAAGTCCGCGCCTTCGATCGTTTTCATCGACGAGATCGATTCGATCGCCCCCAAGCGCGGCCAGGTGTCGGGCGAGGCCGAGAAGCGCCTCGTCGCGCAATTGCTGACGCTGATGGACGGGCTGGAGGCGCGCGCCAATATCGTCGTCATCGCCGCGACCAATCGCCCCGATGCGATCGACGAGGCGCTCAGGCGTCCCGGCCGGTTCGACCGCGAGATCGTCATCGGCGTGCCCGACGAGCGCGGCCGCCGCGAGATCCTCGGCATCCATACCCGTGGCATGCCTTTGGGCGACCGCGTCGATCTCGGCGAACTGGCGCGCACCACCTACGGGTTCGTCGGCGCCGATCTCGCGGCGCTGACCCGCGAAGCCGCGATCGAGGCGGTGCGGCGGCTTATGCCCCGGCTCAATCTCGAAGATCACACGATCCCGCCCGAAGTACTCGATACGCTATCGGTGACGCGCGAGGATTTCCTCGATGCGTTGAAGCGCGTCCAGCCCAGCGCAATGCGCGAAGTGATGGTCGAGGCGCCGCGCGTCCGCTGGGAGGATGTCGGCGGGCTCGATGACGCCCAGATGCGCCTCAAGGAAGGCGTCGAGCTGCCGCTCAAGGATCCCGACGCCTTCCGCCGCCTCGGCATCCGCCCGGCCAAGGGCTTCCTGCTCTATGGCCCGCCCGGCACCGGCAAGACCTTGCTGGCCAAGGCGGTGGCGCGCGAGGCGGAGGCGAACTTCATCGCCACCAAGTCGAGCGACCTGCTCAGCAAATGGTATGGCGAATCCGAGCAGCAGATCGCCCGGCTGTTCGCCCGTGCCCGCCAGGTCGCGCCGTGCGTGATCTTCATCGACGAGCTCGATTCGCTGGTCCCGGCACGTGGCGGCGGCCTCGGCGAGCCGCAGGCGACCGAGCGGGTGGTCAACACCATCCTCGCCGAGATGGACGGGCTCGAAGAGCTGCAATCGGTGGTGGTGATCGGCGCGACCAACCGCCCCAATCTGATCGATCCGGCGCTGCTCCGCCCGGGCCGCTTCGACGAGCTGATCTATGTCGGCGTCCCCGATGCGCCCGGCCGCGAACGTATCCTGCGCGTCCAGACCGAGAAGATGCCGCTCGACAAGACCGTCGATCTCAAGAGCGTAGCCGAACAGACCAGCCGCTATACCGGCGCCGATCTCGAGGACGTGGTCCGCCGCGCCGGCCTCATCGCCCTGCGCAAATCGCTCAAGGCGAAGACCGTGACGATGGCAGATTTCGAGGAGGCGCTCGCCGATTCGCGCGCCACGGTCACTCCCGAGATGGAGAGCGAGTACGAAGCCATGTCGGGCAAGCTCAAGCAACAGGCCTCGGCGATCCAGCCTATCGGCTTCATCGCGCCGGGCATGCTGCGCGGGCACGGCCTCAAGGCCGACGACTGAAGGTTCACCGTCATCCCGGCGAACGCCGGGTCCAGGGTCACCCAGCGATATCCGTTGGATTCTGGGCCCCGGCTTCGGCCGGGGTGACGGCTGAAGACCGCAACGCCACCGCCGCATATACCAGCAAACACGCCAGCCACCCCGCCGCCGTCAGATAGGGCAGCGGCCGCCACAATTCGTACAGCCCCACCCCGATCGACGGCCCCAGCACGAACGCCGCGCCGTTGATCGAGGTGACCTTGCCCGCCACCGATCCCTGCGCCTCCGGTCCCACCGCCAGCGACGATCCGGCGGTGAAGCCCGGCCGCGCCAGCCCCATGCCGAGCGAGGTCAGCGCATAGCCGAGCGCGATGCCGTAGAGCGTCATCGAGGTGCCGACCGCCACGCACCCCACCGCGCCCAGCGACACGCCGGCCAGGATCAGCTGGCGCGGTTTCAAATCGAGCATCGGGATCAGCCCCCATTGCGCGAGCAGCGCCGATCCCGCCCCCATCATCAGCACGAGGCCGGTCGGTTGCAGCGCCTCCAGCGGCGTCACGTGAAGCCGGTCGATCACCAGAAAGCCGATCGCCTGCCCGGTCATCGCCTGGGCATGTCCGATGACCAGCCCGGCGATGATCCAGGCGCGGATGCGCGGGTCGAAAAAGCCGACGGGCTGGCTGCGCTCCGCCATCGCCGCGGTGACGGTGGCACCGGTCGCCTGGCCGCCGATCGAGGGATAGCTCGCCGCGGCGCCATGCGAGATGCCTTCATCCTTGGGAAGCAAATGGCTGACCGCTACCCACAGCACCGCGCCGACCCCTGCCGCGAAGAAGGCCGGACCGGCCAGCCCGATCAGCGGGCCGCCGTCCCATAGCCGCCCCAGCACCAGATAGGGGGCGATCGCCGGGCCGAGGATCGTGCCGAGCCCGAAGGCGGAGGCGATCAGCGTCAGCGCCTTGGTCCGCTCCTCGCGCGTGGTGCGCCCCGCCACCAGCGCCTGCACCGCCGGCGGCGCTGCCGATCCCAGCGCGCCATAGATCATTCGCGCGAAGATGAAGGCGATGAAGGTCGCCAGTGGCGCCAGCACGCCGTTGATCCCGAGCGCCAGGAAGACGCCGCAGCCGAGCAGCGAGAAAGTGAACCCCGCGACCCCGAGCAACACCATCGCGCGGCGCCCATGCCGGTCCGAGCGATTGGCCCAGAACGGCGCGGCGATCACCCACAGCAGGGCCGAGACCGAGAATACCGCCGCCACCGCGCTGTCCGCCACGCCCAGCGAACGGCCCAATGCGGGCAGCACCGATTGCAGCGCGGTATTGCCCGCGGCGATGGTCAGCATGACGGTGAAGAGCAGCGCGAAGGTGCGGTCGACGCGGGCGTTCACGGTCCCCAATTTCACGGCCGCGTCCAGCCATAGCTGCGCCCGATCTCGGCGACATGGAGCATATACCAGGCATACCAGCGTCCGCGCCCGGCCTCGCGGGTCTCGGCATGCTCGGGGTGCTTGCGCCACGCCACCGCGCTCGCTTCGTCGGCCCAGTAGCTGAGGGTGATGCCGAGGCCATCGCGGGAGACGCTGTCCACGCCGCGATAGCCCGGCTGCTTGGCGGCAAGCGCGTCCATCGCCGCGGCGGCGGTGGCATAGCCCTCGGCATCCATGCCGGTGCGCTGCGAGACGAACATCACGACGGTCTGTCCGGTGCGGTCTTCGGCCATGCGGGATGCGATAGGCTGTTTGGGCGAACGCGCAACTCAATCCTCCCCGGTACGGGGAGGTGGCAGGCGAAGCCTGACGGAGGGGGTTCCCCACCGGCGACTCGCCTGCGGCACGCCCCCTCCGCCAGCCTGCGGCTGGTCCCCCTCCCCGTTCCGGGGAGGATCAGCTAGAGCAACCGCATGCTTCTCGCCGATTGGCATTTCTGGCTGCTCGCCATTCCCGCCGTGATCCTGCTCGGGCTCGCCAAGGGCGGATTCGCGGGGATGGGCGCGCTGTCGCTGCCGATGCTGGCGCTGGTCACCGATCCGGTGCGCGCCGCCGCGATCATGCTGCCCTTGCTGATCGCGCAGGACGTGGTCGGGGTCTGGGCGTTTCGCCGCTCGATCGACTGGTATGTGCTGGGCTGGATGCTGCCGGGTGCGGTGATCGGCATCGTCCTCGGCTATGTCTTCGCCGCTTCGGTCTCGCCCGATGCGGTGATGGCGGCGGTCGGGGCGATCTCGATCCTGTTCGGCGCCTATCGGCTATGGATCGAGCGCCATAGCCTGCCCGAGGCGAAACACTCGCCCGGCTGGGTCGGCAGCATCGCCGGGGTCGCGGCGGGCTTCACCAGCCAGATCGCCCATGCCGGCGGGCCGCCCTTCCAGCTCTGGGTGCTGCCGCGCCGCCTGCCGCGCGACATGCTGGTCGGGACCACTGCGATCTTCTTCGCGGCGGTCAACTGGATCAAGGTGCCGGCCTATCTGGCCCTCGGCCAGTTCACGCCTGCCAACCTTCTGCTCGCCGCGGCGCTGCTGCCGGTCGCCATTCTGTCAACGATCGCAGGGGTTTGGCTGGTACGCCGTGTTTCGGCCGAGCGCTTCTACACGGCGATCTACTGGCTGATGATCCTGGTCGGCATCAAGCTGGTCTGGGATGCGGTCGTCTAGGCTTCCAATGTAGGATTTGGCTTGCTTGGCTGTGCCGCCGGCAGGTTCGGCCGCTCTTTGAAAGCCTGAATATTGGCACCCGTCGCGTGGCTGTCGCTCCGGTGTCGCGCCGCCGTCGCCTCCCCGCAACTTTTACATGCGTCTCGCAGGGAGCGATGTTGCGCCCCCCCGAAAACACTAAACTTCCTCAACATTCGCGGTCCGCGCGCCGGAAGCTAGTCGAACAGCGAAGATACCGATGTCTCGTCGGCGATGCGGCGGATCGCCTCGGCGAGCAGCGGCGCGATGGTCAAATGCCGGATCTTGGCGCTCTCGGCGATGATCGCATGGTTGCCGATCGAATCGGTGATCACCAGCTCGGCCAGCGCCGAGCCATCGACCCGCGCCACCGCCCCGCCCGACAGTACGCCATGGGTGCAATAGGCGACTACATCCTCGGCGCCGCTCGCCTTGAGCGCAGCGGCGGCGTTGCACAGCGTGCCCGCCGAATCGACGATGTCGTCGATCAGGATGCAGAAGCGCCCCTGGACCTCGCCGATGATGTTCATCACTTCGGATTCGCCCGGCTTCTCGCGGCGCTTGTCGACGATCGCCAGCGGGGCGTTGTCGAGCCGCTTGGCGAGGCTGCGGGCGCGGACCACGCCGCCGACGTCGGGCGAAACCACCATCCACTGCTTGCCGGGAAAGCGGCTGCGGATGTCCGCCGACATCACCGGTGCGCCCCACAGATTGTCGGTCGGGATATCGAAGAAACCCTGGATCTGCCCGGCATGGAGATCGACCGAAAGCACGCGGTCGGCGCCCGCCACCGTCACCAGATTGGCGACGAGCTTGGCCGAGATCGGGGTGCGCGGGCCGGGCTTCCGGTCCTGGCGGGCATAGCCGAAATAGGGCAGCACCGCGGTGATCCGCTTGGCCGATGCGCGCTTGAGCGCATCCACCATGATCAGCAGCTCCATGAGGTTGTCGTTGGCCGGGAAGCTGGTCGACTGGACGACGAACACATCCTCGCCGCGGACATTCTCGAGCACCTCGACGAAGATTTCCTCGTCGGCGAAGCGGCGGACATTGGCCTGGGTGAGCGGAATCTCAAGATAGGCGGCGATCGCGGTGGCGAGCGGAAGGTTCGAATTGCCGGCGATCAGTTTCATGCGCGCGTCCTTGCCCTGCGGTGCGTCGGAGCCGGCTCCTTAGCCAGCACCGCGCCCGCGGGGAAGTGGTGAAGACTTACTCTGCTGCCGCCGCGTGCGCGGAATCATCGAGCGGTTCGGCGAGGCGGGTGAGCATCTCCTTCGGCACCACCTGCCAGAAATGGCCCAGCGCGCGGTCCCATTCGTCGAGCAGGCCCCGCGACCATTTGCTGTCGGTCGCGTGCGCGTGCGCTTCGACCAGCGCACGAAGCTTGGCTTCCCAATGCGCCGAGGCGAGTCGTTGCCAGACGATGCTCTCGGGATTGGCTCTGCTCTCGAAGCTGCCGTCCGCGTCGTACACAAAGGCCATGCCGCCGGTCATGCCGGCGCCGAAGTTGGAGCCGACCGTGCCCAGCACCACGGCGGTGCCGTTGGTCATATATTCGCAGCCATTGGCGCCGCAGCCTTCGACCACCACTTCGGCGCCCGAATTGCGCACCGCGAAGCGCTCCCCGGCCTGCCCCGCCGCGAAGAGCCGTCCCGATGTCGCGCCATAAAGCACCGTGTTGCCTAGAATCGTGTTCTTCCACGATTCCATCGGTGAGCTGACCATCGGCCGCACGACGATGGTGCCGCCGGACAATCCCTTGCCGACATAGTCGTTCGAATCGCCGAACACTTCGAGGGTGACGCCCTTGCACAGGAACGCGCCGAGCGATTGCCCCGCCGAACCGCGCAGGCGGACATGGATATGCCCGTCGGCAAGCGTCGACATGCCGAACTTGCGGGTGACTTCGCTCGACAGCCGGGTGCCGACCGCGCGGTGGGTGTTGCGCACCGTATAGGTCAGCTGCATCTTCTCGCCGCGCGAGAAGACGGCGGCGGCGTCCCTGATCATCTGCGCGCCGAGGCTGTCGGGCACTTCGTTGCGGAAGGTGCTGAGCGAGAAGCGCCGCTCGGCGTCACTCGCATCGACCTTGGCGAGGATCGGGTTCAAATCGAGATCGTCGAGATGCTCGGCGCCACGGCTTACCTGACGCAGCAATTCGGTGCGGCCGATGACTTCGTCGAGACTGGAGAAGCCGAGCTTGGCGAGGATCTCGCGGACTTCCTCGGCGATGAAGGTCATCAGGTTGATGACCTTCTCCGGCGTGCCGGTAAACTTCGCTCGCAGCCTCTCGTCCTGGGTGCAGACGCCGACCGGACAGGTGTTCGAATGGCATTGGCGCACCATGATGCAGCCCATCGCGACGAGGCTCAATGTGCCGATGCCGAACTCCTCGGCCCCCAGGATCGCGGCGATCACGATGTCGCGCCCGGTCTTGAGCCCGCCATCGGTGCGCAGCTTCACCCGGCCGCGCAGGCCGTTGAGGGTGAGGGTCTGGTTGACTTCGCTGAGGCCCATTTCCCACGGGGTGCCGGCATATTTCACGCTGGTCTGGGGGCTGGCGCCGGTGCCGCCGACATGGCCGGCGATCAGGATCACGTCGGCATGTGCCTTGGCGACACCCGCCGCGACGGTGCCGATGCCCGCCGAGCTGACCAGCTTGACGCACACTCGGGCGCGCGGGTTGATCATCTTCAAATCGTAGATGAGCTGGGCCAGATCCTCGATCGAATAGATGTCGTGGTGCGGCGGCGGCGAGATCAGCGTCACCCCAGGAGTCGCGTGGCGCAACTTCGCGATGAACTCGGTGACCTTGAATCCGGGCAGCTGCCCGCCCTCGCCGGGCTTGGCGCCTTGGGTCACCTTGATTTCGATCTCGTCGCACGCGTTGAGATATTCGGCGGTGACGCCGAAACGGCCCGACGCGATCTGCTTGATGACCGAATTGGCGTTGTCGCCATTTTCGCGGGGGCGATAGCGCTCGCTATCCTCGCCGCCCTCACCCGAGACGGCCTTGGCGCCGATGCGGTTCATCGCGATCGACAGCGTCTCATGCGCTTCCTTGCTGAGCGCGCCTAGCGACATGCCCGGCGTGACGAAGCGCTTGCGGATCTCGGTGATCGCCTCGACTTGGTCGATGGCGATGCCCGAATCGGGGAAATTGAACTCGAGCAGATCGCGCAGATAGACCGGCGGCAGATCGCGAACCCCGCGCGAGAAGGCGAGATAATTCGAATAGCTGTCGGTCGAGACCGCGGTCTGCAGCAGGTGCATCAGCTGCGCCGAATAGGCATGCGTCTCGCCGCCGAAGCGCTGGCGGTAAAAACCGCCGATCGGCAGCGTCGCGACGCCGGCGTCATAGGCGGCATCGTGGCGCATCGTGGCATTGAGGTGCAGCGAGGCATAGCCTTCGCCCGAAATCTTGGCGGGCATGCCGGGGAAGAGATCGTGGACCAGAGCGCGGCTGAGGCCGACCGCCTCGAAGTTATAGCCGCCGCGATAGGAGGAGATCACTGCGATCCCCATCTTGGAAAGGATCTTGAGCAGCCCCTCGTCGATCGCCTTGCGGTGGCGGTACAGGCAATCTTCGATGCTGAGATCGCCGAACAGGCCCCGCGCCTGACGGTCGACGATCGCGGCTTCGGCGAGATAGGCGTTCACCGTCGTCGCGCCGACGCCGATCAGCACCGCGTAATAGTGCGTGTCGAGGCATTCGGCGGTGCGGATATTGACCGAGGCATAGCTGCGCAGCCCGCGGCGGACGAGGTGCGTGTGCACCGCCGCCGCCGCCAGCACGCCGGCAATCGCGACCTTGTCCGGCCCCTGATGCTCGTCGGTCAGGAACAGTTCGGTGCAACCGGCGCGGACCGCCTGCTCGGCCTCGTAGCGGATGCGCGTGATCGCGGCGCGCAGCGTGTCGGCGTCCCCGCCCTTGTCGAAGGTACAGTCGATCTCGGCCGCCTGGCTGCCGAAATGGCTGCGCAACCGGTCCCAGTCGCTATTGGTCAGCACCGGGCTTTCGAGCACCAGCACGCGGCTGCCCCCGCCCTCGGTATCGAGGATATTGGCAAGGTTTCCGAAGCGCGTGCGCAGCGTCATCACCTGGCGCTCGCGAAGGCTGTCGATCGGCGGGTTGGTGACCTGTGAGAAATTCTGGCGGAAGAACTGGCTGATCAGGCGCGGCTTGTCGCTGATCACCGCCAGGGGCGTATCGTCGCCCATCGATCCGATCGCTTCCTTGGCGGTCTCGACCATCGGCGACAGGATCAGCTCCATATCCTCCAGCGTCTGGCCTGCGGCGACCTGGCGACGGGTCAGTTCGGCACGCTCGAAGCGCAGCGGTTCGAGCGTGGGTGCGGCAAGGGCATCGATCCGGATGAACTCGCCGATCATCCCGGCATAATCGGCCTCGCCCGAGATGCGGTCCTTGATCGCACGGTCCTCGAACAGCACGCCGCTATCGAGATCGACCGCGATCATCTGCCCCGGGCCCATCCGGCCCTTGGCGACCACCGAGGATTCGGGGATCTGGACCATGCCGGTCTCGGAGCCAACGATGAGCAGCCCGTCACTGGTCTGGGTGTAGCGCAGTGGCCGCAGCGCGTTGCGGTCGACACCCGCGACCGCCCAGCGGCCATCGGTCATCGCCAGCGCGGCGGGGCCGTCCCACGGCTCCATCACGCTCGCGAGATACTTATACATCGCCAGATGGTTCGGCGGCGTGTCCTCGTCGGACCATGCCTCGGGAACGAGCATCAGCTTGGCGGTCGGCGCGTCGCGGCCCGAGCGGCAGATCGCCTCGAATACCGCGTCCAACGCCGCCGTGTCCGAAGCGCCCGCCGGGATCACCGGCTTGATATCCTCGCTCTGCTCGCCGAACGCCAGGCTCGCCATCTTGATCTCGTGGCTGAGCATCCAGTTCTTGTTGCCGCGGATCGTGTTGATCTCGCCATTGTGGGCGAGGCAGCGGAATGGCTGGGCCAGCCACCATTGCGGGAAGGTGTTGGTCGAATAGCGCTGATGGAAGATCGCGACCCGGCTGGTGAAGCGGTCGTCCTTGAGGTCGGGATAGAAGTCGCTGAGGGATTCGGCGAGGAACAGCCCCTTGTAGATGATCGAGCGGCAGCTGAGCGAGCAGATGTAGAAACCCTGCACCTGCGCGGCGATGATCCGCTTCTCGATCCGGCGGCGGACCAGATAGAGGTTCTTTTCGAATTCGGCGGCGTCCTGATCGCCCGGCAGCGGCCCGGCGATCATGATCTGCTCGATCTCGGGACGCGTCGCCTGCGCCTTCATCCCGATGACGCTGACATCGACCGGCACCTGCCGCCAGCCATAGATGGTGTAGCCGGCCTCGATGATCTCGGATTCGACGATGGTGCGGCACGCTTCCTGCGCCCCGAGATCGGTACGCGGCAGGAAGATCATGCCGACCGCGAGCCGGTTGGGCAGCACGCGATGGCCGCCGGCGGCGATGGCATCGTCGAAGAAGCGCGCCGGCAGATCGACATGCAGGCCGGCGCCGTCACCGGTCTTGCCATCGGCATCGACGGCGCCACGATGCCACACCGCTTTCAGCGCATCGATCGCCGATTGCACCACGCGGCGCGACGGCTGGCCGTCGGTCGCGGCGACCAGGCCGACGCCGCAGGCATCGCCTTCGAATTCGGGGCGGTACATGCCCTCACGGGCGAGGCGCTCGCGCTCTGCCTGGCTCATTCCTCAATTCCCTGCTTGGCGAGCGTTTCCGTCAGGCCCGCTTCGCAGGCATCTTCCGCCGCCATCACCTCATCGAACATCTTCGTACTCATCTCGGTTTGCATCACCTCGCCGAAGCGCTTGAGCGGGTAGCGCCGCATCAGCGCCTCCATCTCGGGCGAGCCGTCCTCCGCCTTTTCCGCCGCAGCGAGATCGGGGCCGGTGTAGAACGCGATCATCGCGCGCAGTTCGTCGTCGGTCAGCTTGCGCGTGACCGCGAGCAGCAGGCGGCTGACCGTCTCGTCGCGCCTGGCGCTCGAGCAGCGCACGCGATCGGCAAAGGCCGCGGCGATCGCTGCCGATTTCGCCGGATGCGCCTTGGTTATATCCGCGGCGCGCGTGGCAGCCAGCGGATCGGGCCCGGGCTGTTCATTACCCGAAGGCGGCAGGACCGAGACGAGCTTGGCGGCAAGTGCCTCATGCGCGTCGGGATCCTTTGAGATCTGCGCTTGGCCTGCGGAAAGCATCAGGACCACGAACGGAGCAGCGGCGAGCAAGATACGCATCTCAGGCAGCCTCCGCCTTCGCGCGGGCGCGCATCCACGCATGCATGTGCGCCGAGACATCCCGGCCGTCGCGGATCGCCCACACCACCAGGCTGGCGCCCCGGACGATGTCGCCGGCGGCGAAGACGCCGTCGAGGCTGGTCATCATCGTCTTGCCATCGGCGCGGACCGTGCCCCAGCGGGTAACGCCGAGTTCGGGCGCGCCGAACAGGGCCGGCAGATCCTCGGCTTCGAAGCCGAGCGCCTTGATCACGAGATCGGCGGGGAACTGGAACTCCGCGCCCGGATCGCGCTCGGGCGAGCGGCGGCCGCTGGCGTCGGGCGCGCCAAGGCGCATCTTCGCCGCTTTCACGCCGGTGACCCTGTCGCCGCCGTCGAACGCTTCGGGGGCGGAGAGCCAGACGAACTCGACGCCTTCCTCCTCGGCATTGGCGGTCTCGCGCTGCGATCCGGGCATATTGGCGCGGTCGCGGCGGTAGAGGCATTTCACCGATGTCGCGCCCTGGCGGACCGCAGTGCGCACGCAGTCCATCGCCGTGTCGCCGCCGCCGATGACGACGACATGCTTGCCGGCGGCATCAAGGCTTCCATCGTCGAATTCGGGAACCGCGTCGCCGAAACCCTTGCGGTTGGAGGCGGTGAGGTAATCGAGCGCTTCGACCACGCCCGCCGCGCCTGCACCCGGCGCCTTGATGCCGCGCGCCTTGTAGACGCCAGTGGCGATCAGGATGCTGTCGTGCTTCGCGCGCAATTCGTCGAGGCTGGCGTCGCGGCCGACTTCGAAACCCTGGTGGAAGACGATGCCGGCTTGCTTGAGCCGCTCGACGCGGCGCATGACGACATGCTTCTCCAGCTTGAAGCCGGGAATGCCATAGGTCAGCAACCCGCCGGCGCGGTCATGGCGATCATAGACATGCACGTCATAGCCATAGCCGCGCATATATTCGGCCGCGGCGAGCCCGGCGGGCCCGGCGCCGATCACCCCGACCGACTGGCCGCGCGCGGGGCCGACCTGCACCGGCTCGACCCAACCTTCTTCCCACGCGGTGTCGGTAATGAACTTCTCGACCGAACCGATCGTCACCGCGCCGTGACCCGAGAATTCGATGACGCAATTGCCTTCGCACAGCCGGTCCTGCGGGCAGATGCGGCCGCAGATTTCGGGCATGGTCGAAGTGCTGTTCGACAGCGCATACGCCTCGCGCAGCCGCCCCTCGGCGGTCAACCGCAGCCAGTCGGGGATATGATTGTGGAGCGGGCAATGCACCGTGCAATAGGGCACGCCGCATTGCGAGCAGCGCCCAGCCTGCTCCTCCGCGTTCGGCACCGCGTAGCGATCCGCGATCTCACGGAAATCCTCCGCGCGTAGCTTCGCCGCGCGCTTTGACGGGTATTGTTGGCCCGTGCCGACAAATTTGAGCATGCGTTCGTCTGCCATATCGCCCCGCTATAACAGGGCGACGGTGAATTAAAGTCATTAGGACTGACCTATTTATCGAAATAACGGACGACGCGCACGATAATTACAAGAATTCCCGGTTATTTTATGGCCGTTTCGGCCTTATCTTAGTCCAAGCCACACCAATGTCGCAGCACCGGCAATGATTCGGTACCAGGCAAATGGCGCGAAACCGTGCTTTGTGACCACCGCGAGGAACGCCTTCACCACCGCCAGCGCGACCACGAACGACACGACGAAACCAACCGCGATCAGCCCGAGACTGTCCGAAGTGATCGCGTCGCGATGCTTGTAGAGCTGGAGCACGGTCGCGCCGGTCAGGGTCGGCAACGCCAGGAAGAAGCTGAAATCGGCGGCGGTGCGGCGGTCGATTCCCAATGCCATCGCCCCCATGATCGTCGCGCCCGAACGGCTGACGCCCGGGATCATTGCCAGGCACTGGACCAGGCCGATCTTGATCGATTGGCCGAGCGAGACGCCGGATATGCCAAGCACGTTGTTGGTTTTGGCCAGCCGCTCGACCAGCAGGATCGCGACGCCGCCCGCGATCAGCGCCCAGGCGACCACCGTCGCATTCTCGAGCAGAGCGTCGATCTGGTCGGCAAAGGCTAGCCCCAGCACGACGGCGGGAATGAAGGCGATCAGCAGGTTGCGCACGAACGCGACCGAACTCGCTTCCCATTTGAGCAGGCCCTTGAACACCGCGAGGAAGGTTCGCCAATAGAGCGCGACGATGGCGAGGATCGCGCCGGGCTGGATGGCGATGTTGAACACCGCCCATTTCGCCGCGTCATAGCCCATCAGCTCGGTGGCGAGGATCAGATGCCCGGTCGATGAGACCGGCAGGAACTCGGTGATGCCCTCGACGATGCCGAGCAGGATCGCGACGATGATATCGCTCATGTGATACGCCCCCTTTTACCCCAAAACGCCGCGTTCAGGCCGCGGCGCGCGCCTTGCCGAAGCGGCCCGCCTTGCGAAAGCGCACCATCCATGCCGGCGCGACCGTCGCTAGCGGTGTCGGCACGATGCCGAAGGCGCCGAAGCCCACGCCGGTCGCCGGGACGACATTGTCGGTGGCCAGCATCCGCCATTGATCGCGGGTGATCGGGGCGAAGGGCAGGAACGGCACGATGCCGCCGATCGCATCGGGCAATTCGATAAAAGATACGTCGCGTCCGATCGTGGCGCCGATCCATTTGAACAGCCCGGCCATTGAAATCACGTCGGGCCCGCCCAGCGTGTAGGTGCGCCCGGCATGCGTGGCGGGATCGGCCAGCGCCTGAACGATCGCCTGCGCGACATCGGCGACATAGGCCGGCTGGAACTTCGCCTCGCCGCGTAGCACCGGCACTGCCACCGGCGCGTTGGCGATCATGCCGGCGAAGCGATTCACGAACCGGTCCTCGCGGCCGAACAGGATCGACGGGCGGAAGATCGTCGCGTCGGGGAATGCCTTGCGGACCGCGGCATCGCCTTCGCCCTTGCTGCGGCCATAGGCCGAGTCCGGATCGGCGCCCAGCGCGGATATGTGGATCAGCGACGATACGCCCGCGGCGGCGGCGGCCTCGGCGACATTGCGCGCGCCTTCCACATGCACGCCCTCGAAATCGCCGCGCAGCACTCCGGCGAGATTGACCACCGCATCCGATCCGCGAAGCGCGCGCGCGAGGCTTTCGGGCTTGCGGACATCGGCCGCGGCGAACTGGGTCTGGCCGAGCCCGCCGAGCGTCTTGACGAACCAGGCGTCGCGCGGACGCGGCTGCACCACCCGCACGCGCGCGCCGGTGGCGAACAGGTCCTGCGCGACATAGCGGCCGAGAAATCCGCCTCCACCGATCAGCGTTACCAGCCTGTCCTTCATGCGCGCCTACTCCTGCGAACGAGCCGCCTCCCATGCCGCGCGGCGCGGGAAACGGCAAGCGCGCGAGCATGGCGTTGTCCGCGATTTGCAATCGGCTGGATAGCCTTCCGGCTTGTCCCTAGGCAGAGCTTCTCATGTAGGATTCCGTATGAAAGAGTCCGCGCGGCTCTTTCTCATTGTCATCGCTTGTCAGCATGTCGGCGCACGCACCCGATCCGCACATGGCCTAGACTTCGCCGGAACTTTCGCCGGAAAACGCCCCATGGTCAGTGCGACCATTGGGACCATTCGCGTTGCCAGGCTCGCCTGCGTCATGACGAATCGCCCGCTTGGATCTGGCGATAACCTATCAACCCCCCTCCCTTGATGGGAGGGTGAGGGTGATTGCTCTCCAGCACCGGCGCGTGGAGAGCATCCATCCAATCCCTCCCCCATCAAGGGAGGGATTGGCTCAGTCACATTGTTAATCGAGTCCCGGCCTTAGACCGCTACATCGCTCAGCGTCGTCGTCTCGGGCTTGGGCAGGCCGCTCGCCTTGTAGGTGGCGATCAACTGTTTCTTGCGGGCGCGCATCTGGTCGCCCAGCGCGTCCATATCGAGCCCGGCCCGGCGCGCCTGGCTGAACATGCCCTCCATTCGCTTTTCTTCCTCCTCGACATGGTGCTCGATCTGTTCGGAGAGGACCTTGACCTTGGCATCATAATATTCGTCGTCCGGGCCGCCCGCTTCGATCTCGGCGATCAACACCTTGGCGCCGTCATGCTCGACATAGGCTTCCTTGAGCAGATCTTCCTCGATCTTGCCCTCGCAGGCCGGATAGAAGATCTCCTCCTCGATCTTGGTGTGGACGGTCAGCTCCATGCAGATCTGCATCGCGAGCTTTTCCTTCCTGCCCGCGCCGCTGGCGGCTTCGAACTGCTCGAACAATTCCTCGACCTTGCGATGGTCGGCTTTCAAAAGGGCGATCGCGTCGGGTTTGTCGGCCATGATGATGCTCCCTGTCTGTCTCAGGGTGCAAACGCGTGCTTGCCTGCGCGGTGCCAAATGCGAGTCGTTCGCTCAAGCACCTGATCTGGATCAGGATTTTCGGCGCGGCGCGAAATTGAGGCGGCGCGTGACGTTATAATCGAGCACCGCCATCACGAAATAGGCGGCTGCCTGTTTGATCCGCGTCCATAGCCCGGTGCGCGCCTTGTAGAGCTCGGCCGTGATTCGCTCGGAATTGGCGATCTCGCCATCGACATAGGCGCGGACATGCGCGGCGAAGCTCGCATCCTCGATGCGGAACATCAGCTCCAGATTGAGGAACATCGAGCGGATGTCGAAATTGGCCGAGCCGATATGGACGACATCGTCGATGACGAAGAGCTTGGTGTGCAGCTTGGTCGGCTGATATTCGTAGATCTGGACGCGCTTGCGCAGCAACCCCGCATAGGTGAAGCGCGCCGCCCAGATCGCGGCGCCATGATCCAGTTTGGAAGGCAGCACCAGCCGCACGGTTCCTCGCTTGCCGGCCTTGTCGAGGCGGCGAAGCATCGCCGGATTCGGCGCGAAATAGGCGGCGATCAGGTCGATCGCCCTTGCCTGTTCCATGTCGCGCTTGACCACGCGCGCCCAGGGTGAGAGCCGCCGCATCGGCCCGCCGAGCAGCCAGCGCGTGGCACCATCGGGCTCGCTCCAGGCCTTGAGCGTTTTGGCGAGCTTGCGCATCGAGGCCCTGGGGCGCTTGGCCCAGCGCGACAGCGCGTCGAAATAGCCGGTCAGCCGCGCGACCGCCGGCCCTTCGACCATCAGCCCGAGATCGCGCCACGCGGCGTCGGCGGCGGTGCCGAAATAGCTGTCCTCGATGTTGAAGCCGCCGATCATCACCCGCTCTTCGTCGGCGAGCGCCAGCTTCTGGTGGTTGCGCAGCAGATAGCGCCGCCCCCAGCGCGGCACGAAGCGGCAGACATCGACGCCGGCGGCACGCAGCGGATCGAAAAAGCCTCTGCCCTGCGCGGGCTCGCTGCCCATGCCATCGACGATCAGATGAACCTCGACCCCGCGCCACGCGGCCGCCAGCAGCGCGTCGCGCACCGCCTCGCCCGCCTTGTCGGCGACATAGATATAATAGAGCACGCGCAGCGATCGCTTGGCCGATTTGATCAGATCAAGCAAAGCCGCCAGTCGCGCGGGGCCTTCGGTCAGCAACGTCAGCCTGTTGCCGTCTACATCGAAGGTCGCGGGCACGGGCATCACCGGCATGTGCGGAGCATCGGCAAGGTTGGCAAGCGCATGCATGATCTGGCGGCGGCCTTTCGTTTCAGGTCCGTCATCAAACGCGCGTGTGGCGGAATCGTTCGCGCAGGGCGCGAAGCGCGCATTTCCTTGACAATTCGGAGCCTGCCGCCTAGGTGCCACGCCTTTCCGGACACCCTTAACTCCAAGGAAGCGTTCCATGGCGCGCGTCACTGTCGAAGATTGCGTCGACAAGATTTCCAACCGTTTCGATCTGGTGCTGTTCGCGGCCCAGCGCGCCCGTCAGATCTCCGGCGGCGCCGAGCTGACGATCGATCGCGACCGCGATAAAAACCCGGTCGTGGCGCTGCGCGAAATCGCTGAGGAAACCGTGCATCCCGCCCATCTCGAAGAGGCGGTGGTTTCGGGCATGCAGCGCGTCCAGATCGACGACGAGGAAGCTCCGGACGAGATCGGCAGCCTCTCGGCGTCGGCCGAAGCGCTCCGCCTCACTGCCGCCGCGCCGCCGCGGAACCAGAATCTGGGCAGCGATTACGACGGCTAAAGGCAGGCGAATCGCAGGATCAGAAAACGCCCCGGAAGCGATTCCGGGGCGTTTTCTATTCGGGCTTGGACTGCGCCGCGGCAAAGCCGCGTCGCCGGTCGTCGCGATGCGAGGCTGGCCGGGGCCGGTCCGCGACACGGAATAGCTATGCTATTCCGCTGATCGGCCCTTGAACCCCTGCGCCACCACGAACCATTCCACCGAACCTTTGCGGCTCGATGGCGGCTTGGCGTGCTTCACGGTCGCGAAGTTGCGCTTCAATTCGGCGACCATCGCCGAATCGGCGCCGCCGGCGAACACCTTCGAGACGAAGCTGCCGCCCTTCTCCAGATTCTGCACCGCGAAATCGAGCGCGAGCTCGACCAGTCCCATGGTTCGCAGCGCATCGGTCTGCGGATGGCCGACGGTGTTCGCCGCCATGTCCGAAATCACCAGATCGGGGGCGCCGCCCAGCGCCTCGAGCAGCAGGTCGGGGGCCTTATCGTCCATGAAATCCATCTGGAAGATCGTCACGCCTTCGATCGGATCGACCGGCAGCAGGTCGATGCCGACGATCGCCGCCTTGGGCATCTTGCGGCGGATCACCTGGCTCCAGCCGCCCGGCGCCAGACCCAGATCGACGACGCGTTTCGAGCCCTTGAGGAAGCCGAATTTCTCGTCGAGCTCGATCAGCTTATAGGCGGCGCGGCTGCGATAGCCCTCGGCCTTGGCCTTCTTGACGTAAGGGTCGTTGAGCTGGCGTTCGAGCCAGCGGTTCGATTGCGGCGTCCGCCCGCGCGAAGTCTTGACCCTTGTATGGGTGCGCGATCCGCCCCGGCTCACAGCATCCGCCCATTCATCAGCCGGCGGAGGATGCCCTCGCGGATGCCGCGATCGGCGATGCCCAGCCGCGCGGCGGGCCACAGATCGAGGATCGTTTCGAGGATCGCGCAGCCCGCCACCACCAGATCGGCGCGCTCCGAGCCGATGCACGGCACCTGACTGCGCTCGGCCAGCGTCATCCCGGCCAGCCGCGTGCTGACCTCACGCATCGCCTGCGTCGGAACGATCAGTCCGTCGATCACCGAGCGGTCATAGGCGGCAAGGCCGAGATGGACACTGGCGAGCGTGGTCACGGTGCCGCTGGTGCCGAGCAGCCGCGGCGTACCCGCAGGCGGCCGCAAGCGGCCGGCGAATGGCGCGAAGCTCGCTTTCACCCGTGCCCGCATGTCGGCGTAGAGATCGGCGAGACCCTGCGCGCCCGATCCGGCCTGCCCGGCGGCCTCGGTCAGCGATACCACACCCCATGGCGCGCTGTGCCAGTCGAGGATGCGGGGCACCGGCACTTGCGAATCGACCAGCACCAGTTCGGTCGAGCCGCCGCCAATATCGAAGACGATCGCCGGGCCGTCCCCGGGCTCCAGCAAGGCGTGGCAGCCGAGCACCGCCAGCCGTGCTTCCTCCTCGGCGGTGATGATGTCGAGGGCGATGCCGGTCTCGCGGTAGCAGCGCTCGATGAACTCCGCGCCGTTCACCGCTTGACGGCAGGCCTCGGTCGCGACCGAGCGGGCGAGCGTCACGTTGCGGCGTTTCAGTTTCTCGGCGCAGACCTTGAGCGCGGCGATGGTGCGTTCGATCGCCGCGTCGGACAGGCGCCCGGTGGTGGCGAGGCCCTCGCCCAGCCGGACGATTCGCGAAAAGGCATCGACCACCGCGAACCCGCCGCCTTGCGGGCGCGCGATCAGCAGCCGGCAATTGTTGGTGCCGAGATCGAGCGCGGCATAATGGCGCGATTCGGGCCAGCGCGAGCGCGGCTGGCGGTCCTGTGGCGGCGCATGGGTTCCGGTCGAATCGGACCTCGGGCCGCGGGGTATAGTGGCGGAGCCATCCCCCATCGTACTGCACTCACTTATGTTCTGTTTGGGTCGCGGGCCATGACGGCCCGTCCCATGCTTGGCCGCAGGGGTAGCGAAGAGTCGCCGCTGCGGCAAGGATGGGGTCCGAAGCGGCGTTGACAGGTCAGGAACCCCGCCCTATTTCGCGCGGCCTGCCAGCCGCGCCCTTGAGCGCTTGGCCGATGCCCCGTCGTCTAAAGGTAAG
Organism: Sphingomonas sp.; assembly: GCF_019635515.1. NCBI lineage: Bacteria > Pseudomonadati > Pseudomonadota > Alphaproteobacteria > Sphingomonadales > Sphingomonadaceae > Sphingomonas > Sphingomonas sp. Next base: position 812 of record NZ_JAHBZI010000002.1, on the reverse strand, counting down.
ACTACGGACTCTGACTCCGTCAATTGAGGTTCGAATCCTCACGGGGCATCCAAGCAGGCCGATCAGGGGCGATCATCGCCGCTCAAAACGCCTTGATTTCCGCCCTTCCACGCCACACACCGCGATCATGCGCGATCACGCGCGATCATGAAAAGGCCCCCAATTTGGGGGCTTTCTTGGGGGCGGGCTTTGCTGACGGATTTTCACTGTCGCAATGCGAAGAAGAAGGAGCGCCCTTACAAGCTCTCCGACTCCGGCGGGCTCTATCTCTACGTCACCGCCACGGGCTCTCGGTCGTGGCGGTTCAAGTACCGATTCGGCGATCGGCCGGATGGCAAAGCGGGGAAGGTCGAGCGGAAGCTGGTCTTCGGCACCTATCCTGCCATGACGCTCGAGGAGGCGCGCGCAGCGCGAGACGCGGCGCGCAAGCTGCTGTTGCAGCGGATCGATCCAGGAGTTCGCAAGAAGCAGGAGGAGGCCGCCACCTCGGCCGCATCCGCCAACACCTTCGAGGCGATCGCGCGGGAGTATCATCGCCTGAAGGCCGGCACGCTGGCGCCCAAATATGGCAAGGCGATCCTTCGCCGCCTCGAGACGCACGCCTTCAGGGAGCTGGGCGGCACGGCGATCACCGAGATCACCGCCCCCATGGTGCTGAAGGCGATTCGGGCGATCGAGGCGAAGGGCAAGCTCAACATGGCGCACCGCGTTCGCGGGCACATCTCGGAGGTCTTCGTCCATGGCATCTCGACCGGACGCTGCGCCAACGACCCGGCCGCGATCATCCAGCGGGCGCTGGTGCCGAAGGACAC